>NZ_DALYUL010000014.1:31628-52479 GCF_031981185.1 Anaerotignum sp. | reverse complement strand
AGCTACCACCATCTTACCACATTTGAGCGAGGACGCATACAAGAATTATTATCAGAGGGATATTCTCATCGAGCCATCGCTAAAAAACTTAATCGTCATCACTCTTGCATTGATTGAGAAGTGCTCAGAAATACCCTTCAAGAACGCTATGAGTGTGAAGCTGCACAACATTCCTATGGGGTGCGCCGAAAAACAAAGCCCAAAGGGAAACGCACAGTCGAACAGCTTGAAGACATCACAGCGTGCCTATTGGCTACGTGGCCACCAGAACAAATTGCAAATACTGCAACTGCTGGAATTGTCAGCTTCAAAACCATATACCGCTGGTTGTATTCAGGCTTTCTTACTACTGTAAATACACAAACTCAAATTCCAAGTAAATATAAATTGACATATACTTTAAGCAGAGATGTTATTGTAGATGAATTCGAGAATATTAATCCAGATGATACCGTATCAAATAGCTCACAAGAAGTAACAAGTAATTCAACACCAAAAATTGCGCCGCAGGTGACAACAGAAGGTGATTTATCTAAAATTGACACCAATGGAAACGGAATAGTAACTATTGCAGAAGCAAAAAAAAGCTGGATATAGTATGCCAATAACTTCTGATCATTGGTTGTATCAATATATGAAAGAAAGAGATGGTGACGGAATGGTAGGAGAGTAATTTGGTAATTTGAAGTACTGTAGTTGGTGGTACGGGCAAAAGACTAAGGTTTAGAAATCCAGTAAAAAAGCATTTCTGAAATTTTAAGTATTCGATCTGAACTGGGGAAATAAATTTTCTGATTTAGGGAAACGGTGATTGATGAGGGCCAGGTTAGATGTTTATTTCATTTAAATATTGCTATGATGGAGATATCCATACTTACTTGGTGGAATTTAAGTCTGGGTTAGTTGAATATATAAATAAGTAAATGAATTGACCATGTAATAGATTTACTGGAAATTGACACCAAAATGTGATAAAATTTTTAAGGTGATTTCAAGGGGTGACTAAGATCTTTAAGCGAAATATAAGTTACAAAATGAATTACTGTTTTTTGAAAATATAGAAATAATTTAAATTCAATATACTTCTTATTCCATTTAATCGTTGATTTTTTTAGTTTTATTATTTTGTCAGAGATAACAGGATTTGTTTTCTTAAAATATTGGGGGGAACTATATGTCAATTATGTATCCAAAAGCTATTAATAGTGATGCAACAGCAGGTGAGAAAAGAGTATTTAGTATTTTAAAATCAGCATTACCCGATAGTTATTATGTCTGGTTCAATGCAAGAATTAATAATAGATACCCAGATTTCATTATTATGGGAGCTGAACTAGGAATTGTTGTTTTAGAGGTAAAAGACTGGGAGTTTAATTCAGTTATTAAAGCAGATAAGAATTTGATTTATACAACTTCAAATGAAGCTAAGAAGAATCCGATGGAGCAAGCTAGAGAATATATGCTTATACTAATAAATGAATTTAAGAAATCTCAAGTTCTTGTACAGCAAAGCGGTAAATATAGTGGTAACTTGTTATTTACATATGGGCATGGTGCAATACTTTGTAATATAAGTAGGGAATCTTTTATAACGAAATTTGGCAATGTGTTTGACGATGATTTTGTAATATATAAAGAAGGTTTATATGCTATTGAAGATGATGTAGTATTACTGGAGGAAAGGTTAAGAAGAATGTTTCCCGCAAGGTTTGATTTTCCTCCTTTAAGTAAACATCAAATGGATGAGATTAAAAGAATATTGAATGGACAAATAAATTTGGAAACTGTTAATAAAGAAAGTGTATGTCAAGTAAAAGAAGAAAGAGAAGTAAACTCAGTGTTGACGGGAGATACCTTGAACATGGGGGGGGGTTCAGATAGTAAAAAAAAGACTCGTGGTATTACTGTGAAAAAGAAATCTTATGTGATTTTATTGGTTTGCTTAATTTTAATACTGAGTATTTTCAAAGTCATTGGTTCTAATAGAGTTTCAAAAGTTAATTCTGAATTTTTTAATAATTCTGCAACGAGCAATGAAAAGTTCACTAGTTTTGAAGGTTATATAGAACGCATTAAAAAGTTTGATAACGGTGCTGTCCTATTAAATATAAACAATGGTTTGGAAAGCTGGGAAGTTTATATTGGAAAGGATATAGGGATTAATCAGAATCAATTTGTATTAGATTCAGAATATAAATTTACTGGGGAGATTGTAGATTATAACGGAACAATGCAAATTCATCCTCAAAAAACAGAGGATATAAGTCTAATTCAGCAAAGTAACTTCTTCCCAGCTGCGGTTACTAAAATTGTTGATGGAGATACAATATATGTCTTAGATGAAAATGGTGTGGAGATTAAAGTTCGGCTAATTGGTATGGATTGCCCGGAATTAGGCAGTGTTGATGAATCGGGAGAACGAGCGTCACAATACACTGAGGAAATGTTATTTGATAAAACTGTATTTTTGGAAAAGGATACATCTGAAGTTGATAAATATGGAAGAGCCTTAAGATATGTCTGGTTAGATTTGCCGGATAGCAGAGATATAGAACAGGTTAGAGATAAAATGGTAAATGCAAAATTAATTGTAGATGGATATGCAAAAGTTGCCACATATTCACCTGATGTGCGTTATGAAAAAATATTTTTAGAACTTCAATAAGAATTCCGTATTAGATAAGATAAATCTGCACCTTGCTACTTAAAAAGTTCATTATTTTCGATATACTTCGACAATTATTTCGCTATGTGTTGATGCCGTGAATCGGATTCTCACAAGGTGTATTTTTTCCTTGGCGGAATCGTTATCTTTTCTTACGAACCTGCATCATAAATATTTTTTGAGAATTCCACCTTTCCCAATTATACCATATATTTAGTTTTGGGAATGATTGTGTCTTCCAAAAAGAGAACTATTTTGCCGATAGCAATCACCACTAAGAGTGAAGTTCTTGAGCAACGAACTCAAGAACTTCACTCTTACTAGTATTAAATCTATTTTGGGGTGATGTCCTCCCTCAACGTTCGCTGTTCCCAAGCGTGAGTGAAATATAATCTGTATTTATATTCAATGTAGTTTTTGCTTTAGGATGAATAAATGAAGATAGGAGAACCGAATGACCGGTGGTTTTTGTAGGAGGTATATGCTAGTAGTAATAAAATGTACAGTGGAAGTTTTAATAGAAAGGTAGTTAGCGAATAGTAGTTGAATTTAAGATAACCACAATATGTTGTGGTTATCGCCTTGACATGGAATTGCTGGAGTGATATACTCATATTAAACTAGCACTCGAGGCGATTGAGTGCTAACAGAAAGCGTACGGAACTTATCTGTTTCAGATTGTTGTACTAAGAATGGTGAGCACGCTACCACAATGTTCTTGTAGAAAGGGGTTATTGAATGAAACTTAAAGCTTTAAGTCATTATTCAGGGGATAAGGATTCACGGTTCGGAGATTGCATATTGCTTTATGACAGTACATCTCTGGTGGTCTATGATTGTGGGCACACAAAACATGCAGAAGCAGTCGAAGTATTTTTACAATTTAACTCATTAATTTCACAGGTACATATTGTTGTATCGCACAATGATGGCGATCATACAAATGGAGTATGCGATTTACTTAATTGGTTAAATAATCACAGTAAATATACAGTAAAGATTTATTCACACCAGTATCTGAAGCATGTTGATACAATTCTTGATAAAATTGATGATGGACGAAGGACACGTGATAGCTTAAAACGGTCGCTATTAGCAGAGTTTGATAATATCAAGGAGATAATAGAAACCGCACAGGAGTTTGGTTTTTCAACTATAGAAGCATTAAGCGGAACAGGCGTAGGCAGTTGTACAATTGTTGGACCAACGATAGATGAGTTTACTGATGTCGCGGCAAAAGCAGTAGATAGTCGCGTGGGTAATAATATTGGTGAAGGACATGCTGAGGAAACAGTAATGAATGCAGCAAGTGTTCAGTTGAAGTGTAAATTGGATAATGCGGAAACTATCCTGTTATGTGGTGATGCTTCACCCTCATATTTGTATAATCTTAATAGCTATGATATTATTCAGCTGCCTCACCATGGTCAATTGGATGATGCTCAGGCGATATTTGACGAATTAAATGATTCATATAGTAAAGAATATTTTATTTCTGATAATACTGGTTCAGGTATAACAAGCGGAGGATCCGATAAGTTAGTACAATATATGAAAGAGGAAAACTACAGTCCAGCCATGAATACTAAAACTGGATTGTTACTTCTACCTAAAAACGGAATTGGAGTTGGAACGAGTAGTAAACCACAAGGAGTGAGGCTTGGTGAGATGGATTATAGGTACTGGTAAAGATATTACTGTTGATATTAATCAAGTGCAGGCACGAAGAAATTATATTCAAAGTGTGACAAGTGCTGAAGTTTCTGATTGGAGCTTTATAAAGGTAGGCGGACAAATATGTAAAGAATACCTTTGTTGCACTTCAAATGATGGGATAGATGGAACATTCATAACAGCACATATCGGCGATGTTTACAAACTCTGTGCGCTTAGAGAAATTTACATGGGAAAGTTCGTTGTTGCAAACACATGTATATGGGAAAAAATGTCGCATAAAAAATTACTGAGCAATATGAAGTTTTTTAATCAAGACATTGTGCTTTGGTTTGCCAAGCAAGAATTATCAATAGATGGAAATATGATTTTTCGACAGTCAACAACTTTAAACAATAAAGGCACGTTTGGATTTCAAACGTCATTATCAGAGCGTGAATTGTTTAAGAACAGGAGAAAAGGCATTATGGAGGCAATAAAGGAATCGTTTGTTCATGTGTCCCCCATCCTATTATTAGGAGATTGAAATAGAGATAAAGGACTGCTATGATATAAGTAAGTGGCCATTGATAAGAAAGGAGCATGCTTTGGATAATTTGAAGGACTACCGTGAAAAAGAGCAAAAAATGTATATTGTCGCTAATATATTTGTTTTGATTCTACTTTCTGATTTATTTAATTTACAGAACAACCAATATGAGTGGTTAAACGTCTTGGTAAAAATATTAGATTCGACACTTCTTTCATCAAGCATTTACATTTTTGCATTTTTAGCAGATGCACTGTTTAGTAGTGGTGTAAAAATGAAATTACTATATTTTACAGGACATTTACCTGGTGAAACAATTTTTAGTGAACTTAAAAAGAAAAATACTGACCTGCGATTCACGACTGGGCAACTGCTTGCAAAGTATAAGGAAATATTTGAAGGCTTACCAGTTGATAAGAAAGAAAAGTTAAAATATGAAAATTCTCAATGGTATAAGATTTACAATAAGCATCGCAATGTATCTATGATATTTGAATCAAATAGGGACTATCTTTTATGTAGAGACTTATATATATCAACTCTTGTGATAATTATATCCTATTTGATTTCATGCAACCTAATTAATGTACTTGAGTTTAATTGGACATCAATATTGTATTTAGCAATTATGCTTATAATTACTAATGTTACTGCACATATAAAAGGTCGGCGTTTTGCAACCAATGTATTGGCATATGATTTGCAAAGTTAGATACAACAAGTGAAAGAAAGGATGCTAAAATATTATGAGTATTATTAAGTCTTTTTCTGTTGGAAATGGAGATATGTTTTATATTGAACATGGAAGTGATAATTTTACCACAATTGATTGTTGCTATAGCACTGATTTAGATAATCAAGAGGATATTTATACGGAAATAAATGAAAAAGCTAAGAACAAAGGAATAACAAGATTTATATCAACTCACCCAGATGATGACCATATCAGAGGTCTTGTTGATTTTTGTTCTTAAGTTGGGATTGTAAATTTTTATTGTGTTGAGAATGAAGCTACAAAAACAGACTCAAGTGATGATTTTACGAAATTTTGTGAATTGCGTGATGGAGATAAGCTTTTTTATTTGTATGAGGGTTGTTCTCGTAAATGGATGAATCAGAGCGATAATGAACGTGGTTCTGCAGGTATAAAGAGTCGGGGGTGCGGACGTTTTCTTGGACCAGCTATGCTGTCAATGAGTCTGTGAAAGTTTTTCTGTAAATAAGGTTTTTTAAGGTCTTCTATGATAAAAAAATATATCATAGGAGGCCTTTTATTATGGCAAGAGAAAAGAAACCAGTACACAAGGTACAAATGACAGACGGAAAACGCAACATCATTCAGCAACTCCTGCAGGAGTATGACATCCAGTCCGCAGAAGACATTCAGGATGCGCTCAAGGATCTGCTTGGCGGCACCATCAAAGAAATGATGGAAGCTGAAATGGATGACCATCTTGGCTATGAAAAGTCAGAACGCTCTGACAGCGATGATTACCGCAATGGTTACAAGTCAAAGCGTAACAACAGTAGCTATGGGAGCATGGACATCCAGGTTCCACAGGATCGTAAATCGACCTTTAAACCACAGGTGGTCAAAAAACGCCAGAAAGATATATCGGATATTGACCAGAAGATTATCTCCATGTATGCCAAAGGTATGACCACCAGACAAATTTCAGAAATCATCGAGGATATTTATGGGTTTGAGGCTTCCGAGGGCTTTATTTCTGATGTTACGGACAAAATCATGGGAATTATGTTGCGGCTTATGCACCATATGGATATGTGAAAAGCCCAGAGGATAAACACCAGTTGGTAATTGATGTGGTGGCATCCCAAATTGTAAAGCGGATTTTCAAGGAGTATAAAGAAGGGTTTCCATGTATAAGATTGCAAGAAATCTGAATGATGATGGTATCGTGTCACCAGGAATTTATATTGCTGAAATGGAAGGAAACGAGCAGATGCTTGCCAGATACAAACAAAGGAAACCAGTTTGGAATACAGTAGCTATCATGCGAATTCTGGATAATGAGCAGTACACCGGAACATTGGTGTATAACCGATATGAGAGTAAGGAAGTTGGAGCCAGAAGATGTGTGACTCTTCCAGAAGAGGAATGGAAACGGGTGGAAAACTGCCATCCACCGATTATTTCAAAGAAGGAATTTCAAAAGATAGCAGAGATTCGGAAAGTAAATACAAAGAGCTTTACCGATGGAAAACGTCATGCAAGGCATTGTCTTGTAGGCAAGATGAAATGCGGCGATTGTGGACATACACTGACTCATACTTACAGTGGACGTGCTAAATATTATTGCAATAAGAAATATATGGATCAGAGCAGTGGAGATTGTAAAATGAGCATTCTGGATGCGGATATTGAAGAAGTGGTTCTTGGGATGCTTCAGCAATATGCAGATGTACTGGTGGATTCCAGGTCTGTGATAGATGTGCAACGTTCTAAGAATAAAGAGCGACTGGCTATGGCAGAAAAACATCTGGCTGATATGGAACGTACGATGATGTTATTGCAGCAGGATCTACGTGCTAGTTATGAAGCGTACAAAACGGATGTTACAGATAAAGATACTTATCTGGAGCAGAAAAAAATGTATGACAGATGATGGAAAAAATGAAGGAGAATATAGTGAAACAGCAGGTTGCGGTGAGACAGGGTATCAAACAGTGGAATTTATAATATAAATTGGAGTATCTATGAAGAATACGAAAAAAGATATTTTTCTTTTATGAATTGTACAAATACATATAGTCCTCGCTGTAAATCTATCTATAGAAGATGTAGTGGTTGTAAAATTGGTGCAACAGATGGGTCGATCAGCATCGATACATCGACAATATAAATAATTACATAGCGGTGTAGCCACCCGGCGATTGCAAAGCGGGAATCACACCCCGCCACCGTATTTGATTTCAGGTTACCTAGAATCGAGACAATTAAATAAGGTAACCTATCCAGCAATGGATACCTAAGGAATAGCAACAAGCCATGCCAAGTCGGAACATAGATCCATGGTGCAAGCCTTGCAGTTTTTCAAAGAAAAATCATTTTTTACTCGTCACACCCTTGACACGAGCGGGAAGTGTTAAAACATATACTTCTGTATCGTGGTTGTTATCACAGGGGGTAGCGCAAGGGTACAGGATTGTATGGCTGGTTCATAGACAAGAATTGGTAGAACAAACATATCAAGAATTTCGTAAGCAGGCGCCAGTATTGCGAGGTACAGGAATAAACAAAATAAGAATATTACCTGTTTCAGGTGTGCATCTGAAAATGTCCATGGTTAATAAGGCAGATATATATGTGTATAGCATTTCATCTGTGGCAAATATGCATGGATATCGATTTATTGAAAGAATGATTGGAGCTCAAGGTAAAAGAAAACTAATTGTTGTTGTAGATGAAGCGTATCATGCAGTAGCTGCAAACTATCAAAAAGTTATTAAGAAATTGACGGTTTTGAATCCTAATCGTGTACTACTTGGGTTGGCCGCAACACCAACAAGAATGCAAGAATCCGAACAGAAACGTCTTCAAGAAATATTTAATATAAACAAAAATCTTTTGAGCAATAAAGTGGCCATTCCCTAAAGCGTAGACACTGGAACTGTGGTACAACCTCGGCAAGTATCATGTGGCAATGCAAAAGCTATATAGACCAAGAGGGAAATAAATGTACCAGTAAAGCTATTAAAGAAGTGGATTTAAAGGAAGCCTTTATCCGACTATATAATGATATGGTCAAGGATAAGGGCTCTTTTTTTCGAAGTTTCTATAATAACGTGGATAAGGTTATTGGGAAGGCTTCGATTACTGGGGATATAGACAAGCTGACAGCGGAAATTGCCACGGTTGAGAATGACTTGAGCGAATTGGTGCAGTTGAAAATAAGACATCAAATTGATGATGTTTTCTATAATAAGGAATACCAGAGGATTATGGGTGAGTTGGAAGTGTTGGCTGCGAATAAGGAAAGTCTGCGAGAAGTAAATTTGAACCAGGATAGGATGCAAAAAAAATTGAATTATATCAAAATTACCATCGGTTGGAATAATGAGCCATTGCAGGAGTTTGATGATGAATTGTTTAAGGCACTGGTCAAGGATGCTAAGAATGTGGTTTTTATATTTGAAGACGGATTAGAATTTGAGGCAGAGTTGGGGAAGGGGAGGTCAGTTTAGTAAAGTAGAGGGGTACTGGAAGTGTTTATGATGAAATGGGCATTTTTATGTTATAATATGGTATAAAAAGAAAGGGTGATTAGATGAAAGCGTTGAAAGGACTTTTGGCTGTATGTATACTATATTTATTTATGCCATTTACATTATTTATATATTTTCAATCTTATGTAATAATAAATACCGTTGATACTAGTTCATATATTAGGTATGCAACAAATGGACGTTATAATGAAGATGTATATTTTAAAAAAGCCGTAGAAGAAAAAGTACAGATACAGGACATTATAATTAATACAATAGGTGAAGATCAGTCAGAAGAAGAAAAACAAGAATTAATTGAAGAATTACTGAGAAGTGGAAGAAAACAGGATGTTTTCGTAGAATTGCTTAAAAATGAAAAGGTTTTTAGAGAAAGAATTAATGGAAATGAAGAATATATTAATTATTTGGAACAGAAAAGCTTAAGTGTAGACGAGTTGGTTTCTTTTATGAATAAACTAATTAAACTAGACGAATTAATGCTAACAGCCAGTATATATATAAGTTCTCTAATATTTATTTTCCTATATTATGGAGTATTTAAATACAGAAAAAGAATATATTTAGCGGCGGCAACTTTATATTTCATGCTAGTATTAGATTCATTTACGGGGGGGCTGTTATCCAATATAGCATATCCATATTTTATTCAAGTCGGAAAAATGGGATATGAAGAATATTTAGTATTTGTTAAAGGCATGTTACCTGCAATGAGAGAAGCAACATTAACTTTCATTATTGTTGATACAGTTGTACAATACTATTTAGAACGGAAAAATAGACTTCTATCATATCAGATTAAAACTGCATATTATTCTTTAGAGAAAGTATTAATAGGTTTAAATGCAATAAAAGACAGGGATAATATTAAGGTGCATTATATTAATATCAATTTTAATACAATACTTAATTTTTGCAAAAAGAATAAAAAAGATTTTTATTTGAATAAGGCTAAGTTTCAAATAGAGGAAAATATGAATGTTATGCAGAATGAAACTATGCCTAATCAGATTTTTGAGATACAGTAACTTGAAAAAATCAAGGGTATTTCAGCAAATTATTATGCATTAATAGCTAATTAATCATTAATATGAGTTATGATCTGATATATTAAAGTTGTAATATCTTGGTATAGTTTAAGAAAGTGGCAGGAGACATGCCGTTATAAGCCGAAAGAAGAATTGAATAATCTTTGTGACACACCAATTTGCTTTTTACCAGGTGAAGAATTGAGTTTGGATGAGAGATACAATATATCTCAAAAACGAAAAAAGAATTGCTACAAGATATAGAGGATTTAATTCAGAGGACTGTAATGCTGGAAGTCTTGTATCTCAAATGACATGTATAAACCGTGGATGTACTGTTTTTGAAATAGTAACTGAATTTATGAAGTACATGAAAAAGCAAGAGATTCATATGAAAATGCCATTCTTTTACGCAATGCTTGATGTTTTAAAGGCTATGCAATTATCCTTTAATTTGATAGACAGCTCATCTCTTACATATAAAAACTTGCAGGAGGAATGGTTTGTGGCGAAGATGGCGAATGGATTATTGCTTTATCAAAGCAAATTTAAAATGCAGTGTAGTCAATATAGTGGACACGATTTTTTAAAATATTTCTTCTGAGACCAGTATTTATGCATACTGATCCCAGTATTCAGCTTCCAACTCATTTGGTGTTTTATAACCAATTGAACCATGAGGGAGTCGGTTATTATATAGGTTTTCGACATACTCAAAAATATCCAGTCGAAGCTCTTCTAAAGAATGATAAGTTCTTCGCTTGGTACGATTTTTCTTGAGATATTTAAAGAAACTTTCACAGCAAGCATTATCAAATGGATATCCCTTTTTAGAAAAGGACTGAACGATGTTGAGCGAATCTAGTAGTTTTCGAAAACTAAATGCGGTATATTCTGATCCTTGATCGGAATGAAAGATAAGCCTGTATTTTACCTCACGTTTTTTGTATGCCTTGTTAAACGCAGTCATGGTAAACTCAACATTATGATTGCCGGCTATGTGCCAGCGAATGATTTTTCTGGAAAACAAGTCCGTGACAATGCATAGATAGTACCATTTGCCGCTTACTTTGATATAAGTGAAATCACTTGCCCAGACCAGATTCGGAGCTTTTTGATTAAACTCCTGGTGGAGATGATTGCTGCACGAACCTTGTTCTTGATGTCTCATTCTTCGAGGCTTATCAGTTGCCATTTTGGGCAGATTCATGGATTGGTACACTCTTCCAGCACTGATGTTTATGCCATAATCACGACTGAGGATGTAAGTGATTTTATAAGTACCAAGACATTTATCATAGTCAGAATAGATCTGAAGAATGAAACGTTTGATATCCAGAATTTCCTTTGTTCTAGGAGCTGGCGCCTCACTGAAATGCTTATAATATGTGCTACGATTTACATGTAGTGCACGACAAATCGTTTTGATATCATGCTGGAATCGCAGTTTATGAACGATGTTTAATCATTCAATGAGTGTGGAGTGAAGATGCAATCACTTTTTTTAGTATTAAGTTTTCTTTCTCAAGCTGAGCATTTCGCTTTTGAAGTTCTTTGACTTGTTTGGCAGTTAAGATTTCCCCGACATTAACTTCAACAGTCGAGTATTATTTGATCCATTTGCCTAGAGCGGTTTGAGAAACGCCATATTCTTTTGCTATTTGAGACTGACTTTTGCCGTTTTGGTGAAGAGAGACGAGTGATTTCTTGAAATCTTCGTCATAACGTTTTCCAGTTTTTGTGGACATAAGATACCTCCTTTGGGTGTCTACTTTATTGTAATGGATAGTTACTTATCGTGTCAACTTTTATAATATAGATCCAAAGGTATTTGGAATTAATGTACTATTTAACAATGAACCAATTAGTAATATTGGCAAAAGTAGTAGTGTGTTTAGCGAGTCTGACAAAAGGGCTTTGGCATTAGCCGTTTTTATGGCAAAAATTAATTGTATGGATAGTGATGAGAAGTTAAAGTCTATTTTAGTTCTTGATGATCCAGCCACAAGCTTTGATGATAATAGGATTAAATCAGTAATTTGTAAAATCATGCAGTTATCACAGGAGATGGAACAAACATTTATTATGGCACATCATTTTATGTTTGCACAAATGTTTTTCAAATCAAATGATCAACAAATAGAATTTTATAAGTTGGATTATATTAATGGGGCTAATGACAATAATGGGATTTTTGAAATGAATGCGCAAGAAGCATTTGCATCAGAATTTGGAAGAGCTTTTAATAAAATTGATAGATTTAACAAATGTCAAATAAATGATATTAGTGAGAATGATTTAAGAATTTTTCTTGAGGAATATCTTGCAATTACATTTGCAAAACAATATGCAGAAAAGAATCTAAAAAGCAAGAAGTTTGGAGAGCGTATAGATGAATTGTTTAATACGGCATTAATTTCTAACGATGTAAAGCAAGTATTACATCAATATAGAGAACAGTTAAATCCTGGTTCGCATACTTTTACAGAAGCAAATGTAGAAGATGTGAGAAATTTTTCAAATGAACTGATAAATTACGTCTTTGAAAAAGTGAAAATCTATTAACAAGTAAGTGATCAAGGTTGGAGAGTGAAAAATAGTTTTCTATGATAATTATTGAGGCATGATTGCTTAGATATCCAGGGTTCATGCCTCAGTATTGTTTAGCTACATTATCTAAGGCAAATAAGATTAATGTATAGTACGAAATCATTCTGTAATAAAACGTTACTTGGTTGCCTCTTTTTTAAAAAAATTAGAAATGTTAGGAATGTGAGAGATATTCATCGTTTATTTTAAATACCTTAAAGTTGAGGCGAATCATTCTTATTTTTCTGCTGTTTAGTAGACCTGGATGGATCGCCAATATCTAATATTGTGGCTTTGCTACTGCTCGTCAAAAGCTCAATTCTATACTCTGATTGCTTTCGAAATCTGATGTCTTTCGTAAATGTATCATCAAGGGTCAACTGGCCGCTTACAATATTCGGCATTCTTAAGTCTCGATACTTAACAAATCCTGATTTCGCGGAGAAATTTTTTTCACTCAGCGCAATGCAAAAGCGTCGCAAAAATCTTATTTGGTATGTGCTCCATAGTAGCCACCTATTGTATACATATAATTCCAGAAATCTTGAAAATTGCAGAAAATGAGTATGCGCTTCTGCATTCGGAACAATCAACGATATAACGGGGCATTTACATACACTTTCACTAAATTTTTATGTATTTTTTCTAAATAATCCTGATCATGTTCAAATGACTCTAAAAATGCTTCCACATTGTCCTGTGCTTTTGATATATTACCCTCCACCATTAAAATGTAAAAGAAACTTTTGATTCGTTCTAATTGAGCTGAGCGAATTTCAAATAAATTCTCTTTAAAATTCTGAGCAATTGGATTTAGTTTAAAGCATTCCTCATAAAAATATAAGAGCCAATCCATCTCGTAATCCAAATTCCTCACTCTATCATACATAAAATTCCTAATGAAATTAAATATTTCTCCGACCTGTTTATCAACAAATCTGTATAATCCTTGATCGTCAAAATAAACCCACTCTGCCGTTATTAGTAAGCCATCTTTTATCATTTTGTAATATACAGGAGTTGCTTTATATACTCTCATATATGAGCAAACATACATGAATAAATTATCCATCTCAATGCTGGTCAAAAAATCGTAGTTCTTCTTCAATTTGTCCATCGTTGTATACGGATTAATATTAATAAATCCAATTTGAGGAACAATTCCATATTCGTTCAATAAGTTTAATATCATATAATTATCTTCTACAGTTGTAAACTTATTATAGAAATCCAAATCTTCTTGATTCCCTGACTCAATTCCTACAAAAATAGTTTTGAAGCCGACGGTTGACATTAATTTTAATAATGCTCGATCTTCAGTGGTATCGTTAAATGAAAATGCTTTGATATAGCACTTAAAGACCAAATTAAGTTTAGTTTCTTGTATTTTTAAGCATATTTCTTTGATCCGCTCTTTTGCGGCACTTGTATTTGGGTCAAATAAATTATCATCTGTAAAAAAGAATTTTTTGATGCCAAATTTATTTGCAACATATACAATTTCATCAACGATATGTTGAACGCTTTTGAAGATTGGTTCGCCTTTCTGCTCGGTACAGAACACACATTTTCCCATGCAAACATTGTTTTTGCTTTGTATACAATACTCTTTACGAACATTCCTTTTTTCAGTATCATTCTCATAATAATCATACGCAGGGAAATAGTCAATTTCTCCAGTATGATATGGTTCAACATTTCTCCTATTGTTCATACTGGCAACAGAGCCATGAATCGGAGTGCCATCAATAATATGATCAATAATTGTCTGAAAGGGGTATTCACAATCACCAATTATTATATAATCTACACTTGCAGTCATATCAAACAAATCATCATAATATCGGGTGCTAAATTTTCCACCATAGACAATAATTGCTTGGGTATTCATTTTTATAATTTTAGATAGCTCAATGCACTGTTTATAGTTTTTAAAAGACAACGAGAAATAATACAAATCATACTCAAGCGGTAAATGATTTAACTTGTCCTCCATGTCTCTTCCATGAGCATAGAATAAATCAACCGAATAGCCTTGATTCCTCAAAAATCCTGCTATTTGGTCATTTTCGAGATTGCTAAATCTGTATGATGTGTTCGTCGAGACTAATACGGTCTTTAGTCCTTTTTTATTATTCATTAATCCAACCCCCCAATTCAGGATTATAATTACACGAAGGATTCTTGGCGTATATGTTACCAGCTTGGGCAATTGCTAATGGTCTACAGTCTTTACATGCAAAACGATATTCGCACTTATTGCACCCATCAATTTGAGAGCAATCTAATCCCCAACATTTTTTTGTAATGCTGCTATTAACTATTTCTTTAATAGTTTTATCCCGAATGTTTCCATACTTTATATTACGCTCAAAGACACAGGGCAGAACATCACCATTATCTGTTATTACCAGCTTATTATACCAACAGCTATTATGAACATAATTGCTTTCAAATTGTCGTTTTGTTATATTGAAATTTGCTTCCTTTCTAAGACGCAAATCTGTTACAGTCTTTAACGTGGGTGTATGTTTTGATTGTTCCCCGTTGTACACATTTCTAATAACATCAAATTTGTATGAAGATACTCCTAATCTATTTACAAAATCACTAATTTCCTCATAGTAATCTTGGTTTTCTTTCATTAAAACAATTGCAACAGAAACATCTATTTTTCTTTTTTGCAATGTATCGATGGATTTTAGTAATTTTTCAAAACTTCCGGGCAACTGCGTAATGTTATCATGTATTGCCGCATTGTTTCCATACAAGGACAGCTTTACTCGCATATCATGGTTCTTAAGAATTCCAACAATATCCTCGTTAAGCAATGAACCATTTGTAAATAATGTTACATCAGATTTAATCTCACTCACTAGATTGAGTATTTTACATAGGTCTTTATGAACGCAAGGTTCTCCACCAATAATGACTATTCTTTGAGGATGAATGTCTTTAAGTTCATTAATGATTTTCTGCCATTCTGGTAATGATAAAGGATTTTTAGTTGAAATGTGTTCGCATCCCTCATAGCAATGTATGCACTTTGCATTACAAGCCTGTGTTATTTCAAGCCATACTAATCCAATTGCATCTAATGGCGAATCATCCGTATAATTATATAATCGTGGAGAAAAGTCCAAACTTACCAAATTATGTTCAATCAAGGATTTATGATACTCTTTTTCTTCATTGTTTAACTCACAATTATTAATTACCTTGTATAAACAAGTGCATGATAGTGCGCCAATGCTATAAACAAGCTCGTTTGTCAAATCATATATAGCTCCTCGTAGAGCGCCTTGAACAAATACGACATTTTTATTTATTTCCCACACTGCATTATTGAAATCCATAATAAACTCCTTATCAAGCATACTTTGAAAAATGCTTAAAGCAGGGGATGGGAATCCCCTGCTTTAACATCCAAGGCAATATTTAGTCATCTGGATTACATCCGTCAGCTGGGCCACAATCTGTTAAACAGAAGCCTTGTCCTTGTTTGACGTCTTTGGTGACACATATAAGATCAAATACCATAAAGCTGCCCTCCTTTTTATATTTTATAAATAATCCGGTAGCAATTGCAATAGCAAGTTGCAATATTGGGTTTCTCTCCATAATCGCATGATTGTGTTTCATATACTATCGTATTCACTATACTACATCAAAATGTATATGTCAATAAAGCCTAAAGCCTTCCGAAATGGTAGAGTAGAGGGAGAAGCTGAGGAGGTCTTAAGGGGGTTGTTCCGAGCATCCACTTCTATGTCCCTGTCCGGCATGGTGAGGCGGATTACTGTGTTGTCTTTGGTAAAGACATTAACAAGGCTGTCCTCGTCAATATCTTTGCTGACCCAGTCGGTGAACTGTGTGCTCGCAGCCATGTTGTTGTAGAGGGTCACCGTCCGTTACCGCCAGGCTCTGGGTGTGCCATGGCGGCAGGTCATGGTCACGGCCTTGTCGGTGCTTTCATGTTGTACGCACAGACCCCGCCGCAGATTTTTTTCAAATACCCCTTGCTATACCGGGCCACTTGAGCGAATATACACCTACCAAACGAAGGAGGCACAGAACATTAAAATGACCATACCGTATCACATCACAGGCAAGCAGCGCAAGCAACTGGCAGAGGACGTCAGCGTGGCGCTGCACACCATTCCCAAGTATATGGGCTATCCGACCTGCGCTTACCGGATAGGCGACTGCATTCTGGAGCGGGACGGTAAGCTCATCATCTCGGAGTGCGTGGCGGATGAAACGGCCACGGCGCTGCTGGAATATCTGCGCAGTTGCGGCTATGTGGGAGCGGCGGTTGAGAATGAGGACAGGCTTACGGTTTCTCTGCACAAGGAACAGTTTACGAGCGAGAGCATTGAGACGCTGCGGCAGATTATCGCCGCCAGAACGCCACTGTTCAAACGGGCAATTTCGCATTCCGGCATGAGACGCTGTGAGATTTCATATCTGTCCGAATAATTGATTTCCGACTTTGCTATCTGTCCAGTATAAAGGGTATCGGGTAGGGACGGTCAAATCTCCAGTACTTTTTCGCCCAAAGACCGACGCCCTCCATCATGTGCGAAGTCGCGAAATTCCAGAGGGGGGTCTAAGAGCCCATCAACCCTTTGGAAACGTTGATATTACAAGCTTTATGAAGAATTTTACACCTGGAAAACCTGAAAAATAGTGGGGGTTAAAGGTATTTTTTTATACTAAAAATAGAATGAGGTGAACCTAGTGAAAACAACAGAAGAAATGAAACTTTTCCCCATAGATGAACTAATACCCTATGCGAATAATGCCAGAACCCATAGTAAAGAGCAGATTACCAAAATCCGCAGCAGCCTTCGGGAGTTTGGATTTGTGAACCCGGTGCTGATTGATAAAGATAAAAATATCATCGCGGGCCATGGACGTTGTGAGGCAGCAAAAGCAGAAGGAATTAAAGAGGTCCCCTGTGTAATGGTGGAGCATTTAACGGAGGCCCAGAAGAAAGCGTACATCATTGCAGATAATAAATTGGACCTTGATGCCGGCTGGGATAATGAGATTTTAGCAGTAGAACTGGAAAGTTTGAAAGACCTGAATTTCGATGTAGAGCTGACCGGATTTAATGCAGCGGAGATTGATGACCTATTCTCCAATATCCATGACAAAGAAGTAGTCGATGATGATTTTGATGTAGATGCAGCTTTGGAAGAAGAAACTATAACGAAACAAGGAGACCTTTGGCTCTTGGGGAGACACCGATTGGTGTGTGGAGATAGTACCAAAGCTGAAACCTATGAAAAACTGATGGATGGGAAAAAGGCAAATCTAGTCGTGACGAACCCGCCTTATGGAGTCTCCTATAATGGAAGTCAAGGAACAATTAACTGACTGGGCGATTGCTTTCTACGAAGGAAAAATAAAACACATTTATTTTGTGGCAGAGACAAAAGGCTCCATGTCCTCCATGCAGCTGCGTTTGATTGAGGAGTCAAAAATACAATGTGCCAGAGAGCATTTCAAAGCTATCAGTAACGGTAATGTTGTTTATGATGTGGTGGACAGCTATCAATCCTTGCTGAATAAAGTGATGAAATAAAGGGGGACATAGAATGGCTCAACAATTATCTATTAGGGTACCATGGAAGGATAATGGATATTCAGGCTTGGTATGTAACAACCTTTCTATAATAATGCCTGCTTACGTTTAAAAACCATAGCAGACAGCAGAGATGATAAAGTGGAAGAAAAATTAGCCGGGTGTCCGATAGCAGGACACAAATAAGAGTGGACATTCCCTAAAACGTAGACACTGGAACTGTGGCACTCCTTCGGTAAGTGTAAATGGTTTATCTCATACGTAGTGGAATTTCGAATATCACATAGTATTTGCTCCTAAATATAAAGAATTAATAAATGCATTTTAAAATAAAGAAAGAGTATGAGATATTCTGTAAATAAATTATTAAAACAAGAATGCAGTGCTGGCGCTTGAAAGAAGCTCCCGGCACTGCTTTTTTTATGGATATCAAAAAAACTCATTTGTGGCAAGCTATCTTTCACAAGTCCCGCTAATTATAAAAAAGAGTATGATTTAGGCACAAAATTCTGAGGATAATGTGGATCAAAACTTGGTTAAAAGAAGATAAAACAGCGTATCACTGAAATGACGCTGATGTTGATCCAAACCGTATAAAATTTCTGAGAACGAAAGTTTTAGCAGGTGAAGATAAAAACTCGAAAAATGCTAAAAATCAAGAGTGATAGACACAAAGTGTCATTCTTAAAACTTATAATAAAGATGTGATGGGGGATGCCTATCCCTTTGGATGCAATTATAAATGAAAGACTGAGCGAGTTCTTGGCATTTATAAGAAACTTTTGCCGGATATTTCATAAACAAGGCGGAAGAAGCAAAAAACTTTAGCGAAGTAATTTCTTTAGCGTAACATAATTAATTTTGCTAGATTAGGGAGGAAGAACTGACAATTTGATGAAAATGAAAATAATCCCCTTAAATTTAGAGTGCAAAACTCGTTGCAGAAGTATTGGAGGTGGAATAAAAGAGAAACGCAAATTAGATATACTTGCCGCTTCAGGTACTTTATGTGCTGCAACATCTGCTGGCTTAGTAAATTTTATGAATCAATATGGGAGGGCATTATGAGAAAGAAACGGTTATTGTGGGGAATACTCAGCGCATTTATTTTGGTTTTAACAGGATGTTCATCAAATGGAACTGCAGAAACGGAATATGCGGACACGTTAGAGCAAAAGTCTATTTTGATGTTTCAGGGCAATCCCGATGATTCCTCAATAGGTCAGCTTTATATGCTTACGTTGGGGGAGGAAAAAGAAAAAATCGCAGATAATGTTTTAAAGAATGAATACATAATGGCTCCAGGTACCGATACGGTTATTTATCTTGACAAGGAGTTAGTATTATACTCAAAAGAAAAAAAACAGGAGAAAGAAAAACTCGGAGAGAAAGTTCTCCCCAATTCTTATTGGTTCAGCGGAGATGAAAAATCTGTTGTTTTTGCAAGTAAAATTGATGGCGAGGAGGGGTCTTCTGCTGAGCTGTATGTTAAACCACTTGCTGGTGAGAAAATTAAGATTACTTCGGATATAGATTCTGATTGGTATGCTGGAAAATATGCCTTGAACTATGATTCAAGTAGTATTTATTACTTGAACAGTGAAGGCGTGCTTTATAGAAAAAGCGAAGGCGAGGACAAAGAAAAAATTGCTTTAGATGTGTTGCAGTTTACTCTAAATAATACAGTAACCGCGTATTCCTACTCTAATAACCAAGATGTTTCCTATGTGAAATGGGCAAACGATAATGAACCCCAGAAAATTACAACAGAGCCAATTGGTTCAGTTGCATTAGCAGATAATGGTAATGTTGGGGTTTTTATCGGAGAATATAATTTTGAAAAAGGCAAGGGTGAATTATTTATTGTGATGAAGGGGATGACACCCTATAAAATTGCCTCTGACGTAAAATCAATTTATTTTTCTCCAGATGGTGAATGCTTATACTATCTTAATGAAGAGAATGAACTTTATCAAAAGCAAATTCCGGTGGTAAACGAAAAAACATACGAAAAAAGTCAAGTGTTTATAGATGAATTGGGAAAATCACCTAAGTCACAAATTGGATTAGATGTGGACAAGTTTCGTGTGGATGCATCGGGTAAAAATCTACTTTTTATAGATAAGGATAAAAATTTGTTTTACTCAGCAAATCAGGCTGAGAAAAAAAGAATAGCAACGGACGTTGAATCTTTTAGGATATTCCAGAATCAAATATTATTTTTGACTAAAGATAAACAGTTGATGTATAACAATATGCTTGGTGATGCGGATAATCTATCAAAAGGTAATCAATTGTTAAACGATAAAGTAGAAATGGTCAAAACAAGCGCCTACGGCAAATTCATTGCATTTCAAGGTGGTGATAATCCCTCAATTTTGCTTTCAAATGATTGGGGTAAACCACTGGTGTTGTTGGAAGATGCGAAAGATTATGACCAAGTCTCCTTTTATGGAGGGATTATATATGAGAAAAAGATTAAATACAGCGAGTTAGTCGGTATATATGTAAATGAATTCCTATGGAGGACA
>NZ_DALYUL010000014.1:0-31618 GCF_031981185.1 Anaerotignum sp. | reverse complement strand
ATGTTGTTTCTCCAGATGAGAAAATAACAATTTATGAAGCAGGTGTTGAGAAGGAAACTGCTTCCGTTCACACCACTTTTGCAGATATTAATTCCATTACTGTAGGTTCTGATAATGAAAATTCCGAACTGTATCTCCAGCCATATCTGTTCACTAGAGACAAAGAGGGAAAATGGAAACTGAATGATGGATTAGATGAGTATGACTTGAATATTATTTCAAAAGAAAATCTTACTGCACAGCTGGATTTACAAAAGAAAGAAGGTGAGCAACGCGCAGCTGCTGCAGCAATGGAGGCGGCACTAGAACAAAAATTAGAAGATGCAAATTCTCTGGGGCAATATTATTATGAGTATGGAATTTATATTTCCAGCTATGAGTTTCTCTATACATCTCCGTCCTTTGGTAGCGATTCTGTAGGCACATTTAATTTGTCTGCGAATCATGAAGTGTATGACTATTTAGTGACAGATAGCGGAGAGCTTTGGCTACAGGTTTGGGCCGAAAGCTATGACTATGGTGATGGCTATTTTTGGGTAAATGCTTCTGTATAATGAGTCGACTTACTGAACGATAATTTTCCACAATTGTAGCGAAAGATTTTTTGTAATGTAGTTTTTGTTTCAAACTTTTTAAACTAAAAAAAGGATAGTTACTGAAGGGCAGAGCTGATTTAATAGGTTCTGCCCTTACTTGAATGATGCATGGATTTTTAATATGTCAGTTTAAAAGCAAATTATGTATTTTAAATAAATTCATGAAAGGGTTATGTAGAGAAAAAATGAAATTAGGTATATAATGGTAAATATTGAAAGAGGTTGTGTTGCTGTAAATGGTATCTGTGTGGAAAAAAAGAACAGTAGGTCATAATTTAAACGAAATGAATAAAAAACAAACGTGATAGACACAATGTGTCGTTCTTATAACTTATAATAAAAATGCAATAGGGGAGGTGTCTATGGGCGAAATTAAAAATGACAAGATTGAGCGAGTTCTTGCAATCTATACAAAACTCATAAACGGGTATTTGATAAATAAGGCTGAGGAAGCCAAAAATTTTGGTGTGAATGAGCGGAGCATCCAAAGGGACATTGATGAAATTAGAAACTTTTTGGAGCTGGATGCGGAGAATACTGGAAGTATTAATTCTGTGATTTATGACCGTTACGATAAAGGTTATCGATTAGAACAAATTTACAGACTGAAACTTACGAATAGTGAAGTTTTGGCGCTGTCCAAAATTCTATTAGATAGTCGAGCATTTACCAAAAAAGAAATGACTGATATGCTGGATAAGCTTATTTCCAGTTGTGTGCCAAAAAGTAATCAAAAATTGATTACAGATTTAATCAGCAATGAAGC
The DNA here is from genome assembly GCF_031981185.1 of Anaerotignum sp. Lineage (GTDB taxonomy): Bacteria > Bacillota > Clostridia > Lachnospirales > Anaerotignaceae > Chakrabartyella. The sequence continues at coordinate 30,256 of NZ_DALYUL010000014.1, read as the reverse complement.
GTTTCACTATGTTGAGCCGCGGCATAAGACACAGTTTTTAGATACCATGTGGAATGTTGGACAGGCTATTAGAAATTGTCAGTACATAGAAATTGATTACTATAGATTGAAAGATAAAGCTACTGTAAAAAGAAAAGTTAAGCCAGTGGCTATCATGTTTTCAGAATACTATTTTTATCTAACGGCTTTTATTGACGATGAAGATGCAAAAAAGGATTTTGATGTAATTAATGATTCGTTTCCTACTATTTATCGCATGGATAGGATCAAAAAACTAAAAGTTCTAGATGAGAAATTTCATATTCCTTATAGCAGTCGATTTGAGGAAGGTGAATTCAGAAAACGAATTCAGTTTATGTATGGAGGTAAATTGCAAAAAGTGAAGTTCAAATATTCTGGAAACGATATTGATGCTGTGCTTGATAAATTGCCAACTGCGCAAGTGCTGTCAGAAGAAAATGGGATTTACATTGTTACGGCAGAGGTGTTTGGACAAGGCATCAATATGTGGCTGAACAGCCAAAAAGATAATATTACACTTTTGTGAAAATGGAGGAATAAAAATGGCAAAGGCAATTAAATTTAATCTTATCTGTGATGATATGCCGATTCGCACAATTGAGGATTTGCAGAATAATTTTTCTGTTGAAGATGTTCTTGCGTATTACAACAACAAATTGCTTCATAGATGGTTGGAAGTTAGAGGATATGCGGAAGAATTAGCAAAGGTGTCTGCAATTACTGTAGAAAAACCCATTGAAATCGTTAAAGAGCTTATCAAAATTTTCAGTGTAGTCTGCGATGATAAAAAGATTGAAGAAAGTGTTTATATGTTGGAATACCTGGAGGAAAGGAAGGAACTTTGTTCAATTTATGAGAAACAGAGTTATAGGGCTCAAAGTATTATAGATGATTACGAAACGGGATATAGACAGCTAGTAGAAGGAATTCTTGAGAACCCTAATGATGTTGCCAAGATCAAGGCTAATATTGCGGAGATGGTGATGAAATATAAATGGGTGTTAGATTTAAACCACAGAGCACTTTTTTGGACATTAAAGGAAAAATCCGCATTAGCAGTTATGTGTCTGTTAATGAATGAAAAGTCGAGAGAGTACTATGTTCCGATTGAAAGTAAGAAAGAAGACGGTGTAGTAACTATTGATATTGATACGAATGTAGAAAAGAGAAATATGTTCAATAGTATTAGTGTTATCATTAAAAAATCGGATTTTTCAACAAAATTAGGGGATAATCTGATTACGTTCGCGGGTATTACTGATGGATACTGGAAAGACCTTGAGCCTAAAGGGAAAAAATTTATGATCATAAGTATGGGAACAGGTGATTTTGTTCGTTCGGCAGGCGTATCTGGGGGAGATTTAGCAAGTACGGATGTTACAAATAAATTTGTCATTGTTGATGGGATTGATTATAAAAGTAATTCTTCAACGCGCGAGTTATTGTATATGGAGGTGTAGGCATGAAGAGGAGTACAGTCAATATTTTAGCTTCTTACATAGATGCACTGCATCCTATTATTTACATTAACCATTTTGATTTTAAGGTGATTGACGATGCAATAGCTCGTGTAGGAGAAGCTGTTAAATGCGTAGAATTTAATAATGCGTTAGGCTTAATTGACTTCAAAACAAAAAGCCCTATGCAGGAGTGTAATTTGGAGCAATTTCTAAAACTTACGATGGATGATGGCTTTGAGCGGGAAACCTTCCTTGTGTTAAAGGATGTTCATGGTGAATTGAACAACTCGAAGATTATTTCATTATTAAAGAAAATTGCAGAAAATAATTTGTACAATGATAATTATAATGCTACCATTTTTATTCTTTCGGAAATAACAATCATTCCTCGTGAATTGGAAAATTATATTACTGTTTTTGATATCCCGTTACCAACTACCAGTGAAATATTAGCAATTATCAATGATTTTATCTCTGATATGGATATTGTTGTTGAGCAGGATACAATCAATGATATTGCTTTGTCTTTTAAAGGGTTGAATGAGTTTCAAATAAAGCAGATTTTGAACTTGGCATATCAGGATGGAGGATGTATAGACAAAGAGGATAAATTGCTTATTTTGAAAGAGAAAGAACAGTTTATCAAGAAGTCTGGAATGCTTGAAATTGTGAATTTCACAGAAACAATTGATGATATTGGTGGTTTGGAAAACCTAAAAGAGTGGCTGGCACGCAAAGCAAGAGTTTTTGCGAATTTAGATAAGGCACTTAAATTTGGGGTGGATGTTCCAAAAGGAATTATGATTATTGGTATGCCCGGATGTGGTAAAAGTCTGACAGCAAAAGCTACGGCAAGTTTATTTGAAATCCCATTAGTACGACTTGATGTTGGACGGCTTCTTGGAAAATATGTGGGTGAATCAGAAGAAAACATGAGAAAGGCTTTAAAATTGTCAGAAGCAATTAGTCCTTGTGTTTTGTGGATTGATGAGATTGAAAAAGCATTTGCTGGAGTTGGCGGTGATGGCGGTGGAAATGATGTTACTACCAGATTGTTTGGCCAATTCCTAACATGGATGCAGGAAAAAGAAAACACGGTATTTATCGTTGCAACGGCGAACGATATTTCTAAGATGCCGCCAGAATTTTTGAGAAAGGGAAGATTTGATGAGTTGTTCTTTGTTGATCTTCCAAATGGTGAAGAACGTAGAAAAATTTTGGACATTCATCTGAAAAAGCGTAAAAAATGGAACAAGGAAATCGATTCCATTGCACTTATTAAAGAAACGGATGGGTTTAATGGTGCAGACTTGGAAGCTGTTGTGAAAGATACAATAGAGATGGCTTTTATTGATGGAAAAGAATCAATTTCAACAGAAGATTTATTGAAATCAGTAAAGGATACAAAATCAATTTCCAGCACATTGAAGGATAAGATTAAGGAAATAAAATCTACGATTGATAAAATTGATATTAAACCTGCAAGTAAAGAGGATACGATTAAGGAAGTCCCAAAAGAGGATACGATTAAGGAAGTCCCAAAAGATGATGCAATTAAAGAAGTGCCAAAAGAGGATAACATTGAAGAGGTAGTGAAAAAAGATGATATTAAAGAAGAGCTAGAAGATAATGATCACTGGGGTATTTGGGAAGTAATGGGGGCTATCAAAAATGGACGATAAAGATGAATTATTACTTTTAGACCAAGACGCATCTCCTATTATAATTGAAGAAGAGTGCCAAAATGCAAAACCAATAATTAAAGATTTTATGGAGTACTATGTTAAAAATAAGGACAAGCCAGTTGAAGAATGGTTAAGTCAGAAAATGCAAGAGCAACTTCCGGATAGAAAGCCGGAAGAAATTCAGGCGATGACAAACGAAATAATAACAACCATTGAGGTTGATGAAGCAAATAAAATTTCTTTGGCAAAGGCAATTGAGAATGGAAGAAGCAAGGAAAGCTGGTTTGCATCAGAAACGCAAAAAGCAACATCGGCAATGTCTGCACAGGAGGCTGCAACATATCTGACTGGATTGGATAATGCGCTTCAAACAGCAAACGAGTCATTATATCGTACAATTACAACTCAAGCTGGTGCTGTAAGCCAAAATCCCAGATTAGATGGCTTTATTGCAGAACAGTATCACGCACAGACATTCAACTTAAATGCGGAAGCAACAGGAAGTCGGTATCGTGCTAAGGTTTTAGAGCCTAACGGAAATGGTTATGCTAAAAACTCTGTAGATATTGTCATCGTTGATGGCAACGGAAAAGTAGTAAAGAGATATCAATCTAAATATTGCAAAGATGCAAAAGCAACGGAACAGGCATTTGAATATGGTGATTATAGAGGACAGCAGAAACTTGTTGCGGAAGGTCAGCAAGCTGATATTCAGAAAAAATCGACAACAGTCATAGAAGCGCCTGATGGGACTACGAGTAATCCACTTTCAAAATCCACTGCAGAGCAGATGAGAGATGAGGCTCAGGGTGGCAAGTGGAATGAACTGAACTGGAATGAGTATAAAACAAAAGACCTTGCCATTGGAATCGGAAAACAAGCTGGTTATGCAGCACTTCAAGGGGCGGCCATTGGTGTTGGCTTTGATGTTGCACAGAAGTTATGGAATGGCGAAGACATTAAAGGCGAAGAAGTTATTGAAACTGCCCTTGTGAGTGGTGCCGACTTTGGTGTGAAGGCGGCTGCGGCTGGAGCAATAAAAGTTGGTATTGAGAAAGAAATTATTACAGTTATTCCGAAAGGTACACCTGCTGGTACAATTGCAAATATTGCATTTGTCGCCATTGAAGATGCGAAGGTTATTGGAAAGATGGCTGCAGGAGAGCTTACATTTAAGGAAGGTATCGAAAAGATTGAACAAACAACGGTTGCAACAGCGGCAGGCTTGGTTACTATGGGAGAAGGTGCCACTATAGGAGCAACAGTTGGCGCAGTTTTTGGACCAGTTGGTGCAGCTGTCGGTGGGTTTGTTGGTGGTACTGTTGGATATATGGCAGGTTCTAAAGTTGGAGAAACCGTTGTAAAAGGTGCACAGAAACTTCGTGAGGGTGCTGTGAAAGTTGCAAAAACAGTAGTTTCGGAAGTCAAGAATGTTTGTAGTACAGTTGCAAGTGGAGTCAGTAATTTTTGCGGCGGTTTTGCAAGTTTTTTTGGTTTTTAAGATGCATTAATATACCTGGTGGCATAATGTCGCTAGGTATATTCTCTTTAATGAGGTATGCTTTTTAATCTAGTAAAAAATATCAATACGCAATAGTATTTCAGGAGGCGATCAAAATGAAGAAATATCCAGTTGTAACATTGTGTGGTAGTACAAGATTCAAAGAAGCATTTGAGCATGTCCAAAAAGACCTGACGCTGAGAGGAAATATTGTCATTTCAGTAGGGATATTTGGTCATTTGGGTGATGATGAGGTTGGGGAAGGTATGGGAAATGCAACAAAAACTCACAGCTTGCCCTTTACAAGAAATTGCACCAAGTGGCCATTGAATTGAACAAGGCATGGTATAAGGCGTTTGCTGGAACATACTCGGATGATTTGATTGCGCTCATTGCTCTCTTAGGTTTCATGAATCATTTTAAATCGGTGGAAGATATAAAAAAAGATCTTGATATGCAAGGTGAGTATTTCAACGCTTATTGTTGTGAACATCTTGCTGAGCATTTTGAACAGATGAGAAACGGCAGACAGATACCAGCGTTGCCAATTGATGCTGTTACAGTTCTGACTTATCTAATGGTTTTGCAATAAATCGTCGAGGAGCAAAGGTTTACTTTGACATTGACAGGCAACCTTTGCTTGAAATAAAAAACGGACACCAAACCTTGTATTATCAGTAGGCTTAAGTAAAGAAATGATTCCAATAGTTACGATTGTAGAAAAAGACGAAGTGAAATGCTATCGAATTCCGAGAGAGTTATCTGAATGGGCGATGACTTTAGTTGGTTTAGCAAATATGGGTGAGAACGTGTTCCCATCGAAAGTTGTGTTTTCCAGAACCAATGCTGGGTATTTTGCAGATATTTTGTAACGATTGAATGTTAGCTTTGATTTGTTACCAGTAAAGCAACAACTAAACTTATATCTAAGTGTTATTAAAAGAGTATTGTGTTTATCGTTATGTTTAGCAAGTGCTATTTTTTGTTAGTGCTAAGTTTAGCAATTATACAAAACTCTATTTACGGTAGGTTCGTACTATTTTGCGAAGTTTATGAAAGCGTTTAATAGCTTTATCGTATTACTACTTTAAGGAAGTGTGAAAATTTTGAATGTTAATATGAATGTTGCACAAATCATGGATTCCATTCAGGAATGCTTGCTTGTTAAGACAGGTATGTATTTAAATTACGAAGAGATAAAAAATATACTTAAGAATTTTCAAGACGATTTATCCGTGTTTTTACTCGAAAATGCAGAAACAAATTTTTACCGATTTAGGCCTGAAGAAATAGAATATGTAATAAATAGTATTCGTGAAAGCTTAGGTGAGTTATTGGATACAAATCCTTATCCAATGATATCATTATTAAAAGAACATCCTGAATATCAAGAAGAAATGTTGCTAGCGTCTCAATATTCGATTTCGTGTATGGATTGGCATCGAAAAAAATATGGTGTCGAGAAACCATTAGGTGAAGAATTTATAAATAAATTAATGCAAGATTCTCGAATTTCAAGAAGAGTAGCTGACTTGTTCATGTTAACAATGTTTCAAAGTCTTGATAGAAGCTTTTCTTATTCATGTTCGACAAAGTGCTGGGATGGAGTTGTAGCATTGTCAGACTTATTTAATAGTGAAGTTTTGCCTACGCTACCAGACGTTTATTTTGACCAAAGATATATTGATTACCTTTCAAACAACACTGATGATTTATTTAAAATTCACTGGAGACAATTTGAGGCATTAAACGCTGAGTTTTTTTCAAGAAATGGTTTTGACGTAAAATTGGGACCTGGTCGAAAAGATGGAGGAATTGATGTTTTTGCAACTCACAAGGAAACAAATTACTCAATAATAATTCAGTGCAAGCGATATTCAAAAGGCAATTTAGTTGAGGTAAATGCAGTAAAAGCATTGTGCTTTGATGTCATAGATAAAGGTGCCGATATGGCATTATTATCAACAACCTCACATATATGCCCAGATGGAAAAGATATTACAACACGCAACTATCCGATTTCCGCGGTTGAACACGAGAATATTATTGAATGGGTAAAATCAATGAGAAGTGAAACGATATAGAAACTATGGATACATGGTAACTAAGAGCATGTGCGAAAAGGGGATTCAAAGTAGAACAGTAGGGAACTGCAAGGCGATGACGGGTTCTGCCCACGATCTTCTAATTACGGCATATTTGCTTTTACGTAGCTATGTCGAGTTTGACGGACGCCATATTTGTATCAGCTAGCTGATGTCCACGTATTTTGGCGGTTTGACAGAGTTTATGTGAGGATACACCTCAAGATCGAAGCAGCGCAGAAGGGAATTGGTAGGCTTAAATGGACAAATTAAAAATTGATTTACATAATTGCTTTGGAATCCAAGAAATGCATCATGAATTTGATTTTCACGGCGACAGTGTAATAGCCATATATGCAAGAAATGGATTGATGAAAACTTCATTTACTAAAGTATTTCAAAAAATACAGGCTAACAAAACAGAGGATATTTGTGACACTATATTTGGAGACGCTGGAAGTGTGTCGGTTAAAATTGATGAAAGAGATATAGTAAGCGATGATGTGTTTGTTATTAAATCTTTTGAAAGTTCCTATGAATCTGATATTACATCTCTTCTGGTGAAAAATACGATCAAAGAGCGATTAAGTGACGTTCTTAAAGCTCGTGATAAATTACTGAAAGTCCTTGATAAATCATCTGGATTGAAGGTGAAGAAGACAACAGGCGGGAAAAAAACTTATGAGCTTGAAACGGCAATCATTGAGGATTTTGGATTTTCTGAGGCAAGTATTTTATTGAATCTGGATGCACTTAAAGCAGATCAAAGAGCATTATATTGCGGAGATGTCTCTTATTCAATTATTTTTGATGCAACTGTGCTAAAAAAAGTAAAATCGCATGAGTTTCAAGCACAAATTCAAGCTTTTATTGCAAGTACTGACCGTGTTTATGATTCATTTTGCTATTTGGAAAAAGGGCAGCTTACGTTGCCTAAACTAAAAGATATCCGCAAATCACTTGAAAAAGATTGCTTCTTTGTGCGCAAAAATCAGTTGGTATTGGCAGGTGCGGATATTGTCAGCGATGCGAATGCACTCGAAAATAAAATTCTTGAAATTGAGGAAGCTATCCGTCAGGTGCCAGAATTACAAGCAATTGAAAGCTTACTAAGTGATGCAAAAGGAATGTCATTTAAAGATGTAATTGAAACACACCGTGGAAGCAGGCACTTGATATTTTTAATAAGCGTTTTACAGTACCTTATTCTATGAATATTTCTAATCTGAAAGGTGCTATTATTGGTGAAAGTATTCCCATAATAGAGTTTTTATTCAAAAAGGGAGAGAGAACTGTAAGTATTGATCGTGCAAAATTGGATGAATTGGATACATTAAGTCAGGGTGAAAAGAGAGCCTTATATTTGTTGAATATCATCTTTGATATAGAACAAATTAGGATGACTGGTAGAAAAAAGTTGATAATCGTTGATGATATTGCAGATTCATTCGATTATAAGAATAAATATGCTATTGTCGAGTACCTCTACGAGTTAGCGCAGGAAAATCAATTCTTTCTTATGATTCTTTCTCACAATTTTGACTTTTATCGAACGGTATCAAGTCGATTAAATTTGAAGCGAACGAATAAACTGACAGCCAATACTGATGGAACAATTATTACGATTGCGCAGGAACATTATCAGAACCAACCATTTGAACAGTGGAAGCAAGATCTAAACACAAAGAATATACTCGCTCAAATTCCTTTTGTAAGGAATCTTGTTGAGTTTGGGCAGGATCGGAATATTTCCCAAACAGGTAACGACTTTTTGTTCCTAACTACCCTACTTCATGAAAAATCAAATTCACATTTAATTACTTTTGGACAAATACTTCCGTTACTGCATTTCAGGCCGAAGTACAGTTGGTATCTCCTGTGTTAGAATCACTGTACGTTGTTTGTGACGCAATAACCGCTGCAGATACACTACTCGAAAATAAAATTGTCCTTGCTATGGCAATACGACATAAAGCTGAAGAATACATGCTACAACAAATCAATCAATGCCGAGGACAAATTTCATGGAGAGACGGACGCCAAACTCATTCTGGAACAAGTTCTGATTTTTTAACAGCAGTCGCCAGCATGACCAATCAGACCAGAGAATTGCTGAATGGATATAAGCAATTCGGAGAGCCTAATTCAATTGTTGTTCTTAATGAAGTTAGTATTATGACACCAGAGAATATTCACTTAAACTCATTTATGTACGAGCCGCTTTTGGATATGGATATCGTCGAGCTTATAGATTTGTATAACAGTACAAAAAGTCTATAAGAGAAAATAGGATGATAAACAACTGAGCTTCGTATAATGAGTAGTGAATTATCCGAGCAAAGGCTCAAAAAAAGCAACAGAGTATTTACTCAGTTGCCTTTGGTTGGATAATTCCATAGCGCGAAACCGCGATGGGATACATATGCTATGGGAAAAGTATTCTTTATTCCCTTCAAAAAAACATAGAATGAGCACACTTTTAAGCAGTATATGAGGTGTTTTCTTGTAAAACCATACCATTTTCTGTTAAAATAAGTGTAGCAAAGCTAGCCTGTCCCTGAAACAGGCTTTGAAGGCAATCGGTAAGCATTGCCTGACTTATGCAGTTATGACTACCGGCGGAGAAAGTCTGGTTCTGAGCAAACCGGAGTATCCTCAGTGTGGACACTGAGATGGTTTTCTGCCGAGGATTTTTTGGATAAGTTGTTCGGCAGAAAGCTTTTCTTTGGGGGTAAGACTAGTTCTGGTTTGAATTTTACATATTCTCAGTTTCTTTTGTTTGCCTCGGCTGGAGAGAAATCCATAATGTCTTATCTTCATAAAACTTTGTGGTAAAATATGCATAAGAAAGCGTCTTATAAACTCGTCAACATTCAGTACCATCTCTTTCGAACGACTGTTGTCACGTTAATCCCTCCATTTAAAGGTAACCGTGTCGTTTTCTAATTTGAGAATGCGATTGTTGGAAATCGCTACCCGGTGAGTATAGCGGCCAAGATATTCAACAACACAAGGGGCATCTTTAAACGGTGGCTTACAATAAACAACCCATTCTTTTTGGTAGCATAGATCTAATAGGTTTTGTTCTATTTCAGGTATTTGAAGCTTTAACAACGCTAGAAATTTTCCGCAAAATTTACGAGAAAGAACCCGTACGGGAAGAAAAAACTTTTTACGTGAAGGTTGCCATTTACCTAAAGTGGTTAATCCACCGGAAGGAATAATACAATGTATGTGTGGATGAAAGCAAAGATTCTGACCCCAAGTGTGTAGTATTGCTGTAAGCCCAATAGATGCGCCTAAATATTTTTTGTCACGGGATAGCTCTTGCAGCGTTTTTGTAACACACCGAAACATCAGATTGTAGCAAGCACGCTGATTATTGTAGATTAGCCCGTTCAGTTCTTGTGGAACAGTAAACACAACATGAAAATAACCGATATTTAGTAAATCTGCTTTCCGTGCATCAATCCAACGTTCCTTGGAAAGGGTTTGACATTTCGGACAATGTCGGTTGCGACAGGAATTGTAGGATGAACGTTCATAGTTACAGGATGGACATTTATCCATATGCCCGCCAAGTCGAGCGGTTCTACAATTCTGAATTGCATTCATAGCTTTATGTTGTACAATAGACATTTTATGTTTTCTGCGATAATTTTCTCCGTGCTGCAAAAAAATATCTTGTACCTCAGGCATTGGACTTCACCTTTGACTTGCGGCCTCGCTTTTTGGGTAGGGTGTCTAATGGGCTTTGAACCAACTGATTGGTATTGCTTAAAGCAGGTAAAATGATGTTGTTTGGATAAAGGTATGCCCTAATAATTCTTTGATGCAGCATACTTCTACGCTGGATTCCAATAGGTGTGTAGCGAAGCAATGCCGTAATGTATGAACAGTAAATGTATTGGGAAGATTGGCATTTTTACAGTGCCTATGGAATGCGTCTTGAATTGCCCTTGTGGTCATGACGTTGTTCTTTCTTCCTCTTGAATAAAAATAGATATCCATCTGGATGGCTGGGACGATAGAGTTTCCAATACTCTCGTAGAAGCTCAAGATTTCGTTGAGAAAGGATTGTGTAACGCTCTTTTCTACCTTTTCCATGAGAGACAAAGATGCGCATCTGCTCACTATCTATATCTTGAACACGTAGCCGAGCTACCTCTGATATGCGTAATCCTGCACCGTATACAGTTTCAAAGATTGCTTTGTCTCGAAGATTATTAATGGTAGAAAAGAACCGTACGATTTCACTTTTGCTCATAATAGATGGCAAAGGACGGTATTGTCGACGTCTGGGAATGAGCTGATAATTGAGGTTTCGTCCTAATACAGCACCAAAAATAAAACGCAAGGCACTATTGTAGATGTTTACTGTCCCTGATGATTTACCTAAATCCAGTTGGTAGAGAAGAAACTCACGGATCTCGTTTTCACCCATTGTCTCGATTGGACGGTTGTCGAAGTATCTGAGAAATAAAGTTAGTTTCCCCAGGTATTCTTCAACGGTGTGTGGCGATAGCCCTCTTAGTTTGATTTCTTCATAAGCCCGTACATAAACTTCTTCATTAGTCATAGAATCATCTCCTTTAAAGTAATGATTCCATTGTATCTGAAAAAAGAAAAAACTGCCGTGTTTCAGCAGTTTTAACAGGGTAATATGTGGTTTTGGAAATAGCCACCGCGCTAGCGGTTTAGTGCTATGTTTACAAAGAGCAACTGGATTGAGAGGTATGCAGTTTGTTTTATTCGTTATATTAAGGAGTTATGGATTAATGGAAAAGATTAATTGGAAAAGATTAAACTTAGCATTTTGGATAGAGATTATTTTATCATATATTTTTCCTTTTAAGGTTGTTAATAACTTTGAATATAAGATTGGTTGGCCTATACAATTTATTTCGGTAAATGATTCGAAGCCTGTACTAAATCCGCTTATGTCAATGAGTCTTAATCCGTTAGGATTATTGCTAAACGGAGTTATCATATATTGGGTTATTTCAGTTGCAGTAAAAGCATACAACAAACTCAAATACCACGGCAACATCCAAGACAAGTGAGGAAAACCACATGAATACTGGGGTTGTGGCGATGACATGTTGGCATAGGCTGTCTAGGAAACGAAAGGCTTAAATATGGCATTATGAAAATTATGATTGACGGTTCAAGCAGTTCACCTAGTTGTGCTGTAAGCATTCCGTACTGCCATGATAATGGAACAGGAATTTTATCTATGTTGCCAGAAGAAGTTGAAGAAGTGGCATTGGTGATTCATAAAGCAGGACTGCAGGCGGCAGCACACTGCATAGGCGATAGAGCTGCTGAAATCTGGATTACTGCAATTGAAAAGGCGCAAAAGGCATTTCCAAGAGAAGACTCTAGGCACCGTATTGAGCATTGTGGAATGGCTAATTCTGATCAAATTAAGAGAATTAAAGATTTAGGTATGATACCAACGCCAAATACAAGATTTTTATACCTTAATGGTGAAAGGTACTTTAAGTTCTTTGGCGAAAGAGCAAATAGCCTATTTCCTTGTAAAAGTTGGGTAGATGCTGGGGTAAAGGCTGCAATTGGTACCGATGGTCCAATTGTTAGCAGCAATCCTTTGCTCGGGTTGTCTTCAGCTATTGATAGAAGAACAAGTGTGGGTAATCCTATTGGTCCGGAACAGAATATTACTATTCTTGAAGCAATTCGTATGTATACATATAATGGTGCATATGCCACTTTCGAGGAAGATATAAAGGGAAGTATTGAAGTTGGTAAACTGGCAGACCTTGCTGTTTTTAATGGAGACATATTAGAATCAACTGCTTCTGAGCTTGAAAAAATAGACTGCTTACTTACTATGGTAGATGGGGAAGTAGTTTATCATAAGTAACTATTGAAGAAATTTTAAAATTGAATTTATGAAACAACAAATAAAAAAGCTTTTTGTGACAAATTTTATTGTCATAGAAAGCTTTTAAGAGTGTGTGAAGAAAAGTCTGTAAATACTAATCTTCTATGATAAGAACTGGTCTGAGAGCTTAGGAATAAGCCTTCAGACCTTGTTTTATATATAACAGCAAATATTGATGTATGTCAATAGCAGGCGAAAATACCGCCTGTAAAAAATCAGCATAAATTAGTGACTTATTGAGGTAGCCGTCCCTCATACATGATACTGAGTTCGCCATAAACCTGTCCCCAGTATCTAAGTGGCAGATTCCATTTTTTTGTTGCCTCAAACGTAGATAAATACAGGGCTTTTAGAAGGGCTGTATCACTAGGTAATACGCTTCTTTGGCGGTTCAGCTTGCGGTAAGTTGCATTCAGGCTTTCAATAGCATTTGTGGTATAAATTACTTTACGCACCTCTATTGAAAATTTAAAAATGGGATAAATGGCATCCCAGTTTTGTTTCCAACTTTTCATGGAATTCGGATATTTTTCATCCCATTTTTGAGTAACTCGCTCTAGTGCATCAAGAGCTTTTTCTTCATTGGGTGCCTGATAAATGGTCTTTAAATCAGCACAAAACGGTTTTCTGTCCTTATCAGCTACATATTTCATTGTATTCCGTACCTGATGAACGATACAGCGCTGGTACTCTGTTTTGGGAAATGCTGCTGATATGGCTTCATTGATTTCAGTTAAACCATCCGCACAAATAATTAAAATGTCCTTCACACCACGATTCTTTAATCCATTGAGAGCGGAAAGCCAATACTTAGAGCTTTCATTTTCACCTACTTCAATGGTCAATACTTCCTTATACCCGTCATTGTTAATACCAAGAATGACATATGCAGCAAGTTTTCCAACAATCCCGTTATCCCGAACGGAATAATGGATTGCATCAATGAACAATACGGGATATACCTCTGAGAGAGGGCGATTCTGCCAGTCCTCGATCTGTGGCATGATTTTGTCCGTAACATCAGAAATAAAGCCCTCGGAAGCCTCAAACCCATAAATATCCTCGATGATTTCTGAAATTTGTCTGGTGGTCATACCTTTGGCATACATGGAGATAATCTTCTGGTCAATATCCGATATATCTTTCTGGCGTTTTTTGACCACCTGTGGTTTAAAGGTCGATTTACGATCCTGTGGAACCTGGATGTCCATGCTCCCATAGCTACTGTTGTTACGCTTTGACTTGTAACCATTGCGGTAATCATCGCTGTCAGAGCGTTCTGATTTTTCATAGCCAAGATGGTCATCCATTTCAGCGTCCATCATTTCTTTGATGATGCCCCCAAGCAGATCCTTCTGCCGACTGAATATCATACTCCTGCAGAAGCTGCTGAATGATGTTGCGTTTTCCGTCTGTCATTTGTACCTTGTGAACTGGTTTCTTTTCTCTTGCCATAATAAAAGGCCTCCTATGATTTAATATCGTATCATAGAAGACCCTAAAAAACCATATTTACAGAAAAACTTTCACAGACTCGCTTTTAACTTATCCAAGTTCCAATCAGCGAGTAAATCTAATACTTCATAGTCATTTAGTCTTTAAAATAAATTTTCTATCTTTCCATTTTTTTTATTTTTTTCAAGTTGAGATTATATTTTTTCAATCTTCTAGAAATAGTTGATTGACTTACATTGAGATGTTCGGCTAGTTCCGTTGTTGTGTTACAAAATTTAATAGCATCTAGCAACTCATTCTTTTCTTTAACCTCTTTTGTTTTTGAGGAAGAAGTATTATTTAAAATAGAACTTGCTGGATTATAATTAGCTGGAAAATATGTAACGAATTCATTCGTAATTTCTAAGTTATCAATAATGTCGTTTGAACTAAGAACCATGTTACTTTGAATTATATTTATTAATTCACGCACATTTCCATTTAACCTACAATTTTGTAACAGTTGAACTGCTGAAGGTGAAAAACTTTTTTCCATACAGTACTTTAAATTTAAGCTATTGCAAATGTTCTCAACTAATGGAGGAATGTCCTCAGTTCTTTCTCTTAACGGAGGAATATTTAAAGAAATCATATTTAAACGATAAAACAAGTCTAATCTAAATTGTTTATTATTTATTTTTTCTATTAAATTTGAATTTGTTGCTGAGATAACTCTAACATCAACTTTAATTGGTTCATTACCACCAATTCTATAGAACTCGCCATCCTGTAATACGGTAAGGAGTTTAACTTGAGATTCGAATGGCAGCTCACCGATTTCATCCAAGAAAAGTGTTTTTCCATCGGCATAATCAAGCAGCCCTTTTTTGCCAGAATTATTTGCTCCTGTAAAAGCCCCTTTCTCATATCCAAATAACTCTGATTCAATAAGCGTTGGGGGAATTGCTCCACAGTTAATTGCGACAAATCCATTTGAACTTCTGTTGCTATGTGCATGAATATACTTTGAAATTAAACTCTTTCCTGTGCCAGATTCTCCAGTAATAAGAACGGATAAATCCGTAGGTGCAATTTTTTTTGCTTTTTCTAATAAATCACTTATTTCTTTACTTTTATAGATAAATTTTGGAATTTTACCTTCTTTACCTATGTCCCGGTATTTCTCTAGCTCCAACTTAAACTTTAAGTTATTTGCTTTTTCTTCTTTAAGCCTATTAATTAAATTGGCTTTTTCGCTTATGTCAAAAACATAATTTATTACATGTGTAGTAGTATTTGTTTCATCTTTAACGGGTATGCTTTTAGCCATGATCTCCTTTTCAAAGGGTGTACCCTTTTGTATTGTTTGCTGAACGACCAATGGTATACCAGTTTTTAGTGCACTTAAGCTTGATGATCTATGCACTATACCTGAAATAGCTAAATCTTGCATGTTTTTGCCTATTAAGTCTTCAATTGCATAATTTGTTATTTCTGCATGTCTTTTGTTTGCCTTAATTACAGTCCCTTTTTGGTCTGTTATCATAATTCCTGTAGGTGAGTTATCTATTACATAATTTAGAAGTTTTAATTCAGAAATTTTGACCATTTGAACCTCCTAAAAGTGTGGAAAATAGTAATTTGCGGAACATTGGAATTAACTTTATTTCACATATTTAATTATAATTATTGTAAAATATTATGCAAGCTTCTAATTGGAAAAACTTTTTTAATTATACTAAAATTTTGAATTTAGATACTGTTTTTAATACATATTTTTTAATAAGCTTTCGAGTTACCTTTATTTTTGAAATATATGTTTTTTAAAGGGAAGAACTCTCCTAAAATTGCACCGCCTATAATCATGATTGCTCCGAGCATTTGAGTGTGTGAGATATTTTCGGTAAGGAATATCACTGAAAATATAACCGCAGAAAGGGGCTCCAGATACCCGCAAATTGCAACCGTCTGCACTGGTAAATTGTTAATAGAAGAAAAATAAAAATAGCAACCAATACCTGTATTAAAAAGATCAAGTGTCAATATCCAAACCCAATCGTTGCTGCTAATTTGTAGGGCGAAGCCGCTTTTAATTAGAATAAACATGGTAACGGTAAGGAAACTTATAATAAGCTGTAGTACGGAGTTTTCCAATCCTATTATGTGTTTACATTTCTTATTAAAAATAACCATGATTGAGTACATTACAGCGGACATCCCTTCGAACAAATTCCGTTTTAATTATGTTATATGTAGATTCTGCTACTGCTTTATTGGTCTTGCCCCCATTTATTGAACTACATATAATGTTAGTAAATCGAGAAATCTAACTAACAAAGGATGGTAAAATTACGGCTAGAAAAAAATATACAACCGAGCAAATTGTTTTGATTCTCAAGAAAGTAAAAGTGCTTTGCTCTCAAGGAAAAAGCATTGCAAAAGCTTGTAGACAAAATGAAATTTCTGAACAAACATATTATCGTTGACGAAAAGAATACGGGGCATGAATACGAGTGACGCTACAAAAATGAAAAATCTAGAAAAAGAAAATGCTAGATTGAAAAATCTTCTGGCTGATTTAAGCCTTCAAAATGCAATTTTAAAAGATGTAAACTCAAAAAACTTCTAAGCCCGTATAAGCGTAAAGCGGCTGTTTATTATGTTATGAAAAGATTTCAAATAACACAAAGACAGGCTTGTCGGACGTTAAATGTACACCGCAATTCAATAAGATACCAACCTGTCGTAAGGGATGACGAAGAAGAACTAGTAAAAGAAATCATTGAACTAGCCACAAATTTCGGACGCAAAGGTTATCGTATGGTAACAGATATACTACGAAATCGAGGATATAAAATCAGTTATAAAAAAGTCGCTCGTATCTGGCAACGAGAAGGGCTCAAGCGCCCAAAAAAGCAAACAAAAAAACGTAGAATCTTTGGTTCTGATGGGAATTGCGTACGCCTTAGAGCAATGCATAAAAATCATGGATTTAAAAAGCAAACTTTACTTTTTACTTTGGAAATATCAAAACCAATACTAACCATGATTATTCTCCAGTTATTAATATAGCAAGTAAAACATTAATTTTATTTAGATACAGAGTGGCTTGGGAATAGTGCGACGGTTATAGGTTGGATTGAAACAAAGGCTGATAAGAATAGGTAGGACTTAACCGAAGTTGAACAAACAAAATTATAAAATGTGCGAAATTGCATTTTCAGGCATTATCAGACTTGGTTAAATTTGATTGGGTCAATTCTTATGAAGATTTTAGAAAAAGTTTGGTGTGAAAGACACAATTTAATTTGAAAGTATACGGTCGAGGGGGAAATTACATGGCAGACATTAAATAAGACATAGTAAAGAAATTGGGATAGATTTATAAAAATAAAAATAACTTTTGATTTGCATTTTAAAGAATATAGTATATAATTATTATAAAATAAAAATTATTATCAAGGAGGGATTTTATGAAAATATCACTGAGAGACAAATTTCCTGAAATAACAGTAGAAACAACAAAGGGAAGGATTCATTTGCCAGATGATTATCAAGGAAAATGGTTTGTGTTGTTTAGTCACCCGGCAGATTTTACTCCAGTATGTACTACTGAATTTGTTTCTTTCCAAAAGAAAAAGAAACAGTTTGATGATTTAGGCGTTGAATTAATTGGATTAAGTGTGGATAGTTTAGAGTCTCATGAGAAATGGATTCAATGGATAAAAGAAAATATTTATGTTCAAATAGAATTTCCTATTATTGATGATGAGAAGAGAAATATTTCTGAAACCCTTGGCTTAATTCATCAAAACGAAGATGATACAGCGGCAGTTAGAGCAGTAATTATTGTAGATCATAATGGAAAAGTAAGAACTATGTTGGAATATCCGAAAGAGATAGGAAGAAATATTGATGAAATATTGAGGGCGGTGAAAGCATTAAAACTGGCGTCTATTAAGAAAGTTTTTTCTCCGGCAAATTGGCCTCATAATGAAATTATTGGAGACAAGGTTTTATTTCATAGAGGAGAAAATGATGTTCCGGTATTAGACAAGGAAAGAGGGATCTATAGTTTATCCGACTGGTTTGTGTATAAGAATTTAGACGAGCAAGAGTAATTTATTGGAAAAAGATAGAAGTATCAAAGCATCAGATACAATCCCGTATCTGGTGTTTTTTTGTCTAAAAATCATCAAATTTTTACCATATATGTGTTTACTCTAAGCAAGAATCATTGGAAATCATTGGATATGTGGACTGAGGGGCATTGTAATATAGTGAAGAAAATGGACATGTTTTTTAATAAAAATTGTCTGAGAGCATTTAATTAGTGGTGCTCTCAGTATAAATTTTCAATTTCGTTAAAGGTTAACATACCAAGTGAACCGTGAGGCCTTTTGGAATTGTAGTATACCTCAATGTACTCAAAGACTTATTTGAAGTTCATGAAAAGAGTGATGATTTTGTCGATTAATTTCTTCTTTTTTTAGATATTTGAAGAAACTTTGGCAACATGCATTTTCAAAAGGATAGCCCTTTTTAGAAAATGATTGCACAACATCAAGAGAATCTAACAGCTCCCGAAAAGAAAAGGCAGTATATTGAGATCCTCGATCAGAATGGAACATAAGCCCGTAAGGAGCCTTTCTATTTTCATACGCTTTTTTGAAAACAGTGATTACCAGGTCAACATTTGGTCTGCCAGAAATATGCCATGCAATTACTTTACGGGAAAAGAGATCCATGACAATACAAAGTTATTGCCATTTTCCGCTTACTTTAATGTAATTAATATCACTTACCCAAACCAGCTAGCTATATGATTGGTTGGGAAGGTTACAGTCTATGATGAGAAGTTCGCGGTGAGGATAATTGTGGATTTTGCAAGGATTAACATACTAAATTATAATTCACCGATGTAATTATGATAGTGTAGGAAACAGGAAATTTTCCGACGATTTTTGTATTATATTGTATAAATTTTATAAATATGCTAAAATTAAATTGAAAAAATGTATAGTAGCGATGTATAGTAGCGTAGATGTTGAAATCTGATTTAATAAGGTTTTATGGAAAAGTGCACCTTATTCTTATTGGGAAAGTGGGGGTTTTGGATTTTTCGCTGTACGAAGTAAAGGACCTATTAGAGGTATGGCTACACTTTTTGTACAAAAAATTAGCAACATGATTTGTTATCACAGCATATCACTATTGGAAAGGCGGAATTTAAAATTGTTTAAATTTATTAATAATATTAAATTTAAAGCAAAACTAAATGTTTTTGTTGCGTTGATTTTTTCTTTAATAATATTAGTATCCGCTATTTTGCTATACAATGCGTACCTTGGAAAACAAGATGATCTTGAGTTTATTGATCAAACCATTCGGAACAATTATGACAGAAATATAAAAGACCAAGTAGATAATGTAATCACCTTGCTGGATGGCATTTATGAAAAATATGATTCTGGCGAGCTTACTTTTGCAGAGGCACAGACCTTAGGTGCTGATTTAGTACGTGATCTTAGATATGATGGGGAAGGCTATTTTTGGATTGACACAATAGATGGAGTCAATGTGGTACTGCTTGGTTCCGATACAGAAGGAACTAACCGCTATAATTTCTTCGATTCTAACGGAGTTCCCGTTGTAAAGAAATGTATAAAAATTGCTTTGGAATCCGAAAGCGGATATATAGATTATTGGTTTCCTAAAGCAAACCAAACTCAACCTGTCATGAAAAGGGGTTATGTAAAACTGTTTGTACCTTTTAATTGGGTTGTGGGAACCGGAAATTATATTGATGACATTAATAAATCAATTGAAGATAAAAGAAAGGACATTGACACTGCCTTTCAAAATCAAATTTTTGCAATTTCCGTTTTGTTTTTGCTACTTATTATAGGCACCATTTCTTTAGTTTCTTTTTTCGCAAAGAGTATTACAATACCATTACAAAAGACTACTCATTTGGCAAATTTGATTTCTAATGGGGTTTTGGACGAGCACATCGATAATAACATTAAAAAGAGAAAGGATGAGATTGGTCAACTCGCTACTTCAATTGAAAAGATGAGAAATTCAATTAAACAGTTAATTGATGCATTAACAGAAAATGCAAAAATGCTTGAACTGGAAAAAGAGCTCTTTGGGACGACTCTTAAGTCAATTGGCGATGCAGTGATTTCTACAGACCAAAACGAAAATATAGTATTAATGAATACTGTTTCCGAAGAATTAACTGGCTGGAAACAGGAAGAGGCATCTGGTAAACCTTTTGAGGAAGTATTCAAGATAATTAATGAATACACACGAGAAAAATGTGTGAATCCAGTGACAAAAGCTTTGCAACTTAAAAAAGTTGTTTCTCTTGAAAATCATGCTGTTCTTATCACGAAAAACGGGGATGGGATTCCTATTGAAGACAGAGCTTCTCCCATTACAGATATGAATGGAAATATCATTGGTGCAGTTTTGGTATTTAGAGATGTTACTGACCAAAAAGAAAAACAGAAAAAAATAGAATACCTAAGTTATCATGATCAGTTGACAGGACTTTTTAATAGGCATTTTTTTGCAGAAGAAATAAAACGATTAGATGTAGATAGAAATTTACCCTTTACTATTGCAATGGTAGATGTCAACGGCCTTAAGCTTACAAATGATGCCTTTGGTCACGAAGTTGGAGATTTGCTTTTGCAAAGTGTAGCAAAGGTTTTGAAAAGCGAATGCAGAGCAGAGGATATTGTTTCAAGAATTGGTGGCGATGAATTTGTCATATTGCTTCCACGAACGAGTTCAGTCGAGGCAGAGTTAATCATCAAAAGGATATACAAGGCTATGGAACTTCAGAAGGTAGATAATGTTGTAATTTCTGTTTCCATTGGTTGGGAAACAAAAGAAAGTAGTCATGATGATATTAGGGAAGTGTTTGCTAAGGCTGAAGACTTTATGTACCGCAAGAAAATAACAGAGAGTCAGAGCATGCGAAATCAAACCATTAAAGTTATCATGCATACCCTTCATGAGGCGAATGCCCGAGAAAAGATACATTCAGAAAGAGTTAGTAAGTTGTGTCGCAAAATCGGTGAAGCAATGAAGTTAGATAATGAGGTCATAAAGGAACTAGAATTAGCAGGCTTAATGCACGATATTGGTAAGATTGCAATTAATAACGATATTTTAAATAAGCCAGGAAAACTTACAGAAGCCGAATATGAAGAAGTTAAAAAGCATCCTGAAATCAGTTATCATATTCTGAAATCGGCAGACGTGTATACAAGACTAGCTGAATATGTGCTTTCGCACCATGAGCGCTGGGATGGTAAGGGGTATCCAAGAGGTCTGTCAGGTGAAGATATACCTTTAGTTTCAAGAATTATAACCGTTGCAGATGCTTATGAGGCTATGACTGCAATTAGGACATATAAGGGTGCGTTTTCTCATGAACAAGCGATTGAAGAACTAAAAAGATGTTCAGGAACTCAGTTTGATCCTGAAATCGTTCATGCGTGTCAAAAATATTGTTGGACGAGGAAAGGCGAATTCTAATTGCATTGTTTTAGCAGGTATAAAGCTCCTTATATGAGAGGCATGATGCCTTATGCTGCACGATGTGCTTTATAAGCAAATTTTATACTGTAGTGGTGCAATTTTGATTGACCTAGACAATAATAGCTAAGCTAGGAGGAATAGGAGATGATGGAAATTTCATTATTAAAAATGGGAAGAGTATCTGTAAGCTTATTTCTTATATATACTTAAGGTTTAGGAGATGAAATAATGGATAATGTAAATGTACTTCTAGAACATCTGTCTGTTTTCAAAAATTTATATGAAATGGTAAGAATAGTTGATCCTATAAATAAAAGAGTAATTATTGATAATAAAGGTTACATTCCTACAGTTGGTAATTGCTTTGACCTTTGGAAATCCAAGAGCTATTGTTCTAACTGTATATCGATGAGGGCATATAATGAAGAAAACACCTTTGTTAAAATAGAGTATAATAAAGAGAAAATTTACATGGTAATTGCTTCACCTTTTAACATTGGCACTAATAAATATATTTTGGAGCTATTAAAAGATATAACAGATTGTTCGATTATTGAAAATTATGTCAATAAAACAGTCGACGAGGTTCAAAAAATTATAGAAGAGATGAATAATAAAATTATTAAGGATGAGTTAACTGGCATATATAATAAAAGATACATTAATGAGAGATTACCTATTGATATAATAAAAAACAGCAATGAAAAAAATTCATTTTCAATTTTGATGACGGATATAGACCATTTTAAATTTGTTAATGATAATTATGGACATTTAGCTGGAGATAAAATTTTAGTTGACTTTGCATACATATTATCAAAATCGATACGAGAAGGAATTGATTGGGTAGCGAGATATGGAGGAGAGGAGTTTATTATTGTATTAAACTATGCCGATAATAGTATTGCTTATGAAATAGCGGAAAAAATCAGGAGAAGTATTGAAAATAATATATTTACTTACGAAGGGCAAGAAATAAAGATCACAGCTAGCTTTGGAATATGTACTATGCCTAATGATGACATGGATTGGAAGGCAAACGATATGATTTTGCTTGCTGATTAGAAGCTTTATGAGGCAAAAAATACTGGACGAAATAAGACTGTTAAATAGAAATTACTTTGATTGTGAATTGTCTGTTTTAGTTTAAACAACTTAAAAGCATATTTTATAATGTTTTTAATTTACCCGGAAAATAGGAATAAAAAGACATTATGTTCTGTAAATCTTGAGGAAACATAAAAAAGCGATACTTATGACAAAATTTTTGTTAACTTAACATAAACATGGCTTGGCTTGAAAAAATTGGGGAATTTCTTACCTACCAAGAGGGAATTAGTAGAGCGAGTAAGAGGAGCAAAAAGCTTGGAAAATACGGTTTCCGAATTTTTGAATGAAATTTCTCTGTGATATGAATTCTTGAATTTCCTTGTAAAATCACTTGTTGGGAACTGGCAATCCTTAGAATTGAGTGGACTGATTAGCTTTTGGTGGTTGAGGAGTATTATATAAAATAGGAATTGGTTTGATGCACCCATTAGATTTTACTGATGGGTGCATTTTACAGTTGTAAAGGATAGGCTGAAGATATACTGCATAATGAAAAAAGTAACAAATTAAAATATTGTTTGATTACCTTTTGGATTTTAATAAGACTAGAAGAATGATAATTATTTTCTTGGAAGTATAGTTGAAAAAAGAAGAAAAGATCCCTTATTATGATGTGATTGATGGGAATCAACGGTTGACTACATTGACATTTTTTTTCTGAAATTGTGCCACATCTGAGTCAGATGCCTGATAGAAAAGGTGTCATGTCTGGCATGAAAGTTTAGCACATCAAAATGTAAATACCAGATATATTTGTGACGAATTTGGTGGCAATTTTTGTTTTGCTTTCTTCGATGTAAACACGAATCCAGTTTGAAAGAAATATTATTTAGTAACATATATTGCATTAGATAATGTGTTCAGCTACAATATTATTAAGAGGTTGTGCAAAAACGGAGGTGTGATTTTGAAATTTAATAAAATCAACTTTAATGATATTGTAAATACGATAGGTTTTTATATTTGTATGTATGATAAAGAAGGTATCATAAGATATTATAATTTGGCCTTTAAAAATGCTTATCTGCATGGTTCAGAAGCATTTGTAGGTAAACATTTTTCTTCTATTGAAAATGTTGAGTATCAAGGGGTTACTGGAATTAAAGCCGTCATTGAAACAAGTGAGGGGCAGTCTTATCAAAAAAAGATTGAAAATTTAGGGTTGTTTTATATTAATACTGCTCCCATATTACATAATGGTGAAATTAATTATATTATTGAAACAATTGCAACACCGTTTAAAGCACCCATCCTTCCAGTTAAAGAACATGTACCCGAAGCTCCTGCGCAAGATATGTTTTTAGGTGATATTAAAATGCAGTCTATCCTCGAAACAATAAGCAGAATATCTAATTTTGATTCTACAATTCTTATAACAGGTGAATCAGGGACAGGGAAAAGTATGTTGGCAAAATATATTCATTCAAAGAGCAAACGGGCAAATAAACCATTTATTACTATAAACTGTGCGGCTATCCCTGAAAATTTGATAGAATCAGAACTTTTTGGTTATGTCGCAGGTGCTTTTACAGGTGCAAGTCAAAAGGGGAAAAAAGGACTTGTTGAAGCAGCAGACACAGGAACCCTTTTTCTAGATGAAATAGGGTTATTGCCGCTGCAGCTTCAATCGAAGTTTTTACAGCTTATTCAGGAAAAAACTTACACCCCCATTGGTGCTTTAAAGTCTAAAACGGTAGATGTAAGGATTATTTCTGCAACTAATCTTAATCTAAAAAAACAAGTAATGGAGCATAAGTTTCGTGAAGATTTATTCTATCGTTTAAGGGTAATTGAATTTCATATGCCCCCCTTACGAGAACGTGTTGATGCCATTAATCCTCTTATAGATTACTTTTTGCAGTTATATAACAAAACATACCACATAAACAAAAGTATTACCTTTGAAACAAGGAAGTTGCTTTGTTCTGGGGGATGGAGTGGAAACATACGGGAGTTACAGTACGTTATGGAAAGACTAGTTGTGACTTCGCGTGACGATCAGATTACTGTTGGGGATATTCCAAGCTTCCATGAGACAGATACTGTCGCAGAAAATAATGAAATAAAAAACATTAAATTTGAAGATGAAGTAGAAGCCTTTGAAAAAGAGTTGCTTTTTAGATATTATTCAATATACAAAAGTACCTATAAATTGGCAACTGCCATTGGCATAAGTCAGACAAAAGCATCTAGGCTTCTCCGAAAATATAATATTCAATAATAGGAACATTCTAAATTTACAAATGGCAGGTGACGACATGAATTTTAAAAAAGAAATAAACGATGAGAGGGAGAAAATTATTTCCTCCTTACAGGATTTAGTAAAGATTATAAGTATACAACAAGAAGGCTCTGAAGGAATGCCATTTGGCAAAGAAATGAACGATGCTCTTGTTTATGTATTAGATTTAGCGGAGAACATGGGATTTCATGTTAAAATGTTAGATGGGTATTGTGGATATGTGGAATACGGAGAAGAAGATTTATATATAGGCGTTTTTAGTCATGTAGATATTTGTAGCGCAGGAGATATGTGGGCGGTGCCGCCGTTTGAAGGTCGTATTATAGATAACAAAATATATGGTAGAGGTACTATGGATAACAAAGGGCCGCTTATTGCTGCATTATATGCTCTTAAAGCAGTTAAGGAATCAGGAAGAAAATTGAATAAAAAAGTTAGACTTATCATTGGCACCGATGAAGAGCGTTATTTTAAAGATATGGCTCATTACTTGCAAATTGAAAAGCCTCCCATTGCAGGCTTTACACTAGATGGTCATTTTCCTGTTGTATATGCAGAAAAAGGTCTTGCTATGCTTGAATACCGTGGTGATTTTCCACAAAACGATGATGAACGAATCGTTTATTTAAAAGGGGGCACTGTTGAAAACACTGTCCCAGGATACTGTGAAGCGTTTTTAAGCACGAACCGTCCGGAACAAATCGTAACGAACCTTTCTAAATTTGCAATAGAAAACAGACACAATATGTCTGCAAGAATTGTAGAAAATGGAGTCGTGATAGAATCATATGGTATGGAAACACACAGTATGGCCCTGGAAATGGGTATAAATTCCATATGTCCGATGATCAGCTTTTTGTATAGAATCGGTTTTGGAAAAGGACAGGTAAGAGGACTTATTACGTTCCTAAATGATTATCTAGGCCATGATATCTACGGCGAAAAGCTAGGTGTAGACTACAGTGATAGTTTCTCAGGGAAACTGACGATAAACTTTGGCATTATAGAGTTTGACGGTGAAAATGCAGTGATTAGACTAGATATTCGGTATCCGGTTACATGCGATTTTGTAGAAACTCTAGAGAGGCTTAAGCATATTTTTGATTCAAATGGATTTAAGGAATACGAACGTTCTTACTGGGATCCTGTTTATTTCCCAAAAGAACATTTTTTAATCGAAGCCCTTTTAAAAGCATACAGACAGGTTACCAAAGATAAATCTGAACCTATAGTTAGTGGAAGTGGAAGTTATTCAAAGGTAATTCCTAATGTTGCTGCTTTTGGAGCAATCTTCCCGGGAGGAAACCAGGCATGGCATAGAGTAAATGAATATATTGAAATTGACAGTCTAATAAAAATGACTGAAATATATGCGCATGCTATTTATGAATTAGTATCACTCTAGTACTAAGTCGAAAACAACTTATTAATTATTGCGAAAATAATTAGCGAGTTGTTTTCGACTTATTTTTTTGGCATAATAAGTTGATTTTAACTTAAATTCTATCTTATGAATGTCTCGGTTGAAAATAAAGTTGAAAAAACTACTTAAATAAAAATTTTTTTTGTGGGTTTTTAAGTGTTTTAAAGGATTTGATTTTTCTTTGGCACCAATTTTGCTCATAAAAGATATGTAGACATCTGTATTATACTATTTATTTACTAAAGGAGCGTGTAATTATGAAAGAAAAGAAAAAAATCAAAATGCCGTCATCATTTGCAATTATTATAGGTATTATAATTCTAGTTGCAATACTATCATGGATATTACCGGGGGGTGCATATGATTATGTAGATCCGACAGCTTCAAAGCTTCAGCCTATTGCAGGAACATTCCATATTACGCAATCAAATCCGCAGGGACTGGGAGCAATTATATTGGCACCTGTTAACGGCTTTATGGATTCGGTAGATATTATTCTTTATACACTTGTTATAGGTGGTTTCTTAGCAGTTGTTATGAAAACCGGTGCAATTGATGCAGGAATAGGGCATACGATTAGAAAGCTCAAAGGTCGTGAAAAACTTTTGATTCCTATTTTAATGTGCATCTTCTCCTTTGCTGGGGCAGCTTTTGGAATTGAAGAAGAAACTCTTCCATTTTTCCCTGTACTCATACCAGTTCTTTTGGCAGCGGGGTATGATACCTTAGTCGGTTTAAGTGTAATTAAAATGGGGGCAGCGCTCGGTGTTATGGGATCAATTGCAAATCCTTTTGCAGTGGCTATTGCAAGCCGCTTTGCCGGTATTTCCATTGGCGATGGTATTTTAGTAAGAATTGTTCTTCTTGCAATTTATATACCGGCCGGCATCATATTTACGATGAATTATGCTGAAAAAGTGCGCAAGGACCCAACAAAGTCTCTTGTGTATGCTCAAGCAGAAGAAAATAAAAAATTTTTTCTAAAAGATGCAGATTATGACAATCTTCCGGAACTTACTGGAAAACGAAAACTTACACTTGTTGTATTTTTAATTTCATTTCTTATTATGCTTTGGGGTGTACTTCCTTGGGAAGACCTTGGTATTGCATTTATTCCTACGATGTACTGGTGGTTTGGTGAACTTTCAGGAATATTCATCGCCGCTGCTATTGTTGTTGCAATAATTAACCAAATGAATGAGGATGATTTCATTGATACATTTATTAATGGTGCAAAAGATCTGCTTAGTGTTGCCATAATTATTGGCGTAGCACGTGGAGTAGCTGTTATTATGAACGATGCTATGATTACAGATACTATCCTTCATGCCGGGGAACTACTTTTAATGAATGCTTCTTCTGTGGTTTTCTCAGTAGCTACATACGTTATTTATTTGGTGCTTTCATTCTTTGTTCCCTCAAGTTCCGGTCTTGCAACATTATCAATGGGTATCGTAGCACCGCTTGCGGATTTCGCAAATGTAGGTAGAGAAATTGTAGTTATCGCATACGCAGCTGCAAACTCGATGATTGCTCTAGTTGCACCAACAAGTGGTCTTTTGATGGGCGTACTTACAATGACAAAAACATCTTATAGTATATGGATGAAGTTTGTAGGAAAATTTCTATTTGTTATCGCTTTAGCAACTATAGGTGTACTTGTAGCTGCTACTCTCATTATGGCATAGGAGGAGTTATGTTATGAAAAGAATTTTAGAAAATATTGAACCTTGCTATGTATTTCGTTACTTTGAAGATCTTACAAGAATACCAAGAGGTTCGGGCAACGAAGATATGGTGTGTGAATATCTTATAAAGTTTGCAAAGGATCATGAATTTACATATTATAAAGATGACATGAAAAATGTGTTAATCAATGTTCCTGCAACCCCAGGTTATGAAAATCACCCAGTTATTATTCTTCAAGCACATACCGACATGGTTTGTGAAAAAAATGAAGAAACAATACATGATTTTACAAAGGATCCAATCAAAATAGAAATAGAGGGTGACAAAGTCATTGCTAAAGAAACAACTTTAGGTGCAGATGATGGTATGGGTATTGCGTTAGCAATGGCGTTAGCAACTGATCCCGAAGCTGCTCATCCAGCTTTGGAAATTGTTTGTACAAGTGATGAAGAAAGAGGAATGTCTGGTGTTGAATTCTTTGATGCCTCTGTGTTAAAGGGAAGGACGCTAATCAACCTTGATGCTGATGATGAAGGAGTGTTTGTAGTTGGCTGTGCAGGGGGGCCAGTGATAAGAACAGAAATCCCTGTTGTATGGGAAAATGTTACAGATGAGTTTATTCCTTTACAAATTAAAATTGCAGGTTTAAAAGGAGGTCATTCTGGCGAGGATATTCATCGGGGTAGAGGAAATTCGAATATACTACTCAATAGAATATTAAGAAGAATTGAAAGTGCTATGCATTATTATATCTCTGAAGTTAGTGGTGGCCTTCAGTATAATGCTATTCCACGAGAAGCGGAAGCTACAATATTTGTACCTAACAAAAATTTAGAAGAAGTATTGAAAATTGTGAACGAAATGACAGCTATATTTAAAAACGAATATTATTTGATTGAAGATGATATGAAAATTAGTGTGGAAAAAGTAGTCGCAGTTTCCAGAAGGGTTTTATCCAAAGAATCTCAGAAGCGTTTTATGAATTTTATTACATTTTCGGAATGTGGAATTACGAGGATGAATCTCCAGCTTGACGGAGTGGTGGAAAGCTCTGTAAGTGTTGGAGTTGTGCGTACTGAAGCTGACAAGCTTATTGTGATGACAATGACAAGAAGCTCTATGAAAAGTATGTATATGGAAATGTATTATAAGATTGTAAAATTGGCCCAAGAGGTAAAAGGTAAAATACAAATTCTTAACAATTGTCCCGAATGGGAGTTCAATCCTAAATCTGAAGTGAAACAACTATTTGAAAAAACATATGAGGAAATATTTGATAAAAAGCCTAAGGTGACTGTTTTGCATGCTGGTCTTGAATGCGGTATATTCGCAAAGAAAATTCCTGAATATGTGGATATGATAGCTGTTGGACCTGATATTCGTGATTTACATACACCAGGTGAATATGTTTTTATTTCTTCAGTGCAAAAATTTTATAAATTTTTTAAAGAGGTTTTTAAACGATTGTAATAAATAGATAAAATAAAAGGTAAATCATAAAAACAAGAATGCAGTGCTGGTGCTTGAAATAAGCTTCCGACACTGCTTTTTTTATGCCATATAGGTTGCAACTGAGGAATTATGATAGCCATCTTCTGATGGACCACCAAGGGCAAGAATAGCTCCTCCCAAGAGGTGTTATTGTGCCATATATCTGCATTTTTCCAATTAAAGAGACTATAAAAGCAAATAATTTTAAATCAAACAGTGTTATATCTTTTTATCTTAAAGGTATAGCACTGTTTATTATTTTCCGCTTAAAAATAATAGTACCTTGTTGCCGTTCTCCTCCCTTTTAAATTTGTCTGAAAAAACTACTTTTAAATTATGGAGGAAAATATAATGTCATTTTATGTAACGGTAACAGATTTACAAGGCAAGGAAATCACGGTTAAGGTTTCTATTGAAATATTTGAACTTTTTGAAGAAGAACGAAAAGAGATTGCGCGTTTACGCAAAGAGAAAGAAAGACACTCATCTGATGAAGATGTGGAAAGT
This sequence comes from Anaerotignum sp., assembly GCF_031981185.1. Lineage (GTDB taxonomy): Bacteria > Bacillota > Clostridia > Lachnospirales > Anaerotignaceae > Chakrabartyella. Next base: position 144 of record NZ_DALYUL010000014.1, on the reverse strand, counting down.
GACTTTGCTGGATATTTACATAGTCTTCACACAGCATCCTTGGAAGAACGAGCTATGCAAAGACAAGAATTGAAATCTGCTGTTGATGCGATTAAAAGCTGCACTTCTGTTCAGCAAAGAAGATTTTATTTCAATCGTATTTTG
>NZ_DALYUL010000013.1:71083-95553 GCF_031981185.1 Anaerotignum sp. | reverse complement strand
TAGCTCAGTCGGTAGAGCAGAGGACTGAAAATCCTCGTGTCGCTGGTTCGATTCCGGCTCTGGGCACCATATTTGCGCGAGTGGCTCAGTGGTAGAGCATCGCCTTGCCAAGGCGAGGGTCGCGAGTTCGAATCTCGTCTCGCGCTTGAGAAAAGTGTCTTTTATGGACACTTTTTTTATTTGTACGCTAATATTGAGACAATTACCTGTTCTGCATGTGGCAAGAATGATTTTGACTTTTATAGTTGCGAGAAGGCCTTTGTTTTTACAAACAGTAATAGGGCTTTTGTTCTATTTTTGACACTGCAAATATAAGCTGTCTATAGGTTAAAGATCACTAATTGAGCTGGCGCTTTTGATTGCATATATAAACTTATCAAGAGGAACAATGGAGAGCTCATGATTTATTGTGTATTGTATAATAATTAGCGCCTATTAAAATATGGGATTTGTTAACTATTTCAAGTAAAACCTTGTGTTTATGGTGTGTGCAAGGTTTTTTATTCTATTTTAACCAAGATCCCTCAAAGTCTGATGTTGATATTTATGAAACTACGGACATAGGATTGAGGATATTATCTAAAAAAATGGATAAAAATCTTGACGAAATGAGTTAGGCGTGATAAACTTTAACTAAGTTAGTTGTGGCTACTATGTGTCGAAAGGGGGAGTGAATATGCCACTAACATTAGCAAGTGCAGGAATTCCGCAAATTATAAAACGTATTGGTGGAAAGGATGAGACGCAGCGTTTTTTGGCTTCCCTTGGATTTGTAATGGGAAGTGAGGTCACTGTGATTTCCGAATTTGATGGAAATGTGATTGTAAATGTGAAAGAATCTAGAGTTGCAATCAGTAAATTGATGGCGAATAGAATTATGGTATAAGGTGGGATATGATGAGAACTTTAAAGGATGCAAAAATAGGTGAACGAATTTCTGTAATTAAAGTTACAGGAGAAGGCCCTATAAAACGCAGAATTATGGATATGGGTATTACAAAGGGCGTAGAGATTTTTGTAAGAAAGGTCGCGCCATTGGGTGATCCGGTTGAGGTTACCGTTAGAGGGTATGAACTTTCTTTAAGAAAAGCAGATGCCCAGATGGTTGTGATTGAGTAAAATATTTATAAAATAGTTAGTGAAAACTAATTTTTTTGCGTGATTGTTAGTTTAAGCTAACGACAAGGAGGGTAATTATGTCAATAAAAATCGCTCTTGCCGGAAATCCAAACAGTGGTAAGACAACATTATTCAATGCTTTGACTGGGTCCAATCAGTTTGTTGGAAACTGGCCAGGGGTTACTGTGGAAAAGAAGGAAGGTAAGCTGAAGGGGCACAAGGATGTAACCATTACAGACTTACCAGGAATTTATTCTTTGTCCCCATATACATTAGAAGAGGTTGTGGCAAGAAATTATTTAATGCAAGAAAAACCCGATGCAATTTTAAATATTGTAGACGGTACTAACATTGAAAGAAATTTATATTTAACAACTCAATTGTTAGAATTAGGTTTCCCAATGGTGATTGCCATAAATATGATGGACGTGGTTAAGAAAAATGGAGACGCCATACATATTAAACAGTTGGGGGAAAAGCTTGGATGTACCGTTATGGAAATTTCAGCTTTAAAAGGAACGGGAATTAAAGAAGCGGCTCAGGCGGCAGTTCAGGCAGCAACCCAAGGGGGGGCCCCTAAATTCCATAGTTTCTCTGTACAGGTGGAAGAAGCTTTGTCTACCATTTCTGCTGGGTTACCAAAGGGCATTGAAGAGAAGCAAAAACGTTTCCATGCCATTAAGTTGTTTGAAAGAGATAAGAAGATTTTAGAGGGGAAAGTTTCTGCCTCTGCTTATGAAGATATTATTTCCAAGATTGAAACTGAATTTGACGACGATAGCGAAAGTATTATTACAAATGAAAGATATATTTACATCGGTGAAATCATAAAAGGCTGTTATAAGAAACACAACAAAGGAAACTTGTCATTATCTGATCGAATTGATAGGGTTGTTACAAACCGCTGGTTGGCACTGCCCATTTTTGCAATAGTTATGTTTTTGGTTTATTATGTTTCTGTGACTACAGTTGGTGATTATGCAACGGCCTGGGCGAATGAAGGTGTGTTTGGGGATGGATGGGAATTGTTTGGCTTATGGATTCCTGGTATTCCTGTCATTGTTGGAGACTTTTTGACAAGCATCAATTGTGCCGAGTGGTTACAAGGTTTGATTTTAGATGGTATGATTGGTGGCGTTGGTGCTGTATTAGGTTTTGTACCTCAGATGCTTATTTTATTTATTTTCTTGGCATTTTTAGAAGCATGTGGATACATGGCACGTATCGCATTTATTATGGACAGAATTTTCCGTCGCTTTGGTTTATCAGGTAAGTCATTTATTCCTATGCTCATTGGCTCCGGTTGTGGTGTTCCGGGTATTATGGCATCCAGAACCATTGAAAGCGACAGAGACCGTAAAATGACCATCATTACAACAACTTTTATTCCTTGTGGAGCAAAATTGCCTGTTATTGCTTTGATTGCAGGTGCATTATTTAATGGGGCACCTTGGGTTGCGCCCAGTGCATATTTTGTAGGGATTGCAGCAATTATTGTTTCAGGTATTATTCTAAAAAAGACTAAGATGTTTGCAGGAGATCCCGTTCCCTTTGTTATGGAGCTTCCTGCGTACCATATGCCTACGGTTTCTAATGTATTACGCAGTATGTGGGAAAGAGGCTCATCCTTCATTAAGAAGGCTGGTACTATCATTTTACTTTCTGCTATCTGTGTGTGGTTCCTTTCCAATTTTGGTTATGTTGATGGTTCCTTCGGTATGGTAGAGGATTTGAGTGATGGATTCCTCGCATCCATTGGTAATGCAGTTGCTTGGATTTTCACACCTTTAGGCTGGGGCAATTGGAAGGCAACAGTGGCAGCACTTCTTGGGCTAGTGGCAAAAGAAAATGTAGTAGGTACCTTCGGCGTTCTGTACGGCTTTGCCGAAGTTGCCGAGGATGGTGCTGAAATTTGGGGTACATTAGCGGCCAGCTTTACCCAGGTAGCTGCATACAGTTTCTTGGTGTTCAATTTACTGTGCGCTCCTTGCTTTGCAGCAATTGGTGCAATCAAAAGAGAAATGAATAGTGCAAAATGGACATGGTTTGCAATTGGATATCAGACGATCTTTGCTTATGCAGTTTCTTTCTGCGTATATCAAATTGGTTCAGTGATCACCGGTGATTTGGCATTCGGCATCGGAACGGTAATTGCCATTTTGGTTGTCATCGCTTTCTTGTATTTAATGATTCGCTCAAATACAAAAGCAAAAGATGATAAGGTTTCTGTTAGCCTTGCAGGCTAAAAAAAGGAGGTAAGGATTATGACACCGGGAACAATTGTTGTAGGGTTGGTTTTGCTTGGAGTCGTAGTTACAATTATAAGAAGCTTGAGAAAGAAGAAGGGTGGATGCAGTTGCGGTACAGATTGTTCTTCCTGCAATCACTGCGATCATTCTTGATAGCCTCGGTGGAGCTTCATTAAAGTGTAGTTGATATAGGTCTTCTATGAAATGTTTTTATCATAGAAGACCTATTTTTTTACAGAAAGCCAAAAGTAGGTTACTTCCTTGTATCTTTTAATACTAATTTAGGTCACTTAGAGAGGCATAAGGAGACTTGAAAGGATCTTTGGAAAAACTGTGACAATGTTACGAATCTTTCAGAATGAACAATAGATTACTGAATAGTATTTGACTTAGCAGAAAAGACCGATATAATAGAGACATAATAGAAAGATGTGGAAGTTTAGGTTGTTGAAATAAAAATTGAGGTGAGTGTATGAGCAAATTAAGTCGCAAAAACAAGTTATCTTTTAGAATTTCGTTCATGAATACAGGTATTATTTTTGTAATTATCGGGGCAATATGTTTTTCGTTGGCCGGAATGACAAGAAAAGTTGTAACGAATCAAGTTAAAAAAGAAATTACTTATATTGCAGATGCAAATGCAGCGGTTGCAAGGGCTTATCTACAAAAAATGTATGTTTTTTCAACTAGTTTGGCTTCGGAGGTTTCAAGATATCAAAGCTTGGAGCAAGATACATCAGAAAAAATGTTAAAGGATTCTTTGAAAAACGTATTGACAGACCAGAAAATTTTTTCTGCATACTTTGCCTTTGAACCAAATAAATTTTTCCCTGATACCCCTAAAGGGCGTTCTTATTATTTATATAGGGATGGTTCGGGCACGGCATTGGATATAAATGATGACTATGATATTTATGGGACGGCAGACTATTACGCACCAGCCAAGGACAAAATGTCCACACATATTACAGAGCCATACGCTTATCAATTGTCAAATGGACAGACCGTTTGGTTGGTAACACTAAGCTCTCCTATAACGGATAGTACTGGTAGATTTATTGGCGTTGCCAATTGTGATATCTTGACGGACAGTGTGAATTCATTAGACTATAATGATGGAGAATTTAAGACTGCCCATACTTATGTAATGACTGGAAAGGGAACTTTAATTGCAGATAACCTAGATAAGGAGGTCATTGGTCAGAGCTTTCAGGTTCATTCTGAAAGTGACCAAAAGATTTTAGATGCAGCTGCAAGAGGTTCTTCCGTATTAGTTGAGGATAAAAATGATGCATTTAATAATGAAGCCGCTTGGATTGTACATATACCCGTATCTTTACCGGGAACAGATTCATTATGGTCCAGTGCTTATGTGGTAAGTAAATACGAAGCTTTGGCGGTAGTGAATCAAATTACCTATACTATGGCGGCAATTGGGCTATTGGGATTGATTGCCCTTACCTTTTTTAGCTATTACACACTGAAAAGAGCATTGGCACCGGTAACCGATGTAATGGTAATGGCAGAAAAAATGGGTGCTGGAGATTTAAGCTTGGATCATGGATTGATGGTTACAACAAAGGATGAATTGGGAATTTTAGCAAATATTTTTAAAGACACATCTGAAGTATTATCAGGTTATATCCATGAAATTTCATATCTTTTAGAAGAAATAGCGGCAGGAAATTTGACAGAAGAAGTCCAAAGGGAATATATTGGAGATTTTACTGCAATTCAGCGTTCGTTTAATCATATTCAAACTGCCCTAAGTCAAACCTTTGGAGAAATGACCTTTGTGGCGGAGCAGGTTTCTTCCGGTTCTGAGCAGGTTGCCAGTGCGGCGCAGGCGCTAAGCCAAGGGGCAACCCAGCAGGCTAGCTCTGTAGAAGACCTCACCAGAACAATTATGGATATTGCAAGGCAAATTGATGGCAGTGCCACAAAGGCGGAGGAGGCAAGTCAAAAGGCAATAGAAGTGGGCATGGCAATGGAAAATAGTAATCAAAAAATGAACCAAATGCTGGACGCTATGAATAGTATTCATAATAAATCCAGTGAGATTGGAAAAATCATTAAAGCTATTGAGGAAATAGCATTTCAGACCAATATACTGGCTTTAAATGCAGCCATTGAGGCAGCAAGGGCAGGCTCTGCAGGGAAAGGCTTTGCTGTGGTTGCAGATGAGGTGAGAAATCTGGCGGCGAAAAGTGCAGAGGCAGCAAAGGATACTACAAAATTAATTGAAAGTACACTGCTTTCTGTGGATGATGGCTTTAAAGTGGCAAATGATACTGCGGATGCACTGTCAAATGTTGTGGTTGAAGCAAGAGAAATTATTACTTCAATCAATCATATATCCCAAAATGCACAGGAACAAGCAGAGGCAATTACCAAAGTCAATATGGGGTTGGAGCAGATTACCGATGTGGTCCACACTACTTCAGCAATGGCTGAGGAGAGTGCCGCTACCAGCGAGGAGCTTTCAGGTCAAGCGGAAATCCTAAAGGATTTGATTTCAAACTTTAAAATCAAAAATCAAAAGAGTTTATCGAAATATGTCAATGAATTTTCTAAAGAAGCAACAGAAGGGGATAGTAAGGCATTTGAAGATAAATATTAAAAAAAGGTGGCCTGGGAATTTCCTGGGCCAGCTTTTTTCTATAGAGAGTGGAGACACTTTATAAAGTGTTATGTTTATCCTAATGGTCTTATTATGTCATCATAGTAAGACTCCATTTGTTTTAAAAGATTATCAAAGAAGCTGTTTGGTTCAGAGCAAATTCCAAAGGAAGGGGCACCTGTAGTTACAGGTGCCCCAAAGGAAAAGGTTCGAAATGAATTACTAATATCGTTTTTAATAAGCGGCAAAATCCTGACCTAGTTTTGCGCAGTTGGCTTTACCATCTGCATCAGGGAACCCGCAGAGGATTAAACCTTCTTCATTAAAAAGGTTCACGTTTGCCTTTTCGCATCTTGCACACCAATCACGCATCCACTGACCATCGCCCCAACCATAAGAACCAAATAAAGCGACTTTTTTACCAGACAGTTTGCTTTCGATGGAGGAGAAGAATGGGTCGAATTCAGCTTCTTCTAAAACTTCATCACCCATAGAGGGGCAACCAAATGCAATCTTATCATAGTCACTGATATTACCATGGAAAGCATCTACAGTGAAAATTTCTGTGTCAGCACCCATGCCCTGGGCGATTTCTTTTGCCATAATTTCAGTATTACCTGTTCCGCTCCAATAAATAACAGCTTTTTTCATGTTTAAAAAACCTCCTGTAATGTTTGTTTTGCTTCTAATAATGAGAGAATTGGTATTCCCTTGGAAGCCTGATGTAATAATTTTTTTCTGCAATATGTGTATTGACGAAAGGTCGCTACGGCACTCTTTTCGTCACCGTACACCTTCCAATAACCACAGAGCTTATAATTTTGCCCCTTTTTCTCGATGAAGGCAAAAACATCTTCCGGTGGATAGCCTAAAAAAAAGCCAATTTCATGGGGGAAATCATTGCACTTTTGAATACGGCATCGCAGAAAAGCTAAGGTATTCACTAAAGCGGATTCTTGGTTAACATGAAAAGGATAACCGGTTTCAACCAAAAAAGTTTTAACGGCAGGATTGCTGAAATATTCCAGTAAACATTCCTTTCTGTAGACCAGAAAAAAAACTCGCTTCTTGCAACAATAAAGATATTGCAATGAAATACCTCTTTCTTCAAGCTGTTTTTGATAGGCTGCAACTTCATCTTTTAGGGATTGCAGGCAGGATAAAGGTAAAGAGAACAAATTTGCCTGCTTAATCCCAAAGAGCGTTGGGGCGCCGTGATAAAGCATCTGCATTTCGAAATCAGACATAAGTTACCTCCTTTGTTAGTGATGGCTAACTCGAGCCTGACAGTATGAGCTTAAAATTTTGTTTAAAGCAGAGGAAGAAGAACTGTGAGAACGAGCAATGGTAATTTGATTACGTTCTGCTTCCGATACTGCGCCGGCAACCATAATATGAGAAACTGTGCTGGTAAATAGCACAATTAGATCCGCCTTTCCAATTTGGCTGCGGAAGTTTCCGGGCATCTGGGTGAAAACTTTACTTTTGCAATTATATTTTTTACAAATATCCATATATTGACGAACCATACGATCATGTCCGCCTACGATAACAACGCTCATGGAATACCTCCTAAATCGTTTTTTAGTTAGTTGCTGCTAACTATGTGCTAATGCTACCATTAGTAGAAAGAAATGTCAAGACTTTTTTTCTGGTTTATTTACTTTTTCACCAAGGTGTAATATGGATTAATGTTTGAGATTATGCTATAATAATGAAAAGGAGGGATGTTGATGTTAAAAATAAATTGAGTATATTCTGTGTTTTAGAAAATGATATGAGGGCATATAGGCGAGAGCCTCTGTTCACATTTTCAGATAAATAAAGCTTAAGAAAAAGAAAAATATGATTCATCGTTATGGATCATAAATGTATAAAAGGAGAAATAACAATGATAGAAACAGAACGATTGATATTACGCAGTATAAACAAAGATGATGCGGCGGATATTTTTGAATATAGCAAAGAGCCAGAAGTAGGGAAGAATGCAGGGTGGAAACCCCACGAAACCATAGAAGAAACCAGAGAGATTCTCAATGCTGTTTTTTTAGAGAAGGATGGTATATTCGGTTTGGTGGAAAAGGAAAGTGGCAAGTTGTTTGGAACTATAGGTTTGGTACCTGATGTCTCGAGAGAAAATGAAGGCTCGAGAATGCTTGGTTACGCCATTGGTAAGAATTTCTGGGGAAAAGGCTATATGACTGAGGCAGTAGGGGCTATTCTTTCCTATGCTTTTGATGAGAAGGGCTATGGTTTGATTTCAGTTTCCCATTATACGGACAATTTGCGTTCTCAGCGGGTCATTGAAAAGAGTGGTTTTCAGTTTGAAGGAGTACAGCGTCAGTCAGAATTGCGTTATGATGGTGTGATGAAGGATAAAAGATGGTACTCAATGACAAAGGATGAGTTTTGTCGTAAAATAAATTAAAATCAAAGGTTTTCGTATGTAATTTCGTAACACAAAAGCAGGTTTTTGAAGTAAAATAGGAGTCAGTGCGATGAGAAGAGGTGTTTTTGTGGAAATAGTCAACTGGAAAGAACTTTTATATCCGTATGAACAAGCAGTGGATGAACTGCTTTTAAAATTTCGCTGTTTAGACAAGGAGTGTAGGCAACTGGGGATATATTCCCCCATTGACTCGGTAACGGGACGATTGAAAAAGCCGGCAAGCATATTAGAAAAGGCGGGTAAAAAACAAATTCCCCCGGAGAAAATCGAGGAAAAAATTGAGGATATTGTAGGCATCCGTATTCTTTGTCAATTTGTTGAGGATATTGAAAAGGTTGTAACCATGGTTCATTCCAGAAAGGATATGACTGTTTTGGAAGAGCGAGATTACATAACCAATACCAAACCCAGTGGATACCGCAGCTATCATATGATTATTCGATATCCATTAAGTACTGCTTTAGGGCCCAAGGAGGTTTTGGCCGAAATACAAATCCGTACCAATGCCATGAATTTTTGGGCAACAGCGGAGCATTCCCTAAGGTATAAATATAGCGGCAATATTCCTGAAAATTTGCAGCATCGTCTAAGAATTTGTGCGGAGGCTGCATTTCATTTGGATCGAGAGATGTCTACCATTCGTGAGGAAATAACCAATGCCCAACGACTCAATGAAATTAAAGGGAATTTGGTTACGAATATCTTAGACAATATTCAAAGTTTGCATTTTGGGGCAAACTTAGATGAAATGGATGAAATTAATAAAGAATTTGTGGATATTTGGAACAATGAGGATATTGATGAACTAAAGGCATTTAATGAAAAGCTAAATGTTATGGCAGAGGTTTATCGAGTGTAAAAAGGAGTAGCAGCATGGGGTTATTTGCAATTGCAGACCTCCACTTTGGATTTTCTGTAAATAAACCAATGAGTATTTTTGGTGCCAATTGGGAAGGTCATAGTGAGAGAATTATTGAAAATTGGCAGCGAGAAGTTGGCAAGGAGGACACGGTTTTAATCCCTGGAGATATTTCCTGGGCTATGAAAGAGGAAGATGCTGTGACTGACTTACAGGTGATTCAAGGTCTGCCTGGGAGAAAGATATTTTTAGAGGGAAATCACGATTACTGGTGGAAATCTGCTTCAAGGCTGGAAAGAAATTTTGATGGGATGCGTTTTTTGAAAAATGACTGTGACTGTTATGAGAACTTATATATCTGTGGATCAAGGGGATGGCTATGCCCTAATGACACCCGCTTCACTGCCCAGGATCAAAAGCTTTATGAACGGGAACAGATAAGATTGAGGCTTTCCTTAGACAGCGCCATGAGAAAGGGGGCGGAGGAAATTCTTCTGATGATGCATTTTCCTCCGGTGAATGATAGGCAAGAAAATTCTGCTTTTTTAGATATCATTCGGGAATACCCTATAAGACAGGTGGTGTATGGACATTTACATGGGAAACCCAGCCACGTAAGCGGCATAAAGGGTGAGAGGGACGGAATTGTGTACCATTTGGTTTCTGCCGACTACCTCGATTTTTGTCCGAAAAGGTTATTATAGATTAAGCTATGGTGATTGATTCTCAATCGCCACTAAGCCCAACAAAACTTGGGCGTTATAAATACTTTTAAGACCTGCATTTATGCTGGTTACAATGATTCAAAGATGAAACCCTTGTGGGTATTTGCGGGCAAACCCTCAAGATTTTTGACCTTTTAGGTAACGGCGATTGATGATCAATCGCCGTTATTTTTTAGTCTTCAAAGTCATTTGCAGCTTCTACAATCCGTTTTTTCAATGTTCGAGTGTTATAATCCTCTTCCAAGACCAATTCTAAGGAAAAACTTTCTAATTCATCTTCATCTACAAGATAGGTTGCTTCAAAGGCCGAGGTCAAATCATCTTCAAATAAGATTTCCCCTTCGATTGCCCAACTGTCCTCGCCTTTATCGATAGAATAGATATTGACTTCTGTGATTTGTAACATTGCAAAAGATCCTCCCTTTAATACATTTTCCTTCTTATTTCTTTTTTTTTGTTTTTTTCGTTTTTTTTACCGAATAACCAAAGGTGCCTAGTTGCTTACCTAGGGTAAAATATGCGCCGTGGGAATAACAAACAGGTTCAGTATCATTGAAATGAAATTTTCCTGTTTCATCTAAATATTCGTCACTGACGCTAACGGAAACTACTTCTGCCAGAAACATGTGATGGGTGCCTAAAGGAATAATTTCCTTTACCTTACACTCAATGTTTACGGGGCTTTCATAAATGATAGGTGCATCTACTTTTTCCCCTTTTTTTGCAGTAAGTTTCATTTCCTTAAATTTATCCATATCCCGCCCGCTTTTCACACCACAAAAATCACAGGCATAAGCCAAGTCTTTGTTGACCAAATTAATAACAAACTCCCCACTGTTTTGAATCAGCTCAAAGGAGTGGCGTGAAGGACGTATGGAAATATAGGTCATTGCCGGGTCGCTGTTTACGGTTCCCGCCCATGCAACGGTAATGATATTTCCTTTTTCCTCTGTACCACAGGATACCATAACAACGGGTACCGGGTAAAGCACGGTGCCAGGCTTCCATACCGCTTTTCCCATGTAACAACCTCCTTTTTAAAAATGAAAAGGTGCATCATAAAATATAAAGTGACGCTATTTATCTTATACGAGATACAGCGCTTTGTAAAGAAAAAAAGAGTTCAGAATTCATATGTTTTTTTTCCTATTTCTTGTATTCTATGCTGATTTTCAGTATGATGTTAAAAGAATGTAAAATAACGGAGGAATTTTATGGAACTGCCCATTCAATATACGGAAAAAATGCAAAAGCTTTTGAGGGAAGAATACCCAGAATACTTGGAATCCTTTGAGGACTCAAGAAATTTTGGGTTGCGGGTAAATCTTTTGAAGCTCACACCAGAGGCTTTTTGCGATAAGTCTGCTTTTCCCCTAACCCCAGTGCCATGGTGTAACGAAGGATTTTATTATGCTGGGGATCAACGTCCTGCCAAGCACCCTTATTATCATGCGGGGTTTTATTACTTACAGGAGCCTAGTGCCATGAGCCCTGGAGCGATTTTGCCGATTCAGCCCGGCGAAAAAGTGTTGGATGTTTGTGCTGCACCGGGTGGAAAATCTACACAACTGGGTGCAAAGCTTCAAGGCGAAGGACTTTTGGTTGCCAATGACATCAGCGCAGGTCGAGCAAAAGCGTTATTAAAGAACATTGAGCTATTTGGCATTCGTAATAGCATTGTAATGAGTGAACCACCTGAGCGCCTAAAAGAAAGGCTGCCCAATTATTTTGATAAAATTCTAATTGACGCTCCCTGCTCAGGGGAGGGCATGTTTCGCAAGGAACCTGATATGGTGAAAAGCTGGAATGAAGAAATGCTTTCTTTTTGTCAAAAGGAACAGGCTGGAATTTTGGAAGCTTGTGCCGAGATGCTTCGTCCCGGTGGGATGATGCTCTATTCTACCTGTACCTTTGGGGTGGAGGAGAATGAAAAAAGCATTGCTGAATTTTTAGAAAGACATCAGGAATTTTCCCTTATCCCCATTGCAAAGCAATATGGTTTTTCTTCTGGAATTGGAGAACTTCAACAGTGCGCAAGACTATATCCCCATAAAATAAAGGGAGAAGGACATTTTCTTGCTTTAATGCAAAAGACTGGGGAAGGGAATCAAGGGATAATTTCAGAAGAGGTGGGGGAACAAGAAAAGGACATTCTGCCTTTCTTGGAATTTGAAAAAGAAGTGCTGAAAACAAAATTAGATGGAACCATTAAAATTTTTGGGGAGAGCCTGTATCTTTTGCCGGAGGGAATGCCATCCATGAAAGGTCTTCGAGCTTTGCGCACAGGATGGCAGTTGGGAACGCTGAAAAAAGGGCGTTTTGAGCCCTCACAAGCCTTTGCCATGGGACTTGCCAAGGATGAAGTATCCAATGTGGAGGATTTCCTTTTGGCAGACGATAGGGTCATTCGATATTTAAAGGGTGAAACTGTTGAAGCAGATGGCAGGGATGGCTGGACATTGGTTTGCGTGGATGGCTTTCCTTTGGGCTGGGCGAAACGGCAAGGTGGAAGACTTAAGAATAAATACGCTGTGGGTTGGAAATGGGAATGATGCGTCCTTGACTAGAGGACATATGTGTAATTGCGGTTGACAAATTTCGAAAAGTTTGTAAAATAGAACTATCGTAAATTTTAAGCTTAAGGAAGAAGGGAATGGAATGGCAAATTTAACATATATGGGGACGAGGGATGCTTCCATACGAGCAACGGCGTCGCAAGCAATTTTAAGAGGAATTTGTCCTGATGGGGGACTTTATATACCCGAAGTAATTCCTACAATGGAAAAGTCATTAGCGGAATTGAGCAAGTTAAGCTATCAGGAGTTGGCGTATGAGGTTTTACGCCTATTTTTGGATTTTACTGAGGAGGAATTAAAAGCCTGTATTGATGGGGCTTATGACGATAAATTTGATACAACAGAGATTGCTCCAGTGGTTCAAAAGGGGGACGCTTTCTTTTTAGAGCTGTTCCATGGGAAAACCTTAGCTTTTAAGGATATGGCCTTGTCAATTTTGCCTTACTTTATGAAAACAGCGGCAAAACGTGAAGGGATTGAGAAGGAAATTGTTATTTTAACAGCCACTTCGGGAGATACAGGTAAGGCGGCGCTGGAAGGCTTTGCAGGTGTGGAAGGTACAAAAATCATTGTATTTTTCCCTGAGGATGGGGTCAGCCCCGTGCAAAAGTTGCAAATGACAACACAAGAGGGTGAGAATACATGTGTTGTGGGGATTTTGGGCAATTTTGACGATGCCCAAAGTGCAGTGAAAAGTATTTTTACCGACAAAACTTTGGCAGAGGAACTGGAGAAGAAGGGATTCCTATTTTCTTCTGCAAATTCCATTAACATTGGGCGCTTGGTTCCCCAGATTGTTTATTATTTTCATGCTTATTTAGAAGCGGTAAAACAAGGAGCTTTAAAAATGGGTGATGAATTGAACTTTACGGTACCAACAGGAAATTTTGGAGATATTTTGGCAGGTTGGTACGCCATGAAAATGGGTCTACCTGTTGGTCATTTTGTTTGCGCCTCCAATGATAATAAGGTGTTATATGATTTCTTCCGTACCGGTACTTATGACAGAAATAGGGAATTCCGCGTGACAGTTTCTCCTTCCATGGATATTTTGATTTCCAGTAATTTGGAGCGTTTATTGAGTCATATAGCAGGGCAAGATGCCACCAAAGAGGATATGGAGAAGCTAGGTAGGGATGGCAAATATTCCGTTACCATTACAGAAAAGAAAATCAGCGGGGAATTTGCAACGGAAGAAGAAACTTATGGGGCGATCAAAAGGTTCTTTGAAAAAACAGGCTATGTGATGGACACCCATACAGCAGTTGCCTATGCCGCTTATCAAAAATATAAAGAGGAAAGCAAAGACACCAGACCCATGGTGATTGTTTCAACGGCAAGTCCGTACAAATTCACCAAAGATGTCATGATGGCGTTGGATAAAAAGTATGAGCAAGAAGATGCATTTGTATTAATGGATGTTTTGGAAAAAAGTAGTAGCGTGGCTATTCCAGAGCCCATTCGAGGTATAGAACATAGAACAATTTTACACAAAAATGTTTGTGACAGGGATAAAATTAAGGATTTTGTAAAAGGATATTTAGCGTAGAGAATGGTTTTTATAGGTAGATTATGTAATTCTTTTGAAAATGCCCCATTTTCTATTATGCAGAAAGTACAAGAAATGTCCCACATAGGGGGGCACCTTTGCTTGCCTTTGAGAAAGTGGGTATGCAGAACGGAAAGCCGTTGATTTTGTCGTTTGGATGGATTACAATGTATTTTGGAAACACTGTTTTATGAATGGGCGTATATAATTGGTTTTTTTTCATTAAGACACAATGGGAAATTTACTTAACTATCTGCCTATTTAATCATTTCAGTGCGCTTCCTTGAAATACATGTCCCATTTTTGGGAATAAATTTTGCCTTGATAAATGGGCAGAAAACAAACAGGGAATCTAAAAAAGAATAAAAAGGAGATTTATACCATGAAAATGTTCATCGACACTGCGAATGTGGAGCACATCAAAGAGGCAAATGATTTAGGCGTTATTTGCGGCGTTACAACAAACCCTTCCTTAATTGCAAAAGAAGGTAGGGACTTCGTTGAGGTAGTAAAGGAAATAACAACAATCGTTGACGGCCCAATCAGCGCGGAGGTCATCAGCCTTGAGCATGAAGGCATGGTAACAGAGGCCAGAGAACTGGTTAAAATCCATAAAAATATTGTAATAAAAATCCCTATGACTTTGGAAGGCTTAAAAGCTGTAAAAATTTTGACAGCGGAGGGCATTAAAACAAACGTAACTTTAATTTTTTCCGCTACACAGGCGTTAATGGCTGCAAGAGCAGGTGCAACTTATGTTAGCCCCTTCTTAGGCAGAATTGATGATATTGGTGCGGTAGGTATGACTTTAATTGAAGAAATCGTTGAGATTTTTGATGTTCACGGCATTCAGACAGAAATTATTGCGGCAAGCATCCGTAATCCTTTGCATGTCATTGATGCGGCAAGAGTTGGCTGCCATATTGCAACCATCCCTTACAACGTATTAATTCAGATGGCAAAGCATCCTTTGACAGATCTTGGTATTGAACGTTTCTTGAAGGATTGGGAAACCGTACCTAAAAAATAATCAGACACAAACGTTACTATTGTTTTTGGAGGTAAAAACATGAACCCTATGGATCAATTAACGATTAACACCCTGCGTTTTCTTTCCGCAGAAGCAATTCAGCAAGCAAACAGCGGACATCCCGGTTTGCCTTTGGGTGCAGCACCTATGGCATATACCTTGTGGGCAAAGGAAATGAAAATCAACCCCAAGAATCCCGCATGGAACGATAGAGACCGTTTCGTTCTTTCTGCTGGTCACGGTTCCGCATTGCTATACTCTTTATTGCACTTGTTTGGCTATGGCTTGACCATTGAAGATCTGAAAAATTTCCGTCAAAGGAATTCTTTGACCCCCGGTCACCCCGAGTATAAGCATACTCTTGGTGTAGAAACAACCACTGGCCCTTTGGGACAGGGCATTGCAAATGCGGTAGGTATGGCTTTGGCTGAAAGCCATTTGGCAGCGAAATTTAATACACCTGAGTTTAAAGTGGTAGATCATTATACCTTTGCCCTTTGTGGTGACGGTTGTTTGCAGGAAGGTGTTGCTTCAGAAGCCGCATCTTTGGCTGGAACAATGGGTCTTTCTAAATTGGTTTTATTATATGATTGCAACAAAATTACAATCGAAGGCAGTACAGATGTTGCTTTTACAGAGGACGTAAAAGCCCGCTTTATTGCTTACGGCTGGGATGTTTTTGAAGTGGAAGATGGTAATGATGTGGATGTTCTTACCAAGATCATCGCAGAAGCAAAGGCTTCGGATAAGCCAGCTTTGGTAAAAGTAAACACCCAGATTGGTTACGGTGCACCCAATAAGCAGGGTAAGGCATCTGCCCACGGCGAACCCCTTGGCGCAGAGGAAATTGGTCTTGCCAAAGGTAATTTAAGCTGGACATATGCAGATGAATTCTTCGTTCCGGAAGAAGTTAAGGCTCATATGGCTGAAATCATTGCAGATGGAGCAAAAGCAGAAGCAGCTTGGAACGAAATGTTCAAGGCTTATACTGAAAAAAATCCTGAACTGGCAAAGGAATATGCAGCTTGGCACAGCAATGAAATAGCTGTTGATTTGTTAAATGATGAAGATTTTTGGAAAAACGAAGGAGATATTGCTACCCGTGCGGCGTCCGAAAAGGTTTTGCAAAAGGTTGCAAAGGTTGTGCCAAACTTATTTGGTGGTTCTGCCGACTTGGCTCCTTCCAATAAATCCGTTATGAAGGATAGAGAATATTATAGCAAAGAAAACCCCGCAGGTTCCAATGTGCACTTTGGTATTCGTGAGTTTGCTATGACTGCTATGTCAAACGGTATGGCAGTACATGGTGGGTTACGTCCTTATATTGCAGGTTTCTTTGTATTTGCAGATTATATGAAGGCAGGCCTTCGTATGGAATCTTTGATGGGCTTACCTGTAATCAGCATTATGACCCATGATAGCATTGGCGTTGGAGAAGACGGCCCTACCCATCAACCTATTGAGCATTTGGCAATGCTGCGTAGCATGCCTAACTATATTGCTTTCCGTCCTTGCGATACAAGAGAAACAGCTGCAGGGTGGTATACTGCATTGACAAAAGCAAGCACACCCATTGCTTTGATTCTTTCCAGACAGAACTTGCCTGCTTTAGATGGCACAGGTAAGGATGCATTAAAGGGTGCTTATATTTTGAAGGACTGCACCGGCACACCAGATGTTTTATTGATGGCAAGTGGTTCTGAGGTGGAGCTGATTTACAAGGCTTATGATGTCTTGGTTGAAAAAGGTGTAAAAGCAAGAGTTATCAGTATGCCAAGCTGGGAATTGTTTGAAGAACAAAGCGCAGAATATAAAGAAAGTATTATGCCAAAGGCAGTTAGAGCAAGACTTGCTGTGGAAGCAGCGGCTGATTTTGGTTGGCATAAGTATGTAGGCCTTGACGGAGCTACCATTTGTATGGATGGCTTTGGTGCATCTGCGCCAGCAGGCTTATTATTTAAAGATTTTGGCTTTACCGTTGAAAACGTTGTGGAAAAAGCACTTGCGTTGGTAAAAGCATAATATTGTAAAGAAGCGAGAAGCTCTCGGGGGGAAAGGGGAACCAATAAGGTTCCTCCTCCCCAAAGAGCTTTTTTCATAGGAAGGAGGGGACACATGCGTACATTTATTGCTATTGAACTATCCCCTGAGGTTAGAACGTATCTTTCTGAAATTCAGACGGAGACCCAAAAATATTGTCGTCGTGGGAACTATACACCCCAAGATAATTTTCATGTTACTTTGCATTTTTTAGGAGAAATTGACCCAACAGATGTGGAGTATGTAAAAGAAGCCATGTTTGAGACGGCCCAAAGAAATCGGATCTTTGATTTAAAATTGGGACAAATCGGTTTTTTTGGAAGAGGGGATAAAGGCGTTCTCTGGGCTGGGTTGGAAAAAAGTGATTCTTTGCAAAGGCTGTTTTTTGGTCTTGAAAAAAGCTTGGAACGCCAAGGCTTTCCAAGAGAGAAAAAAGGGCTTAGTCCCCATATCACACTGGGACGTGAAGTTGAGCCCCAAAGAGGCTTTGTCGATGTGCAAAAAGCCGTTGCCTTGGAGGGCAAAAGTTTCACAGTGGAAAAAATCACTTTGATGGAAAGTGTGCGGCGAGGGCCTCGATTAATATATAAGCCGATTTATCGGCAAGAATTAAAGGGTTATCATGCATAAGGGTAATTTTGCCAATAAGATTGCGTTTATGGGATAAAATATAAAAATTTTATTGCGAAACGAAAGATAGGGCAGGTCAAAGGTGCTTTTTGTTTTTCGGATTATTTAAGGAGGAAAAAGAAAATGCAGGAAATGGAAAAGGCAGTAATTACCGTTTTGGGACAGGATTGTGTAGGGATTACCGCTAAGGTATGTACGGTTTTGGCGGAAAACAACATTAATATTTTAGATATTTCCCAGACCATTGTTGGGGGATACTTTAATATGGTAATGGTTGTGGATATCACAAGCATGAAGCTTGGGTATGATGAAATTTCAGAGAAGCTTAATATCATTGGTGACGAGATGGGTCTGAAAATCAAGATTCAGCACACAAAAATCTTTGATGCTATGCATCGCATTTAATCAGGGAGGGCTGAAGGATGATAACAAGAAATGAAATTTTAGAAACCAACCGCATGATTGATGATATGAACCTTGATGTTCGTACCATTACAATGGGAATCAGTTTATTAGACTGCGCCGATGCAGATATTGAGAAGTTCAACGAGAAGATTTACAACAAAATTACAACCTATGCCAAGGATTTGGTTAAGGTAGGGGATGAATTAGCAAAGAAATATGGCGTTCCTGTTGTAAACAAGAGAATTTCCATTACTCCAATTGCAATTGCAGCAGCGGGTTGCCAAACAGATTCCTATGTGACTATTGCCCAAACCTTGGATCGGGCGGCAAAAGAAGTAGGCGTAAATTTTATTGGTGGTTTTTCCGCTTTGGTACATAAAGGTTATACCAAAAGTGATAGAACGCTGATTTTATCTATTCCAGAGGCAATGGCTGTTACCGATAGAGTTTGTTCCTCCGTTAATATTGGAACCTCTAGAAATGGTATCAATATGGATGCCGTGAAGGAGATGGGAGAAGTAATACTGAAAACAGCTGAATTGACCAAAGATGCGGAATGCATTGGCTGTGCAAAGTTGGTTGTATTCTGTAATGCAGTTGAGGATAATCCTTTTATGGCGGGAGCATTCCATGGTGTTGGAGAAGCAGATTGCGCCATTAATGTTGGTGTAAGTGGCCCTGGTGTTGTGAAAAAGGCATTAGAAGAAGTGCGGGGTGCGGATTTTGAAACCCTTTGCGAAACAGTGAAGCGCACTGCATTTAAAATTACTCGAGTGGGACAGATGATAGCAAAAGAAGCTTCTGAGAGATTAAATGTTCCTTTTGGGATTATTGACCTTTCCTTGGCCCCTACCCCTGCCGTTGGTGACAGTATCGCTGAAATTTTTCAGGAAATGGGTCTTGCTGAGCCCGGTGCGCCGGGAACAACAGCGGCTTTGGCTTTATTAAATGATAACGTGAAAAAAGGTGGCGTTATGGCCTCCTCCTATGTGGGTGGTTTAAGCGGTGCTTTTATTCCTGTCAGCGAGGATCACGGTATGATTGAGGCAGCGGAAAAGGGCGCTCTCACATTGGAGAAGCTTGAAGCTATGACTTGTGTTTGTTCCGTTGGTTTAGATATGATTGCCATTCCGGGAGATACCCCTGCATCAACCATTTCCGGTATCATTGCCGATGAAGCGGCAATCGGCATGGTGAACAACAAAACCACGGCGGTAAGATTGATTCCTGTAATCGGTAGAAAAGAAGGCGACCACGTTGAATTTGGCGGTTTATTGGGGCATGCTCCTGTTATGCCTGTAAATCGTTATAGCTGTGAAGCTTTTATTGGCCGCGGGGGTCGAATTCCTGCACCAATTCATAGCTTTAAAAATTGACAATAAGGTGGTGCCACATAATTCTAAGGCATTCGTCGAGATTTATGGAATGTAACTTTAAATGAATAGAAGTAGTTCTATTGAAGTAAAATGACTGGTATTTGTGTGTACAAATATGCGAGTGGTTTTGAAATCAATAGAGCTACTTTTTTTGTGTTCTAACTAATAAATACCTTGATGAAATGATCTATGAAAGTTTAACAAGTTTCTTACAATATTTTCAATCAGGAGGAATGACCTTTGGGTATGCAGAAATAAAACAAGTAAAATCTGGATAGAATAGAGGAAGAAATATGGATATCCCAAAAAACATGGAGGCATTGTGCATACGGACGGAATTGGCACTTTGGAAGGGACGCCGGAGTATTTATGGCGCACGGCGGAAAGCATTAAGCAGTGAGTATGTGCTAAAGAAAGATGTCGTAGATCGAATGGAACGGAGTTTATTAAAGCATTTTTCTCTTTTTAGCGGAAATTATGAAGATAAGTTGGAAAAAGAAAAGTGGGAAGTGAGTGAGGCAAAAAAAGCCTATGATAAAGTAGTATTTTATATTGAGGAAGGGGAAAAAAGGATTCTCCAACTGGAACAGCAGGTGAGAGCCCTGAGGACAGAAGGAACGCGTTTGGATAATAAGGAACAAGACGATTCAGCTCCTGCCATTGAAAATGGGATTGAAATGACTAGAACACGTCTGATTCAATGGTGTGAAGTGGTGGAAGATGCTAGTTCGACGGCAAATAGCATTACATCTTTTCTGGAAGATTTAGTGGTGTGCATAGAACGTAGCAATAGTGGCAAAGCGGAAAACAGTGAACTGATTCGTATAAAAGACAGCACATGTGAAATAGAAGAAGAAATAAGCAGCTTATTTAAAACATTACAGCAAAAATATGGAGAGACGGATTTATGGAAAAATATAAAACGTATTAACGTACGAAGGATCATGCTGATGGGGGAAAATAATGGCGGAGAAATGCAAGTAAATGCCCTGTTGTATGCTATACAAAATGAGATGCAAGATTTACAGAAACTCCTAGCGGAGACATTTGCAGCGATAGAGGATGACGGGGAGCATCTGCTGAATAAGTTGAGACGAGAAAGTAGAGAAGAAAACTTAGAAACAGATGAGCGGGTTAAATCAAGAGAAAGAAGCAGTGTAAAAAATGCTTTTTCAGAGCATTTGGAAAATAAGCATGAAAAGCAGGAAGAAAGTTATCCACCCTATCCAGGAAATAAAATAGATATAAAGCAAAAGGCTGTTTTTCCAGAGGGAGAATTTCAAGGAGAAGAATTCGGACAGGAAAGGGAAGCATTGTTGGAGGGGATATGTTTGCTGCGAGAAGAGTTGAAATCCGTCCGCACCGAAATGCAGAAAGATTTCAAAAGAAGTCGTGGCCGATTGCTTGGAAAATACAAATTGGATTTTAATGACGAGGAAGAAGTGCCTGAGGGGATTAAAAAGCTAGATGGAGATATACAAGCGTGGCGCAGGCAATTGAAGGAATTTAGGAGAAAAACAAGGAATTTTCCGTGTGCATTGGACGGATTTGTTTCAGTGGAAAGTAAAAGGATGAACAGAGATTTTCAAAATGAGAACGCTGTGCCTGGACAGGCGTGGTACTTTACATATGTGGATGATCTGGAGGCAAGTATAAAAACTACCCAGGAGCAGTTGTCGAATTTTCGTATTGACGTCTAATTAGAAGAAGATTGCTGCGAAATATAGAAAAGCAGTTTGGAAACCGGATTGTTTTATTTAAGAAAAGACAATATAATGATAGATAGTTTGGATGTCTTGTTATAAATAAGAGACGCAAGCCGTCAGCTGTATCAGGTGCGTCACGAATTCATTGTGCATATTGTTTAAAAATAGCTGAGAAGTACAAGAAAATTTTTATTAAAATTTCAAGAAAATTTTCAAAAAAATGCGAAGAAAAGCTTGCAATTCAAAGCCTTTTCGTGTATACTAATTTCTGTTGTGACATAGAGTGTTGAAGCAGAAGGTTGCCAAAAGCCTATAAAATAAAGGTTTGCGGGTTTTTCTGTGGAGCGATGTCCAGTTCAAGAAACCGGGCGACAAGGTCACTGTACTGAATATTAGGGATTTACTGCCCTCTTTTGGAGGGTAGCTAATCGTGTCTTACGTTGCAGGACACACCCGGATAAGTGTGCAGTCACCACTTGTCGTGCTGAAATCAAAAGTACGAAAAGGAGGGGACTTTTTTTATGGCAAACCCAAAAATCAGAATCAGTCTCAAAGCTTACGATCATAAGTTGATCGACCAGTCTGCGGCGCAGATCATCGAAACAGCGAAGAAAACAGGAGCACAGATCAGTGGCCCGATCCCTCTTCCCACAAAGAAGGAAGTTGTGACCATTATCAGAGCAGTACACAAGTACAAAGACTCCAGAGAGCAGTTCGAGATGAGAACCCACAAGAGATTGATTGATATTCTCAGCCCTACAGCAAAAACAGCAGATGCTTTAAGCCGTCTGGATTTGCCCGCTGGTGTAGATATCACATTAAAAGTAATGAAATAAAATCTGAAGTATGAACGGCTTGCAACGAACCGAACGTATTTCCGGAAAGAAAATATCCAAAACTGGTTTATATAAGAAGTAAATGCGAAATATTGTATCGGCAACAGCTCTTATATGAATCTAGTATGATTTCCCCGAAAGGGGCAATCCGCTGTAGAAAAATTAGGAGGTGCAGGAAATGAAGAAGGCTATTATGGCTAAGAAAATCGGTATGACACAGGTTTTCGCTGAAAACGGCACATTAGTACCGGTAACAGTTCTTGAGGCAGGCCCTTGCGTTGTTGTTCAGAAGAAAACATCTGAAAATGACGGCTATGAAGCAATTCAGGTTGGTTTTGTGGATGCAAAAGCAAAACACGTAACAAAGCCTGTTCAGGGTCATTTTGAAAAAGCTGGTGTAACAGCTAAAAAGTTTGTAAAGGAATTCCAGGTTGAAGATGCAAGCGCATATGAAATCGGCGCTGAAATCAAAGCTGATGTATTCGCAGCAGGCGACAAGGTTGACGCAAGCGGCGTATCCAAAGGTAAAGGATTCCAGAGTACAATCAAGAGATATAACGCTAGCAGAGGCCCTATGGCGCATGGTTCCAAATCTCATAGAGTTACTGGTTCCATGGGTTCTTCCGCAACACCTAGCCGTGTTAAGAAGAACAAGAGAATGCCTGGTCACATGGGTAGCGAAAATGTAACAATTCAGAACCTTGAAATCGTTCGTGCTGATGCAGAAAAGAACATAATTTTGATTAAGGGCGCAGTTCCTGGTGCAAAAGGTTCTATTCTGGTTATCAAAGACAGCGTAAAGGCTTGATAAACTTTACGAAAGGAGGAAACTAACATGGCAAATGTTGCAGTATTAAACATGAAGGGCGATCAGGTTGGCACAGTCGAACTGAACGACGCTATTTTCGGTATAGAAGCAAATGAACATGTAATGCATCTGGCAGTTGTTCAGTATCTGGCTAACCAGAGACAGGGCACACAGAGCACAAAGACACGCGCGGAAGTTCGCGGTGGTGGTAGAAAACCTTGGAGACAGAAAGGTACAGGCCGTGCAAGACAGGGCTCCATCCGTTCCCCTCAGTGGGTTGGCGGTGGCGTTGTATTCGCTCCTAAGCCCAGAGATTATTCCTTCAAGCTGAACAAGAAGGTAAAGAGATTGGCGCTTCAGTCCGCTCTTTCCGTAAAAGCAGCAGAAGGCAAAATTATCGTTATGGATGAATTGACTTTGGCGGAAGTAAAGACAAAGGAAATGGCTAATGTACTTGCAAACATCAAATGCGGCAAAGCTTTGATCGTTATGGATGGTACAAATAGCAATGTAATGCTTTCCGCAAGAAACATTCCTGAAGTAAAAACAGCTTCCGTTAATACAATTAACGTATATGATCTTTTGAAGTACAACACATTGGTTGTAACAAAGGATGCGGTAGCGAAAATCGAGGAGGTGTACGCATAATGGCTGATTTGAAATATTATGACGTAATCTTGAAGCCCGTTATCACAGAAAGCAGTATGTCTGTTTTGGATGAAAAGAAATATACTTTCATTGTACACCCTGCAGCAACAAAGGCTCAGGTTAAGGATGCAGTTGAAAAAATGTTTGCAGGCGCAAAGGTTGCAGCCGTTAACACAATGAACTACGACGGCAAGCCCAAAAGAAGAGGTGTGCACTTCGGTTCTACACCTAAGTTTAAAAAAGCAGTTGTTAAGCTGACAGCTGACAGCAAAGACATCGAAATCTTCCAGGGAATGTAATTTCCTAAGATGAGACGCAAAATGCAAAACACACGGAGACGTGTAGAAGATAGAAAGAAACTCGAAAGGAGTGCAGAAGATGGCAATTAAGAGATATAAACCATATACACCATCTAGAAGACACATGACAGTGTCCGCTTTTGATGAAATTACAAAATCAACTCCTGAAAAATCTTTGGTGGTACACCTTAAGAAAAATTCAGGTAGAAATAATCAAGGTAAATTGACAGTACGTCATCACGGCGGTGGCTCCAAAATTAAATACAGATTGGTAGACTTTAAACGTAATAAGGACGGTGTTCCTGCAACAGTTCAGGCGATCGAATATGATCCTAACAGAACAGCAAACATCGCACTCGTTGTTTACGCTGATGGTCAGAAATCTTATATTTTGGCTCCCGTAGGCTTACATGTTGGCGATAAGCTGATGAATGGCCCTGACGCAGAAGTAAAAATCGGCAATGCAATGCCTATGAGCAAAATCCCCGTTGGTGCAAGCATCCATAACATTGAGATGAAGCCCGGCAAAGGTGGTCAGCTGGTTCG
>NZ_DALYUL010000013.1:50443-71073 GCF_031981185.1 Anaerotignum sp. | reverse complement strand
GTTCGTTCCGCTGGTAACGTTGCACAGTTGATGGCAAAGGAAGGCAAGTATGCAACAGTAAAGCTTCCCTCCGGTGAAATGAGATTACTGCCCATCGAATGTAGAGCAACTGTTGGTCAGGTTGGTAACTTGGATCACGAACTGATTCATATTGGTAAAGCTGGTAGAAAACGTCATATGGGTATCAGACCTACTGTAAGAGGTTCCGTAATGAACCCTAACGATCACCCTCACGGTGGTGGTGAAGGTAGAGCGCCTATCGGTCGTCCATCTCCTATGACACCTTGGGGCAAGCCTGCTATGGGTTACAAAACAAGAAACAAGCACAAAGCTTCCAACAAGTATATTGTTCGCCGCAGAAACGGCTAATAGATCGGATTGCGTAAGGGCGGCAGCCTAAAGCGCAAAAACACGAAACAAGGAGGATTAAAACATGAGCAGATCACTCAAAAAGGGACCCTTCGCTGATGATCATCTTTTAAAGAAGATTGATGCTATGAATGCAGCGGGCGAAAAGAACGTAATCAAAACATGGTCTCGTCGTTCTACAATTTTCCCCGATATGATCGGTCATACAATCGCAGTTTACGACGGCAAGAAACACGTGCCTGTATATATTACTGAAGATATGGTAGGTCACAAACTTGGTGAATTTGCACTGACAAGAAGCTACAGAGGTCATGGCAAAGACGCAGAAAAGAAATCAAGAGTTCGCTAATATCTGATAACGAAAGGAGGTTTCGTTCATGGCAAAAGGTCATAGAAGCCAAATTAAGAAGGAAAGAAACATTGCAACACAAGAAAAAAGACCCCATGCATCTGCAAAGTATGTTGGCATCCCTGCCACAAAAGCGAAGATCGTTTTGGATCAGATCAAAGACAAGGATGTTATTACTGCAGCGGCATTGTTAAATTATTCCCCAAGATATGCTTCCGAAATCATTGCGAAGGTTTTGAAATCCGCAATGGCTAATGCAGAAAACAACTTGGGTATGGACGTAAACAAATTGTATGTGGAAGAGGTAAGTGCTGATCAGGGCCCCACAATGAAGAGAATCCGCCCTAGAGCACAAGGCAGAGCATATCGGATCCTGAAAAGATCCTGCCATATTTCCATCATTCTCAATGAGAGATAAGGAGGTACGAAATGGGACAGAAAGTAAATCCTCATGGATTAAGAGTCGGTATCATCAAAGATTGGGATACCAAATGGTATGCAGAGAAAGAATTCGCTGACTACCTTATAGAAGATGTTAAAATCAGAAAATTCATCAAATCAAAATTATACACTTCCGGCATTTCCAAAATTGCTATCGAAAGAACTGCTGGCAGAGTGAAGATTACAGTAAGCACAGCGAAGCCTGGTATCGTTATCGGTAAGAATGGTCAGGCAATTGAAGAATTGAAAGCTGACATTCAGAAAATGACAACACAGAAAGTTGCTGTAAATATCGAAGAAATCAAAAAACCTGAATTGGATGCACAGCTGGTAGCTGAAAATATCGCATTGCAGTTGGAAAACCGTGTTACATTCCGTCGTGCAATGAAGCAGTCCATGGGCAGAACTATGAAGTTCGGCGCAAAGGGTATTAAAACATCTGTTAGCGGTCGTTTGGGCGGCGCGGACATGGCTCGTACAGAAAGCTATCATGAAGGTACCATTCCTCTTCAGACACTGCGTGCAGACATTGACTACGGTTTTGCAGAAGCTGATACAACCTACGGCAAGTTGGGTGTAAAGGTTTGGATCTACAAAGGTGAGGTACTTCCTGTAAAAGCAGCGAAAAAGGAAGGAGGCGCTAAGTAATTATGTTAATGCCTAAAAGAGTGAAATATCGTAAGCAGCAAAGAGGCTCCATGAAGGGCCGTGCCCATAGAGGCAACAAAGTAACTTACGGTGAATTCGGTATTATGGCTATGGAGCCAAGCTGGATTACAGCAAACCAGATTGAAGCAGCACGTATCGCTATGACAAGATATATCAAGCGTGGCGGTGACGTTTGGATTAAAGTATTCCCCGATAAACCCGTATCCGCGAAGCCTATCGGTACTCGTATGGGTTCCGGTAAAGGCGCGCCTGAATTCTGGGTAGCGGTAGTAAAACCCGGCAGAGTAATGTTTGAAATTGGCGGCGTTGCAGAAGAAACAGCAAGAGAAGCGTTGAGACTGGCTATTCATAAGCTTCCTATCAAATGTAAAATTGTTTCCAAGGCAGAGGCGGCAGAAATGGCAGGTGATCAGCAGTGAAAACAAAAGGTTATGTAAATGAATTGACAGGTAAGACTGCAGATGAATTACAAAGAGACCTTGTTTCTGCTAAAAAAGAATTATTCAACCTGAGATTCCAAAACGCAACGAACCAGTTGGATAATACAGCAAGAATCAAGGAAGTTCGTAAAAGTATTGCAAGAATTCAGACAGTGATTACACAAAAGGCTAGAGCCGCAGAATAATAATCCGGTCTATTGAAAGGAGGAACTCTTTGTGGAAGAAAGAAATCTTCGTAAAACCAGAATTGGTAAAGTAGTCAGCGACAAAATGGACAAGACAATTGTTGTTGCTGTGGAAGATAAAGTAAAACACCCTTTGTATGGTAAAATCGTAAACAGAACTTACAAACTCAAAGCACATGACGAAAACAACGAATGTGGCATCGGTGACCGCGTAAAGGTTATGGAAACCAGACCTTTGTCTAAGGATAAGAGATGGAGACTTGTAAGTATTATCGAAAAAGCAAAATAATCCTTTTTGGAGAGGAGGCAATCACATGGTTCAACAGGAAACCAGATTAAAAGTAGCAGATAATTCCGGAGCAAAAGAACTCCTTTGCATTAGAGTACTCGGCGGCTCTACAAGAAGATATGCAGGCGTTGGCGATATCATTATTGCAGCTGTTAAAGATGCAACACCCGGCGGCGTTGTGAAAAAAGGCGATGTTGTAAAGGCTGTTGTGGTTAGAACAGTGCACTCCGTGGGCAGAGCAGACGGAAGCTATATTAAATTTGACGACAATGCAGCGGTTATTATCAAAGATGACAAAAACCCCAGGGGTACACGTATTTTTGGACCCGTTGCCAGAGAGCTGAGAGAGAAACAGTTTATGAAGATTCTTTCTCTGGCACCTGAAGTATTATAAGGAGGTGTGCTAAGTGGCTAACTTGAAATTGAAAAGCGGCGATAAAGTCGTTGTAACAACAGGTAAAGATAAAGGCAAACAAGGCAAGATTCTTGCTGTTGATATTAAGAACAACAGAGTTCTTGTAGAAGGCGTTAACATGATTTCTAAACATACAAAGCCCAATGCAAAAAATCAACAGGGTGGTATCATTAAGAAGGAAAGTTATATTCACGCTTCCAACGTAATGTATCTTCATAATGGCAAGGCAACACGTCTTGGTGCTATGATTAAGGACGGCAAAAAAGTAAGAGTTGCAAAAAAGACAGGCGAAGTGATCGACTGATTCTTGGAAAGGAGGTAAACAATGAGCAGATTAAGAGGTTTTTATGAAGCAGAAGTAGTTCCTGAAATGATTAAGAAATTTTCATATACGAACAAGATGGCAGTGCCCAAGCTGGAAAAAATCATTATCAACATGGGCGTTGGCGAAGCAAAGGAAAATGCGAAAATTTTAGATGGTGCAGTAAAAGATATGACTATCATTACTGGACAGAAGCCTGTAGTTACAAAGGCGAAAAAATCCATCGCGGCTTTTAAGCTTCGTGAAGGTATGAATATTGGCTGTAAGACTACACTGAGAGGCAACAGAATGTATGAATTCGCTGACAGATTGATCAACATTGCCCTTCCTCGTGTACGTGACTTCCGTGGTGTGAAGGCAAACAGCTTTGATGGCAGAGGCAACTACACAATGGGTATCAAAGAACAGCTGATTTTCCCTGAAATCGAATATGATAAAGTTGATAAAATCAGAGGTATGGATATCGTATTTGTTACAACAGCTAAGACTGATGAAGAAGCAAGAGAATTGCTTAAATTATTTGGTATGCCATTCGCAAAATAAAGGGAGGGACAAAAATGGCTAAAAGATCTATGATCGTGAAGCAGCAGAGAACTCCTAAGTTCTCCACAAGAGCTTACACACGTTGCAGAGTATGTGGCAGACCACACTCTGTGCTTAGAAAATATGGAATTTGCCGTATTTGCTTCCGTGAATTGGCGTACAAAGGCCAGATTCCCGGCGTAAAGAAAGCAAGCTGGTAAAAGAAAGGAGGAATTCATAATGTCAATGAGCGACCCTATCGCAGATATGCTGACAAGAATCAGAAACGGTAACACAGCAAAACACGATACAGTAGATGTTCCTTCTTCCAAAATGAAGAAAGCAATTGCTGACATTTTGACAACAGAAGGTTATGTAAAGGGCTATGAAGTAATTGAGGATGGTGTAAAATCCACAATTCGCGTTAGCTTGAAATATGGCGCAGACAAAAACCAAAAGGTAATCACAGGTTTGAAGAGAATTTCTAAACCTGGTCTTAGAGTTTTTGCAAACAAAGAGGAACTGCCTAAGGTTTTAGGTGGATTGGGTATTGCAATCATTTCCACAAGCCACGGCTTGATGACAGATAAAGAAGCAAGAAAAGTTGGCGTAGGCGGCGAAGTTATTGCTTTTATCTGGTAATAATAGTTAAAGAAAATAGGAGGTGCAGACCATGTCAAGAATCGGTAAACTCCCTGTTGCAGTGCCTGCTGGCGTTGATGTTAAAATCGGCGAAGGCAACCTGCTGACAGTTAAGGGACCTATGGGTACTTTGGAAAGAAAATTATCCGCTGACATGCATATCGCAATGGAAGAAGGTCAGATCGTAGTTACAAGACCCAGCGATCTGAAGAAGCATAAAGCTTTACACGGTTTAACAAGAACTTTGATTTTCAATATGGTTGTTGGCGTTACACAGGGCTATGCAAAGGTTTTGGAAATCAACGGTGTTGGTTACAGAGCAGCTAAGTCTGGCAAGAAGCTGACACTTACTCTGGGCTATTCTCATCCCGTTGAGATGGAAGATCCCGCTGGTATTGAAACCATCGTTGAAGGTACAAACAAAATTACTGTTAAGGGTATTGATAAAGAAAAAGTTGGACAGTTTGCTGCTGAAATCAGAACAAAACGTCCCCCTGAACCTTACAAAGGTAAAGGTATTAAATACGCTGACGAGAAGATTAGACGTAAAGTTGGTAAGACCGGTAAGAAATAATCAACGCCTGACGGCTTGAGCTATTTATATCGGAAAATGACTGATTTTTAGAAACGGAGTGAAAAACTATGATTAGAAAGCCATCTCGTGCGGCGGCTCGTGTGAAAAGACACTTTAGAATCCGCAATCATGTGAATGGAACTGCACAAAGACCTAGATTGGCAGTGTTCAGATCCAATAAGCATATGTATGCACAGATCATCGATGATGTTACACATCACACATTGGTTGCAGCTTCCACAATGGAATCTGAAATTGCAAGCAAAGTTGAATTTACTTCCACTGTTGCTGCAGCAGCTGTTGTTGGTGAAGTTCTGGCAAAAAGAGCAGTTGAAAAAGGCATTACAGAAGTTGTTTTCGACAGAGGCGGTTTCATTTACCATGGTAAAGTGAAAGCTTTGGCGGATGCAGCAAGAGAAGCCGGATTAAATTTCTAAGGCAAGGAGGAAAGCAAGTTGAAGAGAATCGATCCAAGCACTTTAGATCTGAAAGATAAAGTAGTAACTATCAACCGTGTAACAAAGGTTGTTAAGGGTGGTCGTACATTCAGATTCGCAGCTCTGGTTGTAGTTGGTGATGGCAATGGCCACATTGGCTGCGGCATGGGCAAAGCGGCTGAAATTCCCGATGCCATCCGTAAAGGCAAAGAGGATGCAATCAAAAACATCATCAAAGTTGAAAGAAACGATGTAGACAGCATCTATCATGATGTACAGGGTGTATTTGGCAGCGCTAGCGTGTTATTGATGCCAGCTGCTGAAGGTACTGGCGTTATCGCTGGTGGTCCCGCTCGTGCGGTACTGGAATTGGCAGGCGTACGTAACATCAGAACAAAATCCTTGGGTTCCAACAATAAGCGCAACGTTGTAAGTGCAACAATCGAAGGTTTGTCAAGAGCGACAACACCAGAAGCTGTTGCAAAGCTTCGTGGCATTACTGTAGAAGAACTCTTAGGTTAAGGAGGAATTGACAGTGGCTGAAATTAAAATCACATTAGTGAAATCTACAATCGGAGCAGTTCCGAAACATAAAAAAACAGTGCAGGCTTTGGGACTGAAAAAGACAAACAGCAGTGTCGTTCAGCAGGACAATGCGGCTATCAGAGGAATGATCCATCAGATAAGCCACCTTGTAAAAGTTGAAGAAATTTGATTTGAGGAGGTGCAAAAATGAACTTATGCGATTTGAGACCTGCAGAAGGCTCCAAGGAAAGTGCATGGAGACGCGGCAGAGGTCATGCAACAGGTAACGGTAAAACAGCAGGCAGAGGCCATAAAGGTCAGGGTCAGCGTTCCGGTTCCGGCGGTAAGTGCGGTTTTGAAGGCGGTCAGATGCCTTTATACAGAAGACTTCCTAAAAGAGGCTTCACATGCAGAAATAGTAAAGACATCATTTCCATCAACGTTAACATGTTAAACGTTTTTGAAAACGATGCAGTAGTAGATATCGATGCTTTAAAAGCTGTTGGCTTAGTTAGCAATCCCAGAGACGGCGTTAAGATTCTCGGAGAGGGTGAGCTTGAAAGAAAACTTACAATCAAAGTAAATCAGTTTAGCAAAACTGCGCTTGAAAAGATTGAAGCAGCCGGCGGAAAAGCAGAGGTGATTTAATGTTTAAGATTTTCGTTAATTCCTGGAGAACGAAAGAAATTCGAAACAAAATATTGTACACTCTGATGATTTTCGCAGTCGTTAGATTAGGTACATTAATCGCTTTACCCGGTATTGACGCGGCAAGTGTAATCGCAGCAAGGGGGGCGACTGGTGTTGGTACACTGTATAGTGTAATTGCCGGTGGCGCAAACTCAAGTTGGTCCCTTTTTGCTATGGGTATTGGCCCATACATCAATGCATCGATCATAATGCAATTGCTGACGATTGCGATTCCGAAGTTTGAACAGCTTTCAAAAGAAGGCCCGGAAGGGCGTAAAAAGTTACAGTCTTACAGCAGATATCTGACAGTTGTGTTGGCGCTGATCCAGGGTGCGGGTCTCACATATACTTATCAGAATATGTTCCTGACCAACAGCACGCTGATTTATGCAGCTTCTGTAATTTGTTTGGTTACCGGTTCTGCATTTGTAATGTGGCTGGCTGAGCAGATAACTGCAAAGGGCATTGGAAACGGTTCTTCCATGATTATTTTTATCAATATCGTTTCTAATCTGCCTCAAGGTATTGCAAGTATGTATTATACAATTTCTGGTTCCGGCGTAGCCGGTGTTGCAAAGGTTGCAGCGATTTTGGTTGTTTTGCTGATTGTATTGGCATTTATAGTATGTGTTAATACTGGTGAAAGAAGACTGCCTGTGCAGTATTCTTCCAAAATGGCAGGACACAAGCAAATGGGTGGAAGCAGCACAACAATGCCTATCAAGGTAAATACTGCAGGTGTTATCTCAATTATCTTTGCGATTTCCCTGTTGCAGTTTCCACAGCAAATCGGCAACTTTATCCCCAATAAAGGTGCGACATTTACAAAGATTACAGAAATTCTTAATATGACACATCCCATTGGTGCGTGTCTGTATATTGTGCTTATTTTATTCTTCACCTATTTCTATACTTCTATTGTGATTAACCCCAACGAAATCGCAATGAATATGAAGAAAAATGGTGGATTTATCCCTGGTATCAGACCGGGTCAACCCACAAGCACATATATCACAAAGGTTGTAAACAGAATCACTTTGGTTGGCGCTATTTGCTACTCAATTTTGGCTATGGTACCTGTTGCGCTTCAATGGATATTTAAGATTAACGTAGGCTTTGGTGGTACAACATTAATCATTGTGGTTGGTGTTGCACTGGATATTGTAAAGTCTTTGGAAAGCCAGTTGCTCATGCGCCACTATAAAGGTTTCTTGAGTGAATAATCTTAACCTGCTGGGAAATGCTTAGGCATTTCCCCGGGTTGAATGGGGAGTTCAAAAAGAGAAGGGCTATCTAAAGAAAAGAGGTAATGATTGTTATGAAATTGGTTCTCATTGGTGCACCCGCTGCAGGTAAAGGTACACAGGCTGCACGTCTGGTAAAGCATTACGGTATCGCTCACATTTCAACGGGTGATATGCTGAGAGAAGAAGTTGCAAAGGGTACAGAGCTGGGTATTCAGGCGAAAAGCATTATGGCGTCTGGCGGCTTAGTTTCTGACGAATTAATCATTGCTATTGTAAAAGAGAGAATTCAGAAGGATGACTGCAAAAACGGTTTTATTTTGGATGGTTTCCCTCGTACTGTCATTCAGGCCGAAAAGCTTGAAGAAATGGTAGCTCTTGATAAAGTTGTTTATATTAATGCGCCCGACGAGATTATGCTTGCCAGATTAACTGCAAGAGAAACTTGTCCCAAGTGCGGTGCAACTTTTAATAAATTATTCTTGCCTACAAAGGTTGCTGGTATTTGCGATGTGTGCGGTGAAGCACTGACCCAACGCAAAGACGATACAACAGAGGCAGGACTTGCAAGAATTAAAACATTCCACGAACAAAGTGAGCCTTTGGTTGCATTTTATGAAAAAGAAAACATATTAATCGAAGTGGATGGTACCATGCCGATTGATGAAATCACCAAGGCAATCATAGAAGGTCTGGAGAGATAACATGGCTATCACGATAAAAACAGAAAATCAAATTGGGAAGATGCGTAGAGCTGGGCAGCTTCTGGCAAAAACAGAAGAACTCATTGCAAAAGCTGTTGTGCCTGGTGTAACAACGGCATATCTTGATGGGCTGGCGGAGGACTATATTCGCAGTCAAGGTGGTATTCCTTCCTTTAAAGGCTATGGCGGATTTCCTGCAACCCTTTGTACCTCGGTAAATGAGGAGGTTGTGCACGGAATACCCGGAAAGCGTATTTTAAAAGAAGGCGATATCCTTAGCGTTGACATGGGATGTATCTTAGAAGGCTATCATGGAGATATGGCCAGAACTTATGCAGTAGGCAAAATTTCGGCTGAAGCAAAAAAATTAATTGAAGTGACCAAACAAAGCTTTTTTGAAGGCATAAAATTTGCAAAAGAAGGCAATCATCTCAATGATATAGGCTCAGCTATCCAGAAATACGTAGAAGAAAATGGATTTTCCGTTGTTCGTGCTTATGTTGGCCATGGTATTGGCAAAGAACTTCATGAGGCGCCGGAGGTTCCTAACTTTAGGACATTATCCAAAGGAGTTCAGTTGAAAAAGGGTATGACCCTTGCTATTGAACCTATGGTAAATGTAGGTGATTATAATGTTCGCCTGTTGAAAGATGGATGGACTACGGTTACCAAAGATGGGAAATTTGCAGCGCATTATGAAAATACCATATTGATTACTGACGGTGCCCCCGAAATTCTCACGTTACCCTAATAGACAAGGAAGAATTGAGGTGATTGCGTTGGAATATCAAATCGGGCAAATCGTTTTTTCTAAAGACGGCCACGATAAAGGTGAGGCAATGATGGTTCTTTCCGTTGAAGGCAGGTATTTATATCTGGCCGACGGAAAAACGCGTAGGCTTGAAAAGCCCAAGCGCAAGAAAATGATTCATGTACAGCCTACCAATTTTGTGGACGTAGTTATGGCCGAAAAAATAATTCAGAATGCTTACATTCTGGATGCGGATATTCGTAAGGCTATAAAAATGTATCAAGTAAAAGCAGCAGACTGTTAAGGAGGTTCTTGGCTTGTCAAAAGATGACGTAATTGAAGTAGAAGGAACCGTACTGGAGAAATTACCCAATGCCATGTTTCAGGTAGAGCTGGAAAACGGCCATCAGATCCTGGCACACATTTCCGGGAAATTGCGTATGAACTTCATCCGTATTTTGCCGGGCGACAAAGTATTAGTTGAAATGTCTCCCTACGATCTGTCTAAGGGCAGAATTATTTGGAGAGCGAAATAAGGAAGGAGCGATCACAATGAAGGTAAGACCATCTGTAAAACCTATGTGTGAAAAATGCAGAATTATTAAAAGAAAAGGTCGTGTAATGGTCATTTGTGAAAATCCAAAGCATAAACAGAAACAAGGCTGATATATATTTTATGACTTATCCGAAGGGAATACCTTTTAGAGTCGTTTGATAAATCCGTCAATGTACCGGGAGGAGCATACAGTTAATAGCAGAGGCAGCGTACAGGCTGACGGCTGTTCGCTCTGTTTGTAATGCCCAATGGGTATCAAATTATTTATGCGAAAATTTTTGAAGATGAAATAACTGAGTGAAAATTATAGGAGGTGCAAGATATACATGGCACGTATTGCTGGTGTAGACTTACCAAGAGAAAAGCGCGTTGAAGTTGGTCTGACTTATGTTTATGGCATCGGTCACCCTAGTGCAGTTCGTATTTTGAACGAAGCGGGTGTAGATCTTAATACTAGAGTAAGAGACTTAACTGATGATGAAGTGGCTAAAATTCGTGAAGTCATTGATAAATCCCAAAAGGTTGAAGGTGACTTGAGAAGAGAAATCGCTTTGAATATCAAACGTCTGATTGAAATCGGCTGTTACAGAGGCATCCGCCACAGAAAAGGCTTGCCTGTAAGAGGTCAGAAAACAAAGACAAACGCAAGAACAAGAAAAGGTCCTAGAAAGACCGTTGCGAATAAGAAGAAATAATTGATTTCAAAGGAGGTTTGAATAATGGCTAAGAAAACTGTGAAAAAGACAACAACTCGCAGACGCCGTGATAAAAGAAAAGTAGAACGGGGCCAGGCTCACATTCAGTCTACTTTTAATAATACAATCGTTACAATCACTGATGCTATTGGCAATGCGCTTTCTTGGGCAAGTGCTGGTCAGCTGGGTTTTAGAGGATCCAAAAAATCCACACCTTATGCAGCACAGATGGCTGCAGATACAGCTGCAAAGGCTGCTTCTGACTACGGTCTGAAGACCATTGAAGTTTTTGTAAAGGGCCCCGGTTCAGGTCGTGAAGCTGCAATCCGTGCATTGCAGGCTGCCGGTTTGGAAGTTACAATGATTAGAGATGTAACACCCGTTCCTCACAACGGCTGTAGACCACCTAAGCGCAGAAGAGTATAATCATCAGGAGGTGTAGATAAATGGCAAGAGATAGAGTACCCGTACTGAAGAGATGTAGATCCTTGAACTTGGATCCCATCTACCTTGGTATTGATAAAAAATCCAAAAAGCAAAACTTAAAAGCAAACAGAAAAATGAGCGAATACGGCCTTCAGATGAGAGAAAAGCAGAAAGCTAAATTCATCTACGGCGTTTTAGAAAAACAGTTCAGAGGCTACTATGCTCAGGCTGAAAAAATTGCAAAAAAAGAAGGTATTCCCGGTGAAAACCTGCTTATGCTGCTTGAAATGAGACTGGATAACGTAATGTTCCGTCTTGGTTACGGCAGAACAAGAAAAGAAGCAAGACAGATTGTTCGTCATAAACACGTTACCGTAAACGGTAAGCCTGTGGATATCCCTTCCTATCAGGTAAAGGTTGGCGATACAATTGAAGTAAAAGAAAAATACAAATCCATTCAGAGATATAAAGACGTTTTGGCTTCTACTGATGGCAAAATGGTTCCTGAATGGCTGTCTGCTAACCACGATGCGTTAAGCGGCACAGTTGTAGCAAAACCTACAAGAGCACAGATTGACATTCCTGTTGAAGAAACATTTATTGTCGAGCTGTACTCCAAATAATCTGAAACGGTTGTGCAAAAAAGTCAATCAAAAAGCTGTGGGGCAAAATGTCCCGCAGCACCTTAATATAAAAAAGGGAGGTTTGAATGAGTGTTTGAATTTGAGAAACCTCGTATTGAGATTGCTGAGATGGCACCGGACGGAACTTATGGTAAGTTCGTGGTAGAGCCTTTGGAAAGAGGCTATGGCACAACATTAGGAAATTCCCTGAGAAGAATATTATTATCTTCTCTTCCTGGGGCAGCTGTCAGCAATGTAAAAATTGATGGCGTGCTTCATGAATTTAGCGTAATTCCCGGAGTAAAGGAAGATGTAACAGAAATTATCCTGAACTTAAAGGGAATTGCAATTAAAAACACCAGCGAAGGAAACGAACCCAAAATTGCCTATATTGACGTTGAGGGTGAGGGGGAAGTAAAAGGTTCTGATATTAAAACAGACAGTGATGTTGAGGTTCTAAATCCCGATCATCACATTGCAACACTTTCCGGCGGCGCTGGCAGCAAACTTTATATGGAGATTACCATCAACAAAGGACGCGGTTATATTGGTGCGGACAAAAATAAGAAGGACGACCAACCCATTGGCATGCTCCCTGTTGACAGTATTTTCACGCCCGTTACCAGAGTAAATTTCCTTGTGGAAAATACTCGTGTAGGTCAGATTACCGACTATGACAAATTGTCACTGGAAGTATGGACCAACGGCACCATTGCACCTGATGATGCAGTTAGCTACGGTGCAAAAATTTTAAATGAGCATCTGAACCTGTTTATTGATCTTTCTGATAACGCAAAGGATGCTTCTATTATGGTTGAGAAAGAGGAAGGCAAGAAAGAAAAGGTTCTTGAAATGAGTATTGAAGAGCTTGATCTTTCTGTTCGTTCTTACAACTGCTTAAAGAGAGCGGGTATCAACACAGTGGAAGACCTTGCTAATAAGACAGAAGAGGAAATGATGAAGGTTAGAAATTTGGGACGCAAGTCTTTGGAAGAAGTTTTAAACAAAATGGCAGAGCTTGGCTTGGCATTAAGACCCAGCGACGAATAAGTTCTGCCCGTTACTATTATTACCGTAGGATTACGTCACCACATAAGCCCGAGGAGCAGTGGTGGCGGGCACTATCTTACGGGGATCAACTAGGAGGATACAAACCATGCATGCATCCGGTTATAGAAAACTTGGAAAAACAACACCCCAAAGAAAGGCTCTGTTGAGAAACCAAGTAACAAATTTGCTGTATCACGGCAAAATTAAAACAACAGAAACAAGAGCGAAAGAAGTAAGAAGAATTGCTGAAAAGCTCATCACAATTGCTGTGAAAGAAAAAGACAACTTCGATGAAGTTGAAGTAACAGCAAAAGTTGCAAAAAAAGACGCAAGCGGCAAGCGTATAAAAGAAGTTGTAAACGGCAAAAAAGTAACAGTTTACAATGAAGTTAAGAAAACAGTAAAGAAGGATAAACCTTCCAGACTTGCAGCAAGACGTCAACTGTTGGCTTATCTTTACCCTGTAACTGAAGTTCCTGCTGATGGCAAGAAAGTTAGAACAATGAGTAAAGAAGTTGACATGGCAGCGAAATTGTTTGATGAAATTGCTCCTAAGTATGTTGACCGTAACGGTGGTTATACAAGAATCGTAAAGCTGGGCGCTAGAAAAGGCGACGGCGCGATGGAAGTATTCATTGAATTGGTTTAATAGATAAATGAAAGCGGTTCTCCATTTGGGGAATCGCTTTTTGTATGTCCCTTTGCAATATTTTAATTTAAGCCTACGCATTATTTGTGAAAATATAACAGTTGGTGTATACTGTTCATTATGCCATATGATGAAAATTATTAACATAGACAGATAAACATAAGCATAAGCATGCTTAGCAGTATATTAGGGATTACCTGCATGGAGGTTGAATGTGAAAAAAAGAAAATGCTTCATTACAAGTGCAGTCATAGTTATTCTTCTTCTTTGGAATCAGAAGCCTCCTGAAGGAATAGGAATGACAAATCAGTTTATCGGTACGTATGCTTGTGTAACAATTCGGAATTGTTATATAACAGTTTATGACGAGGGGATATTTTATTATTATATTGAGCATGAAGGTCTATACAACAAAGGATATTTCCGGGAATTTGCCGAAGACACCTATGAGCTGGGTGGAAAGAAAGTTACGCCACAAAGAATTAAGAGCGATAAACGTTCCTTTCAGTTTTCAGATGGAGAAGTTGAATTGAATTTCAAAAAGATAGATGAGATTCCAATGATTACGGAAACAGTATTAAAGTTAGCAGAATAGGTTGTGAGTTGCTATATAGAAAAAAGAGTGGCTATTTTATCGCTGTTCAAGTTGTAAATACATTTTAGAGAAAGGTTTATACAAAATAAAAAGTAGACTATATATAGTCCAATTTATGAAGCTTGCCTATATAATCTTATCAAAATGATATGGGGTGTCGTGAATTTTTATATTTTATATAAGCATCACTAATTTTCCTGTAAGTAAGAAAACTCCTGTGCAGAAAAAATAAGCACAGGGGTTTTATAGAGTTGAAAAGGCATTTTTTATTTTAGTGGAGAACCGATGTCAGAGTAGTATCATTAGGATAGGTCTGTTCTGCGTGAATGGCGGCAGCCTCTTTCTTTTCTTGGTTGTTTTGGATTGCTACAGTCAGAGACATAAATGTTATAAAGGATATGGAAAAAGCCAGAATAGAAGCACCTGCAAGTTTTAGTAATTGTTTTTTCATAAATGTCTCTCCTTTCAAAAAAGAAAACTCTGTTTTTATTATTGTAGCATAAAGGGGGTTAACGTAGGTTACAGTGGGTTTACGATGTTGTTACAGCCACTTTTCTCCTATGTTACCAACAGATTACAGTGATTGAGTTCTATGCTCTAAGAATAACACAAATAGTAGAAGATACCCTTAAGGCAGAATTACGATGTGCTTACGAGAAACTGAAGATTTTATTAAGGGGAGATGCTGTACTTTTTGTATAACAAAGCCGTGTTTTTCTTGACTTTTTTGTGGAAAAAACGTATCCTATTCATAGCTGTGAGCATTATTTGTCATAGACTTAAGAGGATAAAAATCCTTTATAGAAAAGGTGAAATTATGAAAATGGTGAAGGCCGAAGGTTTGACGTATGAATATACCAAAATGCTTGAAACAGACCACGGCACTGAAGAAGAAAAGGTTTCTGCTTTAAAAGCAGTTGATTTAGAGATTGAAAAAGGTGAATTTGTAGTTGTTTTAGGACATAATGGCTCAGGAAAATCTACCTTTGCAAAGCACATTAATGCATTGCTGGAACCCACAGGGGGCAATTTATGGGTGAATGGCATGGATACAAAAAATGGAGACTTAATTTGGAAAATTCGTCAATCTGCAGGCATGGTTTTTCAAAATCCTGATAATCAATTGGTGGCAACAGTTGTGGAAGAGGATATTGCCTTTGGTCCAGAAAATATGGGCATTGCGCCGGAAGAAATTCGCCAACGGGTAGACGAGGCTTTGGCTACCGTTCATATGCAAAAGTATGCAAAGCACACGCCTTCAAAGCTTTCTGGCGGTCAGAAACAACGTATAGCCATTGCAGGTGTGCTTGCCATGAAACCCGACTGCATTGTTTTGGACGAGCCTACAGCCATGCTGGACCCAGTTGGACGCAAAGAGGTAATGGAGACCATTGAACGCTTAAATAAAGATGAAGGCATTACCATTATACTGATTACCCATTATATGGACGAGGCAGTCCGTGGGGATCGGGTTTATGTGATTGATGATGGCGAGGTAGTGATGGAGGGCAAACCTAAGGAGATTTTTTCTCAGGTTGAGCGGTTACAGCAGTACGGCTTGGATGTACCGCAAGTGACGGAGGTTGCCCATCTTTTACGCAAAGAAGGCGTTGACATACCCGCAGATATTTTAACAGTCGAGGAAATGGTAGGTGCACTATGTCAATTAAAATTAACCACTTAACATACATTTATAATCCAGAAACGGCTTTTGAAAAAAAAGCACTAGATGATGTTACTCTGGAAATTAAAAAAGGTGAATTTGTTGGACTAATCGGGCATACAGGCTCGGGCAAATCTACCTTAATACAACATTTGAATGGAATTATCACCCCAAGTAAGGGTGAAATTTTATTAGACGGAGAAAATATTCATAGAGATAAGGCAAAACTTAAAGAGGTGCGGCGGCGCATAGGTTTAGCATTTCAATACCCAGAGTATCAGCTTTTTGAAATGACGGTATATAAAGATGTAGCTTTTGGACCTACCAACATGCAATTATCTAAGGAAGAGATTCACACAAACGTGGTTGCTGCATTAGAAATCGTAGGAATTGGGCCTGAGCTATACGAAAAATCCCCCTTTGAGCTTTCTGGGGGGCAAAAGCGCCGTGTTGCCATTGCTGGGGTTTTGGCCATGAATCCTGAGGTATTGATATTGGACGAGCCAACAGCGGGTTTAGACCCCAAGGGGCGTGACGAAATACTACAATCCATCAAGCATCTTCACGAAGAGCGAGGAATAACGGTTATTTTAGTGAGCCATAGCATGGAGGATGTTGCCAAACTGGTTGATCGTATTATTGTGATGCATGAAGGCAAGGCTGCCATGGAAGGAACTCCTCAAGAGGTTTTTTGCCATGTAAAGGAGCTGGAAGCTATGGGACTGGCGGCACCCCAAGTAAGCTATGTATTTGCGGCACTAAAAGAAAAAGGCGTTGATGTACCGTTGGATATTTTTACAGTGGAGGATGCGAAAAAAGTGTTGATGAATTTGGTAAGGCAGGTGAGGGTATGATTCGGGATATTACCATAGGGCAGTATTATCCGGTGGAGTCCCCAGTCCATCGCCTAGATGCCAGAGTTAAACTTGCCTTGACCTTTCTGTATATTATTACATTGTTTATGATTAATAGCTTTGCGGGGTATTTGTTTGTAATTTTGGTTTTGGCAGCAGTGATTCGGGTGTCTAAGGTTCCTTTAAAGTTTATGCTTAAGGGGATTAAAGGCATAATGATAATCATTTTATTTACAGCTTTTATCAATCTTTTCATGACAAAGGGAGAGCAAATACTTTGGCAATGGGGATTTTTGAGCTTATCCGTGGAAGGAATTATTTTGGCCGGGAAAATGTGTATTCGATTGGTACTTTTGATTGTAGGATCTTCTGTGCTGACTTTGACCACTACACCCATTCAATTGACGGATGGCATTGAGTTTATGCTTCGTCCATTCAAAAAAATTGGGGTACCTGCCCATGAAATTGCAATGATGATGACAATTGCTCTGCGCTTTATTCCCACATTGCTGGACGAAACAGATAAAATTATGAAAGCCCAACAGGCAAGAGGCGCGGATTTCGATTCGGGAAACTTAATGCAAAAAGCGAAAAGTTTGATTCCTATTCTTGTTCCCCTTTTCATCTCCGCCTTTCGTCGTGCTGAGGAGTTGGCAATGGCTATGGAGGCAAGATGCTACCATGGAGACGAAAATAGAACTCGTATGAACCGTATGCAAATGCAAAAAAGAGACTACAGTGCATTTGCTTTGGGGATACTATATCTAGTAGCGATACTTGGCATAAGATATGTAACAAATATATTTACATTTTTAATTTAAGTTTTGGATATCTATAAAATCGAATTCTAGCTAAAAGCAAAAGTATATATAAAATTTATATTCAGAATGAATCAGTGTTCTGAATTCCATCTATTCTAGTGAAAATTTACTGGATAGTTGGAAGGTACTTAACTTAGAAAATTTGTGAAAATAGATATGACCTTATAAAGCGATCGTTAAAGGGGAGGCTTGCATCTCCCTTTTCTTAATGTCAGGAGGCATCTTGTGAAGCGTATACTATTGACCATCGCCTATGATGGAACCAACTATAGCGGATGGCAAAAGCAATTGTCGCCGGAAGTCATAACTATTGAGGGGCAATTGGAGAGGGCGCTAAGGGTTTTGTTTCGTTCCCCAAATTTAACCTGCATTGGCGCAAGCAGAACGGATAGGGGTGTGCATGCCCTGGGACAAAGGGCAATAATAGATGTGGAAACAACGATACCTGTTGAAAAAATTCCTTTTGCCATTCGCCCTCTGCTTCCATCGGATATTGTTGTGGTAAATGCACAAGAGGTTCCGACTGAATTCCATCCAAGGTATGATTGCATTAAAAAGACCTATGAATATCGTATTTGGAATGGTCCCATGCAAAATCCTAAGGAGAGGTTATATTCAACATTTGTATATAGTCCCCTAGATTTGGAAAAAATGAATAGAGCTGCACGAGACTTTATTGGTACCTACGATTTTAGAGCATTTTGCGCAGCAGGGAGCACTGTTTCCTCGACGGTACGAAGCATTTTTGATTGTTACGTAAAGGGAGAGGGCAATGTAATTTCGATTTATGTGACTGGTGATGGCTTCCTATATAATATGGTAAGAATTATGGCCGGTACTTTAATTGCTGTTGGTCATGGAAAAATACCCGCTGATAATATTTTAGAAATCATTCAAAGTGGGAATCGGGAAAAGGCTGGCATAACGGCAGAGCCACAAGGCTTGACGTTGCAGGAAATTTATTATGATTTGCCAGGAAAAGCTGTTGACAGGAAGGGTTGAATGTACTATAATTAAAAAGCTGTATTTTGATTTTAGAGCCTTTTGGCTTTAAATATATGTTTCTCAAGGTGGGATCCAATAAGTTATGTGAAAACACATAATGGAGATTGACCGTTTTGTTCCCGCGAAACGGCAAAGTCAACGGATCAAACAAATTATGAATAGGGAGGTAAAAACCATGAGAACAACTTACATTGCGAAGGAATCTGATGTAGTAAAAAAGTGGTATTTGGTTGATGCTGCTGATATGACTTTAGGTCGTATTTCTACAGAGATCGCAAACATTTTAAGAGGCAAGAATAAACCTCA
This sequence comes from Anaerotignum sp., assembly GCF_031981185.1. Taxonomy (GTDB): domain Bacteria; phylum Bacillota; class Clostridia; order Lachnospirales; family Anaerotignaceae; genus Chakrabartyella. The sequence goes on along the minus strand of NZ_DALYUL010000013.1, from coordinate 52,262 downwards.
GTATGCACCTAACGTTGATATGGGTGACTTTGTTGTCGTTATCAATGCTGAGAAGGTTGCTGTAACAGGCAAAAAATTGGAGCAGAAGTTATATCATCATCACTCCGGTTACACAGGTGGTTTGAAAACAACCAGACTGGATAAAATGCTGGAAACACACCCTGAAAGAGTTATTGAACATGCTGTAAAAGGTATGCTTCCTAAAAATGCTCTGGGAAGAAAGATGTTTGGCAAGTTGCATGTATATGCAGGTGCAGAACATCCCCATGCAGCACAGAAACCCGAAAAATTGGAAATTAAATTTTAATAGGAGGAGGAAAGCATAATGGCAGCAGCTAGATATTACGGTACAGGCAGAAGAAAATCTTCCGTAGCTAGAGTATATTTGGTACCCGGCAACGGAAAAGTAACAATAAATAAAAGAGATATCAACGAATATTTTGGTCTTGAAACATTGAAGCTGATTGTTCGTCAGCCTTTGGAATTAACAGAAACAACAGCTAAGTTTGATGTTTTGGTTAATGTAAATGGTGGCGGATTTACAGGTCAGGCAGGTGCGATCAGACACGGTATCTCCAGAGCATTACTTCAGGCAGATGGCGATTACAGACCTGCTTTGAAAAAAGCTGGTTTCTTGACTCGTGACCCTAGAATGAAAGAAAGAAAGAAATATGGTCTCAAGGCAGCAAGACGTGCGCCTCAGTTCAGCAAGAGATAATTATTTCGATTTTATACGAAACAACAAAACCCCGAAAACATCATGTTTTTGGGGTTTATTTTATTGTCTTCATTCGCTTCAGCAGTATGATATATGGCAATGAAAAAAGGGAAATGACACGCAAATGACACGCAAATGACACAATGCTTTACAAGAATGCCTGCGCTGTTTTCTGAAGCCCCTTATATTTTTTTTAAATGATTTTGGAACTTAACACAGGCGTATTTTTCCTGAAAATCAATAATCCTAGGTTATTACAATTAAGAATAAATCCTTTATATATCAACTGCGATAGAATATGAAAAATAAAAATTGTCTTACAGAAAAAAGCAAATGTGTTTTAGTTTTGTAGTAAAAAAAATGAAGAAAAGACACTTTTTTAATATAATAATAAATATTAATGATTATTTTAGCACTATTGACAAACTTTGTGACAAAAAGAGATCTAGGGAATGCAAAATTTTGCATTAGCATGAACTTCAATATAAAAAAATATAATGTTGGTAGTAATATTTTGCTATTTTGGTTATTGACAGGTATGAAAAAGGGTGGTATATTTTGAACAAAGATTCAATATGTTGAATTAATTCAAAATATTGAACGATTCATCATGAATCTGGCCTGTTATTCTGCGTTGCAGCCATGGAAATATGGGCATTGGAATTTTACTTATTTATTTTTTTGAAGGAGGAGATATTATGACGGGTACAACTTTAATTAGTGCTGACAACACGTGGGCGCTCATGGCTATCACTTGTGGCTGGGTTGCATTTTCCATTTATGCAGAACAGACATGGGCTTGGGCCTCTAAGCTTTCCGGTGCAATTATTGCGCTGATTGGGGCATTGCTATTAACAAATTTTAACATTATCCCCACAAACGCACCATGGTTCGACGACATTATTTGGGGCTACGTGGTTCCATTGGCAATACCACTGTTGCTGCTACAGTGTGATATTCGTAAAATTTGGAAAGAATCGGGAAAGCTGCTGATTATTTTCCTGATTGGATCAATTGGTACTACATGTTCAGCTGTTTTGGCGTTCAATTTATTGAAGAACAGTGTTCCTGATGCAGCAGGTGTTGCAGCGATGATGACGG
>NZ_DALYUL010000013.1:40725-50433 GCF_031981185.1 Anaerotignum sp. | reverse complement strand
GCTCTTACATTGGGGGCGGTGTTAACTTTGCTACACTGGCTGGCTCCTTTGAAATTCCCGGTGAGACAGTTGCGGCAACAACAGTGGCAGATAACCTTTTAATGGCTTGCTATTTCTTCGTACTAATTGCAATTCCAAGTATTGGATTCTTCCGTAAGGCTTTTAAACATCCTCATTTAGATGAAGTGGAAAGTGTTGGTGTTGATGAAACGGCAAAGACACAGGCGGCTGCTTACTGGGAAAGAAAACCTATCTCTTTAAGAGACATTGCCGTTGATTTTGCAATCAGTGCAATTATTGTTTGGATTTCATTTTCCATTGCCAAGATTTTAGGAGATGTTATTCCAAAAAGCAATGATGGGTTAGTTGTGTTAAATGCGATATTGGGTAATAAGTATTTGATTATGACTACAGTTGCAATGGCAGTTGCTACCTTTGGTTCTAAACATGTAGCGAAAACAGCGGGGGCTCAGGAAATCGGTACATATTTAATTTATTTGTTCTTGTTTGTAATTGGTGTTCCCGCATCCATTAAGCAGATTCTTGTGAATGCACCAATGTTATTTGTATTCTGCTTGATAATGGTTGTTGGCAATATGCTGTTCTGCTTTATCTTTGGTAAACTGCTTAAGTTCAATTTGGAGGATATTATCCTTGCATCCAATGCAAACATTGGCGGCCCTACGACAGCAGCAGCCATGGCAATTTCCAAAGGTTGGGTTAAATTAGTAGGACCTATCATGCTTGTTGGTACATTGGGATATGTAATTGGCACATATCTTGGTACAATTATCGGGCAATTGTTAGGCGCATAAGCATAAGAGATTTTTTGAAGAGACGAAAAGAGGAGTAATATGATATTTGACGGACATTCTGACATCTTTAGTGATGTCACCATCAAACGCCTGCTAGGCGAAACGCAGGTTATAAAAAATCACCATTTAACAAGACTGCGTAAGGGCGGAGTTGAAGGAGGCTGCTTCGTCATCTGGATTGATCCACCTTTTGACAAAGAACCATCAAGAAGGTTGGAGCAGATTTTAAAGGCAACAAAGGATGAAATGGCAGAATGTGAAGATGCGGTTTTGGTTCATAACATGGCTGAAATCGAAGCGGCCCAAAAGGCCGGAAAGTTCATTATCTTGCTAGGCATGGAGGGTCTTTCCGGAATTGGGGAAGACTTGGATCAAATCCATATGCTTTATGATTTTGGTGTGCGTCATGCTATGTTGACATGGAACGAACAAAATCTATTGGCCACAGGAGTTCAGGGAGATCCCTCCAGAGGAGTTACAGAACTGGGGAAAAAGGCAGTTCGCATGATACAGGATAAACATATGATTATGGATGTTTCTCATTTAAATGAGCGTTCCTTTTGGGACGTAATACATATGGCGGAGGGCCCCATCTTGGCATCCCATTCCAATGCAAAGGCACTGGCGCCTGCTGCAAGGAATTTGTCTGATGAACAATTATTGGCAATTCGTGATACAAAGGGTTTGGTTGGGTTAAATTCCTTTAATCTTTTTGTGAGTCAAAATTTGAACGAGCAAAATGTAGATAACTTAGTGAAGCATGCATCCTACATAGCGGATAAAATTGGCGTGGAGCATCTTGGTTTTGGCTTTGATTTCTTCGAATTTCTTTCAACAGAGTCAATGAAAAGCTATAGCGACCAGGATACCTCCTATACTGTAGGCTTAGAGGATTGCTCTAAGATCCCCGAAATGCTTCTAAAAATGAAAGCCTCGGGTTTTACAGAAAAAGAATTGGAAATGATCTCCTATGGAAACTGGTTTAACTTGATTCGCAGGGTTTTGGGCTAATACCGACCATAGGATATTATAACAAAAGAAGATGTAGTTTTATTGCTACTTAAAAACTTAAGAGGGCAGTTAGAGTCCGAAAATGTAAAATAAGGCATGTCTTTTTAAAAGGGATATGTCTTATTTTTTTGTGATCAGCGGACGGTTTTTTCAATAAAAAAACGCTGCTCTTTTTGCAGCGTAGTTTATGTGTTTAAAAAAATGGAGGGGTCATAGCCCAAATGGAAATGCATTCTTCATCCGTGTTATTGATATATTTATGGGGAAGAGAACTGCTGAAATAAATGCTGTCACCTTCGTAATCCACATTCCTCTCCTTCGTGACAAAGGGTTTCCTTTTCATAGGTGCATCCTTTTTCCAAGCGAACCTCTGTCATATCCAATAAATGGCCAGGACGAGTGGGTGACAATAGCTTATAAAAGCTGTTGTTGTGGTGGGTCACAATGATTTTGTGATCTCCTCGGCGGATGAGGATACCATCTTCTTTTTCCTTATCTTCAAAAAAATAATTGATGTTTGTTTCTAAGGCATTTGCTAATCGCCAGAGGCTGACCACTGAGGGCACAACCAAATCTCGCTCTATTTGGCTGATTAGGCCGGTACTTACTTCGGAAATTTTAGAAAGTTCAGCAATACTAATTTTTTTTTTATTACGCAGTTCTCGAAGCCGTGAACCGATTTGAAAATCCATGTCGCGTTCCTCCAATATTTAAGATATGAAAACCAGAACAGTGTACTGATTGTGTGTTAATTTAAGCAAAATTGCAAATAGTAAATAAACATATAGCATGGCTTGTCCAACAAAGCAAGTCCATATTGTGTGATTTTATTTATTATACTACAGTTTATCATCAATACATTCATGGAACAATGTTTTTTTTGAAAAAAGTATATAACATGATAACTGGATGATAGGGTTTTTCTTGGGGAAGATTGCAAAATAGGGGGTTGTGTGCTATGATGTTTAAGGTATATTATAGGTGTTTAACGTACTTTTCCAAGCTTTGTTTTGTGAGGAGTAGCTTATACTATATTATGTTTTATGACACATAAGAAGTATGGTTTCTGAGTTCGTTATCAATACACTTATAATTGGTAATAAGTATTTCAAAATTGGAGGATTTTATGTTGACAAGTAAGCAAAGAGCATATTTACGTTCCATGTCAAACGGATTAGATGCTATTTTTCAGGTAGGGAAAAACGGTGTGACACCTGAACTGAGAGATACGGTGCATAATGCGCTGGAAGCAAGAGAATTGATAAAAGTCAGCGTCCTGGATAATAATATGTTATCGGCTGCGGAAGCGGCAGAACTGCTTGGCAGCAGAACAGGGGCGGACGTTGTTCAGGTGATTGGAAATAAATTTGTATTATTCCGTCAGTCAAAGACCAAGCCTGTGATAGAATTGCCTAAATCAAAATAATAATACTTTGGAGAGGGTGCCATGGCTAACGTATTAGATTATCTCCTTTGGCGTGGAGATTTAACGTTGGAGCAATCCCCATTTCAGGATGTGGATGGCTTTATTTTAACATGCTTATCCTATCATTTTTTAACAGAGGTCTTAAAGCAATATGATGCTCAGCCAGTGTCCATTGGTGATTTGGCCCAAAGAGTCAAAGAGCTTCCTCAGGAAAAGCTTCATATACGAGATCCTCAAGATGTTGTATTGCTACAGTTAATGGGGAAAAGTCCACGCTTTCAAAATATGAAGGTTTGTTTTTATGCAGACCATATAGATATAGAAAAGGAAGCTCAGTTCTCTGCTATTACGGTTCTTGTGGGAGATGGAACTTTTTTTGTTTCCTATAGAGGGACGGATTTATCTTTGATTGGCTGGAAAGAGGATTTTAATATGAGCTTTTTGGATCTTGTTCCTGCACAGACAGCAGCGGCGGCTTACCTTTTGTATGTGGCACAGCGGCTTTCAGGTGAGATTCGTGTTGGAGGACATTCAAAAGGGGGAAATTTAGCTGTTTTTGCCTCTGCGGTGAATCCTAAAGTAATACAAGAACGAATTGTATGTATATATAACCATGATGGGCCGGGCTTTCAAGAGGGAATGCTTCGATTTCAAGGATACCGTGATATTCTTGAAAAAGTGCATACCTTTGTGCCCCAATCTTCAATTATTGGAATGCTGATGAATCACCAGGGAGAATATACTGTGGTGAAAAGCGTAGAAAAAGGCGTAATGCAGCACGATCCTTATTCGTGGGAAGTTATGGGTGCAGATTTTATTCGATTAGAGGCAGTTTCTGTGGAAAGCAAATTTTGGAACAGAACCTTAAAGTGCTGGTTAAAAAGCCTGACACCCCAGAAGCGAGAAAAGTTTGTGGATGCATTGTTCGAACTGCTTTCTGCTACCCATGCAGATGAGCAGGGCGAAGTGGTTTTATCCACCAAAAATACGATACGCACCTTGCAAACCTTAAAGGATGAGGATGAAGAAACAAGAGATATCATCTTTGAAGGTCTGCATTTATTATGGGTTGCTGCAAGAAAGACAGCAGGAGATTATGGATTGGCGTTGCAAAAGCTGGCTGAAGTGAAACTATTAGAAAAGAAAAGATAAAGAGGCGTTTCTATGCGAAGTGAAATAGCAAGTTTTAAGGAATGCAAAAGCATAGCCATTATGGGTGGCACCTTTGATCCCATCCATAATGGACATTTGGTGACGGCGGAGGCTGTGCGCCATCGTTTTAATGTGGACAAGGTCATTTTTATTCCTACTGGTAGACCGGCACACAAGGCAAAGCGTCAGATAACAGCAAATGAACATCGCTATTTGATGACTGTATTGGCAACTATGCGTAACCAAAATTTTGAAGTGTCCCGCATTGAAATAGACCGACCCGGCATGACGTATACCATTGATACCATTGAAGCGCTGAAGCAAATGTGTCGGCCTGATGTCAGGCTTTATTTTATTACGGGGGCAGATGCCATTCATCAGATCATGAATTGGAAGGAACCGGAACGACTTTTATCGCTATGCGATTTTGTTGCGGTGACCAGGCCGGGGTATGATAGAGAGCGTTTGTATGGGGATATTCGGGAAATCAAAGAGAAATTTACTAGCCGAATCCATTTTATGGAGGTACCTGCACTGGCCATTTCCTCCTCTGATATCAGAAATCGAGAAAAAAGAGGGGAACCAATTAAATATTTATTGCCTCAGGCTGTGGAGGATTATATCCATAAATTCTGCTTGTATCAGGACGATGAAAAGGATGAGGTGAAATTTATGTTGGATTTGGGGGTAATGCAGGAAAAATTGCAGTCTGCATTGTCTATTAAAAGATATATTCATACCATGGGTGTTGCCGATGAAGCGGAACGCTTGGCTGAAATTTATGGAACCCAAAAGGACAAGCAAAAGGCCCGAGTTGCAGGCTTATTGCACGATTGCGCCAAGGATTTTCCTACGGAAATGAGAGAACGTTTTTGTAAGGAATATAAAGTACCTGTGGATGAATATATGAAAAAAATACCTGATTTGATTCATCCTTTTTTAGGGGCAGAGGTGGCAAAAAGAGAATATTTGGTTGCAGATGAAGAAATTTTGGGTGCAATTCGCTTTCATACTACAGGCAAAGCAGGTATGTCTTTACTGGAAAAAATCATCTATATTGCTGACTATATTGAACCCAATCGGGAAACTTTCGATGGGTTAGAAGAAGCTAGAAGGTTGGCATATTTAGATCTAAATATGGCTATGAAATACATTTTACAAGAAACAATTGAATATGTAAAAACCAAAGGGCGGGAAATACACCCTCTTTCGTTAGAAGCAATAGAATATTATAAGGATTGTTAAGGAGGAATAACATGGATGCAATGGAAGCTGCGAAAATTGCCCAGGGGGCATTGGAAGATAAATTAGGACAGGATATTCGGGTATTAGATTTGAGAGGATTATCGAATATTGCAGACTGCTTTGTAATTGCAAGCGGTAATAATGTAAATCATTTAAGAGGTATGGCAGATGAAATCGTACGTAAGCTGACACTGGAAGATGTAAAGTTACATCATTCTGAAGGATATAGTGGCGCTACATGGATTTTGCTGGATTATGGAAACCTCTTGATTCATTTGTTTAATAAGGAACAAAGAGATTTTTATGGTCTGGATCATGTTTGGAGCGATGCAAAGGACGTAAAATAATCTTTGAAAAAAGAATTAAAACAATACAAAAAAGACGTTATCTTATAAAAAAGGTAACGTTTTTTTGTTGTTATTAGCATTGGAATTAGAAATGCGTTGGGTATATTGCAGGAATAAATGATAGTAAATGGTGGGAAAAGGAGTCAATACTTGTTCATATCTTAAAAACATTTGTGTGCCTGCAATGGAATGTAAAAAAAACTATCAGTCGTTTTTTCTCATGACCTATGTAATTATTCATATATTTTATGAAACACTGTAATATTTTTTAATAATTATATCCAATGAAAATTTCCTTTGCAACAAAGGGTTTGGTTACATATGTTTAGTTTTTTATACTTTTCTCTTTTATGCCTTTTTACAGATTTTTTCATCATTGCAATGACAAAAAAAATGTATTATAATTGTGCCCAAGATCAAAGGAGTTCTTAAACAGCGTAGCGTTCTGTGTGTTTAAGGGCTTTTTTTTTTCTCCAAATAAAATGGGGAAATTTTTTTTCCGAAAAAATAGGGATATAAGTGATAAACGTTTTGAAGGATAATGGACACCTAAGTAAAAAACGTGAAGAACGCAGATGAAGTTTTGAAAGGATGAGGAGTATGGGGAACAATTTGTTTCAGCAACCTAACGAAGCCATGGGACTGTATGACCCAAGCTTTGAGCATGATAACTGCGGGATTGGTGCAATAGTTAATATAAAAGGTATTAAAAGCCACCAAACTGTAGAAGATGCTTTAAAAATTGTAGAAAACTTGGAACACAGGGCAGGTAAGGATGGAGTGGGCAAAACAGGAGATGGTGTAGGAATTTTATTGCAAATTTCTCACAAGTTCTTCTCAAAAGAGGCAAAAAAATTGGGATACTGCATTGGCGAAGAAGGGGATTATGCGGTGGGCATGTTTTTTTTGCCCAAAGGAGAGCTGGAGAGAAACCGTGCAAAAAAAATGTTTGAAATCATTGTTGAGAAAGAAGAATTAGAGTTTGTGGGATGGCGGGAAGTTCCTACCAATGCTTCAATTTTGGGAAAGCAGGCTTTGGATTGTAAGCCATATATTTTACAATGCTTTATCAAAAGAAAAGGTGACACAAAAAAAGGTTTGGAATTTGAACGCAAGGTATATGTAGCAAGGCGTGTTTTTGAACAAAGTAATGACGATTCCTATGTGGTTTCTTTATCCACACGAACCATCGTATATAAGGGTATGTTCTTGGTTAATCAGTTACGTTTGTTTTTCTTGGATTTGCAGGATAGAGACTATGAATCTGCCATTGGTATGGTGCATTCTCGTTTTAGCACAAACACCACACCAAGCTGGGATCGGGCGCACCCCAACCGCTATATTTTACATAACGGAGAAATTAACACAATTCGTGGGAACTCTGACCTGATGCTTGCCCGTGAGGAAACCATGGCGGCAGATGTTTTCAAGGGAGAAATGCACAAAGTTTTACCAATTATCAATCAGTCAGGCTCGGATAGTGCCATGTTGGATAATACGTTGGAGTTCCTTGCCATGAGTGGTATGGATTTGCCTTTGGCGGTTATGGTTACCATTCCTGAGCCTTGGAGCAACAATAAGCATATTAGTCGAGCAAAAAAGGATTTTTATCAGTATTATGCCACAATGTTGGAGCCTTGGGATGGCCCTGCGTCTATTTTGTTTTCCGATGGTGAGGTATTGGGGGCGGTATTAGATAGAAATGGTTTAAGGCCTTCCCGTTATTACATTACTGATGATGATAGATTAATTTTATCCTCTGAGGTTGGTGTTTTGGATATTCCCGTGGAAAAAATCATTAAAAAAGACCGTTTACGCCCGGGAAAAATGCTACTTGTGGATACGACAAAGGGCACCATTATAGATGACGAAGATTTGAAGGAACAATATGCCACACGACAACCCTACGGTGAATGGATTGACAAAAACCTTGTTCACTTAAAGGATATTTCCATTCCAAATAAAAAAACACCCCAGTATACCAAGGAAGAACTGGCAAGATTGCAAAAAACCTTTGGCTATACCTATGAAGAGGTAATGACAGCAATCCTACCTATGGCAAAAACAGGGGAAGAAGCCATTGCCTCCATGGGTACAGATACGCCATTGGCTGTGCTTTCAGAAACAAAAAAACCATTATTTAATTATTTTAAGCAAATGTTTGCTCAGGTAACGAATCCTCCTATTGACGCAATTCGAGAGGAGATTGTAACAAGTACTACGGTGTACATTGGTGGTGCAGGAAATATTTTGGAAGAAAAGCCGGAAAACTGCAAGGTTATCCGTGTCAATAATCCGATTCTCACCAACACCGACCTGATGAAAATCAGAGATTTGGATATTGAGGGATTTAAGTCAAAGGTAATTCCAATCACCTATTACAAAAATACCCAGTTGGAAAGGGCCATTGACCGGCTATTTGTAGAGGTGGATCGGGCTTACAGAGAAGGAACGAATATCATTATTCTATCTGACCGTGATGTGGACGAAAACCATGTGTCTATTCCTTCCCTATTGGCAGTCTCGGCTGTTAGCAAATATCTGGTAAAGACAAAAAAGAAAACCAGCATTGCCTTAATTTTAGAAACGGCGGAACCAAGAGAGGTGCATCATTTTGCCACATTATTGGGTTATGGTGCTTGTGCGGTAAATCCTTATTTAGCTCAAGATACCATTGCAAATTTAATTGATGATGATATTTTAGATAAGGATTATTATGCAGCGGTGAATGATTATAACGGGGCTATTCTTCATGGTATTGTAAAAATTGCCTCTAAAATGGGCATTTCCACAATACAGTCCTATCAAGGTGCGCAAATTTTTGAAGCGGTGGGCATTGACTCAAAGGTTGTGGATAAATATTTTACCAATACCGTTACCAGAATAGAAGGTGTTGATTTAGATGACATTCAAAAGGAGTTCCACGAGTGGCACAACAGCGCATTTGACCCCTTGGGCTTGGACACAGACCTTACTCTTGATAGCGTGGGAAGTCATAAATTCAGAAGCAATAAGTCAAAGCATTTGTATAATCCCCAAACCATTCACCTCCTGCAGGAAGCTACCAGAACGGGGGACTATAACCTTTTTAAAGAATATACCCGCATGGTGAATGACGAAGCGAAGGTGACGTTGCGAGGGTTAATGGGATTTAAGTTTTTGGAAAATCCTATCCCCATTGAAGAAGTGGAGAGCGTTGAGTCTATTGTGAAGCGTTTCAAAACAGGGGCAATGAGTTATGGCTCCATTAGTCAGGAGGCACATGAAACCCTTGCCATTGCCATGAATCGTATTGGCGGCAAAAGCAACAGTGGGGAGGGGGGAGAAAGCATTGACCGTTTGTCCCCTGACCCCAACGGAGATAGCCGATGCTCAGCAATTAAGCAGGTTGCATCTGGTCGTTTTGGTGTAACCAGCAGATATTTGGTGAGTGCAAAGGAAATCCAAATCAAAATGGCTCAAGGTGCGAAGCCGGGGGAAGGTGGCCATTTGCCTGCGGAAAAGGTATACCCATGGATTGCGAAAACAAGACACTCCACCCCTGGAGTTGGTTTAATATCCCCTCCTCCTCACCACGATATTTACTCCATTGAGGATTTGGCACAGTTGATTTACGATCTAAAAAATGCCAACCGTGATGCAAGAATTACCGTAAAGCTTTGCGCTGAGGCGGGGGTAGGTACCATTGCCGCAGGCGTTGCAAAAGCAGGGG
>NZ_DALYUL010000013.1:38719-40715 GCF_031981185.1 Anaerotignum sp. | reverse complement strand
CAGGCTATGACGGCGGCACGGGAGCGGCACCCAGAACCTCTATTCAGCATGCAGGGATTCCTTGGGAACTGGGTTTAACAGAAACCCATCAAACCTTGATTCGCAATGGACTTAGAAATAAGGTTACATTGGAAACCGACGGAAAGCTTATGAGCGGCAGGGATGTTGCCCTAGCCGCATTAATGGGGGCAGAAGAATTTGGGTTTGCAACAGCGCCATTGGTGACCATGGGCTGTGTGATGATGCGTGTTTGCAATTTGGATACGTGTCCTGTGGGCGTAGCTACCCAAAACCCAGAGCTCCGAAAAAGATTCAAAGGCAAACCTGAATATGTTGTAAACTTTATGTATTTTATTGCCCAAGAATTAAGAGAGTATATGGCGAAGCTGGGCTTTAGAACTATTGGGGAAATGGTTGGGCGTAGTGACCTGTTAAAAATTCGTGATGGTGCAAGAACAAGGACCACGAAGGTTGAACTGGCAAGAATCATCAACAATCCTTTTGCAAAACCGGGGCAGCACTTTGGATTTGATCCAAAGCTGGTTTACGATTACCATTTGGAAGATTCCTTAGACTTAAAGGTTTTATATCCAAAGCTAAAAGGTTCCATAGAAAGCAAAGCCCCTGCTTTTATTGAGGTGGACGTAAAAAATACGGACCGTACCGTGGGCACCATTTTAGGCTCTGAAATAACAAAGAAATATCCTGAAGGCCTTGCAGATAACACAATACATGTTAAATGCAATGGTGCAGGAGGACAGAGCTTTGGGGCTTTTATTCCAAAGGGCTTAACCCTAGAATTGGAAGGGGACAGTAACGACTATTTCGGAAAAGGCCTTTCCGGTGGCAAATTAGTCGTGTATCCACCAAGAAAAAGCAAGCTGAAAGAGGATGAGAATATCATTATTGGCAATGTTGCACTGTATGGCGCAACAGATGGTGAGGCTTATATCAATGGCGTTGCGGGAGAGCGCTTCTGCGTTCGTAATTCCGGCTCCAGAGCCGTTGTTGAGGGCGTTGGTGACCATGGCTGTGAATACATGACAGGTGGAATTGCCATTATCATCGGGAATACAGGGAAAAATTTTGCCGCAGGTATGAGCGGTGGCGTTGCCTACGTTTTAGATGAAAACAGAGATTTTTATACCAGAGTAAACAAGGAGCTAGTGTCCTTGGAGGAAATTTTGCATAAGCAGGATGTTACCGTGTTGAAGGAAATGCTATCGAACCATGTGAAGCTGACGGGCTCCAAAAAGGGCAAGGAAATCCTTGAGGATTTTGCAAATTATCTTCCTAAGTTTAAAAAGGTTTTGCCCCATGATTTCGATAAGATGCATAAGGCCACCCTTCGTTTGGAGGAAAAAGGGCTGAGCGGTGATGAGGCGTTGATTGAGGCATTCTATGCATTCTATTCAAATAAATAAGACAGGGGGGATTATGCATGGGAAAAGCAACAGGATTTTTAGAATTTGAAAGAAAATCCGGGGGCGAAACAAGCCCTAAGGAAAGAATAAAACACTTTCAGGATTTTCATGAGCATTTGTTAAAAAGAGAGCAAGAACAGCAGGCGGCAAGATGTATGGACTGCGGCGTACCCTTCTGTCAAAGTGGAATGATGATAAAGGGAATGACCTCGGGCTGTCCTTTGAATAATTTGATTCCAGAATGGAATGATTTAATTTATTTGGAAAAGCCCGATCGGGCTTTGGGCCGACTTCTAAAAACAAACAGCTTCCCTGAATTTACAAGCAGAGTTTGTCCTGCACCTTGCGAAGCAGCTTGTACTTGTGGACTAAATGATACACCCGTTACCATCAAAGAGAATGAGTGGAGCATTATTGAAAATGGATATGCAAATGGGTTGATTCAGCCAAACCCACCCAAGGTAAGAACGGGCAAGAAAATTGCAGTGGTTGGCAGTGGGCCATCAGGCCTTGCGGCGGCGGATCAGCTGAATAAAAGAGGGCATAGTGTTGTAGTGTTTGAACGTAATGAC
>NZ_DALYUL010000013.1:0-38709 GCF_031981185.1 Anaerotignum sp. | reverse complement strand
AATGTATGGCATTCCCAACATGAAGCTGGAAAAAAACGTCATTGACCGTAAAATAAATATCATGAAGGCGGAAGGCATCGAATTTGTTACCAATGCGGACATCGGAAACGCCATAAAGGCGGATAAATTAATTAAGGAATATGATTCCGTCATTCTTGCTTGCGGTGCATCGAATCCAAGGGATATTAAGGTGCCTGGCAGAGATGGAAAAGGCATTTATTTTGCAGTTGATTTTTTGAAAACTACAACCAAAAGCCTTTTAGACACCGATTTAAAAGACGGCAAATATATTTCTGCAAAGGGTAAAAATGTTTTGGTTATCGGCGGTGGTGACACAGGGAATGACTGTGTGGGAACGTCTATCCGCCACGGTGCAAAAAGTGTGGTTCAGCTTGAAATGATGCCAAGGCCACCTGTGGAAAGAGCTGATGATAACAGCTGGCCAGAATGGCCAAAGGTTTTAAAAACCGACTATGGGCAACAGGAAGCAATTGCTGTTTTCGGCCGAGACCCTCGTCTATACGAAACAACGGTAACAGAATTTGTTTTGGATAAGGACGGTAATGTTGTAAAAGCAAAAATTGTAAAATTAGAGAAAAAGGTGGATAAAAACGGAGCAGTATCCTTTGGTCATGTGAAGGGTAGTGAAAAGACAATTGATGTGGATTTGGTGTTGATTGCAGCAGGCTTTGTTGGTGCCGAAACCTATGTGGCACAGGCATTTAAAATTGAGCTGAATGAGCGAACCAATGTTAAAACGTCTGAAAATAGCTTTCATACCAATGTCCCAAAGGTTTTTGTTACGGGAGATATGCATAGAGGGCAGTCCCTAGTAGTTTGGGCAATTAAAGAAGGACGCAGTGTGGCAAGAGAAGTGGATGAAACCCTGATGGGTTATACTAATTTGGTTTAAATAGCAGGGGAATCTGCTTAGGGCAAATAAAAAAAATTATAAACCTGCGGACCCAGATATAACAAAGGGGAATAAACAGTTTTACAGGTTTGTTGAAATTGAATGCAAATCAGAAATAAAAAAACCACCTTGATGACAAGGTGGTTTTTTCTTAACAATACCGTGGACTAGGCAGTTTTTATAGTATTGTATCCATTATTGATAAGATGTTTTTTTTAAAGACCCGAGAGGAAGGGAAAGAAAATTTCTTCTAAATGAAAGAATGTAACAACGATAAAATTGTTAGGTATACTATTTTGAAAACAAAAAATTATTCTGCAAAGGAGGAGTCATGATTTTCAAACTGAAAATGATTAATTAAATCCTTCAATATTTCTGCCTGACTGGAGATCTCTTCGCTGGCAGCGGCACTTTCCTCAGAGGTTGCACTGTTTATTTGAATTACACTGGATACTTGTGCAAGGCTATTACTTACCTCATCCATAGAATGTTTTTGCTGAATGGCTGCATCTGCTATACTTTGAATGACATCAGCAGTTTTTTCAGAGTTTAAAATAATATTGTTTAAGGAACCTGCTGTTTCTGAGACTATTTTTGAACCATTTGCAATTGCTGCGATAGAGTTTTCAATTAACTGGGAGGTAAGTTTGGCACTTTCAGCTGACTTACCTGCAAGATTACGAACCTCATCTGCAACCACGGCAAACCCTTTTCCTGCTTCTCCTGCCCGTGCTGCTTCAACGGCTGCATTTAAGGCAAGGATATTCGTTTGAAATGCAATATCATCAATGTTTTTAATAATTTTACCAATTTCATTTGAAGCATTACTGATTTTTTCCATTGCTTCAATCATCTCTTGCATTTGTTGCTGGCCTTGGGCAGAAGAATGATTGGAGTCTATGGCAATTTGCTTTGCTTGTGCGGCATCATTGGCGGTTTGGTGAATCGTGGTTGTCATGCCATTAGTAAGTTCTGCTAACTCTTGAATAGATGCGGCTTGCTCCGTGGCTCCTTGAGCAAGGACTTGAGCACCTTCTGAAACCTGACTTGAGCCCCGAGCAACTTCTGTAGAAGTTGCATTAATTTGTGCCAATGTGCTAGATATATTGGCGGAAAAACTTTGAATGGAATCATTGATTCCTGCCAAATCACCCTTATATTCTAAAGTTGAATTGAGAACAAAGTTTCCGTCAGAAAATCTTTTCATTACTTCATGAATATCATGCATAATTCCGCTTAAGCTATCCACCGTTTGTTTTGTGGCCAGAGATAAGGTTTCAAATTCATCCCCTGTGTGCACTTCAATCACAGGAGAATGTAAATCTCCTTGGCTGAGAAGGGTTAAACGGTCTGTGAATCGCTTTAAATGACCTGTTATTCTTCCAGCAACAACAAACATCCAGAAGATACCGAAGGCACCAGCGACTGCTCCGCAGGCAGCGAGGCTAAGAAGAGATATGTATTTTTCTTTCTTATATTGTGCAATGATTTTATCAATATCATCATAAAAATTGGCGGCGCTGATATACCAACCATAAGGTTCATATTTTTTTGTATAGCCTCGTTTTTTAAAGACACCATCCTCGTTTGGCTTGGGAAAGTAATATTCTGTGAAGCCCCCATTGGGTTGATTTCCTACGGCAATCAAATTTTTAATATAGTAGTTTCCGGCTTTATCTTGATCCTGTAGCCGTTGCGTACCTTCAAATTTCGGATTCTTATGGATGGCGCAAACACCATTTTCTAAGTCTGCCCAAAAATATCCTTCTCCGTTATTGTATCGGGCATCTCGAACAATTTTTTCGGCGGTTTTCATTTCTTCTTCATGGGTAATTTCACCATCAAGATAGCGTTGATGATTTACATCTAAAACACTAATTAAATTGTTCACACTCAATTCGATTAATGTGTCAAAGTCATCTTTATATGCATTAATGATTGTGTTATGGGATTTAGTAAGTTGTATAAATGATACCGTGCCTTGAAGAAAGATTGTTATTAGGATGATTGCGCCAAATAAAAGCACAATTTTTGTTTTAAGTTTCGCAGTTTTTAACATGCTGCACGCTCCTTTGTTTTTTAATGAATAATACGCTGAATCGGCGGATGCTTATGTGGATCCAGAATTCAGATGCAATCGTTTTATGGATTTTCAAGCATTCTTAGTTAGGTGTAAGTCCGATTCATATTTTGTTTTGTTAGCCATTGAATGGGATCATTGATGCAATACCGTATAATAAATGTGATGTTTGCCATATTTGTTCGCAATATAAGTGTAAGTATCGTTCTCAATACAATTCAATGTATTTTCCTATTCAAAACAATATATTGAATTGATGAGATAATAAATAATACTGATTGATATTTTTTTGCGAAATTATGTAATTTAGTTTTTGAGGGCTAACTACCCTGCAAAATCCTAAAATGGCATATTGCTTATGGCTCAGAATACCTCCTTTTAAGTATGTGCTTTTTTATTAATTGTTGTTGTAATATAAAGCTTTCGCTGTTTTTTTATTATTTTAATAAGTTTAGTGAATAGTGTATTTTATTTTGGACGAAATTACTCCAAAAAATTCTTTATATTAAAATTATAAATTGCAAAAATATAGTGTAACCAAAAAGTTTAAGCAACATTATATTCTTGTAGGATTTTAGCATTTTTTGGGAGTATTGTCAATAATACTTATTGTTAATTATTAAATAATAATTTTTATTATTAAGTTTAGGTTATTTAACTGTTAATATCAATGGAAAAGAACTAGGCCAATGGAGAAGTGATAAATAAAAGAATATTATAGCAGGGATATTATATTTTTATTTTTTATGACATGTAATAGTCTTAGTAAAATTTTTGGATGATATATAGAAACGGTATTAATCTTGTAAAGTCAGATTTTGAGTCTCCCGTATTTACAAAGAATAAAACCTATTTTCAATAAAACCATAATAAATAGTTTCAAAATGAACATACGCAAGCAAGGTAAGATTGATGACAGCCTCAGCATTTGTAAATCAATGGAAACCACCTGAGATCTATTTGTGTATATTTTTAAAACTGCATAAGTTATGAAGACAGAGATTATCATTACAAACATATTACTCGATGATTATTCCTGTCTTAACACATCCAGTCGAGACGTACGAATGAAGGATCTAAACAACATTATATAGCCATTGCATAATATATAGTGAAGTATTTGAGCCTTTTTAAAAGACAGGAGGTTATAAAATGATTTATAATGATGATACAAATTGTATAAATAAGCAATATCCAGAACCTTATTGCAAGCGCTGTAATCAAGATTGTACACAACCTTGTTGTTGTATTCCTGGCCCTAGAGGCGCTACAGGGCCTGTTGGACCTCAAGGTGCCACGGGTGCCACAGGTGCCACTGGTGCAACCGGCCCACAAGGTAATGCTGGTGCGACTGGCCCGTCTGGCCCTGCCGGCCCACAAGGAGAAACAGGTGCTACGGGTGCTCAAGGTGCTCAGGGCCCTATAGGTCCCCAAGGGCTCACTGGTCCTGCCGGTCCCCAAGGGGACACCGGTGCCACAGGTGCTCAAGGCCCTCAAGGCCCCCAAGGGCTCACTGGTCCTGCCGGTCCCCAAGGGGATACCGGTGCAACAGGTGCTCAAGGGGCTCAAGGCCCTGTAGGTCCCCAAGGGCTCACTGGTCCTGTCGGTCCACAGGGAGATACCGGTGCAACCGGTGCTCAAGGCCCCGTAGGTCCCCAAGGGCTCACTGGTCCTGTAGGTCCTCAAGGGGATACCGGTGCTACCGGGCCTCAAGGCCCTGTAGGTCCCCAAGGCCTCACTGGTCCTGCCGGTCCCCAAGGAGACACTGGTGCAACCGGTGCTACAGGCCCAGTGGGCCCTCAGGGTGCAACAGGAGCGACAGGAGCAACAGGCGCAACAGGCCCCACTGGAGCAACAGGCCCTCAAGGCCCTGCAGGTGGGATAGCGGACTATGCGGATTTCTTTGCTTTAATGCCCCCTGATAATGCAGCAACTGTTGCTGCTGGTGCTGACGTAAGCTTTCCACAAGACGGACCTTCCGGAGGAGCATCTATTCTACGCACCAGCGCCAGCACATTTCAGTTATCTTCTATCGGTGTATATCAGGTATTGTTTCAAGTAAGCGTAACTGAAGCTGGACAGTTAGTTTTAACTCTCGATTCAGGAGGGGGCAGTTTGGAACTGCCAGAAACCGTAGTAGGTCGTGCAACTGGTACTTCTCAAATAGTTGGAATTGCCCTTATCAGAACAACAGTATCAAACTCAATATTGACGGTACGAAATCCGGCTAGTGAGTCAACGGCTTTAACAATCACGCCACTTGCAGGCGGCACAGAGCCCGTATCTGCACATCTTGTTATTTTGCAAATAGCATAGAGGTAGAGTAGTTTAAGATTTGTTGAAGCTTTTTTCTAGGAGGCATCATCGCTATTTCTAAGTAAAATAATTGTGGCTTAAGTAAGCAATATCCAGAATTATTATAAGGCAACGATGTGGAATTGCCGACTGATGTCTGCATGTTCACCTGCTTGCATCTTTTCTATCAGATACACAAAAAAGCACGCAAATACCGCTGGTACTTACGTGCTTTTTGTTTTGTCTGAGGAAAAATCTAACTGAACAGCTAAACATAGTATTACTATAATCCTGTTTCTATAAAGGGCCGATTATTTTTTCTAGGTGGCCTGCCTTGAAATAATAAATTTTACTGTTTTAAGTTGCATAGTGATACATAGCCGACCTTGTTATCAGGCAAACCAGCTCGCGTGTCTTAGTGGTTAAAAAACATATCCCCTCTGCCTGGTATCCCCTTGCAGAAGAATAATCATATTTTAAACATACTTAGAATTCAGATACCACATGAATGATATAAAATAGCCAACGATAGGCGATATCCCATATCCCACCAATGGCACAGGAAAATTACCAAAAAAAGCTGAGATAATGACGATCGCAAAGTAAAAGCCAATACACTTTGAAAGTATTTCCTCATTTTTAGGGGGAAAGAGTAGAAAGGGTATAGGCAATGCGACTAAAGACAATATCCCTGAAATCAGCCAAGGCAACCCAACATCTGCCGCCATTTTCAAGATTCCTTCTACATATGCAACGGGAGGAAGTGTATCCAGAAAGACCCATGATAAAACTATAAACATGGAAAATATACTAATCATGAAAAACCGAATTACCTTACCATTTACGCTTAGGCATAGCATGACCACTAATGGAAGGGCAAATCCTGTTAACTGGGAAGCATCTGGTTGAAAATACAACAACAGTATCACTAAGAATGCTATTACCCATGCAAAATTAACCCCTTTTGTTTTGAGTACATACCACAACTCTATGAAAATGATAGGTATTACAATCATTGCTATATTTAGTCTTATAAAACCAATAGAAATCCACCGATGTACGCCTTCCATGCCCTGACTTACCAATGTTACTACCAAAAGAAACAGACAGATGGGCAATAAAAATTTTCTATGACTACTTTCAAAGATGCTTATTTTCCCAGTGAACAGAATCATGGAAATAAGACTCATAAAAACAAGGCAAGCAATATTCTGAATGCAGATTCCCATGGGAACATGATGCTGATACATGGTAAAGGCTCCAATTGCAATGGCAGGTATCATAATTGTAGTTGGTATAAATTTTCGAATTGACAATGAATCCACCTTCCTTTGTTTAATCGTCAAAAGGATTCCTTTCATCGGATACTTCTTGAATTATCACAATGGGATCAGAAATCAAACCGTATGTTTCATCTTCAGGGTATGTAGCTGGAATGCTTCCGGAATATTCCAACATGATTTGCATTTTGTCCCATTTTGTCCGTAAAAAAATTTGCATAGGTAACTTTAGGAATCATTATGTTAAGCTTTGTAGTATCCTTCATTATGAAACCCGATATTATGGAACTGATTCATTTGACGGATAAAAAATTTTCAGGAGTAGACAAAACTCAGTCAGGAAAATTTTTGAAATATGTCGTAAATAATGGAATGAAAGTTCCATTCCAAATGCTTCTTTTAGCGCTTATTCCAAATCCATTTGTTTATTACTTACCGGTTGCATTAACATCAGTTGTTACAGGTGTAATTTTTTATTTTCCATTTACACCTCAGTTAGATGGTAAAATAAGTTTTTCGAAAGTCTTTTTGGGTGTTTTTCCACATGCAACTATAGAATTATTTTCTTTTATTATTATTTTGGCGGTGCTTTACCCCCTGAATCAAGCAATTCACAGTCTGATTTTCAATAAAGTAAAATCAGAAATTGGAATTGTTAATGCTTTTAAAAAGGTTAATTCAACTTATTGCTTTGTTGCATTTCCCTTGCTTGTTTTAGCAGCTTTTATAAAAGGGCTCATTACACCCATAATTTCATTATTAGCATAAATATGTTGCGAGAAAATTTCTAATTTCTTTGTAGAGATTTTCTCGGGACTAGATGAATTGACCTTAATGTAAATTTTATAATTATTTTGTTTAGAAAGGCAGTTGAAATGTTTATGGTTTTTTTGTGGTTAACAGTACATACGTTTCAACATGCGTTGATGCGGTGATCCGTATTCTATCAAGGCTCACTTTCACCACTTCGGAATAATCTTTATTTTAATGATGAGCCAGGATCATAAGTCATTTATTGAAAGTATAATTTACTAATTATACCACACTTACTCCCACCAATGCTTTATTTCTGCAATGCCAACATCCCACACTTTAGCATTTCCAGTGACTATAATTTTTATATCTTTTAAATTCGTATTAAAAAATGTTTTCACTTTTAGTGCATTTTTATCTTCGTCTTCATCACTAAATAGTATCAGCTCATCCCCATTAGCTACAATCGTAACCGAACCTTTATATTCTTCATCATCAGGAATACCAATATTGGCATAGATCCAGGGATTATTCTTGTCTACATGAAACAGGTACTCCTTGCTTGTTCCGTCATTGCTGCTATACACATTTAATGTGGGATTTATGTTTTCACCTTGTACCGTAAAAGACGAAATTTTATCGATAGCCGGCGCGGTTGCACTTAGTTCATTTATTGCTACAACATTTCCTATTCTTTCATTTACATGTACAACATAGTCAATTATTTCAGAAGTAATCATAATTGTAATAAATAGTATAAGCATAGATGCTGCCGAAGCAGCAAGCCTTTTAAAAGTAATCTCTGAGGAAAACCCTACTTTATAAGCAATAAAGCCTATAATTGCACCCAAAGTATTCGATATGATATCCATAATGTCAAACGTACCTAGAAAAGTTAAAGACTGCAACAATTCCAGAAAGCAAATCACTGATATAAACAATGTGATAAACTTTCTAAAACGGATACGATAGAGCAGCGGAATTATAATTCCAAAAGGAATAAAAGCAGCAATGTTCCCAAAATCGAATAACCATGACATCGATAGTTCCGGGAACCTTAGGGGAATACCATCTGGTAAAAGTATAAATGTATATTGATTATAATATAACTTCTTTCCTAATCTATTAAACCCAAGGAACATGAAGTACAAAACTAAAGCTGCATAAACTATCGTTCCTATAAGAATATGTCTGCGTAATTTAGTATTGATAGCGCCTGAATTAAGGGATAGCACTTCATTGTCATTTGGTGTTTCTTTTTTTTTGCTTTTCACTTTTAGCACTCCATTCATAATATGTTATAATTAATTTACATCTTCAAGCAATAATAAAAATTATCTATTTATATCTGCCATTATGTTTATAAGCTTGCTATTTTATCCATAATTTCGGATTGCTTATAATAATCTGGATGTTTTTTACTCCACAGGGTGAGTGTAAATCAGGATTTTTATTACCTTAAATATCTTTATCCTCTCTGTCATGTATTACAGATATTTGCAGATTATGATGTCAAATTGTCACCTTATTAATACCATTTCTGACTAATGAATATCCCTGATTTCCCAAGTGTCCCCCTTAACGATGAATATCCCATCCTTTACCCTATCTCTAAAAGCACTTTGGAAAGATTTTGCCTTCAACTATCCTATGTCATCCGTGGAAGAGCCAAAAAAACGGGGCTAAAAATCGCATTTTTCAGCCCCGTTTATTGCTCATTTTTCAATCAAAAACCACAACATATTGTGGTCTAACCCCTGTTTTTCTTGCCTAAACCACAAAAAGTCATCATTATCACCGTTTCCACATGTACTGTTCTTGGGAACATATCCATCAGTTTCACTCTTTTTATCTGATAACCTGCTTGCTGGAAAATCACCAAATCTCTTGCTAAGGAGGTAGGTTTACAGGAAACATAAATGATTTCGGGAGCACCAAAATCAATAATTTTTCCAATAGCCTTTGGATGGATACCGTCTCTTGGAGGGTCAACAATAATTAAATCAGGCTTATCTGTTAATTCGTCAACCTTTTGTAAGACATCACCGGCGATAAACTGGCAGTTAGACAATCCGTTTCTTTCGGCATTTTCATTGGCAGCAACAACTGCCTCCTCGATTAATTCAATACCAACCACTTTTTTGGAGCCTGCTTCCGCCATAATCTGCCCGATGGTTCCGGTGCCACAGTATAAATCGAAGACCATTTTATTGGAAACATCCCCTGCAAATTCTTTAACGATAGAATACAATTTTTCGGCACCCTTTGTATTGGTTTGAAAAAAGGAATAAACGGAAACCTTAAATTCCAAATCAAACAATTTTTCCATAAAAAAGTCTCTGCCGTAAAGAATGGTCATTTCGTCACTACGTACAACGTCAGCAACGCTATCATTCACAGAATGCAAGATGCCGCAGAGAGAACCCTCTAGCGGTAACGCTAAAAGCATTGTTTTAAATTCTTCTGTAGAGAAGGGCACTTCGCAGCTTGTAACTAGGTTGACGAGGATTTCTCCTGTGGCTGTGCCTTTTCTGACCACCAAATGGCGTAGGGAGCCTTC
Organism: Anaerotignum sp.; assembly: GCF_031981185.1. Classification (GTDB taxonomy): domain Bacteria; phylum Bacillota; class Clostridia; order Lachnospirales; family Anaerotignaceae; genus Chakrabartyella. The sequence goes on along the minus strand of NZ_DALYUL010000013.1, from coordinate 28,828 downwards.
GTGACGCAATTTATGATAAAAAGGCACATTTTTTTCTTGAAAGAACGTTAAAGTGCTTTGAATAATTTTTAAATAATCATTGTCGATTATATTGCAATCCTTTAAGGATACTACCTCGTAATGGCTCATACGTTTGCGCATGCCCAAGGCCAAATCTCCGCCTTTTTCTTCATCTCCAAAGGAGAATTCACATTTATTTCGATAGCCTTTTTCCGAAGGGGCAGGTATGATGCCCTCCCAGCTTTCAATTTGAATGTTTTCTTGCGCCAAGAGGCGTTTCACTTGGCGTTCTTTTAATTTTAATTCTTCTTCATGGTGGAGGGTCTGATAGGTGCAACCGCCGCAAAGGGTGTAATGGGAGCAGACACCCTCCTGTCTTTCCAGAGGAGAACGCTGCAGAATTTCTTCTTGTCTAGCCTCGATGCCACTGCTTCTTTTCTTTATGATTTGTGCCTGAATAGTTTGTCCTGGGACACCGTTTTTCACCACAACCTTCTCTCCATCCACAAAACCAAAGGCTTTATTGGGGAAGGAAACATCCTCAATGTGAATGGTAATGATATCTTTTTTCTTCATAAATTCTCCTCCGAGGTGGTTAGATTTTGTTTGTATTCAAGTTTAATCTATGGTATACTGTTCCAGTAATCTTAAAATTCTGAACGGGAGTGTATATTGGAATGTCTGAAAAATTAGAAGTAGGCAGTATCGTTGAAGGAAAGATTGTACGCATTAAACCTTTTGGCGCAATTGTTTCTTTAGGCTCTGTGCAAGGGTTAGTGCATATCTCTCAGGTTGCCAACAGCTTCGTACAAGATATCAACGACCATATTAAGATCGGAGATATTGTTAAGGTTAAAGTCCTCTCCATTGATGAAGAATCCCATAAAATTGCTTTATCCATTCGGGATGCATTACCAAAGGAAGAACGTCAGCCTAGAAATGAGAAGCCTTTCCGTAAACCAAATCAGACACAAAAGCCCGCAAGCCCTGCTGAGGAATATTTCCGTCCTCAATCCTCAACCAGTCCTTCTACTGATTTTGAAGAAAAAATGAAGGAATGGGCGAAGCAGTCTAACGAGCGTCATACTAGCTTGAATAAAAGAGCAAATAAGCGTTCTTTTTAAAATATTGCTTAAACATCTTACCATGAAACTGTTTGAGATGCAATAAATGACGGCGCAGTGGGAGGGATATTATGACTTTGTTTTTTGTTGTGGGAATATACTTTTACGCACGAGGCGTATTTGCATTGTTTGGTCAGACTATTTTCTTTACCAAACGCACACTAGAGCTGATTGAGCCGGAAAATTTACCTGCATACCTGAAAGAGTCGGGCATTTGGCATATGGTGGCAGGAACAATTTTTGTTGGAAAGGCTTTACTTGATATCATGTTTCCCTTTAACAAGGTGTTTCTGGCTATATTTCTTGTGTTATTGGCTGTTTGTGTTTATTTTCTTTCCCGTTGTAATGAACGGTATATTAAAAAGTAATGGTTTAGCCTGTTTGCGGTTGCAAAGAGGCTTTTCTTATGCTTGTCTCTTTTGGTTTCCCGGGGAATATCCAAAAGGGGAGACAGAATGAATGGCTTATGTTTTATCGATAAGCTTGGTTTATAGAATAAACATAAAATTAAGTAAAGTTTTCATTGGATAGATCATGTTTTTTTGAAAGGACAAGGGATTTATTTCCATTAAAATAAACAACCTGACCAGTATTTATATTTATGTGAATGATTTTTTGTAGGTTATTTTTAAGAAGCGTGGTTTCAAATTCGAGGAACAATAGAAAAAGAGTTGACAAGAAAAAGTTGTTGTATTATGATTAATCCAATTAAGAAATAAAGGCATGGAAAAGAAGAGTAGTGAGCGGATGCTTTTACAGAGAGTCCTCGTTTGGTGGAAGAGGATAAAGATAGGCTGATGAAGATGGTCTTGGAGCTGCATGGTCGAATTGTTTAGATCGTGACGGGTGCACCCGTTATAGTGCCGGGGTATTATCCGATTTTTTGGACGTACTCGTTGAGGTTTGTTTTGTGAAAAACAAATAAAATTAGGTGGTAACGCGAAGCTATGCTCTCGCCCTAATGATGAATATCATTTGGGTGGGAGCTTTTTTATTATATGGAGTAATTGTAAGGGGGAGAAGGTTATGATTCAGCTGGAGAAGGTAAGCAAAACCTTTCGTCAAGGCAGGGATGAAATTCAGGCTGTAACGGAAGTAAGTTTGGATATTAAGAAAGGCGAGATTTTTGGAATTATTGGTTTTTCGGGGGCAGGTAAATCCACATTGGTGCGCTGCATCAATCTTTTGGAGCGGCCCACAGGGGGAAAGGTAGTCATTGATGGGGTTGATCTTACGGGTTTGCCAGAGGTTCGCCTGAGAGAGGAACGACGAAAAATTGGAATGATTTTTCAGCATTTCAATCTGCTGCGTTCCCGCACAGTGTATCAAAATATTGCCTTTCCTTTACGTAAAAGCAAACAGTCAAAGGAAGAAAAGCACCAAAAAATACTTTCCTTATTGGAACTAGTGGGTTTGACGGATAAGAAGGATGTTTACCCTTCTCAGCTTTCCGGAGGGCAGAAGCAAAGGGTGGCCATTGCCAGAGCATTAGCCAATGACCCAAAAGTGCTCCTTTGCGACGAAGCAACCAGTGCTCTGGACCCCCAGACCACAAAATCCATTTTGAATCTTTTAAAAAAGGTAAACCAAGATCTGGGCATAACCATCGTTTTAATTACCCATGAAATGGCTGTAGTAAAGGATATTTGCGATAGAGTTGCCATTATGGAGCTAGGGCGCGTGGTGGAAGAAGGAGAAACAGTGGAAGTTTTCTCTCACCCCAAGGAAAAGTTAACAAGAGATTTTATGGATACTGCAAGTAATATTAATAAAATTTATGAACTGCTGGAGGAAAAACATGCACTAACCCAACTGAAGAAAGGGGAAAAGCTAGTACTTCTTACCTATTCAGGGGGAAATGCAGGAGAGTCAGTCATTTCTCATCTGGCAGAGAAATATCATGTCCAGGCTAATATTATTTTTGGCAATGTGGATATTTTGAAGAATAAGCCTTTGGGGAAATTGGTTGTTATATTAAGCGGAGAGACAGAGAATATGGAACAGGCAATTGGCTATATTCAAAGCAGAGATGTTCAGATGGAGGTGATTAGAGGATGAGTTTTTTATATGATATTGCACCAAATTTGCAATCTTTACAAGGGGAATTATTGAAATGTATGAAGCAAACTTTTCAAATGCTTTTTATTTCTGGAAGCATTGCCTTTCTCTTAGGTTTGATTTTAGGAGTGTTGCTTATTGTTACGAAAAAAGGTGGTCTTATGCAAGCGCCGCTGTTATACAAATTTTTAGATAGAGCAATTGATGTCATTCGTTCCATTCCGTTTATTATTTTAATGGTGCTGTTAATCCCTTTAAGTCGTGCCATTGTTGGTACGGGTTCCGGTGTTTTAGGCTCCTATGTTGCACTGATTGGAGGAACGGTACCGTTTTTTGCAAGGCAGATAGAGGCTGTTTTAGCCGATGTGGATCATGGGATTATTGAGGCTAGCGAGGCCATGGGTTTTAGTCCTTTAGAAATTATTTTTAGTGTTTACTTAAAAGAAAGCATACCGGGAATTACCCGTGTAACTATGATTACGTTTGTCAGCTTAATTGGTATCACCGCCATTGCAGGAAGTATTGGTGCCGGTGGACTAGGGGATTTTGCCATTCGCTATGGTCACCAAATGGGCTATAGAGATATGATTTGGGTAACCGTTGCTATCATTTTACTGATAATATCAGTATTTCAGGGCATTGGAAATTTTATTATTCAAAGAACCACACACTAATCTTTGGCTCTTGAATGGAAACATTTTAAGCATATTAAGAAGAACATTGATAGAAAAAGGAGAGATGTATATGAAAAAGAATTTTAAAAAATTATTTGCGGCGGCATTGGCAACAACTTTGGTTTTAGGGTTGGCAGGTTGTGGTTCTACGCCAAGTAAGGAAGAACCAGCAAAAACAGAGGGCGACAAGGCTGAGGTAACTGTGGTAAAGGTTGGTGTAGTAGGTGAATACAATGCTCAATGGGATACCATTAATGAATTGCTAAAAGATGATAATATTAAGGTGGAGCTTGTAAAGTTCTCTGACTATGCGGCGCCAAACCGTGCGTTAAACGATGGAGAAATCGATTTGGATGCCTTCCAGCATAAAGCGTTCTTAGCAAACGAAATTGAGACAAAGGGTTATGATATTGTAGCCATTGGCGATACCATTATTGCACCTTTATCAATCTATAATAACAAAGATAAAATTTCTTCCATTGATGAGATTAAAGATGGCGATACCATCGCCATTCCCAGTGATTTGACAAATGGCGGTCGAGCATTGAAATTACTTGAAGCTGCTGGCTTAATTGAATGCGATCCTGCAAAGGGCTATGTTCCCACAAAGCAGGATATTACGAAGTACAACAAAAAAATTGAAATCTTAGAAGCTGAATCAGCAACTTTGGCAAATATTTTGCCCGACTGCGCAGCGGCAATCATCAACGGTGGAAATGCATTTACAGCAGGTTTAGACCCCAATAAAGATACAATCTTTACAGAAAATGTTGACCCTGCAGTAAACGAAGCGGTGCCACAGCTGGTAAATGTTATTGTTAGCCGTACAGCTGACAAAGACAATGAAGTATACAAAAAAATCGTTGACGCTTATCATACCGAAGAGGTAAAAACAACGTTAAATGACCAGTATAAAGGTGCATTCCTTTGCACTTGGGAATAAGAAGTGAGTTTTGTCGCAACACCAGTGAGATAAAAAGCGATTCTCGGGAGGGGATTCCCCATCCAATCAAAAACAGATGGGTTTATTGGTTTTATTCCGATGACCCATCTGTTTGCATTATGGAAAGAATCATTGAATTTAGAAAAGGCGGTAAAAATATGGCGATAAAGAATTATATTTTAGAAGAGAAGGACTATATCATTTCGTTGAGAAGGCATTTTCATGCCCATCCAGAGGTTAGCTTAAAGGAATATGAAACCTGTAAGAAAATTGAGGAGGAGCTGGATGCTTTGAGAATTCCTCATAGAAGAATAGGGGAAACGGGGGTATATGCTTGGATTGATGGGAAAAAAGCATGCAAAGGAAAAATTGTTGCATTAAGGGCAGATATGGATGCCCTAGCCATGGAAGATTTGAAAACAGTATCCTACCGTTCTCAAAATAAGGGGTTTTGTCACGCTTGCGGCCATGATGCCCATACAGCAACCTTGCTTGCAGCGGCTAAAGTATTAAAATCAAAAGAAACAGGATTTTCAGGTCAGGTTCGTTTGTTTTTTCAGCAAGCTGAAGAAATTGGCCAAGGAGCCAGGTTGTTTGTTGGAGCAGGACTGTTAGAAGGCTGTGAAAGAATATTCGGTGCCCATGTTACAAGCAGATTAGCAAAAGGTCAGGTTGCTTTGACCAAAGGTCCTCAATGTGCCAGCTGTGATTATTTTAAAATAACCGTAAAGGGGAAAGGTGCCCATGTATCCACGCCCCATTTGGGCGTAGATGCGGCATATATTACCGCTCAGATTGCTGTGAATTTGCAGTCCATTGTTGCCAGAAGTACAGCCCCTTTGGAAACAGTGGTGGTGGGGGTTGGCGTAATCAAAGCAGGCACCCAGTATAATATTGTTGCGGAACACGGGGAAATAGAAGGAACTACCAGAAGCTTTTTACCAGAAGTACGTAAGTTCACCAATGATAGAGTGGTGCAAATTGCAAAGCAGACAGCGGCAATGTATGGTGCAGAGGCAGATGTGATTTTTTTAGATTACGCGGCGCCATTGACAAATGACGAAGACGCAGTGAGAGAAGTGACTGAGGTTGCCCAACAACTGGTTGACCCTGTTGACATTGTTTCGGATTATCAGAAGTCTTTAGGTGCTGACGATTTTGCGGATTATTTGGCGGTTACAAAGGGAATGTACGCTTATATAGGCACGGCAAATGAAGAGAAACCCAACACAAAAGCAGCTCATCATCATGGCTTATTTGATATTGATGAGGAGGCATTACTGCTTTCCTGCAATTTATATGTGGATTATGCTTTGCAGGTATTGAAACAGTGAAAGACGCTTTTTTCATAGAAAAGCCCATTTTGCAAAATTTCCATTGCAAAATGGGCTTTTGTTTCTTAGATTAGCAAATATAAGATTCTGATTTTTTACTTTTTCCCTTAAAAAGTATGGTTAAAAGTCCAGCTTTTTCAGTATTCTGATAAGATATGCAGTACAAAGGGCAAGGGCTACAATTTCCGCAATGGGGAAAGCAAGCCAAACATGATTTAATTCCCCGGTACGGGACAACAAATAAGCGGCGGGTAAAAGCACAACCAGCTGACGTACCACAGAAATGATGAGGCTATAGATGCCATTGCCCAATGCCTGAAATACGGAGCTAGTTACAATATTATATCCTGCCAGCAAAAAGCTAAAAGAGATAATTCTTAACGCAGGTACGCCGATGGCTACCATATTATCTGAAGCCTTAAACAGAGCCAAAAGCTTATAAGGGAGGATTTGGAAGGCCGCAAATCCTGCTAGCATAATAACCACTGCGGCAATTACACTGAGCTTAATGGTTTGATGAATGCGTTGTTTATTCCTTGCACCATAGTTATAGGCAATAATGGGTATCATCCCATTATTTATTCCAAATACCGGCATAAAGATAAAGCTTTGCAATTTAAAGTATACACCGAAAACAGCAATTGCCGTGGAAGTGAAACTATCTAAAATACGGTTCATATAAAAAATCATGATGGAACCAATAGAAATCATTAAAATGGAAGGTATTGCAACAATATAAATACTTCTCAAAATATATATGCTGGGCAGAGCGTTTTTAATTCGAATGTGTATTTCATGATTTCTTGTTAAATTTAAATAAATACCCACTCCACAGGAGATAAACTGTCCAATTACTGTGGCAATCGCCGCACCTGCAACGCCCATCTCGGGTAATCCAAACAGACCAAAGATTAAAATTGGGTCTAAAATAATGTTTGCAATTGCACCCACGCCCTGACAAATCATAGCCTCAAAGGTTCGGCCTGTAGATTGCAGCAATCGCTCCATGGCAACTTGAATAAATATACCAAGAGAGCCAACTAGAACAATATGTAGGTATACCTCACCACCCTGAATAATCTCTAAAACTTCTGTTTGACCTTTTAAAAAAGGTGTTGTAAAGAGAAAGGCAATGATTACGAAAATGAGCCAATTTAAAAAAGCCAGTAAGATGCTGACACTGGCTGTCTTGTTAGCAGTATCAAACTTTTTTGCGCCTAGACTTTTGGAAAGCAAAGCATTTGTACCAACCCCTGTGCCTGCAGCAACGGCAATCATAAAATTTTGCATAGGGAAGGCTAAGGATACTGAAGACAAAGCATTTTCGCTGATTTGGGCAACGAAAGCACTATCTACAATATTATAAAGGGCCTGTACCATCATAGAAATAATCATAGGGACAGACATAGAAAAAAGTAATTTGTTAATGGGCATAGCACCCATTTTATTTTCTTTTATTTCGGTAGCAGCGGAACTCATTAAATAACCCCCTTTTCCGTGTCATGAGTTTAAGTAGTCCTAAAATTTACGAAAGTATAGCGCTGCCGTGACAGCGCTATACTAGCTTTTTTGGCTTCTTCGAGTAACATTAAACTATGATACGCCCATATAATTTTATTGTCAATAAAAACTTTAGGGGGAAGTGGGGCATATCCAATTAATTTAGTCTGCTTTTGAATTGGGAGCAGCAGTTTTCCATAAAAGATAATTGTTCTCCACAAATGCTTCAACTTTACCCATATCATAAAGGTAGGATAGATAGGAGCGGATGGTACTTCCCACTAATACGTATTGTCCATAGTCCATCGTTAAGTTGTATTCTTCAAAAATAAAGTGAAGAATTTCTTCAAAAAATTTTGGAGCCTGACAAATCGAGAGCAATTTATCTAAGATTTCGTTGGTCTTTTTTCGGTTTGCCCCAACCAAAGGACGGATATCCTCTGTGGGATCACTATGGGCGGGAATATAAAGAGCTCCATCTAGGGTTTCCAAAAAATCTAGGGTTTTGAAATAAGCGGTTACATCGTAATTAAAACTGACATGATATTTATCTAAAATAGTTTCGCTAAAAACACTGTCAGCCAAAAAATATACATTATCGGGAGTTCTTACACCGATCATCTGCCAAAAATGACCACCTAATGGGAAAATTTCCATTCCCTCGGGAAGCTGCGCTTGAGAAATGTCTTGTGCTTTTGATGGAGTTGCCATCAAAAATTTATTTCGCAGCTTTTGAAAGGGATATCCGCCATATAGAAAAGATGGTTCAAGAATAGGATTTTCAATAACAGTGTTTTCCATGGGGGTGGAATAGACAGGGCAATTGAGCCTGTCCTGCAATAAGGTGTTCCCGCCTATATGATCAGCGTTGGAATGGGTGTTGATGATTCCTTTGAGCTTCCAGCCCTGTTGATCTAAGATTTTTTGGATTTTGCGCCCTGCATCTTTATCGTTACCGCTATCAATCAACCATACTTCTTCCGAAGAGGTACGGTATACCCCGATTTTTGAGGGGCAGTTAATATAAAAGGTATTTTCCCCAGCTTGCATTAATTCGTACATAATAATACCTCCTTTTAATAAAAAGCTGTTCCTATAAATGGAACAGCTTGGGTTTGAAAAATTTAGTCCATGGAATTTGTAGAGCCAATTACATTCTTGATTTTTCCTTCTACTAATTTTTGAATCAATTCTCTTGCATCGCCCAAATAGCCACGAGGGTCGAAAGCAGAAGGATTTTCGCCAAAAGATTTGCGGATCGCTGCTGTCATCGCCAAGCGGATGTCTGTATCCATATTGATTTTGCAAACTGCCATGGCAGAAGCTTTTCTCAGCATTTCTGCAGGAATCCCCTTTGCACCGGAAATATTTCCGCCATATTTATTGCAGGTTTCCACGCTGGTTTCATCAACAGAGGAAGCACCATGCAACACAATAGGGAAGTTATGAATACCTTGTGCTTCTAATTTCTTTGTGATAGATTCCAAACGGTCAAAATCCAATTTAGCGTCCCCTTTAAATTTATAAGCGCCATGACTTGTGCCAATGGCAATGGCAAGGGAATCTACTCCGGTACGCTTCACAAAATCAACCGCCTGATCAGGATCTGTGTAGGTAGCATTTGCAGAGTCAACGTTTACGTCATCCTCAACACCAGCAAGCTTACCTAATTCTGCTTCAACAACAACCCCTCTTGCATGGGCATATTCAACAATTTCCTTTGTTTGTGCCACGTTTTCTTCATATTCTAAATGAGAACCATCAAACATGACTGAGGTGAAGCCGTATTCGATACAGTTCTTGCAAACTTGAAAATCTGAACCGTGATCCAAATGCAGCGCAATATCTAAGCCTGTTTCTTCAACAGCCGCATCAACCATAGCCTTTAAATATTTAGGATGGGCATATTTTAATGCACTTTTGGAAACCTGAAGAATAACAGCCGAATTTTGAGCCTTTGCTGCCTCCACAACCCCTTGAATAATCTCCATATTATTAATATTAAATGCGCCAATGGCATAACCGCCCTGAAAAGCTTTTTCAAACATTTTTTTTGTTGTAACCAACGCCATTTTATTTACACCTCTTTCTTTTAATTTGCAAATCATTGTAACCTGTATTAAAATTATAATACGGTACTTGAGTTGTGGCAAGGAAATTTCATTGACAACAGCTCCTTTTGGAAAAAAAGCACAACATTTCAAAAGAAAGGTGATGGGTTTTGAAAAATATCTTAGTTTTTTTGAGTGTTTTGGGTTTGGATTTGGGAACCAAAAAATGGGCAAATGCAATGTTGCCCCTCGGCAGGCGAAAAAAAATAGCCAAAAATCTACTGTATTTCCAGCACATAAAGAACTCCGGAATGGCATATCATAAGCTTGAAGGAAAGAGAAATGTAATTCTTTGGATTACTGGTGGTTTTACAGCCATTTACAGCATCTTATTTATACGGGCATGCTGTGGTGATAAGGAAACAAAAGGATATGGAATTCCTTTGGCAATTATCCTTGGCGGGGCGTATGGCAATTTTTTAGAGCGTTGGAAAAAAGGAAGTGTAACAGATTTTATTTTCATTGATAAGGGTAAGAATCCACCAATTTTTAATATTGCTGATGCAGCATTGCTCTTTGGTGCAATTTTAATGGGTATTTTGTCTTTAAAAGATAAATCAAATATGTAGAAGATTCCCTATTGATGAATGACAAATTACGTTGTATAATGTAAATACAAAATCCTGAAGTGTTCGAGAGCTTACTATATTTGAACCTACAAAACTGACTCGGGATTCCTATATGCAGAAGTTATGTCAGGCCCCAAGATAATTCCCTTTGGGCGGGGGAAGGCAGAGACTTTGGCTGCGGTTACCCACCTGGCTTAGGCTAGGTGTCAAGCGGTAAGAACGGCACTTCGGGATATTTTTAATTTATGAATTTATCATTTGACTAAGTTACCGAAAAAGTAACTTAGTTTTTTTGTGTAGAGAATTTATTTAATCAACCTTTTTTATGGAATTTTGGTTAGCCTATAAGGCTCATTACCGTTCACTGCCATAGCATTCTTTAAGAATAGTGCAATAAAAATCCCGTACCAGAGGAATCTCTAGTACGGGGTGGTTTTTATGGTTTTCTAAAACTCTCTTTTCTGTGGAAATGCAAATATGTTTATCCAAGTTTTGGTAATGGAATGCAAACGAATTGCACTAGGGCGTGCCCTATTTCCAAATGAGATGAATTACTTTAATAATGCAATAACTTCAACTTCGCACAAAACGTTTTTAGGAAGAGTTTTTACTGCGACACAAGAACGAGCAGGTTTACTTGTAAAATATTTACCGTAAATTTCATTGAAAGCAGCGAAGTCGCCCATGTCTGCTAAGAAACATGTTGTTTTAATAGAATCTGCAAAGGTTAATCCATTTGCTTCTAATACTGCGCTAAGGTTTTTCATTACTTGTTCTGTCTGTCCTTCAATTGTAGTTGCAACTACATCACCAACAGCGGGATCAATGGCAATCTGACCACTGGTGAAAAGGAAACCATTTGCAGAAATAGCCTGAGAATAAGGGCCGATTGCTGCGGGTGCTTTGTCTGTGCTTGTAACTTTAATCATAATTTAATACCTCCGAAGTTTTTTTGTTTTATTGGTTTAGAGGCTTTGATAAAGCCCCGTGGGATTCCGAAAATGAATGTCTCCCTTAACCGCTATTACGTATAACTTATATTCTATATCAAAGACATTTTCTCGTCAATGTGTTTTTATCATATACAGTTCCTTTGTATATTTTTTGAATTTGTATAAGTTTCTGTTTCCTTTTTTTAAAACTTCGGGTAAAATAAAAATAATGCGTATTTTTTTTATTGGAAAGAATATGGTTCAACAACGGATAGAAAGGAATTTACAGAAATGAGTATTTTGGAAGAAATCCAAAGAAGGCGGATTTTCGGGATTATTTCTCACCCTGATGCCGGAAAAACAACATTGACAGAAAAGCTTCTGCTCCACGGCGGAGCAATTCGTGAGGCAGGTACTGTAAAGGCAAGAAGAAATGCGAAATTTGCAAAAAGCGATTGGATGGAGATTGAAAAACAGCGTGGTATTTCCGTTACTTCTTCTGTAATGCAGTTTGAATACAAAGGAAAGGTTGTATCTATTATGGATACACCCGGTCATAATGATTTTGGTGAGGATACCTACCGTATTCTAACATCTGTTGACAGTGCGGTTATGGTAATTGATGCGGCGAAAGGTGTGGAGGCTCAGACTGTGAAGCTGTTTAAAGTTTGCAGTATGCGCCAGATTCCTATTTTTACGTTTATTAATAAGTTAGATCGTCAATCTAAGGATCCTTTGGAGTGTATGGCGGATTTGGAGGATGCTTTGGGATTACCTTCAACGGCTGTAACTTGGCCCATTGGTAATGGTCTTACCTTTGAAGGCATCTATGATAGATTGGAAAATAAGGTTTTTCTGTATCGTAAACAAAATGGAGTGATTGACCTTGGCCCCCAGGGGGTTTTTGGTAGTGCCCTAGATGGCGTGATATCTCAAGCAAATTTAGATATTTTGCGGGATGAAATGGAGCTTTTGGATGGCGCAGGCAATTCTTTCGATTTGCAAGCCATCATGGAAGGAAAGCTTTCTCCTGTATTTTTTGGTTCTGCATTGGCGGATTTTGGTATTACACCCTTTTTGGAGCATTTCTTGCAATGGGCACCAGCGCCCGGGGTTAGAAAAACAACGAAAGGCGAAGTGAAGCCTACTGACGAATTTTTCAGCGGTTTTATATTCAAAATTCAGGCGAATATGAACCCTGCTCATAGGGACAGATTGGCATTTTTGCGTATTTGTTCTGGAACCTTTACAAGAGGGATGACAGTAACCCTATCCAGAACGGGAAAGCAGATGAAGCTGAGTCAGTCTACACAGCTGATGGCAAACGAACGGGAAACCGTAGAAAATGCTGTTGTGGGTGATATTATCGGTATTTATGATAGCGGAAATTATCAAATCGGTGATACCTTAACGGATACAAAGGAAAAGCTGTTTTTTGAGCCGTTGCCAACGTTCCCTCCAGAATTATTTATGCGTGTTCACCCTGTAAATTCCCTGAAAGCAAAGCAGTTCCAAAAAGGGGTGCAGCAGCTGGCACAAGAAGGAGCGATTCAGGTTTATCGTAATGATTTTAATGATGTTATTTTAGGCGCTGTTGGTCAATTGCAGTTTGAAGTTTTTGAATACCGCCTAAATAATGAATACAACTCCGAGGTACGTATGGAATCTTTGGATTACAGTGTTGCTCGATGGGTAAACCCTGCAACGGTTGGAGATATTCGAGATTATTTGGTGGCTAGAAGCACACTGGTTTATGACCGTTTAGAACGACCGATTGTTCTTTTCGCAAATCAGTACACATTGAATAATTTTATGCAGAAAAATCCGGATATTGAGCTTTGGGAAGCCTTTCATCTGGATGACAGTGAATACCAAGAAGGATAAGTTTTTACGGCGGACTCAGAGGGGTTCGCCTTTTTATTGATATTTAACTATATAAGACTAAAGTTTACTCTGAGGTAGTAGGCTAGAAGCATTTTTTTGATAGGGTTCCATGAAAAGATACACAAATGTACTGTTTTTTGCGATTAGAAGATTTCCTAGACTAATCCTAGATGCTTTGCTAAGGAGCTGAGACTCCTTTGTAGAGAGGAATAGAAAAAAATATAATTATATAGGAACAAAGGAATGCTAATTACGTCTAAATAGCTTATGTTTTCAATTGGAAATAATTTTTTAAGAGAAATACGTAGAAAAAATAGAGATTTGAAAAAAATGCTTTTGATTCTCTCTACAATCTATATTATGATGGTTGTATAGAAAAAAAGAAATGGGGGTGATCCAAAATGGCGATAGAAGCTTCCGCAGAGCAGGGAACGAAACAGCTCATTTCCAGAGCAAAGCAGGGAGATATGACTGCGTTTGAACGACTGGTGGAACAGCATGAAAAAATTGTTTATAACGTTACGCTTAGAATGATGAACCATAGCGAGGATGCAAAAGATATCTCCCAGGAGGTATGGATAAAGGCATATCGCAGTATAGAAAATTTTGATGAACGCTCGGCTTTTTCCACTTGGATCTATCGGATTGCGGTGAATACCTGCATTGATGAGATGAGAAAACGAAAAGGGAAGCAATGCTTTTCTCTAGATAACGAGCTTGAGGATGATGAGGGAAGTTGGAAACAAGAAATTGCAGATAACGGCGACACCCCAGAAGAGAGCTTGATGCGCAAAGAAATGAAAAGTGAAATCGTTACGGCATTGGAAACGATTTCAGAAGATTATAAAACAGTATTTGTTTTAAGGGACATGCAAGGTTTATCCTATGAGGAGATTGCTGAAATTACAGGCTTGGCATTGGGTACTGTAAAATCCAGAATTTCCCGAGCTAGAAATAATTTAAAAGAAGAAATCTTAAATATTTGGGAACGAAACGGCAGGAAACCTCGTCATAAGAATAGAAAGGAGGGGAGCAATCCATGAGCTGCGAAGAATGCAGGGAATTGTTGTGGGAGTATTTGGCACAGGAATTAACGAAGGAAGAGGCAGATTTTGTAACATCACATCTTAAAGAATGTGGGGACTGTCAGGAAGAAGCAAAGCAGCTGCAAAAAATTATGGATTCCATAAAAAGCCTTCCTGAGGAGGAACTGCCCCAAGGGTATCATGAGGAACTAATGGGAAAGTTAGCGGCAGAGGGGAAGATTGTGTCATTAGTCCCTCAGAAAAAGCCTCAATATAGATGGAAACAATTGGGATTGATTGCAGCAGGGGTTCTATTGGTTGCTGTTTTCGGCGGTACCCAGGGGATTTTAAATATGCGTGGACAAAAGGAAATAACCCAGAAGATGGCCGTGGGGAGTGAATGGGATAATCAGAATTTTGCTGAGTCACAAAATGCGGACCAACCGAAAGCTGATTTGCAAATAATGCAAGCAAATGATACTGCACCTGAAATGAGAATGGCGGAGCAGCCAGAAGATGCTGCACCAGAAACACAAATGGCGAAACAAGCAGAAAGTACAGAGCCTGAAGCTCAAGTGGCGAAACAGGAAAAAAATAATGAGCCTGAGACACAAATGGCGAAACAGACAGAAAGTAATGTATCTGAAATACAAATCGCCAAACAGCCAGAAGAAAACATCACTGCACAAGAACTTCCAACCAAAGAGAAATACAGTGGCGAGGAAAACCCACGGATGGCACAGCCGAAGCTGTCTAGTGGCCTGATGGCAGAATCTTCTATGGATCAAATGTCCGATGAGGTAAGCCCACAACCAACTCAGCCTGAGGCAAGAGGAATGTTAATTGAGCAGAATGAAGCCCTAGTAGTACAGCAGGTGATCCTTACTGTGGAAAACAAAGAAGGGGTGCTGGATAAAATCAGGGATTTGGCAACCTCCCTTGGTGGGTATGAAGGAGAGCAGACCTTAGTGGATGGCATAAAAATATTTATACCATCAAGCAAAACCAAGGAATTTGTGGATGGATTAAAGGCTTTAGGACAAACCCGTTCCATGAAAGAACCTACTGAAAATGCAGAATCCATTCTTTTTGAAGTTACTCTTGAGACAAAGTAATAGGAAACGCTTTTTTCTAATATAGGAAGAAGCGTTTTTTTGTTGCAAAAATTAGGTGAAGGATTTTCTGTTTTACAGGAAAATATACACGGTTTTACTACACCTATAACTTCAAAATATAAAGTGTATCCTAGCAATGTATTTAATTTATGGATTCATAAAAAAATCTTTCTTTATTTCATTCCTTTCGTTCAATGGGATAAGCCTTTCCTTAAATATCAAACGTACCCAATTTTAAATAGATCCGTATTTAAAAATATATTGATCTTAACGCGTAACCTATGATATTTTTTCGGGGTGAAAGAACCCATATTATCAATTTGCATAAAAATATGGAAGGAAAGAAAGGAGTTTCAGCAAAGATGATAAACTTTAGTGTTCTACTTGACTAAAGTGGTAAACTGATATAAGATTAAAGTAAATTGACATACGGAGGTGCACCATGACATTGCCGAAAATGCTATTGAAAAAAGAAGAAGAAGTGATTTTTCGTCTACGGGCTTTATTTGAGCAATTTGGATATAAGCAATTTAAGATGAGTAAGTTTGAAGAATATGATTTTTATGCGGAGAACAGAAGTTTTTTAAGTTGTGAAAATATATTGGCTTTTAGTGGTTTAGATGGAAAACTTTTGGCGCTTAAGCCTGATGTAACCCTTTCTATTATAAAAAACACCAGAGGAAATTATAAAGTGCCTGAGAGAGTTTATTATAATGAAAATGTTTATCGTGTGAGAAAAGGCACGGGAGAATTTAAAGAAATTATGCAGGTTGGACTGGAGTATATCGGCGAGGTGGATCGCTATGCAACACTTGAAGTCATTCGACTTGCCCAAAAAAGTTTGGAAATTATAAGCCAAGATTATATTATGGATATCTCTCATATGGGCTTTGTGATGGGTTTGATTGAAGAGCTGAGTTTAACCAACAGCCAAAATGAGGCTTTGCTCAAAGGAATCAGTGAGAAGAATATACATAGTATACAAACCCTTTGCAAGCAATTCTTCGTTAAGGAAGAGATGGAATCAGCCTTGGTTTCAATGACTTCTTTATACGGATCCATGGATGATTGTGTGGAAAAAGCCAAAGCACTTTGCGTAAATGAAAAAATGAAGCAAGCGTTGGAGGAGTTAGAAGCAGTGTTTTTTGCTCTTAAAACGAACGGGGGCAGTGAAAAATTGAAGCTAGATTTCTCTGTTGTAAATGGTATGGATTATTATACAGGCATTATTTTTCAAGGGTTTATCAATGGTGTACCCAATGGAATTCTTTCCGGGGGGCGATACGATAATTTGGTTCACAAATTAGGAAAGAACAGCGATGCCATTGGTTTTGCCGTTTATCTGGATTTATTGGAGCGCTATGACACAACTCAAAAGGAATATGATACTGATATTTTATTATTGTATGAAGAAAATACGGATACAGGTGCATTGTTGCGGGCTGTTGAAATGCTCACGGATAATGGCCAAAGCGTGATGGTGCAAAGGCAGAATAATCAAACGGTAAAATATAGACAGTTGTGGAGTATGAAGGAAAGGGGGCTTGAAATCATTGCAGAAAATGATTAATATTGCCTTGCCAAAGGGTAGGCTTGGAGAGAGGGCTTATGGTGTTTTTGAAGAAATAGGCTATGGCTGTCCTTCTATTCGAGAAACTAACCGGAAGCTGATTTTTGAAAATGAAGAAAACGGTGTTCGTTATTTTTGGGTAAAGCCCTCGGATGTGGCGGTCTATGTGGAGCGTGGGGTTGCCGACGTTGGCGTTGTGGGAAAGGATATTTTGCTGGAGCAATCCTCCGACGTTTATGAATTATTAGACCTTGGCATGGGAAAATGTCGTATGGCGGTGGCAGGAAAAAAGGGCGGCAGAATTGATACAGACCGCACCCTTCGGGTAGCCACGAAATTCCCCAATATTGCTAAGGAATACTATAGAAAACAAAGCTTGGAAATTGAAATTATCGAGCTCCACGGTTCCATTGAAATTGCACCTATTTTGGGAATGTCAGATGTGATTGTGGATATTGTAGAAACGGGGACAACCCTTTTGGAAAATAATTTGGAGCCATGGGAAGACATCGTTCCCATTAGCGCAAGATTGATTGCCAACAAAGCAAGCTATAAATTTTTGAATGAACCTATTCGCCAAATATGCGAAAAGATGAATGAGGTTATTACAAAGAAATCCTGAGGTGATACCATGATAAAACAGTATAGTTATAATGAGATTAATATTGTAGATATTTTTTCCCGTGTGGAGGAAAAAAAAAATAAAATAACAGATGTGGTTGCAGAAATTATTGCAACGGTGAGACAAAAAGGCGATATAGCTTTAAGAGATTACAGCTTACGCTTTGATGGAGCCGTATTAGAGGAAATGGAGGTTCTATCAGAGGAAATAGAAAAAGCATACCAAGATGTAGATGAAGAATTCATTTCTATTCTGGAGGAAGCTGCAGAGCATATTCGTGGGTATCATGAAAAACAAAAACGGAGCGACATGATGTATATGCCAAGGGAAGGTGTTGTATTGGGGCAAAAAATAACGCCCTTGGATAGAGTCGGCTTATATGTTCCTGGAGGAACTGCAAACTACCCCTCTACAGTTTTAATGAATGGTATTCCAGCAAAAATTGCAGGCGTGAAGGAAGTTATTATGGTAACACCAGCAAAAGGTGGGAAAATCAGTAATGAGGTTTTGGCGGCGGCAAAAATTGCAGGGGTTGATCGCATTTTCAAAATTGGTGGGGCACAGGCCATTGCCGCTTTGGCATATGGAACAGAGACCATTCCAAGGGTAGATAAAATTGTAGGGCCAGGGAATGCCTTTGTTGCTGAAGCGAAGAAACAGGTATTCGGAAAGG
The DNA here is from genome assembly GCF_031981185.1 of Anaerotignum sp. Lineage (GTDB taxonomy): Bacteria > Bacillota > Clostridia > Lachnospirales > Anaerotignaceae > Chakrabartyella. The sequence goes on along the minus strand of NZ_DALYUL010000013.1, from coordinate 10,694 downwards.
TCGCTATTGATATGATTGCGGGACCCAGTGAAATTTTAGTGATTGCTGATGGTCAAGCAGATGGTGCAGTGGTGGCAGCGGATATGCTATCACAGGCGGAGCATGATGAGATGGCAAGTGCCGTTTTAATTACTGATAGCAAAGAATTGGCGGAAGCAGTATCGGTATGTTTGGAACAGCAGATTCCTCTTTTGCCAAGAAAAGACATTGCAAGAAAATCCATTGATGATAGCGGAAAAATTATTTTGGCCAAAAGCATTGAAGAATCCATTGAAATTGCCAATCAAATTGCTCCCGAGCATTTGGAATTGTGTGTGGATAATCCCTTTGACTATCTAGGTCAGATTCGCCATGCAGGTTCCATCTTTTTAGGAAAAAATGCGCCTGAAGCACTTGGCGATTATTTTTCTGGCACAAACCATACGTTACCTACAGGCGGAAGCGCAAGATTTGCAAGTCCTTTATCTGTGGATGATTTTATTAAGAAATCATCCTTTACTTATTACACAAAGGATGCACTAGCAAAAGAAGCAGAGAAAATCAATACCTTTGCCAAAAGAGAGGGATTAACTGCCCATGGGAAGTCTGTTATGATACGTTTTGAAAAGGAGGCGGAGGAATGAGTCGTTTTTTAAGTTCTAGATTTGCATCATTAGAAGCATATACCCCAGGAGAGCAGCCTCGGGATCAACAATATATTAAGCTCAATACCAATGAATCTCCCTATCCCCCTTCTCAGGAGGTAATAGAGCGGGTAAATGCTGACGAAGTGAAACGACTGAATTTATATCCCGATCCGGAGGGGAAGTTTTTAAAAGAAAAGCTTGCAAAACTGTATGGCGTGGAAAAAGAAAATATATTTCTTTCCAATGGATCTGATGATATTTTGAATTTTTCCTTTATGGCTTTTTGTGATGAGAAAAGAGGGGCGGTTTTTCCGGAAATCAGCTACGGGTTTTATCCTGTTTATGCCGATTTATATCATGTACCCCATGTGAAATTTCCATTGAAAGAGGATTTTTCAATTAATTATAAAGATTATTGTAATGTCGACAAGATGGTGGTCATTGCAAATCCCAATGCACCTACGGGAATGGAAATTGGTTTATTTGAAATAGAGGAAATTTTGAAATCTAACCCCAATCATGTAGTTTTGATTGATGAAGCTTATGTGGATTTTGGTGGAACTTCGGCAGTAGGGCTGGTACGGAAGTATCCCAACTTGATGGTATCCATGACCTACTCAAAATCCCGCTCGATGGCAGGGGCAAGGCTTGGTTTTGCCATTGCATCTAAGGAAATCATAGAGGATTTGGAAAAAATAAAATTTTCCACAAACCCCTACAATATTAATCGCCTAACCTTAGTGGCAGGGGAAGCAGCGGTGGACAGTGATATTTATTATAAGGAAAACGCAAAAAAAATTATTGCAACAAGAGAAACTACGGTAAGGGCATTAAAAAATTTAGGCTTTTTAGTCTTAGACTCAAAAGCGAACTTTATTTTTGCAAAACCCCCCAATATTTCAGGAGCTGACTTTTATAGCAAACTAAAGAAAAAAGGCGTTTTGGTTCGTCATTTTGAGAAAGAAAAAATTGGTGATTTTGTTAGAATCACTATTGGTACAGATAAGCAGATGGATGTATTTTTACAGAAAACCTCAGAGATTTTAAAGGGGAGATAGGAGGGATTTCCATGGGAAACAGCGAAATTTCAAGAAAGACAGGAGAAACGGAAATTAACCTTTCTCTTTCTCTATATGGCACAGGTAAAAGTGAAATCTCCACTGGTTGTGGATTTTTAGATCATATGCTTACCCTTTTTGCGAAGCACGGGCGATTTGATTTAACGGTAAAATGTAAAGGGGATACTTATGTTGACGACCATCACTCTGTGGAGGACATTGGTATTTGCTTAGGTATGGCCTTTGCGGAAGCGTTGGGTAATGGCGCAGGAATTACCAGATATGGACATATTATTTTGCCAATGGATGAGGCTTTGATTTTGGTTGCAGTGGACATTTCCGGTCGTGGACATTTGGAATATGGTTTGCAAATTCCCACAGAGAAGGTGGGCAACTTTGATACACAACTGGTGGAGGAATTCTTCATTGCTTTTGCTAGAAAAAGCAATATTACCTTGCACATACAACAGATGGCAGGGAAAAATTCACACCATATTATAGAAGGCACATTTAAGGCCTTTGCTCGCTGTTTGAATATGGCGGTAACCATTCAGGATGCTTATCGTGATGAAATTCCTTCTACGAAAGGAGTGTTGTAAATGATTGCAATTGTAGATTATGGCGTTGGAAATTTGTTTTCGTTGAAAAGTTCTCTAGGTGTTATTGGCGCTGAGGTTCAGGTAACAGGGAGCGCTGAGGTCATTCGCAACAGTGAAAAAATTGTACTTCCCGGGGTTGGTGCTTTTGAGGATGCCATTCAAAAGCTTAGAGAAACCGGTTTGGATCAGGTGATTTTGGAGGAAGTGGCAAAAGGAAAACCACTGCTTGGGATTTGCCTTGGAATGCAGATGTTATTTGAAAAAAGCTATGAATATGGTGAACATATGGGTTTGGGTTTGATTGAAGGTAGTGTGAAGCCCATTGCCCCTGTAATTGGTGGGGGGTTAAAGGTTCCTCACATTGGTTGGAATGGGCTAATTTTTTCAAAGGGAAAAAGTGCATTATACCGCTATTTGGATGAAGGCGAATGTGTTTATTTTGTCCATTCCTTTGCGGCCATGGATTGCGATTCGTCGGTAACGGCAACAGCCGAATATGGTGCAATGCTTACTGCATCTGTAGAAAAGGGAAATGTATACGGAACCCAATTTCATCCGGAAAAAAGCGGTGAGGTAGGGCTAAAGATATTAAAGGCATTTTGTGAATTATAATAATCTAGACGTTCCTTTCAAACCAACCGCTTTTTGAAAAAAGCGGAGCAAAAACTTTTATAGAAAACCGTGCTTGCACGGTTTTAGAAAAAGAGTCAAGGGAGGAACTTCCTTGTGGGCGTTGGGGCAAAGCCTCAAGGTCTTAGTTTAGTAGGTTGGGGCAAGCCCCAAGGTCATGCGTTTTTATGGTTGTTTGATTAGAAAGTGAGGAGTTTTATGAAGCTTTTTCCTGCGATAGATATTATTGATGGCTGTGCTGTAAGGCTTGTAAAAGGCGATTATGCACAAAAGACTGTATATAGTACCCAACCCGTTGCTGTGGCAATATCCTTCCAAAAAGCCGGGGCAACCTATTTGCATTTGGTGGATTTGGAAGGCGCAAAGGATGGTGGTACCCCAAATTTGGAGATTATCAGAGAAATTGTGAAGGAAAGCGGCCTGTTGGTTGAAGTGGGTGGCGGCATTCGCTCAGAAGAAACCATCCAAAAATACTTGAATGTAGGGGTTTTTCGGGTCATTTTGGGTACGGCAGCTGTGGAGAATCATGGTTTTCTAAAGGATATGGTAGTCAAATATGGTGAGAAGATAGCCGTTGGTGTGGATATTAAGGATGGCATGGTAGCTGTAAAGGGGTGGACAGAGCTTTCTCAGGAAAGTTGTTTCGATTTCTGTGAAAAGCTTGAAAAAATAGGTGTGAAAACTATTATTTGTACGGATATTTCTAAGGATGGGCTGCTTGCCGGTACAAACTTGGCTTTATATCAACAATTGTCGGAGAAATTCAGTGTGGATATCGTTGCTTCCGGTGGTGTGACTGATTTGGCAGATGTGGGAAGACTACAAAAAATGGGGCTATATGGCGCAATTTTGGGAAAAGCCTTATATACAGGCAATATAGATTTAAAAATGGCCATCGAATTAACAAAGGAGGAACGCCAATGATCACTAAAAGAATTATACCTTGTTTAGATGTTAGAGATGGTCGTGTGGTGAAGGGTGTTAATTTTCAAGGACTTGCCGATGTATCCTCACCGATTGCATTGGGAAAGTTCTATAGTGACAACGGCGCAGATGAGCTGGTTTTTTACGATATTACTGCATCTGTGGAAGGTCGAGGGCTGTTTACTGATATTTTACGACAGGTTGCCTCTGAAATTTTTATTCCTCTGACTGTTGGAGGCGGCATTAATGCCATTGAAGATTTTGATCGGGTTTTAAAATGTGGTGCGGACAAAGTAAGTGTAAATTCAGGTGCAATCAAAAACCCCAACCTCGTATTAGAGGCGGCAAAAAAATATGGAGACCAGTGCGTGGTACTCTCTGTGGATATGAAACGGGTAGATGGAAAGTTCATGGTTTTTGCAAAGGGTGGAAGAGAAAATACAGGGATGGAAGCGCTTAGCTGGATTAAGCGTTGTGAAAAAATGGGTGCAGGAGAAATTGTGGTTAATAGTATTGATACCGATGGGGTGAAAAAAGGCTTTGATTTGGAAATGCTTGAGGCAGTTTGCGATATTGTCACTGTACCGGTAATTGCATCGGGGGGGGCAGGCTGCATGCAGGATTTCGTTGAATTATTTCAAGCTTTACCGAAGGTTGATGCTGGCTTGGCAGCATCCATTTTCCATTTTGGCGAGGTTGCCATCCCTGACTTGAAAAAAACTTTGGCAGAAAACAATATTATTGTAAGAAGATAAGGAGAAAAGTATGCTAAATATAGAGGAATTGAAATTTGATGAAAAAGGGCTGATTCCTGCGGTGGTTGTGGATGCAAAAACCAAAAAGATTTTGACCTTGGCATATATGAACAAAGAAAGTCTTCGAATTAGTTTGGAAGAAGGTCGAACCTGTTTTTGGTCTAGATCCAGACAGGAACTGTGGCGCAAGGGTGAAACATCGGGGAATGTACAAAGAATTGTTTCTATAGGGGATTGCGATAAGGATGCATTGATGGTTGTAGTTGATAAAAGTGGTCCCGCCTGCCACTTAGGAGAGGATTCTTGCTTCCATAACCCTGTATTTATTCAGGATGGCTATGAAAGTTTTTCTATGGATAGCTTGATGGAGTTGATTGAGGGAAGAAGGTCAGAAAAAAAAGAAGGATCCTATACAACTTATCTATTTGAAAAAGGATTAGATAAAATTTTGAAAAAAATCGGTGAGGAGGCAACTGAGGTTATCATCGCCGCAAAAGACGAAGACAAACAGGAAACCATTTATGAAATTGCGGATTTAGCGTATCATGTGATGGTACTTATGGTGGAAGCAGGGATTTCCTTGGAGGATGTTAGGAATGAATTGGCTTCCCGACATGTAATCGACCACAAAGTGAAGCAGGAGAAGATGACAAAATGATACCAAAAATGAATTTTCATACCCATACAACTTTTTGTGATGGAAAAAATACACCAGAAGAAATGGTTTTGTCAGCCATCCAAAAAGGATTTAAAGCACTAGGATTCAGTGGTCATAGTTATACCCATTTTGACGAGAGCTATTGCATGAGCAAAGATGGCGTAAAGGAATATCAGAAGGAAATTCAGCGACTAAAGGAGGCTTATGCACCCCAGATTGCTGTTTACTGCGGTGTAGAGCAGGATTTTTATTCCCAAGAAGCTATCTCTGATTTTGCATATGCCATAGGTTCTGTTCATTATATCAAAAAGGGAGAAAAATTATTGCCTGTTGATGAAAAGGCAGATATCATGGATAGGGATATTCGAGAATTATTTGGCGGTGACCCCTATGCGTATGCTAAGGTTTATTTTGAAACTGTGGCAGAGGTTTTAAAAAAGACAGGAGCAGATATTATTGGACACTTTGATTTGCTGAGCAAGTTTAATGAGAGACAAACTTTTTTCAATACAGAGAACAAGCGATATTGTGACTATGGAATTGGTGCTATAGAAGCCTTAATTCCATATGGAAAACCATTTGAAATCAACACAGGTGCAATTTATCGTGGATTTCGGAGTCAAGCTTATCCCTCCATCAATTTCTTGAAAGAAATCAAAAAGCGGGGGGGGAAAATACTCTTGTCCAGTGACAGTCACGATTGCAATTCCTTGGGCTTTTGTTTTGAGGATATGGTAAAGCTAGCAATAGAAATTGGATTTCAATCTACTTTGATTTGGACAACAAATGGTTTTGAGGAAGTGGGACTGAAGAATTCTGTTTTTTAAATAATAGTTACATTGAAAAAAATAAAAAGAAATCTGTTAAGGTAAAACTATAACAAAGGAGTTACATCTTTTTTTCCTCACAATATTGTCGATATTGTGAGTTTTTTTCTTACGAAGAAGTTTTATAAAGTATGGGTAAGATCTGGATTTTTTTAAATTGATTAACTTAAAAAGACAGAAATACCCTTGTGTAATTACAATCTTCAGTCTAATTTTATTTTTTTGTATATTAAGATATCATTTTTCAAAAAATAGAAATAATCAAATTGAAAAGATTTTCAAATAAAAACTTGACAAAACGAATTTAATTGCATACAATAGAATTGTAAAAAATAAATCTAAGAGTTCGTATTTAATTAATATATTTGGAGGTATAACGAGATGAATATTTACGATTTTAAGGTTCAAGCACGAGATGGCAGTGAGGTTTCACTCAGTGAATACAGAGGAAAAGTTCTTTTGGTGGTAAATACAGCTACAGGATGCGGTTTTACCCCCCAGTATAGTGACTTACAAAAAATTTATGAAGCGCATCAAAAGGACGGACTGGAAATATTGGATTTTCCTTGCAATCAATTTGCAGATCAGGCTCCTGGATCCGATGAAGAAATTCATACCTTCTGCACAGGCCGTTTTGGGATAACATTCCCTCAATTTTCTAAGGTTGACGTTAATGGTGATCAGGCGGTGCCTTTGTTTCAGTGGCTTACTCAGAACACAGAGTTTGGTGGTTTTGACAAGTTGCACCCTCTAGGCATACTGCTGTCAGGGATGCTAAAAAAGCAGGATTCTGACTATAAAAAAAATAGTTCCATCAAATGGAACTTTACAAAATTCTTGATTAATCGTGACGGAGAAATTGTTGGACGCTTTGAGCCAACTGCTTCTATGAAAAAAGTTGAAGAAAAAATAGAGGAAATTTTGTGATTCAGGAAATTTTGTGATTCAGGAAATTTTAGTATTAAAGCTGCTGCTAGGTGTAGGGTTGCTTGTGAAGATTGATTATGATAAACTAAATTGTTTAAAATGCAATTTAGGAGGTTCAAATTATGAGTGAAGAGTATGATATGTTAAAGTTAGAAAATCAGCTTTGCTTTCCCCTATATGCTTGTTCCAAAGAGATTATTCGTCGATATAAACCCTATCTTGATCCGCTGGATTTGACGTATACCCAGTATATTACTATGATGGTTATGTGGGAGAAGAGTGAGATTACGATTAAGGGCTTGGGGAAAATTCTTTATCTTGATTCGGGAACTTTGACCCCTGTGTTAAAGAAATTGGAGACAAAGGGCTACATTAATCGTGAACGATCACAGGAAGATGAGCGAAATGTATTTGTTACAATTACGGAGAAGGGGCGAAAATTGAAAGAAGCTGCGGCGGAGATACCCATTAAGCTTGGTGATTGTGTGAAACTTTTGCCTGAGGAATTTAAACAGCTGCAAACACTTTTATATAGAGTGCTTTCGAGTCTGGAAATGAACTCACCTTAAGTGGTAGGATTTCACATTGTTAAGAATGGCAGTTTACAAAAGAAACCACTTCCTTTTAAAACTAAAGGGGAGTGGTTAATTTTATTTTATTGCTATGTAGGACTTGGATTGTTTTTTAGTGAAATAGGTAGATCTAATGAGCAAATTATATTTTTTTTATGACCTTGTTTTTAATATTCTTAATTTATATTTTAAACTTTTCAGAAGAATTACCAGACATGCTATTTGCAATAAATGATGAAATTATTGCAGTAGGTCCTGAGAATTAAAACGAGATTAATGAAACAGGTAAGATGCTTTTTGGGCTTTATGATGAAATAATAATTCAATCGCAACAAAATTAACCACTTGGACAAACGTTTGAGTGGTTTTTACATATAATAAATTAAGGGGGTGATTCCAAAATGAAAAAGTTACTAATCGGCTTTTAACGTGGAGGTGATCCCTTTTATCTCGTCTTTGAGTACAGACGTTAAACAGGCTCTTTTTTGATGCAGACAACTGGCTTGCCTCAGTGAAATTTACAGGCGGGGAACGACAAAGGCAAACTCTAATAAAGGCATAAATATGAAACATGATTTTTTAGAGAGTATGGGACTTTCAAAGGAAAATGTAGTTAGTATCATGGAAGAAAGTGGTGAAGATATAAAAGCAGTACTAGATGAGATCACTACAATTAGAACCCGGTGGGGACTATACAGGCTTGGCAAGATACATAACTAAGGAAAAAGTAAAAGATTATGAAAAAAGATGGGCCACCAGTAGAAATTTGATACAGCCAAGAGTTCTTGTGAAAAAAATAACTTCGGCCAACCCCAAAAAAGCCCCAACCTCCCAAGAGGTGGTGATGATTATGGAGCAGGAAAAGAAAAAACTGAAATGCGATAAATGTTTGTGCCGGATGTGTTTCAGTAAGGAAGAGGGTACTTGTATAAATTGTGTGCGGTGTAAGGAGAATGGCGGAGTCAATAAGGTTTTATGTTGTATTATGGTACCGCAGATATTTATAAACACCTCTCTTAGGCACTATGAAATCGAGTATCCAAAACTATTTCGAGAAAATGGAAGGATTTTACTATTTCATGTAGAAATATAAAAATAGGGAGGTGTTAAGAATGAAACGTGACATTTTAATTTCACTTTTGGTTTTGTTCGTGCTGTTTTTTGTACCACCTCAAATTGGAGCCATATGGAGAATGCATACTATTCTTGATGTAGATGGAAAAGTAACTAGGTTATACGATCTGTGTGATTATGCTTATCGAGAGAAGATTGAAATTTATAATGAGGACAATCCGATCCTAGATGTATATTTAGGAGATATTGTTGGGATGAACGCTGAAACATGGCAAAGTCTTGAGATTGAGAAAAAAGCTCCTGTTTATATTTTTGATAGTCAGCGTAATGCACATCCGATTAAGTTAGCAAGTAGATATCGGCCTGTAGTATATCACTATGAGATATATGAAATGGATGAGATATATTATCTTAAAGTAGTTTACTTGGTAAGCTATAAAAAAGATAATGTGAAAGAATATATCGCTCGGTACAAGTATACATACCTCTCAAATGAGGCGGTAGAAGAGATGAACAAGCGTAAAGATCCGTACAATCCTTAATTATTTTGAAAAACAAAGCAACAGTGAAGAATTAACAATTAATAGGGGGGGGTGTTGAGAAGATGCTGAGTATAATGTATCAACTACAAATCCTGAAAAAAATAAAGGCATTTATTGATAATATAAAAATTTAATTGACTCTGTTAATATTTTTAAATATCGGATAAGAAGTTTATTAGATGTTGTGAACAAATATCCCATTATGTTTAATATTGGCGATACAAAAGATAGTAGGTTATTTATATAATGGAGGTAATAATGAAGATAAAAGATTCAAGTACAATTGTAGTTATAATAATACTATTATTGGGTGGATTTTTAATCTTAAATACAATATTTCCTACTGCAAAACCAATAAAATTACCGCTTGAAGATATATTTACTATCAGTATTTTTTCAGACACTGAAAGTAGAGTATACACCGAAAAGGAAGATGTTGAAGAAATAAGCAATTATATTGCTAGCGCAAAACCAACAAGAAAGATTTCGATGAATGATACTCCATACAATAAACCGTATTATAAGATAGATATGGAAACAGATGGTGGTATCTATAGAATATATCTTTATGAAGATAATTCTAACATGTATATTGAATTACCCTACTATGGAATATATGTTGTTGATGAAAAAATACTATTAATTAAACAATTTTATACTATATAGAGTATGAATTATAAAGTCAGTTTCCCCGTTATGTTTATTTGTTAAAACTAAGTACAATAGAAATTGGAGAGCTACTTTATATGGAGATTTTCAGTTTAAAAGGATATGAGAATGAAAAGATTTCTCTTGAACTCAATGAAGTTTTGGGATTTCCTGATACTACGAGTTATGAAGGTGGCTACGATATCATATGCACGTTAACGATTAATGTTGGATGTTATAATGTTATATGCGAAGAATATTATTCAGCAACTGGTGCGGTATACAATTTCTCTAACGAGTTGCAAAAGTGTTATGACAATTTAGAGGGACAAGCGGATTATCATTTACTTTTGGAAAATAATTTGGTATTTACTGTTTCCATGAAATCATTGGGTCATGCGGTTGTAACTGGTACTTTTCAGGAAAGAACAGATAAAGAAAATATTCTTGGGTTTGAAATGGAAACGGATCAAACTTGTATCTTGCAGGTTATTCAAGCAATCAATGGTTTGAAGAAATATATAGGCATGAAAGAAATCAAATAAATATTTTAGTAACTTCCCATTATGTTTATAACATAGAATTGAAAGAGTTCTGATAATGTCTAATAAAGTAAATAAAAAAATCCGTCAAAATACATTTTGTCGGATTTTTTTATAGCGCACCTGCTTTTTGATGAAAAAAAGCCATGCATAAAATATGCATAGGTAACATTGTTTAGTGTTATTTAACGTGATTTACAGCAAAATCACCTTTTCAAAACAAAAAAGTGCCGAAAACCTTGTGATATCAACGTTTCCAACACCTTTTATAAGTCATCGAGGCGACAAGATTTGAACTTGCGACCTCTACAT
>NZ_DALYUL010000012.1:77396-95978 GCF_031981185.1 Anaerotignum sp. | reverse complement strand
ATGGGAAGATAAAGTATCAGCCATATTGAAAAAAACCTCTATTTAGCTACGTTTTATATTAATCAAACCCCAAGTCTTAAAACCCAAGGGTTTTCATGGTACAATAAGTAAAAAAACAAGGTTAAGGAGAGGATTTTATGCAATATAGAATGAAGACACATCCGTTATCTGAAGAGCAAATAACAAAATTACTGGAGCGATCACAAACTGGGAACTTGGCAACAATAAATCTGGATGGAACACCATATGTTACACCAATCCATTTTATTTATTATAACAATAAAATATATGCCCATGGACTTCCAAAAGGAAAAAAGCTTGACAATATTACCCATGATCAACGAATAGGATTTTCTGTTTATGAAATGGATAAATTGCTACTGGATCCTAATGAGAAACCATGTGACACTAATACAAAATATGAGAGTATTATTATTTCCGGAAAAGCACAACTTGTGGAGGATATTCAAGTAAAAGCAAATATTTTGAAAAAAGTAGTGGAAAAATATACACCTCATTTATCGGGCAAGGAACTCCCTGCTCCCATGGTTAAGGGCACGGCGGTTATTCAAATAGATATAGCCGAAATTACCGGAAAATACTATTCTTAGTAACCGGCAATGGGTTTTAATTAAGGAATATTTTTATGTAGGCTCTTAACGGAATATTTTTCAGTGCTTTCGGCAAACTATAACCGTTAGGAGGTGGTCTGCATGGATATGGCTTTTGATGCGGTATATTATGAGCCGGGTGCTCTTAATTATCAGCTGGGGCAGATGTTGCAGCAAAAATATGAAAGTTTACCTTGGAGAGAGATAGAAAATCATAATCGTATAATGGAAATGACCTCAGCAGAAAACCGAGATTTTCCCAAATTAAAAAATCATTTAATAATTGGAATTAGAAAAACTCATCGATATGTACCAAATCATAAGGTTTCTGACTGGTTGGTTCCCTACACATCCTCTGGGTGCAGGGCGATGTGTTTATATTGCTATCTTGTATGCAATTATAATAAATGTGCTTATCTACGACTTTTTGTTAATCGTGAGCAAATGCTTGATAGACTGCTGAAAAAGGATGCGGCAGCTGATGTGCCTCAAACGTTTGAAATTGGCAGTAACAGTGACTTGTTGTTAGAAAACACAATAACGGATAATTTGCTCTATACAATCCAACGTTTTGGACGAGAGGGTAGAGGCAAGCTGACTTTTCCTTCAAAATTTGACATGGTTCAACCATTGCTAGACCTTGATCACCGCCAAAAGACGATATTTCGTATGAGCGTGAATCCTGAGGAAATCATAAAACAGGTAGAGTTTGGTACCTCTCCCCTGTCGGCAAGGATTCGAGCGCTGAACGACATGGCAGAGGCGGGATATCCCGTGGGGATGTTGATTGCTCCTGTAATACTGCTTCCCAATTGGAAGCAGCTATACGGCCAACTGATAGATCGTCTTTCAGATGAATTGAGCCAAAAAGTATTACAAAATGGCTTTATAGAAATCATTTTAATGACATACAGCTTTGTACAAAACGCTATCAATACAGAGGCTTTCCCCAATGCGATTCAGCTTTATGATCGGGAAATCATGACGGGCCGTGGGCGTGGTAAATATTGTTATCGAAATGATATCCGGGGGGAAGCAGAATCTTTTTTGCGTGAAAAGCTTTCTCAGAGATTAGGTTCTATGCCTATACTATATATTTCATAGTGGTTTTGGTAGATCCCAATTAATCCTAGAAGAATGGGCGACAAAAAACAGGGAAAAGCGTTTCTTTTGGATAAAATTTTATTAAATCAATAATTAATTAAATGCTTAGTATATTACTGAATTGAAACTAAGAGCTTTGCGTCTTTATAAAGGTGAAAAGGCTCTTTTTTTATATAATTTTCAATCAAATTATTAAAATCAAACTACCAAATAAGTTAAGGTGCGGAAAGATCAAGTATCTAAGCTACACGAAATACCTTCTTTCGTAAATATCAATTGTATTTTATTGGATATGGTGTATAATTTTTATAGAAGAGATACTATTTTTAAGGAGGAATTTTATGAAATTATCACTTAGAGACAAATTTCCAGATATAACAGTAGAAACAACAAAGGGAACAGTACACTTACCAAATGATTATCAAGGCAAATGGTTTGTATTATTTAGCCATCCCGCAGATTTCACACCTGTTTGTACCACTGAATTTGTTGCGTTCCAAAAAAGAAAAAAACAGTTTAACGATTTAGGCGTTGAATTGATTGGATTGAGTGTGGACAATTTAGAATCCCATGAAAAATGGATTCAATGGATTAAAGAAAATATTTATGTTCAAATAGAATTTCCAATTATAGATGATGAGAAAAGAAAAGTAGCTGAAACCCTTGGCTTAATTCATCCAAATGAAGATGATACAGCCGCAGTCAGAGCAGTCATTATTGTGGATCATAATGGAAAAGTAAGAACTATGTTAGAATACCCCAAAGAGATTGGAAGAAATATTGATGAAATATTGAGAACGGTGAAAGCACTTAAATTAGCATCAATCAAGAAGGTTTTTTCGCCTGCAAATTGGCCGCATAATGAAATTATCGGTGATAAGGTTTTATTCCATAGAGGCGAAAATGATGATCCGAAATTGGACAAGGAAAGAGGGATCTATAGTTTGTCTGATTGGTTTGTGTATAAGAATTTAGAGGACTAAAAGGAATTATCATAGTAAATATCTAAACTTACATAGATCTCTAATATGCAGTGTTTTGGATGAAAATCTTGTGAGAAAAAGGCGGGGATTTATTTAAAAAAGATTAAATTTCTAACTAGGCCCCCAGTGTTCTTAATGGATTTAATTCTGATTTTCTGAAACGTAAATTTAAGAGATATATATTATTAAGGAGTATTCGTATGTGAATACTCCTTTTCCATTACCAATCTTCAAACAAATGCAGAATTAAAATTACCAAACAATCATCAAACTAATATATTCCACTATTTGTTCTATGGAAATTTCCATACCGTTTTGTAGCCACCACATAACCAATGCAATGGCGGCACCTGTATAGTACTCGGACATAATGGGAATGGGAATTGCACTGGGGATACCTAAACGTGTTTCATCCATACGAAAACACCGAGTAAGATAGGTGCGAACAGTATCCTGTAGAAGAACTGTCATAAAGTCATTTTTAATATGAGAGACACTCTGCACGAAAAACACTTTGTTGTTTTTTACATATTCAAACATTTGCCGCAAGACACGCCCATAGTATTCTTGTTCTGTCTCTCCTTCTATAATATGTATTTCACTAAATTTACGCTGTTCTTCTGAAAACATTGTCTCCAACAATTGATATTTATCTTGAAAATGCTTATAAAATGTGGTGCGGTGCACCATAGCCTTTTTACAAATATCCGTCACAGAGATTTCTTCAAAGGGTTGCTTTAGGGTTAATTCATAAAGGGCTTCGCTGAGAAGTTTATAGGTTCTTTGCATACGCAAATCGACTGTCTGTTCATCCATATTCAATTCTCCATTCTACACTTTTTAGAAAAGTGTAGTTTAAGCTACACTTTGCAAAGTTTGTTTCTTGATTTTTCATACAAAAAATAATATCATGCAATTCAACAAGTGTAAACAAAATACTTTTGAAAACAGAGAGACAAAAATAATAAAGGAGAAGTGCAATGATTCAGAGAATGAGAAAATCCATATGGGTGGTGCCCGTTTTATGTGCAGTGCTATTTACAGCCTGCAACGATGGAAAAGAGCAAGACCAAGGGGAAGGAAGAAAGGTTGCCGTTGCAACCGTGGGTGAAGCGGCTTATACAGATACATTAAATCTAAGTGGCAGTGTAGTTCCAATTGAAACTGCAAATCTTTCATTTAAACTTGATGGGAAATTGAAAGGAGTATATGTGAGAGAGGGTGATTCGGTGAAATTGGGGCAGAAGGTGGCTGAACTTTCCATGGATGATTATTCGTTACAGGTTCGGGCTGCCCAGGCTCAGGTTCGGGCCGCTGATGCCCAGTATTCCACTGTTAAACTACAAGCGAATACAGATGTACCCTCGAAAATTGCGCAGGCAAAGGCACAATTGGAGCTCACTCAAAAAACCTATGACAGAGTAAAAAGCTTATGTGATGCACAAGTAGTGTCTCAAAGTGATCTTGATGAAATATCAGCAAAGCTGGCGGCGGATGCTGAGACATATCAACAGGCATTGGAAGGGAAAAATATGGCTGAGGCACAGATGGAGGCTGCGGCAGCACAAAAAGATCAGGCAATTGTGGCCGCAGATAAAGCAGTCAAGGACTTGACGGACACTTTAATGGACAGTCCTATGAATGGTGTGATATTAAAAAAGGTTATGAATGAAGGGGAAACAGTAGCGGCGGGATATCCAGTTGTGATTATTGGTCGAACAGATGAAGTTTACATAGAAGTTGGTGTTCCAGATGAACGAATTAATGAAATGAAGCAAGGGCAGCAAGCCGAAGTTTCGGTGTATGGCATAAAAACTGCATTCCAAGGAAGCGTTTCTGAAATCGGTGCATTGGCAGACAGCAATACCCGTACATTTACTGTGAAAATAAACGTTAAGAATCCCGAGGGGTTATTAAAGCCAGGAATGATAGCTAATGTTACAATTCATACTGGTTCGCAAAAGGCAGTTCTGATTCCATTAGATAGTGTGTTACAAAGGGCCGATGGTTCAGCTGTTTTTGTGTACGATTCCGTGAGCAAAACCGTTAAGAGAAAGTTGGTGACAACGGGAGAAATTTGTGGAAGCTCCATTGAAATTCTTTCAGGATTGGAGTTTGGAGAAGAAATTGTGATAGAAGGACAATTTTTATTATACGATGGAGATGCTGTTCAAATTGCAGAGGAGGTTAAGCCATGATTTCATGGAGTGTTAAGCATAAGGGCATTCTTGCGCTGCTCACCGGACTTTTTATGGTACTTGGCATATACGCCTTCATTGTAATGGAGCGGCAGGAAAATCCTGAGGTAACCAGCCCCGTTGCCTCTGTTACCTGTATTTATCCCGGTGCAAGCCCTGAGGATATAGAAAAGCTAATTGTGAAACCCATGGAAGACAAGATTGACACAATAGCTGGAATTAAGAAACTGGAAAGCTATTCCGTAGATTCAGCTGGGGTAATTCAGATTACATTGAAAGATATGAGCGACAATGAGATTAATAAAAAGTGGGATAAACTGCGGGAAAAGATTGATGAAATTAAGCCTGAGTTGCCTTCTGATGCAGAGGCTCCAGTTATCAAGACGGATTTTTCCAGTTCCTATGGGCTCATTATTGGGCTCTCCGGAGATGATAACACCAATCAGGAGATAGCTGATGTGGCAAAACAGATGAAAAATATGCTTTCTAGGGATACAGATGTGAAAGCTGTAGATATCATGGGGGATGAAAAACAGCAAATAGAAATTGCCTTAAATATGTCAAAGCTTCAACAGTATGGAATTGCTCCTGCTACAGTGGCGGCTCAACTTACAGCTCGTAACATTAATATTCCCGGCGGAAATCTTGAGCTTTCAGGAATGAAAATTCCCATTCAGGTTTCTGGAGAATATCAATCTATGGAGGAAATTAAGAATACCATTGTTTCCGTTTCAACGGATGCCGGGACTCCTGTTTATTTGAAAAATGTGGCTGAGGTTTATCAGACAGCGATGAAGCCTGAAAGGCAGGTCTATGTGAATGGTAAACAAGGGGTGCTTATCGGGGTTAAGTATGCAGATGGAATCAATATATTAAATGTGGAAAAACGCCTCCAAGATAACATCCAGAAGTTTGAAAAAACGAAGCTGTATGCTGGAATGAAACTGACAGAGTTAAACAATCAGGCAAGCTTTGTTAAGAATTCCATTGATATGTTTTCAGATAATCTGATAGAAGGAATTCTTTTAGTATTCGTAGTTGTTTTGATATCCATGGGGTTGCGGTCAGCGGCTGTTGTATCCATTCCCATTCCGATTATCTGTATTCTTGTTTTTGGCTATATGTATCTGACCAGAATTCCCCTTCATCAGGTGGCAGTTGCATCTCTGATGATTTCCCTAAGCTTAATGGTTGCCAACGGAATCGTTGCCAACGATAACATACACGTTTATCTGGCTAAGGGAGAGTCGTTGAAAGACTCCTGTATTAATGGCGTAAAGGAGGTAAGCATTCCTATTTTAACCTCATCTCTGACAACGGTTGCGTCTTTTCTTCCATTGGCGATGATGAACGGTGATGCAGGTAAATTTGTCAAAACCCTCCCCATATTGGTTAGTGTGGCCTTGGCTGGTTCCTACCTTACTTCATTGACTATTGTTCCAGCTCTGGGACATTTGCTTTATAAGCATTCAACTGATGATAAGCCTGGCAATACTAAACGCTCAATCATTGCTGTTTGGAAACAAAAAATAATGGAACAATTGCGTTTAAAAACATTTTTTGAGAAGGGAAAAGTGCTTTATGGTCAGGTATTGAATTTTTCATTAAAGAGGCCAGGAAGGGTGCTGTTGTTTTTTGTTGCACTGCTTGTGGCATCTTCGCTTATCATACCCACGTTATCGGTGCAGCTTTTTCCACCGGTGGAGCGAGATCAATATGTGCTGAATATAACAACCCAGGATGGCAGCACCCTGGAAAAGACCCAGTCACAATGCAGAAAGGTTGCCCAGGTGCTTGAGAATGAAAAATCTGTAGAATCCTTTTCAAGTACTGTTGGAGACGGTTTTATGAAATATTATGTTACTTTTGAGCCAGAACAGCAGGCTACCAATAAAGCACAATTTCTGATTAATGGAACACGCTCAGAGGCTGCGGCTGTAGAAAAGAAAATTCTTCAACAAGTTCCGGGAATTAGTACGACCCTGAAATATTTAGAAATCAGTCTGCCTTTAACCTATCCCATTCAAGTAAGAATATCCGGTGATGATATTGAAAAATTGAGAAGTCTTGCAGTTGACATTGAGGAGCGGTGCCGCACTGTACCCGGTACCAGAAATGTGGAAGATAATTATGGAGACAATAGCTATCGTCTAAATGTTAATGTAAATGAGGAAAAGGCAAACCTCGTAGGAATCACCAACTATGATGTTGCCAGTACAGTAAGAATGGCTGTAAATGGCTTGGAAATTGTGAAAATGAAACAGAAGGATTTGGAGAAAGACTCTCTTCCTGTGATTGCCAAAATATCAGATAAGGATAAAACAAGCAGAGAAATACTAAATACCATTTTCCTGACATCTCAGGTAACAGGAAAAAATGTTCCCCTAACCCAGATTGCTACCATAGAAACCCAATCCTCATTAAATCAAATTATTCGTAGAAATAGCCAGAGAACAATTACCATTGGCAGCTATGTGGAGGAAGGTTATAATACTACGGCGGTGATGGAAAATGTGGAAAAGAGCATGGAAGGATTGAATCTTCCCGATGGTTATACATTGGAATACGGCGGTGAAAGCGAAAACAGCAAAGATGCATTTTCTTCTATGACATTGCCTGCAATTATTGCTGTTATTCTCATCTATATCATATTGGTATTCCAATTTGGTGATCTTTTGGAACCGCTGATAATCATGGGTACCATCCCGCTATCATTGATCGGGATTATCTGGGGGCTAAAGGTGATGAACTATCCCATCGGATTTATGGCTCTGCTTGGTGCAATCAGCCTAATGGGAGTTGTTGTAAATAATGGTATCGTCCTTTTGGATTATATCAAGGTGCTCCTTCCTAGGGCTAATCATTTTCAGGAGGCTATTGTGCAGGCATGTGAAACACGTATGCGTCCCATTATGATTGGAATGATTACAACGGTTTTCTCCCTTCTTCCACTGATGATTTCCGGAGGGCCGTTGTGGGCACCAATGGCTACGTCAGTCATATTTGGAATGATGCTCTCCACAGTTCTAACTATGATTGTCATTCCTTGTGCCTATGCCCTGATTGCCAAGAGGCGAGAAAAAAAGAAATAATAGATGTAAATTCAAAAAAGGCTTTGTTCATAATTTAGAGAACAAAGCCTTTTTCTGT
Organism: Anaerotignum sp.; assembly: GCF_031981185.1. Lineage (GTDB taxonomy): Bacteria > Bacillota > Clostridia > Lachnospirales > Anaerotignaceae > Chakrabartyella. The sequence goes on along the minus strand of NZ_DALYUL010000012.1, from coordinate 87,932 downwards.
GGGTAACAAGTCATCTTTAAGTGAGAGTCCGTGGAATTAGGCTAATCAACAAGCATACAGGAAATAGAAGAATTTGCGTCTGCATAAAGGTGAAAAAATAAATTTGCAAGAATAAGGGGGGCTATTAAAGAAAAAATCGTTTCCTTTGGAGGCAGATAGATAGGGGAGCGGAGGTGACATACGTAGGTTAGTTGCCAGATTGATAAGGGGTGGTTATTGGGTTGGGGAAGATTGCTCTCCAACCCTTGTTTTCTTCTTTAATCCTGCATTTTAAGATGGAAAAAATAATCTAGAACTAATAAAGGTTGTCTTATTCAGCGGTATAACCATTACATTTTAATAGATATGGATTGATTTGATGGAAATTCTTATAGTGTTGACAAAGCAAAGCAGTCGCTTCTTCGATATTTCCCGTTCGGATTGCAGCCACAATGGGTTTATGATGGTGAATCTGCAAAAGGCTATGGGCGATGTCAGTATATTTTGAAATCTGGATTAAGTGGATCTGCTGATACAAGGCATGCTGTTGCCGAATCAAAAGGGAATTATTTGATATTTTTGTGATTGCGAGATGGAATTCGCAATCGGTCTGGATACGCCCGTAAATATCACCCTTGGCAGCAATCCCTTCACATATGTCTGCTAACTCATTTAATTGATCAAAGTCTGCAGCACTTCCATAGTATGCCGCTAGCTGTATACTCAGTATATCTAAAGAAAGACGAACTACACCGATTTCCTGAACTTCTTCGTCAGAAAAGGATTTCACTGATGCTCCTCGATTCGCCTCGATGGTAACAAGACCTTCTGCTTCTAGATACCGCAGGGCATCATGAACAGGGGTTCTGCTGATAGAAAGTTTTTTTGCAATTTGCAGCTCCGAAATGCGTGCACCTGGCAAAAGTTCCATGTGGAAAATCATATTTTTGATTTGTTCATAAGCAAACTCTTTTTGAGACTGCATCAACAACACCTGCTCTCTTCTGCTTTTCGGATAATCTTTTGATTTATAATTATAAGTTATTATCTTATCAGTGTCAATGAAATCGGGTTAGGGTGCATTTCGTTTTATTGCATAAAGGACAAGAGAAAAAATTGGTACCTTTGCCGAAAAAAATTTTCTCTATTGACGAAATAAGTATTCGGAATATAATTGAATGTAACATATATTGATTGCATGCAATTATATAAATTACATGCAATTTCAGTAATTCAAAGGAGGAACTGTCTATGCAAAAGAAATTCAAATTAATGGATGGAAATCAGGCGGCGGCTTATATTTCTTACGCTTTTACAGAAGTGGCAGGGATTTATCCTATCACACCATCTTCTTCCATGGCGGAGCATGTGGATGAGTGGTCGGCAAATGGAGAGAAAAATTTGTTTGGTCAACCGGTACAAGTTGTGGAAATGCAGTCGGAAGGTGGTGCAGCTGGCACTGTGCATGGCTCATTGCAATCGGGAGCACTAACAACGACTTATACGGCGTCTCAAGGGCTGCTATTGATGATCCCTAATATGTATAAAATTGCAGGGGAAATGCTGCCGGGGGTATTCCATGTTTCGGCTCGAACGGTTTCTACCCATGCCCTTTCCATTTTTGGAGATCATTCGGATGTAATGGGGGTAAGGAGTACAGGTTTTGCCATGATTGCTTCTTCTTCACCCCAAGAGGTCATGGATTTGGGGGCAGTTTCGCATTTGACGGCCATTCATTGCCGCATGCCAGTACTGCATTTTTTTGATGGTTTTAGAACCTCCCATGAAATTCAAAAAATAGAGGCACTGGATTATGAAATGCTGCGGCCGTTAGTAGATTGGAATGCAATTGAGGCGTTTCGAAAGAACTCCCTTAATCCAGAGCATCCTGCTACAAGGGGAACAACGGTAAACCCAGATATCTTTTTCCAGTGTAGGGAGGCTTGCAACGAAAAGATTATGGAGATACCCAATGCTGTGGAGCACTATATGGACGAGATTAAAAAAATAACAGGCCGCGAATATCATCTTTTTGATTATTATGGCGCTAAGGATGCGGAATTGGTTATAGTTTTGATGGGTTCTGCAGGGGAGACAGCAAAGGAGACGGTGGACTATCTAGTTTCTCGTGGAGAGAAGGTTGGTGTTGTGATTGTGCATCTGTATCGCCCATTTTCTCCAGCGCATTTTTTATCAGCGGTGCCTGCCACTGCTAAAAGAATGGCAGTTTTAGACCGCACCAAGGAACCAGGAGCTACAGGAGAGCCACTGTATCAAGATATCTGTGTGGTTTACCAGCAAAAGGGTATTCCCATGGAAATTGTGGGCGGACGCTATGGACTCAGTTCCAAAGACACTACGCCGGCTCAGCTGGTATCGGTGTTTGAAAACTTAAAACAAGATGTTCCCCAAAATAATTTTACCATTGGTATTGAAGATGATGTAACCTACACCTCTCTGCCGGTTGCAGAAGAAATTGAGGTTGCATCGCCAGGGCAGACCAACGTAAAAATCTGGGGATTAGGCTCTGATGGAACTGTGGGCGCAAATAAAAACTCCATTAAAATCATTGGTAATACAACGGATTTACATTGCCAGGCATATTTTGTATATGACTCTAAAAAGTCAGGGGGGCTGACACAGTCTCATTTGCGTTTTGGGAAGACGCCCATTCGTTCCCCATATTTAGTGAACAATGCAGATTTCGTGGCATGCCATACGCCATCCTATGTACATAAATATGAAATGATAAAGGACTTAAAAGAAGGGGGCACGTTTCTGCTGAACTGTACTTGGGACGAGAAAGGTCTGGAGGAAAATCTCCCTGGAGGCATGAAGCGGGCCTTGGCAACTAAGAAAGCAAGGTTTTACACCATCAATGCCATTGAAATTGCCCAAAGATTGGGATTGGGAAGCAGGACAAATACCATTTTACAGTCCGCTTTTTTCCGGTTGGCAAACATCATTCCTATGGAACAGGCAGAAGTAGAAATGCGAAATGCCATTTATAATACCTATTACATAAAAAAGGGGCAGGACGTGGTAGACCAGAATTATGCTTCCATTGAATATGGCGTAAAAGAACTACGAGAAGTGGAAATTCCTGAACATTGGATGACAGCTCAGGACAGCGTAGTCATGGAAGAAACAAAGGATTTTATCCGTGAAGTGGCAGCGCCTATGAATCGTCAGGAAGGAGACGCCATTCCGGTTTCTTTGATTAAAAAGTACGGCTTGGAGGATGGAACTTGGCCTGCTGGTACCACGAAATATGAGAAACGAGGAATTGCTACGGCGGTTCCTGCATGGAATATAGATGCTTGTGTGCAATGTAATCGTTGTTCCTTGGTTTGTCCCCATAGTGCAATTCGCCCATTCTTGCTGGATGAAGAAGAGAGGCAAGTGGCACCAACGGGATTTGTTACGAAGGGGGCGGTAGGTGCTGGGCTTGATAAATATCATTTCCGCATCCAAGTATCTCCCTATGACTGTACAGGTTGCGGTAGTTGCGTTCATGTTTGTCCGGCAAAAGAAAAGGCACTGGTTATGGAGAGCTTGGAAAGTCAACTCAAAGAGTCGGAGAATTGGCTATTTGGGACAGAAAAGGTGGAAGTGAAACAGGATGCTGTGAGTGCTAAAAATGTGAAATCTTCTCAGTTTGCAAAGCCTTATTTTGAATTTTCAGGGGCATGCGCAGGTTGTGGAGAAACACCTTATATTAAGTTGGTCACACAACTTTTTGGTGACCATATGTATATCACAAATGCTTCAGGTTGTTCCTCTGCTTATGGCGGTTCCACCCCATCTTCTCCTTATTGTACCGACAAACGAGGTTTTGGTCCTACATGGGCGATGTCATTGTTTGAAGATAATGCAGAATATGCTTATGGCTATCTGTTGGGGCAAAATGCGATTAAACGCCAACTTCAAGAAAAAATTGAGATATTATCTGCTAAGGAAACCTTGGGGGAGCCATGCAAACTGTACATAGAAAAAGGTGAGCAGCCTGAGGAATCTCGAAGGGTCAGCGATGCTCTTTTGGATGCCATTGAAAAGGACAACAGTCAGGAGGCCGCATTCATTCGGCAAAATAAAGAGTATTTGTCAAGAAAGAGCGTGTGGGCTTTTGGTGGTGATGGATGGGCTTACGACATTGGTTTTGGTGGTTTGGATCATGTATTGGCTTCCGGCGAGGATATTAATATCTTGGTATTGGATACGGAGGTATATTCCAATACTGGGGGGCAGTCCTCAAAGGCAACGGCGGCGGGTGCTATTGCTAAGTTCTCTGCTGGGGGAAAAAGGACCAGAAAGAAGGACTTGGGCATGATGGCAATGAGTTATGGGTATGTTTATGTGGCTCAGGTTGCAATGGGGGCAGACCCGGAGCAAACCTTGCGGGCGATTCGTGAAGCCGAGGCATACCATGGGCCGTCTATGGTGATTTGCTATTGCCCTTGTATTGAGCATGGCATGAAAACTAGCATGGGATTAAGTCAACTAGAAGAAAAGAAAGCAGTAGAAGCAGGGTATTGGCACTTGTATCGCTATAACCCACAGCGGAGGGCAGAAGGGAAAAATCCTTTTGTCCTAGATTCTAAGGAGCCCACCGAGGAATTCAAAAAGTTTTTGTTGGGTGAAAACAGATTTGCATCCTTGGCATTGTCTTTCCCTGAAAAGGCTGAGGCCTTGTACGCCAAAGCGGAACTGGATGCAAAGGAACGCTATGCCCGCTATCGTGATTTATCGCAACAGGAACAATGAGGTGGAAAGAAGATATAAGGAAGCAGGAGAAGATAAGGAGGAATTAGCATGGCACTGATGACAGGAAAGGATTATTTTGATAGTTTACGCCGAATGAAAACCCGCGTCTATCTGCGAGGAGAAAAAGTTGAGAATTGGGTGGATCATCCGCTTATTAGTCCCTCTATCCGTTGTGCTGCGATGACATATGCCTTGGCACAGAATTCTGAGTATGAGGATTTGATGACAGCTACCAGCAATCTTACGGGAAGGAAGATCAATCGCTTTACTCATCTTCACCAATCGGCGGAAGATTTGGTGAAAAAAGTGAAGATGCAGCGGCTGTTGGGACAGAAAACAGCAAGCTGCTTCCAACGTTGTGTGGGTATGGATGCATTTAATGCGGTCTATTCCACTACATTTGAAATAGATGAAGCGAGCGGCACGCATTACCATGAAAACTTCAAAAATTTTTTGATTTATGTTCAAGATAATGACTTGATGGTGGATGGTGCTATGACGGACCCTAAGGGAGACCGTAGTAAGGCGCCCCATGAACAGGCTGATCCGGATATGTTTGTTCGTGTGGTGGAGAGAAGGGAAAATGGCATTGTTGTTTGCGGAGCAAAGTGCCACCAAACAGGGGCAGTCAACAGCCATTGGCAGCTTATTATGCCTACCATGGCAATGGGAGAGGCAGATAGAGACTGGGCAGTCTCCTTTGCCTGTCCCTCCGATGCAGAAGGCGTTTATATGGTATATGGGCGGCAGAGCTGTGACACAAGGAAGTTGGAAGGGTGCAGCATTGATGTGGGTAATGAGAAGTTTGGTGGTCAGGAAGCCTTGGTGGTGTTGGATCATGTTTTTATACCCAATGAATATATTTTCATGAATGGTGAGTATGCATTTGCAGGCATGATGGTGGAACGTTTTGCCGGATATCATCGCCAGAGCTATGGAGGATGTAAGACGGGGGTAGGGGATGTAATCATCGGAGCAGCTGCTTTGGCAGCAGAGTATCATGGGGTGGAAAAAGCCAGCGCAGTCAAGGATAAGCTGATTGAAATGATACACCTGAATGAAACCATGTATTCCTGCGGTGTTGCCTGCTCCTGTGAGGGATGTGAAACAAAAGCAGGAAATTATCAGATTGATCTGCTTCTTGCTAATGTTTGTAAACAAAACGTTACACGCTTTCCCTATGAAATTGCTCGTTTAGCGGAGGATATTGCAGGAGGACTTATGGTTACCATGCCTTCCCAGGTTGATTTTGAATCTGAGCTTCAGGTTGGGAGTCAGGGGGAAACAATCTCCCATATCTGCCGAAAATACTTTTCAGGGAAAGAGGGGATTCCTGCTGAAAACCGCCAGCGGGTGCTTCGTTTCCTAGAAAATATCTGTTTGGGTGCAGATGCAGTGGGCTATCGCACGGAATCCCTGCATGGTGCAGGTTCGCCCCAAGCACAAAGAATTATGATTGCCCGTCAGGGAGACATTCAAGGGAAAAAGCAAATGGCAAAAAATATCACGGGGATTCAGAAATAAGTATAGTTCCTTATTTTTCTGTGTAGTAATGAACTTTATGAACAGAAAGGGTGGTATGGTATGTCTTTTGTTTCAGAGAAAAGTAAAAAACTTCCCCATTCGGTTATCCGTGAAATGTTTGCCTTGCAAGGGGAATTAGAGGATGTGGTAAGCTTTGCTTTGGGAGAACCGGATTTTCCGCCTCCTAAACATGTGGTTGATGCTGTTATGGACTCTTTTCAGCGGGGAGAGACCCATTATACCCCCAATGCCGGTATTCCGGCGTTGCGGTTGGCTGTGGCAGAAAGCTATCAAAACCGTGGCTTGCAGTATGATTCAGATGAGATACTGATTGGTGCTGGTGCCATCAGTGTGCTTTGCTTGGCTTGTATGGCAATACTGGATGCAGGGGATGAAGTGCTGCTCCCAGACCCTGGGTGGGCAAACTATAAAGGGCTTATATTGCAGGTTGGGGCTGTTCCTGTTCCCGTAAAGATTTATGAGGAAAACCAATTTATGTATGATGTGGAGGATTTACGTAAAGCAATCACCTCTAAAACGAAAGTAATTCTGTTGAATTCTCCATCTAATCCTACAGGAAGTGTGGCAAGTGCTGAAAATTTGCGGAAGATTGCAGAGCTGGCAAAAGAGAAAGATCTTTACATTTTGACAGATGAAATCTATCACGCTTTATTATGGGATGATGAACCATATTGTAGCATTGCGGCTTTTCCGGGAATGAAAGAACGTACCGTCATTGTGGATGGTTTCTCTAAAAAATATGCGATGACAGGCTTCCGCTTGGGCTATGGGGCGGCGCCAAAAGAAGTCATATTGACAATGACAAAATTGCTGGAGAACGTACTCTCCTCTGTGAACGAAGGGATGCAGTGGGGTGGTGTTGCTGCGCTAAAGGGAAATCAGGATGAAGTGGAGCAGATGAAAGCACATTATAAAAGCAGGAGGGAATTAATGGTGAATGGGCTAAATGCCATTGAAAAAATTAGTTGTTTACCGCCGAAAGGTGCTTTTTATGCATTTGCCAATATTTCTAAAACAGGGCTTTCTGCCCGTGAATTTGCCCTCCGCTTGCTGCATGAAAAACATACGGTGGTAGTACCCGGCGTAGGTTTTGGTGAAGGGGGAGAGGGTTATATCCGTCTTTCCTATGCTACTGATGAAAGGACAATTCGTGAAGGGTTAAAACGCATTGGTGAATTTACAGCGTCGCTGTAAGGGTGCCACTGTAACACTTGGATATTGATTAAATATTTAGTGTTTAAGGTTTGACGTTCACCATGGCAAAAAATTCTTTTAACAAAATAGAGAGTAAATAAATAAGCAGAGAGCGATGGCTCTCTGCTTAAAATTTATGATACATACTACAACCAGATTGCCCAGTCCCCGTAATCAAATGTTCCACTCCCGTGGTGTAGCATTCCCTCTGCCTTTAACTTTCTCAAAGCATCTCTCATACGAATAATAATTTCAGGCTCAATGTCCAATGAATGATGTGCGGGAAACACCTTTTTAACAGAAAGGCTTGAGACGGTTTCTAGAGAACAAAGATAGGCAACAGGATCTGTGGAGGGATAGTAAGCAAACAAGGTGTCCTTATAAATTAAATCCCCTGTGAAAAGATAGCCTTTTGCCGCTTCAAAAAAACACAAATGTCCGGGTGAATGCCCCGGCGTATGAATGATTTCGATGGTTCTTCCTCCCAGGTCTATCACTTCATTACCATATAAAACTTTTGTTGGTTCACCTTGAAAAAATTCATAAGTACCCACGTCATATCCTTCAGGGGGATCACAACGATCTAAGACCATTTCTCGTATTGTGTCCATGGTTAAAGGAAATCCACCCCTCAACCAGGGGAGTTCTTCCTCGTGGGCATAAAAATCCGGGAAATATTTGTGTCCACCGATATGATCCCAATGGATATGTGTTGCAATTGCCGTTATAGGTTTATCTGTCAACTGTTTTACCACTTCATAAATATTGGAAATACCAAGCCCGGTGTCAATGAGTAAACTGCGGTTTTCTCCGTTTAACAGGTAGCAGTGTGTTTCCTCCCAGTGCCGATATTCACTGATAATGTAAGTACGGTTATCGATTTTGTCTATTGTAAACCAACCTTCCTTCATTTTTCTCCTTCTTTCTTTTTACTTTATTCTATCTAATTAAATCACCTAAGGTGAACTAAATCATCCCATAAGTATACTACTACTTAATTTGAAAAGAAAGGGAATATTATCCAGTTTCACTGCTTTGCGTTGTTAGTTTTGGAAATCATGAGTCTATATCATGCAAAAGAAGCTTGTGATAAAACACTATTTTTTTATGAAATTGTTAGGCACACCAACGTCTGTTTCTTTAATTCATAGTGCCGGTATATAAGAAGAAACAGATTAAATGCGGTCATATCTCCCATCAGAAATTATCATAAAAGATTAATATTTTTCGATTTTTTCTTGCGTAATGCCATATATCGTAGTATTATTGTGATTAACAATTAAATAAAGGGGAGCTTGAGGGTGTATATACCCAAACAGGCTGAGAGGAAGGTATGACCTTCGACCCATTAACCTGATTTGGATAATGCCAACGTAGGGACGACTGAGTTTAAATTTTTATGGGAAGTTGCCAATCAGGTAACTTCCCATTTTTAATTTATTAAGGAGGTTTTAAGTCATGGTAAAAATCAATGGAACACCCCATGAAGTTGTAGGAAAGACTTTGGCAGAGTATTTGTCTACAACTACCTATGATTCCAAACGGATTGCCGTTGAAAGAAACGGAGAAATCGTTCCTAAAGGGAGTTATGGCGAAGTTGAGTTAAAAAAGGGTGATGTGATTGAAGTTGTTAGTTTTGTGGGAGGGGGTTGAAATGAATCGTATTCCAACAAAGGATGAAATGCGGCAGGCACTTGACAATCGCAATGGGAAGCTATTGCAGGATCAATTTGCAAAAGCTACTGTTGCAATCTGTGGGCTTGGAGGCCTTGGTTCTAATATTGCAGTATCTCTTGCCCGTGCAGGGGTGGGAAAGCTGATTTTGATTGATTTTGATAAAGTGGATATTACCAACCTTCACCGCCAGCAATATAAGGCATCTCAAATCCAGTGTTTCAAAACCCAAGCTCTTGCAGAAAATCTAAAGGAAATTTCGCCATATATTGAAAGCACAATCTTTACTCAAAAAATAGACGAAAGTAATTTTCAGGAGCTATTGCAGGAGGCAGATATCATATGCGAAGCCTTTGATGTGGCCGAAGCAAAAGCTTTGTTGGTCAATGGTGTGTTGGAAAAGATGCCAGAGAAATATCTGATTGCCGCTTCCGGAATGGCTGGGCTTGATTCAGCAAATGTCATTCATACAAGAAAGATCACAAACCGTTTCTATCTCTGCGGAGATGAAGTCAGCGATGTGGCTGATCAGATTGGTCTTTTTTCCTCCCGCGTTATGATATGCGCCGCACATCAGGCACATATGGTTCTTCGTATTCTAGGGGGAAAATTTGAAGCTTAAAAATTGAGAAAGAAGGTATATATTATGCAATCAAAGGAAAAATGGAACATTGGAGGGAAAGAGTTTCGTTCCCGATTCATCCTAGGGTCAGGCAAGTATTCTCTTAATTTAATCGAAGCGGCTGTAAGAGATGCCGGGGCAGAAATAATTACCCTAGCTGTTCGCCGTGCAAATACGAAAGAGCAAGAAAATATTATGGATTACATCCCAGAAGGGGTAACGTTATTGCCCAATACCTCGGGCGCCAGAAATGCCCAGGAAGCAGTGCGTATTGCAAGACTTGCAAGAGAGCTGGGTTGCGGAAATTTTGTAAAAATTGAAATTATGCGAGACTCCAAATATCTCATGCCAGACAATCAAGAAACCATCAAGGCTACAGAAATTCTTGCAAATGAAGGATTTGTGGTTATGCCTTATATGTATCCAGATTTAAATGTGGCTAGAGATTTGGCGAATGCCGGGGCTGCTTCCATTATGCCCTTGGGGTCACCCATTGGCTCAAATAAGGGTCTTGCAACAAAAGAATTCATTCAGATTTTAATTGATGAAATTGACCTACCCATTATTGTCGACGCTGGCATTGGCAGACCTTCTCAGGCATGTGAGGCGATGGAGATGGGTGCTGCGGCAATTATGGCAAATACGGCTCTTGCCACAGCGGGGAATATCCCCATGATGGCATCTGCATTTGGACAGGCAATCGAAGCTGGACGCAAGGCGTATCTCTCTGGTCTTGGACGAGTGCTTGTTCGAGGGGC
>NZ_DALYUL010000012.1:25243-77386 GCF_031981185.1 Anaerotignum sp. | reverse complement strand
CATCTTCTTCCGACCCGTTGACGGGCTTTTTACATAACTAGGAGGTGAATTTGGTGGAAAATCAATTTTTTGTGGATTCAGAACATTTATCTGAAACTGCCCTTGAAAAGAAGCACTTACTAGAAACAGAGCCATCCTGTCGTAAAAATCATATGGAATATTTACCTGGGATGGAGCAAATTCAGTCCAATATTTGCGAAAGTGTTATGGCTCAAATGAAATCTTATGATTATACCCAATATACTGCATCTGATGTAAAAACGGCACTAGAGCATGAGACTTGTTCTATGGAAGATTTTAAGGTTTTGTTATCCCCAGCGGCAGAGCCTTTCCTAGAGGAGTTAGCTCGAAAAGCCAGGCTAGAAACCAGCAAACATTTTGGCAACACGGTATATCTTTTTACTCCCCTGTACATTGCTAACTATTGTGAGAACTACTGTGTTTATTGCGGTTTTAACTGCTACAACCACATCAAACGTGTGAAACTGACGATGGAGCAGATAGAGCATGAAATGAAGGTGATTGCAGAAAGTGGGATGGAGGAAATTCTAATACTTACTGGGGAAAGTCGTAGTCAAAGTGATGTGGCCTATATTGGTGAGGCATGCAAGTTGGCACGAAAATATTTTCGTATGGTTGGGTTGGAAATCTATCCTGTTAATACTGATGAATATAGATATCTCCATCAATGTGGCGCTGACTATGTAACTGTGTTTCAGGAAACCTATGATCCAGAGAAATATGAAACTATTCATCTTTGTGGTCATAAGCGTGTTTGGCCATATCGCTTTGATGCCCAAGAGCGTGCCCTTAGAGGAGGAATGCGAGGAGTTGGATTTTCTGCATTATTAGGGCTTTCGGATTTTAGAAAAGATGCCCTTGCCAGCGCACTTCATGTATATTATTTACAAAAAAAGTATCCTCAAGCAGAGATGTCTCTCTCTTGCCCAAGACTTCGGCCTATCATCAACAATGATAAAATTAATCCTATGGATGTTGGTGAAAAACAACTCTGTCAAATGATATGTGCGTATCGTATTTTTTTGCCATTCGTTGGAATCACTGTGTCTTCTCGTGAGAGTGCGTCCTTTCGCAATGGCATCGTGAAAATTGCGGCTACCAAGGTTTCTGCCGGTGTTTCAACAGGTATTGGTGACCATGAAAACAAATATAAGGGAAAGGAATCGGATGAAGAACAAGGTGATGAACAGTTCGAGATTGATGACAATCGCAGTTTAGATCAAATGTATCAGGATATTTCAGAGGAAGGCTTGCAACCTGTTCTCAATGATTATCTATATGTATAATATTATTTGTGTCACCAATCGTCAGCTGTGTGAAGGGGATTTTCTACACCGCATAGAAAGAATTGCCTTCAATCATCCTAACGGCATTATTCTACGGGAAAAGGATTTATCAGAAGAAGCATATAAGCAGTTGGCAAAACAGGTGTTCCAAATTTGTACAAAGCACCAAGTCCCCTGTATCCTACACAGTTTTGTGGATGTTGCTATAGAGCTTGGCGCCCAGGCAATACATCTCCCGTTGCCCATCCTGAGAGATGTGACCGAAACCAAAAAAACCCGCTTTCAAGTAATTGGAAGCTCCTGTCATTCCATCAAGGAAGCTTTGGAGGCCCAGCGCCTTGGCTGCTCTTATATAATTGCAGGACATATCTTTTCAACAGACTGTAAAAAGGGTTTAGAGGGACGAGGGCTTCACTTTTTAGAGCATGTTTGTGCCAGTGTGTCTATCCCCGTATATGCCATTGGAGGGATCGACCAAGACAACATTGGCGCTGTCCATGAGGCAGGGGCGAAAGGTGGTTGTGTCATGAGCGGTCTGATGAAATGCTGTGATGTAGCAACATATTTCGCCAGGTATGAAAAAAGTGAATGATGTAGCTGATTATGTTAAAGAAAAGTAATCATAAACACTTAAGATTTCTATGGAATAGTGCGCTGATATAATGTTTTTGCCCTTATCTTATGCATGAAATATAATCCATAATTACCCATAGAATGGACATTCGGAATGCGTAAATAAGATACCAAAATTGAAAAGAAGAAGGGATTTCCGAGGGGTGGAATGCATGTTCCATCTCTCGATTTTTACTTTAAAAAAGAGACGAAAATATTGAAGGCTGTGGTGCCAATGAAGTACAAATGTGATTGCTTTAAAATACATGAATGAAAGTTCCAAATAAATCACTCATAAATTGAAAATTAACTGGGGAATATAGCATTAACATTGGTTAATTTAGATCGGTTTAACTGTTGTGAAGGGCAGGGGAGATGATGTAGTTTCTATTGACAGATGATATGGTATATATTATCATATTATAAGATAAACGTGTTATTATTAAATACAAAACGAGGTGCAAAATGATTAAACTCAAAGGGGTACGAATTGGTGACTTAGAAATAAAAGTGCCCATTATTCAAGGTGGAATGGGTATTGGAATTAGCCTTTGGCGTTTAGCTGGAGCGGTTGCAGCGCAAGGTGGAGTAGGTGTCATTTCAGCGGCACAACCCGGTTTTTTAAAAGAGAACTTTGGCAAAGAGCCTTTGAAAGCGAATCTCGAGGCTTTGGCAGAAAATATAAGAAAGGCCAAAGAAATAAGTAAGAATGGCGTTATTGGTGTAAATATCATGCGTGTATGCACAAACTTTGACCAATATGTGCAATGTTGCGTTGATAGCGGTGCCGATGTTATAATTTCTGGTGCGGGGCTGCCGTTAGAGCTTCCCGAATTACTTAAGGACACAAAGGTGAAATTTGCACCCATTGTTTCCTCTTTGAGAGCCGTTCAATTAATGTTTAAAAGATGGGATAAAAAATTTGGTCGTGTGTCAGATTTTGTGGTTATAGAGGGGCCAAAAGCCGGTGGTCATTTGGGTTTTACACCAGAAGAGGCAGAAAATCTGACCAATGAAGAATATGATCAGGAAGTTGTAAAGATTGTTGAATACGTGAATAGCTTTGAAGAAAAATATGGTCATATTCCAGTTTTCTTTGCTGGTGGTGTCTATGACAGAGCTGATATTGACCATTATATAGGTTTGGGTTGCAGTGGGGTACAAATGGCAACTAGATTTGTGGCAACGGAAGAATGTGACGCAGCTGATGCATACAAAGAAGCATATATTAATGCAAAAAAAGAGGATGTTATGATTGTGAAAAGTCCTGTTGGGTTGCCGGGCAGAGCAATTCGTAATACCTTCACGAAGGAAAGAGAATTAGGACGTCAACCTGTGGTAAAATGTTTTAATTGCATTGAGAACTGCAATCCTGCAACAACCCATTACTGTATTTCTCGTGCCCTCATGGAAGCAGCAGTAGGAGAACAAGAGAATTCTCTTCTTTTCTGTGGTGAGAATGTATGGCGGGTGGATAAGATTACAACTGTAAAAGAAATCTTTGATGAATTAAATGGTAATTCTTAATTTGATATTTAGAATTAAATTATATCGTCTTTTCCTGTAAACTGAGAGTAGGGAAGTTACTGATATAATTTTAGAGTGATATGTAATGAAAATTTAAGGCTGGCAAGGTTTTTAAAAAAATAGCAGTTACTTTTCCCATATCATGTGTAATCTTTAAATTAAAAATATAAAATGGTAAACCATAAAAAGAAGCACTGTTCTTATTTGTAGAACAGTGCTTCTTTCGTATGCATTAGATTAAGTTTGATTTTTTCAATAGTTTTTCTAGAATGACAGCAACTTCCGCCCTTGTAACATCATTCTTTGGAGATAAATATCCATTTCCTGTTCCTGAAATGATGTCATGTTTCAAGCAAACTCCAAGGCTTTTCTTTGCATAGTTTGATACATCTTGCGCATCTGAAAAGGTGTTCAAAATGGAGTTTAGTTCTTGATCTGATAGCTCAGTTTCTTTACCTGTAAGCTTCATGGCTCTGGCGGTCATAGCGATTGCCTGCTCTCGGGTGATTTTATCATTTGGGGCAAATGTTTTTTCATTGTAGCCCATGATAATGCCATATTGGCTCGCTGTTTCTGCAAAAGGTTTGAACCAGTCGGCAGAATCGATATCAGTAAAGCTGTCCGTTCCTTTTCCAAGTTCAAGCCCAAGTGCTCTTACAACCATAGCTGCAAACTCTGCCCGTGTAATAGCAGCATCGGGGTTATAATTCCCATTGCCTACACCTGAAACCACCATGCGAGAGCCCATATTATTTATAGAATCCTTTGCCCAATGATTTTCAACATCTGCATATGTGATTGGATTCCATATTACGGTATAGGTACTATTCGTTACACTATTTATCTTTGCAAAATACTTTTCATCAATTTTGACAACTTGCGTTGGTACATGTCGTATATTGCCTTTTTCATCTATTACAATGCCCGTTGTAATCTTATTAGGATCGACATTTTCAGGGATTGCTACTAATCTTTCAACATAAGAATTGAATTTTTCAATTTCTACGGTCTTACCGTTGTGAGTACAATTAATTTCAAAATCTACCCCCGGTACCATAACAGTAAATCCTTCGTGGGTAGCGGTATTCTCAATCAATTTTACCTTGCTTGTTGAAGGCTCTGCAATACTGATGCTTACCTTTATATCTGCAAGGGATATCCCTTGTCCAAGTTGTTGAGATACGGTGTCAATATCAATTTGTTCTGCGGGGAGGGTGTATGTAGCAGTTTTTGTTTCCAAAACTAAAGTAGCACTTTTGTCCTCCATGCTCTTTATCATCTGACCAGTAAGGATACCTTGAGCAATGCCAGAATCTTCATTTATGGAAATGGTTGCAGTTGCGCCTTTGCCCTCAGTTTCTAATTTCTTTTCTAGCTTAGTAACATCCACAGTGAAGATTTTTATTGATTGTCCATTTGCATCTGTTTTGCTAGTTATTGTTCCTGCTGTTTCTGCCTTACCATTTACGAATACCACACCATCATTATTGGTTGCCGTTGTTGAGGTTGGGGTAACTGATGTGGAACCACCGGAATTTCCTTTGGATTTATGAAGCATAATCGCATTTGATGGAGCTGACTGGTTACTTACTCCAAGGGCGTTAGTCGCAGATACTGTAAATGTGTAGCTAACGCCACGACTTAGTCCGGAAATAGAGAAAGTAGTGCCTGTACCATTTGCAATAATCAAACCGGGGGTGGAAGTTACTGAATAATGTGTAATTGTGCTTCCCCCGTTGTCAGCCGGTGGCGTAAAGCTTACGAACACTTCTCCGTTTACTACTGTTGCCACAACATTTGTTGGTGCTGATGGAATTGTAAGTGTTCTGACACTGGTGGATGCTTCACTAACGACATCATTAATCCCCTGAATTACATAATATCTTGTTCCTTGTTCTAAGCCGCTAAACCTTACCGTACCGTTACCAATGCTTGTTGGATTGCTGGAAATTAAATTGCCGGCAAAAGTGTATAAGCTAACTGTGGCATCTGGATATACGTTAGATACATCCACATAGTTAAATCCCCCAGCAGCCTCTGGAACCCTAAGTATGGAATTAACAAAAGTAGAATTAACGCTTTCAATACCACTGACTGTTTGAGTAACATAGTATTCCGTTTTTTTAGGAACTACATTTTCAAAGGTAAATGTTGATTCAGTTACATCTGTCGCAGTTGCACAAACTGAGTTACTATCTATATCGTATAGTTTAAGGGTGGCCCCTGATGTAAAATTTTCTACCAATATGCTTTCCAATTTTGGTGTTACCTTAGGTGCCGCTGGTGCATTGGGTGCTGAAACTGTGGCATATGCTTCTGCACTCACGACCCCATTTATGCTTTGATTAACGTAATACTGTGCCCCTACTGTTAATCCGCTAAATCTAATAGAATCGTCACTGTTGGTTGCTGTAACACTAGATACCTCAGACCCTGCAAAAGTATATAAAGTTACATTAGCGCCTGTGTAAACATTGCTTACATCAATGAAACCAACGCCTGCTGTTGCAGTTGGAACTCTAAGGATGGAATTAATAAATTCAGTGTTTGCTCCTTCAATTCCATTTACTGTTTGAGTAACATAGTACGCAGTTTTTTTAGGAACTACATTTTCAAAGGTATATGTTGATTCGGTTACATCTGTTGCAGTTGCACAAACTGAGTTACTATCTATATCGTATAGTTTAAGGGTGGCCCCTGATGTAAAATTTTCTACCAATATGCTTTCCAATTTTGGTGTTACCTTAGGTGCCGCTGGTGCATTGGGTGCTGAAACTGTGGCATATGCTTCTGCACTCACGACCCCATTTATGCTTTGATTAACGTAATACTGTGCCCCTACTGTTAATCCGCTAAATCTAATAGAATCGTCACTGTTGCTTGCAGTAACACTAGATACCTCAGACCCTGAAAAAGTATACAAAGTTACATTAGCGCCTGTGTAAACATTGCTTACATCAATGAAACCGACGCCTGCTGTTGCAGTTGGAGTTTTAAGAATCGGGTTAACAAAATTTGAATTTTGGCTTTCCAATTCGCCAACTGTTTGTGTAACATAATACATGGTTACATTGGGTACCACATTTTCAAATGTATAGGTGGTATCTGTTATAGGGTCTGTCGTTTTAAGTACTATGTTTTGTGTCTTATCGTACAATTTAAGAATTGCACCGGAGCTAAAATCACTTACCTCTATTGCACCTTCACCTGCCGTCGCCGTAGGTGCATTTGGTGCATCGGCAAATGCTGTAAAGGGCATCATAGATATTACCATAATCATTGTTAAAGCAAGTGCGATTGTTTGTCTGAATAATAATTTTTTCATTAGCAGCCCCCATTTAATATGTTTGTATGAACACTTAACCCTAGCATTTCATTTCCAAAAATCCAATCTTAGATAACACTACTTGTTTTGCATTTCCATGTAAATGTTGTGGTTCAAATATGATATTCTTCAACCTTCTTTCTTAAAAATCTGCAATATTATATCCTTATAAATTTAATATAAATGCCGATGGCATATCTTGTCAATCAATTAAAAATAATATTTTAAAATGTCGTTTTATTTTTCCTTTGGAGGTATTTTGAAGATAGCTTTCTTTACGTGGAAGTCAGTTTTCCAACAGCAAAATGAGCTATGGAATATTGATTGCGAAAAAGATATTCGTGTTTTGAATTCAATGATATCACGCAATTTTAGAATGTTAAAATTACTAAAAAGAACCTCCTACACACTATTAGATTGCCTTAACATCAAATAGAGCGCAGGAGGTTTTTTATAAATGCTAATCAGGAATAGACAATGAATGGCTTTTTCAATAAGAAGACCATTTTAAGAATTATACATGCTTATCATAATGAATAAAGAACCAATGTTTTGCCGAAGCAATATCATTTTTTTCAATACTTTCAAGAATCATGGAATGCTCAAAGATGTTTCTTTGATGTTCCTCGGCATTTCTTTGATTGATGTGCAATGCCATCAAAAAGAAAATATCCTCCATTTGTTCGTAAATCGAAAGCAGATAAGTGTTTTGGGTTGCGTAAACGATGCTTTTGTCAAAAGCAAGGGCATATTTGATGGAGGTTTGCATATCCGAATGATCTTCAATATCTTTTTGCACTTGCAGAAGCTGGCGCATTTTTTCGATAGCGATATTTATTTTATTTTGTGACAAGCATAACTCATATGCACCGTAAACAACGGTAAATAAAGAAAAACAAATTTCACGAAAGGCGGTAGGGGAAAAAGAAATAATTCGTGAGCCCACATTAGGAACATATTCCACCAGACCTTGCTTTTCCAGCATGGTAAGGGCTTCACGTATTGGGGAGTTGCTCACGTTTAATTCCGTAGCTAATGTGTCGATATTTATTTTTTCACCTAAATGGTAGGTCTGATTCAAAATCATCTCTTTAATAATTTCGTATACTTGGTCTTTCATCGTTGATTTTTGTAATTTTATTGAAGGCATTATTTAAAATAGCCTCCTTTCTTAGCTTAAGCTTATGTTTGTAACTGAAATTATGTCATATTTTAAAGAAAAAATCAATGAATAAATGGATCTATCAATACCAAAAACACCTCAAAAAGCACAGAAGTTATATGCAAAAGCAACTTTTGCAAAAAAATGTTGACAAAAACAGTATAATATGGTAATTATTTAATATAAATCGTGCATGATCCATAATGCATCATGCATAATATATAAAAAACAGAAATAATTATTGCTTTTTTAGGGAAGGAGAATGAAGATGAAACAGTTATTAACTGGGGATGAGGCAATTGCGCGGGGGGCATTTGAAGCAGGTGTCCATTTTGCGTCTGCTTATCCGGGGACACCCTCTACAGAAATTTTAGAGAGCATTTCAGGTTATGAGGAGGTATGTGCTGAATGGGCACCAAATGAAAAAGTGGCGCTCGAATCAGCCATTGGTGCTTCTATTGCAGGGGGGAGAGCATTGGCGGCAATGAAGCATGTGGGGCTGAATGTGGCTGCTGATCCTTTCTTTACATTTGCTTATACAGGAGTCAATGGCGGTGCAGTTATTATTACCGCAGACGAGCCGGGACAGCATTCTGCTCAGAATGAACAGGATAACCGCAACTACGCTAAGGCTGGGAAAGTACCTATGTTTGAACCTGCTAATAGCCAAGAATGTAGAGATATGGTGATTGAGGCATATCGCATCAGTGAACTTTATGACTGTCCTGTTCTGATTCGTATGACAACAAGGGTTTGTCATGGTAAATCTATTGTCACATTGGGTGAAAGAAAAGAAGTTCCCATCAAAGAATACCTAAAGGATGTAAAAAAATATGTATGTGTTCCTGCAAATGCAAAGGGTTTGCGCAGGAATTTAGAAGTGAAATTAGAAAAGCTGAAAATATTTGCAGAGTCAACGCCCTTTAACTTTACTGAGATGAATAATTCAAAGGTTGGCGTTATAAGCTCTGGCGCTTGCTATCATTACGCAAAAGAGGTTTTTAAAGAGAATGCCTCGTACTTAAAATTGGGTTTTACATATCCCATGCCGGATGAGAAAATTATTGATTTCTGCCGACAAATGGACACAATTTATATCATAGAAGAGAACGATCCCTATATCGAGGAACGAGTAAAGCTTCTAGGTTTTGATTGCCATGGTAAGGATTTACTGCCCAAATACGGGGAAATGACCCCTGATGTAATCAAAAAAGCATTTTTTAATTTAGAAATTCCGTTGATTACTTATCCCGACGGAATGGTAGTAGACAGACCGCCAACATTGTGCGCTGGCTGCCCTCATAGAGGTTTTTTCTATGAACTGGGAAAACGTAAAAATGTTATGGTCTCAGGAGATATAGGGTGTTATTCTCTGGGTTTTGCAAAACCATATAATGCCATGGATTCATTAATTTGTATGGGTGGCGGATTTAGTATTGGGCATGGCGCCCAGAAAATCTTCAATATGAAGAAAGAAGAAAAAATGCGTGTGGTTTCCGTTTTGGGTGATTCAACATTCTTACATTCGGGTATAACATCTTTGATGGATGTTGTTTATAACAATAGCAATACAGTGAGTGTGATTTTGGATAACCGTATCACTGGGATGACAGGACACCAGGAAAATCCCGGAACAGGCTATAATGCCAAGGGTGAGCATGCACCAGCAGTGGACATCGAGGGTATTGTCCGTGCATTGGGCATTCAGCATATCTGCACAATAAATCCTAACCAGCTAAATGAAGTGAGCAAAGTTTTGGATGAATTCTTGGAATTGGATGAACCTTCTGTTATTATTACAAAATGGCCTTGCGCACTCAAAAAATTCTCCACGGAGGATAACAATAATTTTGCAGGGGCTTTCACTAGAAAAATGGTTATTAATGAGGAAAAATGTATTGGCTGCAAACTGTGCATGAAGTGCGGCTGTCCGGCAATTCGATATGATGGTGAAAAGAAACAGGCTGTAATTGATGATATACAGTGTTTAGGCTGTGGCATATGCAACCAGTTGTGTCCTAAAAATGCGATTGAGTGGAAGGAGGCGTGAATGCTATGACAAAGAATGTTTTACTGGTTGGTGTTGGCGGTCAGGGTACTATTTTGGCAGCAAAGCTTCTCACCCAAGGGCTGATGGAAGCGGGATATGATGTTAAGATGAGTGAAATTCACGGGATGTCTCAGCGTGGCGGTAGTGTTTCCTCTCATGTTCGTTATGGTGAGAAAGTAGAAGCAACCACCATTGATCCCGGTGAAGCGGATATGTTGGTTTCTTTTGAAAGAATGGAGGCCCTGAGGGCGCTGGCATATCTGAAACCTGATGGTTTGGCTGTAGTGAATGAACATGAAATCCCTTCCATGCCAATATTGGCTGGGGATGCAGTTTATCCGAAAAATGCCGTGGAAGAAATACAGAAGCATGTGAAAACAATTGTGTTGGATGCTACCCAGATGGCACTGGATTTAGGCAATGTCAAAGCTGCAAATATTGTTTTGTTGGGTACAATTATTAAAGCCATGGGGCTAGAAAATATCGATTGGGAAAATATCATCAAGAAACAGGTGAAACCTGGGTTTGTTGATGTGAACTTGAAAGCAGTTCGCTGTGGGATGAACGTTGTAAAATAATGAAAATGGAGGAGCAACAATGGGTTCAAATCAGTTTTATCAGGAATATAGAGCAAAATTAAGGATACCAGATGAGGCTGTACGCTTAGTGAAAGATGGAGATTGGGTAGACTACAGTACAGGTGTGGGTACCCCTTATTTACTTGATTATGCGTTAGCCAAAAGAAAAGGAACATTGAAGGATGTTAAAGTCAGGGGCAATTTGGCGTTGAATCCAATCCAAATTGTTGAGCAGGATAGGACTCAGGAGTCTTTCACCTACCACAGTTGGCATTGTACTGGATATGAAAGAAAATTGTGTGAGGAAGGACTTTGCTACTATACGCCAATGTTGTTTCGCAATGAGGCTTCTTATTATAGAAGGTATTTAACTGTAAATGTAGCCATGATTTCTGTTGCACCAATGGATAGATTGGGTTATTTCAGTTTTTCGTTTGTAAACTGCACAACAAAGGCCATTTTGGATACAGCAGACATTATTATTTTGGAAGTCAATGAGAACCTTCCTAGTGTATATGGCGGAAAAGATGACTGCATTCATATTTCACAGGTGGATGTGGTAGTGGAGGGAGAGCATCCACCCCTTGCCCAATTACCTATTGCAAAAGCAACGCAGATTGATGAAAAGATTGCTATGCAAATTATGCCCCATTTGTCTGATGGTGCAGTACTTCAATTGGGGATTGGCGGAATGCCTAATTCTGTTGGAAAGTTAATTGCAGATTCTGATTTAAAGCATTTGGGCATGCATACAGAATTAATGTCTGATGGGTTTCTGGACTTATATGAGGCTGGTAAATTGGATCATAGCTGTAAAACGCTCCACAAAGATAAGGGTGTGTTTGGCATCGCACTGGGCACCCAGAAGTTGTATGACTGGGTTAAGGAGAATCGGGGGCTTATATCTTTTCCCATGGACTATGTCAATAGCCCTGAGGTCATGTCCCAAATAGATGGATTGATTTCTATCAATAGTTGTATCGGAATCGATCTTTATGGTCAAGTATCTTCCGAAAGCTCGGGTACACGTCATATTTCAGGAACAGGTGGACAGCTGGATTTTGCCACAGGGGCATATATGTCACGAGGGGGCAAAAGCTTTATCTGTATGAGCTCTGCATTTACAGATAAAAACGGTCAGACCCATTCCAGAATACTACCTAAGTTCACAGGGGGCGATATTATTACAACCCCACGTACGCAGGCATCCTATATCGTAAGTGAATACGGATGTGTGAATCTGGCAGGACGATCAACGTGGGAACGGGCTGAAATGCTGATTTCTTTGGCACATCCTGATTTTAGAGATGAGCTAATTCAAGGGGCTGAAAGCCAGAAAATTTGGCGTGGATCTAATCGGAGGTAAAAAATAGGGGAGGAAAATCATATGATAGCTGAGAAAATGAAAGAGCTTGTATCAAACAGTTCGGCTATACGGAAAATGTTTGAAGAAGGCAAACAAATGGCACAGATTCATGGGGCTGAGAATGTATGCGACTTTAGCTTAGGCAATCCTAATTTGGCGGCGCCGAATACTGTGAATGAAGCACTGGAAGCTGTTATAAAAGATGAGGATCCAGTTTTTCTCCATGGCTATATGAATAACTCAGGCTATGAAGATGTACGTAATACCGTTGCAAATTCCTTAAATCGCCGGTTTCAAACGAACTTTACAGCGGATTCCATTGTCATGACAGTAGGGGCTGCCGGTGGTATGAATGTTGCAATGAGGGCATTACTGAATCCCTGTGATGAGGTTGTGGTTTTTGCTCCTTTCTTTGGAGAATATCGATGTTATGTATCTAATGTGGAGGCGAAGCTTGTAATTGTTCCTCCAAATGCCCCATCCTTTATTCCCGATGCGAAAATCCTTGCCAACTATATTACTGCCAAAACAAAAATGGTGATAATCAATTCACCAAACAATCCAACAGGGGTAATATATCCTGAAAGTACTATAATTGAGATTGCAAAAGTGCTGGAGGAAAAGCAGAAAGAGTATAACACAGAAATTTATATTTTTGCTGATGAGCCGTATCGTGAGCTGGTTTACGATGAAACTGTGAAACCGCCTTTTATTACTAAATATTATAATAATACCATCATCGGCTATTCTTGGTCTAAATCCCTTTCTCTGCCTGGGGAACGTATTGGTTATCTTGCGGTTTCAGAAAATATTGCTGATTTTAAAGAGCTGATGAGTGCTTTGAATGTGGCCACAAGGATATTAGGTTTTGTCAATGCCCCATCCTTACAACAGAGAATGATTGCGCGCTGCGTGGATGAAGTAGCTGATCTAAACTTTTATAAAAAGAATCGGGATGCTCTTTATCAAGGTCTGTCGGAAATAGGTTACACCTGTATCAAACCTGATGGTGCCTTTTACCTTTGGATGAAAACGCCAATTGAAAACGATAATGAATTTGTAGATTTAGCAAAGAAATATCTACTTTTAACAGTTCCAGGTTCTGCCTTTGGGTGTAAGGGCTACATAAGACTATCCTATTGCGTCAGTCCCGAAACAGTTCAGAGATCATTGCCTAAATTCAAAATGTTGTTGGAAGAAATGAAAGCCTTATAAACGAAACTCATTACTTAAAATGGAAAAGTAGGAGGATTTGGATGAAGACAAGCAAAGGGAAAACAATACTTATTATGGGTTTGGCACTTTTTGCAACTTTTTTTGGTGCAGGGAACTTGATATTTCCCCCATACCTAGGGCGTGAAACAGGTTCATCTTGGTTTTTGGGTTTTTTTGGATTTTTTATTATGGATGTTGGCCTTGGCGTTCTTGCAATATTAGCGACAGTTTTTAATCGCCAAGGAAATATTCAAGGTGTCGTTGGTAAAATTGGAAAAATCCCAGGAGAAATCATGGCGGGGATCATTATTATTTGTATTGGCCCAGGTTTATGCATTCCAAGAACAGCAGCAACTACGTTTGAAATGGGAGTCTCCACACTGTTACCAGGTATCAATCCATGGATTTTTGGTGGAGTGTTTTTTGCAGTTGTATTACTCTTAACGATACGCCCAACAAAAGTTGTTGATATTGTTGGGAATTATTTAACACCGGTTTTGCTTGCCGTTATGTTGGCTTTAATTATTTTAGGAATCGTATCGCCCATTGGCCCCATAACTACTACATCTCAAGTTGTTCCTTTGAAAGAAGGAATGCTGTCTGGTTATCAGACTATGGATGGCATTGGCGCACTTCTTTTAACGGGCATATTTACAACAGCGGCGTATCATAAAGGCTTTACAGAGAAACAAGAAGTAAGTCGCATGGTTGGTATGGCGGGGATTATTGCAGGCGTTTTGCTGATGCTGGTATACTGTGGGCTAACCTACCTTGGTGCCACCTCGTCTGGAGGGGGATATGAAGATTTAAACCAAGCAGCTTTACTGTTGGCTATTGCAAAAGCTCTGACAGGACAGACGGGCATGGTTTTGTTGGCTGTGATTGTATTCTTGGCATGTCTGACCACTGCGGTGGGGCTGACTTCCGTAGCCGCCGATTATTTCCAAAACTTGTTCAACAATAAAATAAAATATAGCCATCTTGTAATTGGTATCTGTATCTTCAGTTTTGTAGTTTCCAACTTCGGTTTAACTAAAATCATAAATGTATCTGCGCCCATTCTTGGTTTACTGTATCCGCCTATTTTGGTTTTGGTATTGCTGACATTTTTTGATAACATATTCAAGAATGACAATATTCCTCGTTTCGGTGCGTATTTTGCATTTTTGACAAGCGCCCTGGAACTTGCAGCGAAATATGGGGTTGGGGTGGATTTCGTAAATCATCTTCCCTTTGCTAATTACGGCTGTGCATGGATTTTACCCTCCATCATTGGCTGTGCAATAGGTGCATGTTTAAGAAAAAAAGTGATATAAAGATAAATTTAGGCTAATGATTCTAATATGAGGGGCAGGCTGAAATTGTCTTTTGGCCCATAAGTGTGTTTCATTTTTTAAAAAAGCCGTTGGATTTTTAATTCCTTCGGCTTTTCACTTGTCCTAAGCTTTCCCCATAAAATTGAAACCGATAGACTTGATAGGAGTTATCTCTCTTCTATATATTGGGTCATCGCTATCTCTATATGTTTTCTCGAGTTTACATAAAATACTACTCCTTCGTGAATATAGTAGATATAAGTTAGTGTTCACTCATAACAGGGTAACTATTTTCAATTTGATTTGCAAAACTGTGCGTTATCTCATACCTAAATGAAAAAAGATTGAGCTGTTTTTGCTTGAATATAAAGAAATTTATGACATATATAACAATAAAATTCAAATTTAAACATTTTTTTACAATGAATTATTGCAAATTATATCATAATAAGGTATAATATGTAATCATAAGAAAATATATACTATGATTTCTATCATAAAAGCCCAGCATGATTATGCAAAATAGTGACCCTATAGCACCAAATATTTGGTCTACTTCAGTATTGGACAAGACAGAGTGTTGTGATGAGATTTCTTAAGCAGAAATGCCTCTTTACGCAATTTGTAAAGAGGCATTAATTAAATTAGAGTGCAATGACCAACCAACTGAAAGGAAACTATTGGAATCTATATTTTCCAATAGTTTATGAAGAGGTTTGAAGTGTACTCTGAATAAAACAAATTAAAAGAAGAGAGAATGTTAAAAGGACGAAGGAGGAAATTTTATGGGTCACAAGGAAAAAAAGAGGTCAAAAGTTCTGTTGAAAAATCTTACTGTTCGGTGGAAGCTTTCGGTAGGATTTTTTGTTGTTTTTTTAATTCTGATGACATCAATAGGCACATCCGTATGGGGAATTAAAAACGTCAGTGATCAGATCACACTATATTCTAAATTTACCTATCCTCTAACTAGCGCAAACTTGTCTGCACAGCGAGATATGACATCTTGTCAGCGTTATTTGCTTCTTTCAATTATACAAAAGAACATTGGTGAGAATTATGAAGATTCATTGACACTTGCAGATGAAAGTGCGAAAAGTTTTAAAACAAACTTTGAAGCATTTAGCACCAATCAACGCAACAATGCAAATGATAATAATATTGCAGAAATTCAGCAAAACCTAACAAAGGCCGTTGAAGCCAGAGAGTCTATTTATAAATTGCTTAGAAGTTCAGAGCAACAAGATGCTAAAGAGGCCTACGTGGTATTTCAAAAGGATTATCTGCCAACGTTCAATAAAATTGGTGATATAATGGAGCAAATGAATGTGGTTGGTGCTGAAAAAGCACTGCAACAAAAAGAAGCCTCTCATAGAGTTGTTTTGGAGGCTTGGATTTTGTTGGCGAGTACAGTTTCAATTGCTTTACTTGTTGTTTTGGGCATGATTTTTGTTCTAACCAAAGCCATTTTAACGCCTGTTAGAGAAATTGAATCTGCTTTTCGTGAAATGGCAGAAGGAAATTTGCATGCTCAAATATCGTATGAAAGTAATGACGAACTTGGACATATGGCCAACAGCATTCGCAACACAAATGCCATGCTCAGTGCCTATATTGATGATATTTCAGCAAAGTTAGGGCAGCTTTCTAGGGGAGATATGCATATATGTATTGATTTGGATTATGTTGGCGATTTTACGGCAATTAAGACGGCAATGACAGAAACCACTACAAAACTGAATCAGACAATGCTACTAATTAATGATGCTGCCAATCAGGTAAATGCAGGTGCCGGTCAAGTTTCCGACGGAGCCCAGGCACTATCCTCCGGTACAACAGAACAGGCGGCAACCATTGAAGAACTCAATGCCTCCATAACCACAGTATCGGAACAGGCTGTTCAAAATGCCACAAACGTGAAACAAGCATCGGAGTATGTGGAACAGGCTGGACAAGGTGTAATGGAAAGCAACACCTATATGCAGCATCTGAATACATCCATGCGGGAAATTGGGGAGTCCTCTCAAAAAATTTCAAAAATCACAAAACTTGTGGAGGATATCGCTTTCCAGACCAATATTCTTGCACTAAATGCGGCAGTTGAAGCAGCACGGGCAGGCGAGGCAGGGAAGGGATTTGCAGTGGTGGCTGACGAGGTGCGTAACCTTGCAGCCAAATCTGCCGAGGCTGCAAAGCAGACTGCTGATCTAATTCAAAAATCTACGGAAACCGTTGCCGAAGGGGAACGGTTGGCCACTGAAACCCTTAAAGTACTGGATAGAGTTTCAGAAAAAGCTCAAATGGTTTCAAGTTCAATTGAACAAATTGAGTATGCTTCTATGGAGCAGGCAAGTGCCATTGAGCAGATTAGTCAAGGTCTAACTCAAGTTTCTGCCGTCGTTCAGACCAATGCAGCAACTGCAGAAGAAAGCTCAGCTGCTAGTGAGGAACTTGCGGCACAGGCGCAAACCTTACAAGAAGAAGTCGGAAAGTTTCGTTTGCGTAAAGATGGAGGAATATATACAGTTTAATTAACCCTTGCATTGTTTTGTTCTTCCTATAATCATGAATTACTAGCTTTCTGATGATTTAAAGTACATAATTTCTGACTTTCCATGAGGACTTGTTATCTGCAATTTGCAGGGCAAGTCCTTTTTTAAATATAAGTAAAAAACCTAGAAGATAAGGGGGAAATAGGACCAAGAAATATAATATGAATAGCTAAAAATATGTTCTGAGGGGCATATGATTTCTGTCTTTTTGATATAAGTAAATAGAATTATGTTTTGAAATGATTTTGTGAAATGGCTAAGATAATTGAATGGCATAAAATGATTGCATGATAAGTTTCGTCGTAGAACAATTCATACAATTAGTGATTTTAGGCTAGTAAAATAAAAACAATGCAGTGATTGTGAATACGGCTCGAGGGGGAATTATTGATGAAGATGCACTGTATGACGCATTAAAAAGTGGTGAAATTGGGTACGATCACTCCCCATGCAGGTGCACCTATGAAGCCAGCAGTAAAATGGGACTTATGGCAGCGCAGAATATTTAGATATTATTCAAAAAGGAAAATGCACCTATACAGTAAACAAATAATCGGTTAAAATCTACATAAAAACATTTTAGGGGATGGTCAATGGTATGGGTGCAGTTTTAACAGTGCTGAATAAATTAATGATTATATTTTTTCTTCTCTTAATCGGATATTTCTGCCGGAAGAAAAAAATCATGGGAGATAGCTTTGTGGAGGATTTTGCGGGTTTTTTAACTCGCATTATTATTCCGTGTTTTGTGATTTCTTCTTTACAAATTGACTATACCCCTGAGCTGTTTCGTGGCGGTGCCACGGTATTTGTGGTTTGCGTGATTATGCATTTTTGGGGGCTGATTGTAGGCTGGCTTTCTTTCCGGGTTTTGAAGGTACCAGAGAAAGCCAAGGGCATTTGGATTTTTAGCTGTATGTTTGCTAATATCGGTTTTATGGGAGTGCCGGTTATTGCTATGATTTTTGGAGGGGACAGTGTGTTTTACTGCGCATTTGCCAGCTTTGCTTTTAACACAACAGCCTATACTTTGGGCGTGATTGTTTTGCAAAAGTGTGGTGACAATCCAACGCAAAGCAAGGTGGATTTTAAAAAACTGTTGGCGGCACCTGTA
Organism: Anaerotignum sp.; assembly: GCF_031981185.1. Taxonomy (GTDB): domain Bacteria; phylum Bacillota; class Clostridia; order Lachnospirales; family Anaerotignaceae; genus Chakrabartyella. Next base: position 59,262 of record NZ_DALYUL010000012.1, on the reverse strand, counting down.
AATGTGGCAACACTGATCGGTCTTTTGCTCTTTCTGGGAAATATTCGTTTACCAGCACCCATCAAGGATACTGTTAGTATGGTAGGAGGGATGCTCTCGCCTTTGGCTATGATTTATATTGGCGCCATTCTTGGTAAATTTGACTTTAAGGAAACAATTACGGAAAAATGGGCATATCCTGTCTCTTTTATTCGTTTAATTTTCATGCCATTGACTTCTTACATAATATTAAAACCCTTTATTCACGATCGGTTAATTTTGGGGGTAATCGTAGTGGGATTATCAACCCCTATTGGAGCATTTTGTGCCATATTGGCGGCGGAATTTGGTGCAGATGAAGCATTGGCCAGTAAGTATATTTTCGTAACCACAGTATTATGTATTTTTACAATGCCTATCTTTTTTATGCTTTTCCTTTGATGCATAGCATACTAGATGAAAATAATAATTTGAAAAAAATAAAAATGGCAGAGTGCAGATTGGAATATATGTACAATTAGGATCATATTAATTTATTAGGATATGCTGGTTTGGACAGAGAATTCACATTATCAAATCCCATATTATTATGTATAAAATTTTGTAAATACAAATATAATTTATAAACAGTATTGGTGAAGTACATTCTTAAATTATCCTTTTTAATGATACTACTGCATTCTGATAATAAACAATATTGAACCATCAATTAAATATGAACCGTATGACAACAGTCTGAAACACTCCTTCGTGAGGACCGACGCGGAAAGTTAAACCATTTAACGGGTGGTATGGCGAAACTGACAGGTAAAGAAAAGGCTGTTTGACGGCACCCTGGAAAGACCATCTTAGATGGAGCCAATGAGGCGATAACCAACTGGCAAAAAGACAGAGGAAATTTACGTTAGTAAATTTTCTCTGTCTTTTTTATATCATGAACATTCAAATTTTGCTTTCTTTACAATAATTAGTTACAGAAATGTCTACCATTAAATATTCACCAAAGGAAACGATAAGATACTCTCCGTACTTTTTAAACAAGATTAGCTGCAGCTGATACTTTTGATATATATGGACAAAGTTGAATAAGCTAGTTTTATCAATATAAAGTCAAAAGGAGGGAAAGCTATGCAACAAAAAAGCACAGAGGCGTTAAAGAGATCGAAAATGTCAACCATCGGGGTGATTGCATTAATTTATTCTTTCATTGCCGCCGGTGCGTTCGGTATTGAGGAAGCCATTTCTGCCAGTGGTCCCGGAGTAACCCTTGCAATGCTAATCATTTTCCCGTTTGTTTGGTCTTTTCCCCTATGCGAAATGGTTGGAGAATTAGGATCAATTTATCCCACTGAGGGTGGAATTTATTCTTGGGGTAGAGAAGCCTTTGGTGAATTTTGGGGATGGCAGGTTGGTTTATGGTCGGCTTTAACCACATGGCTTTGCCAAGCGCAATACTGTGCTTTGGTTGCAGGCTATGCTGCGAAAATCATACACCTGACACCGGCAACAGAATACATAGTTAAAGTTGTAGTAGTCGTATTGTTTTCCGTTATAAATATCATCGGTTTGGATTGGTTAGAAAAACTGGAAACTGTATTCATTGGTTTAATCTTGGTGGCTTTTGCAGTAGTGGTAGTTGTAGGTTTTATGAACTGGAATTATAATCCTGTGAAGCCATTCTTTAATGAAGACGTGGGTTTATTTCACTCTGTTGGGGATAGTATTGCCATAATTATTTGGATGTTTTGTGGTTATGAATGCATGTCAAACATGGCAGAGGAGGTTGATAACCCCCAGATTATTCCAAAGGCCATGCGTTTATCCCAGCCGTTGATTGCATTAACCTATATATTGCCCACACTGGCTGCCTTAGCTGCAATTGGTTCATGGTCTGCTTGGTCAACGGAATCAGGTGGTGGAACTGTGGGCTATGCCGATGTTTTGATTCAATACGTTGGGTCATGGGCTGGGGTGTTGTTTGTTATTGTTGCAATCATTTCAAACTGCTCCATTTTCTGCTCCTATATCGCTCATGGTTCAAGAGCATTCTTTGTTATGTCTGATGATCATATGTTCCCGAAAATCATGAAGAAAGTTGATAAAAGAGGTGTTCCAACTGTTTCCATCGTACTTCTGGCAATTTTTACAATCATTACGTGCCGTTTTGATTTTACAACCCTCGTAATGGCCACAACGCCCATTCAACTATATATTTATTTGATGCTCATTGCTTGCGTAGTAAAAATTCGAAAACGTTATCCCGTGGAAGTTAGAAGAAAAATGGGTCTTACTTATATGCCAGGTGGTTCTGTCGGTTTGGTACTTCTTTCCGGTTCTGTTTTAGCCATTTGTACTTTTGCCATTTATGCCAGTGGTATTGACTATTTTATTACAGGTTTTGCTGTTTTGTTTCTAGGTTTGCTTACGTATCCTCTTTGTAAGTGGATTTACAAAGGGAGATACCTAGATGATAGGGATACTTATCCCCTCAATCCAAAAACAAAACTTGGATTTGGCGATTTAATTGATATTGGAGTTTATACAGTTTTGTCCGGCGCAATTTCTTTAGGAGGCTCTGTATTTTTGCAACTGTATGAAGGCAGTTATGGTGCAGAATACTATCTAGAGAAATATGAAAAAGGATTATTCAGTAACTTTTATGGGATGGTTTCTATGTGTAAGTGGCTTGGTCTTATCTTAATTGTGTTGGGGGTCATTGTTTGGCTAATCGGCAAGAAAACAGAGGGCCCAAAGTTGAAAGAGCTTCAGGAGTGTAGAAACAAAAAACTAGATGAGAGGATCAAAGCCTTGCATGGAATCGTTCCAGATATGAAATAAGAGTGATTTTTACAGTGTAATCAGCCGACCATTTATTCGGTTTTGATAAAAATTTTGTTTACTTTAAGGGAGGATTTTACATGAAAAAAGTAATGGTATGTGGTTGTGGGGTTCAAGGTTCCACAATTTGCCGAAAGTTGGATCAGGAGCCAAACATTGAAGAAATTGTGTGTGCAGATTATAGCCTTGCAGCAGCTGAGGCAGTTTCCAAATTTATGAAAAAAGGAATCCCAAAGCAGGTAGATGCATCCAATGTGGATGAAATTGTTGCGGCGGCAGAGGGATGCCAATTAATTGTCAACGTAATGCCCTTGGATTTTGGGGTGACTGTGCTTGAAGCGGCAATTCGTGTAAAGGCAAATTATCAGGATCTTGCCGCTTGTGAAAATATCGCTGACTGTGAGGATCCCAGAGATAACTGGCTGGAAGGTATCAAAATAATGTATAACGAATATGGGAAGCGGTTTGCAGAAAACGGAACCACAGCAATCATTGGAACCGGTTCTGCACCCGGTGTTATGTGTGTTATGGCCAGAAAAGCAGTAAACGAATTGGATGAATGTGACACTATTAATATGATGGTATATGAGGGTGTTGAATCTAAGCGGTTTATTCCTTATTGGTGGTCTCCCCTTGTGGCTCTTTGCGACATGGAAGAAGATGCTTATGCTTTTGAAAATTGCCAACAAATTAGAACAACCCCTTTCAGCAGACCTGTGAAAAGAAGATGGAAAGAAATGGGCTATCGAGAAGTAACCTTGGTGGAACATGCCCATGATGAACCTGTTTATATTGGTTTTAATCGAGAGAAACATTTTAAAAACTGCAAAAATGCTTTTTTCAAGTATGGCGGCATTGGCATTCAGTTTGCAGAACCCATTTACAAAGCCGGATTATTATCTCGTGAAGAGGAAGAAATAAACGGAAACAAGGTTGTCCCTTTTGATTTGATACTTGCCCATGTTCCTCCAGCACCTAAGGATCCTGAGGTAATTAAAGAAATCATTGAGGAAGGCTTGATTGCTGATGAGGGTGCTTTTGTGTGTGAAGCTTATGGCCAAAAGGATGGAAAGAATGTAATGGTAGATTTGCATGTTTTTGCTCCCGGTTTGGTTGAGGCTTATGAAAAAGCAAAAATGTCCGGTGAAATGTATCTCACAGGGCAGGGAGCTTTCCTGTTTACCAAGTTGTTTGTAAATGAGCAGATTACCCAAAAAGGATTAATTTCTTCTGATATGTTGGATGATGCCCAGGTGGAGCAGTATCTTTCATGGGCAAAGGAATTGGAAATTACTTATACCATTGATATAAAAGAAGGAATTGTCTGCCAGGATTGATTTAGAAAATTTAAAAACAACTATAGGATTTTTTACAAAAAGGAGAATGATTATGACAATTCAAGAGAAGATTGAAAGAGCCAGAAAGGCTTTTGCACAAATCAGCGACTATACCCAAGAGCAAGTGGATCAATTGGTTTATGAAAGCGCAAAAATTATTTATATAAATGCAGTGCCATTGGCAAAACTGGCAGTGGAGGAAACGGGTTTGGGCAAATTTGAAGATAAAATAAGCAAAAATACAGATACTGCGGCAGTTTTTTGGGATTACTTAAAGGACAAAAAATCCGTTGGGATAATGAACGAGATTCCTGAAATGGGTATCATTGAGGTCGCACATCCAGTGGGGGTTATTGGAGCAATTACCCCGGCGACAAATCCAACAGTAACACCACTGGGTAATTTCATGCATGCATTAAAAGGAAAAAATGCCCTTATAATTTCCCCCGCTCCCCGTGCAGAAAAAACAACAACAAGCACAGTAGAGTTGATTCGAGAGGCGTTGGAAAAAAACGGTGCACCCAAAGACTTGATTCAGGTGGTTGATGAAATCACAATTGAGCAATCCAGAGAATTGATGGAATTGTGTGATTTGGTCGTAGCAACCGGCGGGCCCGGACTCACAAAAGCTGCGTATTCCAGCGGAACACCTGCTTATGGTGTAGGCCCAGGTAACCCTCCTGTAATTTTGGATAGAGAGTATGACTTGGAAACGGCAGCCGAGCTAACCTTGATTGCAGTTGGCAGTGACAATGGGATCCTTTGTGATGGCGATAATTTACTGCTTTATCCTCGAGAAACGGAAGATGAATTTTTCCACGCTTTAACAGAGGAAGGCATTATTGTTTATGATAGAAAAGATGATGTAGATAAATTTCGAGCAGCACTGTTTAGAGATGGAAAAGTAAATTCCAATTTAGTAGGAAAAGATGCCCAAGTCATTGCAAAAGAAGCTGGTTTTGCTATTCCTGAAACAACAAAAGTCATTGCCGTTAAAATTGATGGAATAGGGAAACAGGATGTTTTAAATAAAGAAATTATGGGGCCCATTGTGGTTCTTAAAAGCTATGATACTTTTGAAGAGGCAGTGGATATGGCTATTACAAACATGAAGGAATCTGGTGGCATAGGGCATACAGCAGGTTTGTTCAGCCATAATCAAGAACATATTAGATATGCAGGGGAAAATTTACCGGTGGCCCGGTTATTAGTTAATCAGCCTACGCCGGATGCGTGGGGCCCTGCAACCAATGGTTTGTCCCCTGCGGTTTCCGAAGGTTGTGGTACATGGGGAAATAATATTTTAGCTGGTAATGTGGATTATATCCATTTGATCAATGTATCGAAAATTGCAATGCCTCTTCATGTAAAGGTGCCAAATGGGGATAGTATTTTTAGGAAATGATAAAATAGGGTCTAAATTTTGCACTCCATATACGACGGTTGCATGATTGAATATTTCAGTAAAATATTTGAAAATCAGCCGTCGTTTTGGGTTTAATTGAAATAAAATCATCCAGTCAAATAAGTAATAAATATCCTCTAGGTTCTTTTAGGTATAACATACAGATATCAAGGGTAATTCTGTACTTTTTTTGTTTAATGAACTGTCTTTGATTATTATGAACAACTATTGACAATGGATGTAAAAAGAACTATTATTTGATTATATGATAGAGGATAAAATAAGTATGTCATGTGCAATTGATCGTAAAGGTGGTGAAAAGGATATGCCAGCTGATATTAAGTTTTTAACGATTGAAGATGTGAGTGAAATGTTACAAGTAACAAGGACAACCGTGTATAATTTGAAAAAGCAAGGTATGCCTTTTATTAAACTTGGAAAAAATATCCGTTTTGATCAAAAGGAAGTGGTCGACTGGGTACGTTCCAATAGATGTAGCACAGAAGAAACTGAAAAATAAGCTGTTGTTATGGATCTACTACGAAAGTGGGAATTATACTTGAGTTTTGTTTCCGGTGTAATATTGTGTGTATACATTATAATATTATTTTTATTAAGTGCTTTTTTTGTGAAAAGAGCACTTAATTCTTATGAGGAATACATACTTTGCGGTAGAAGCTTAACAATTGGGTTTATTATTTTTACCTACCTGGGAACATGGGTGGGCGGAGGAACGATAATAGGATTGGCAGGGATGTCATACGAAGAGGGCGCAAGAAGCTACTGGCTTTTTGCAATTCCAACAATCGTATGCTACATCTTTGCCTTTTTATTTATCACCAGAATTAGAAAATTAAAGTTAAATAGCATAGGGGATATGCTGTCTTTAAGGTATCCCCATAAAATGGAGTTAATCAGAATACCAGTAGCTATAAGCCTAATGATTCGTAATGTAACAATGATTGGAATGCAGTTTTCTGCATTATCGTATCTTTTGATATATAGCTTTAAAATTGATAGAAATTTGGCAATTTTGGCCACCTTTGTTATTATCACTGGGTATACCTTTTTAAGCGGCCTTTGGGGTGTGGTGATTACGGATGTCTTTCAAGGATTCTTGCAAACCCTAGGCCTTGTGATTATTTTGTTTTTATGCATTAAGTTGTCCGGTGGTTTTGCAGGATTAAACCAATTTTTTTCTTCAACGGAGCAAGGCAATTTACTGAGTCTTGTTGGGAATGATGTGAAACAATGGGGAAAGGATACAGGCGTGTATTTGTTTTCTTTCGGTGCTTTTTTCTTGATGGGTGATCAGTGTGATTGGGAAAGGATTTTTTCTGGCAAAACGGACAAAGCAGTGTTTTGGGGTTATTTAATTCCATTGACTATTACTTTAATGCTTTTGATTTCTCCTACCTATATTGGGGTTTTTCAACGAGCAACCAATTTGACCCACATTGACTCAGGTTTTATCATTTATAGATTTTTATTAAGTAACTTAGGGCCGGTGCTGGCAGGTTTTTTAATTATGACTCTGTTTTCTGCCATTATGTCGTCGGCAGATTCCTATATGTTTGCAACTGGAGTCATTTTTAGTAATGACATTATAAAGCGATTTATCAATAAGGAAGCAGAAGACAAAGAATTGATCTTTTGGACAAGAATTGCAGTCATGCTCTCTGGTGCCGTAGGTTTTGCCTTTGCTATTAACATCGGGGATCCAATCTATCTTTGGATTACAGGATTATCGGTACCAGTTATGGTTATTCTGCCTGCTTACATATATGCTTGGTTTTCAAAAAGAGTCAATACCCAAGGGGCCATTGCAGGAATAATTTTTGGAGGGATTTTTGCCTTTAAATTTCTTATTTTAGATGAAAAAATTCTTCTTTCTTCCATTATGTATGTTATGATAGGGAATTTTGCAGTTACTTATATTGTTTCTTTATTCTATCCAAAGAGCAGCAAAGCAGTGGAAGAAACATTTTATAAAAGTAGCAAGTTCGATAATGTTTCAAATATTCCCAAATGATTTTTACTTATATTTAAATATATTTTAATTATGAAGTAGTGGTAAATTTATCTAAATTTATTGCTGCTTTATTTTTTTTGTAAAAAAATGGCTAAATCTAATTATATCCGTTGAAAAAAATAGGACAACGTGCTAACATTAGTGCATGTTAATTTACAATAATGTACAATAAAAAGAAGGGGTGTATGATAATGGGCATTTTTTATGGTTATTTGATACTATTATGTTTTGCTGTTATATTTATCGGCATTTCATATTTTGTATCAAAGCGGTTTCCAATTGAAGGAGTTGACGATTTTGTGGCGGCAGGCAGAAGTATTCCTTACGCTTTGGTAGCCGCCAGTGTTATGGTTTCCTGGGTATGGACAACAACCATTATGGGTGCAGCGGAGGCTGGCACAATTTATGGCGTTTCTGGTGGATTTAGTTATGCATGGGGAAATTCCATACCGTTTTTCGTATTTATTCCACTGGTTATGCACCTGAGAAAGAAAATGCCCAAGTGCACTACGTTTACGGAATTTGTAGAACAGCGCTATGGTTCTGGTGTATCTAAGATTTTCTTTGGTTTTGGTATTGCGGTAATCATATATGTTTTTATTGCGCAAGGGGTTGGAATTGGTATTGCCTTTAATTCCATGTTTGGAATTCCTTACGAAGTGGCGGCGACTTTGGCAGTAGGTATTGTTACAATTTATATAGCCAAGGCAGGCTTAAGAGGCTCCATTTTTAACGATGTTATTCAATTCTTTATAATTTCAATTATTTTTATTATAACTGTACCTTTGGTTATTAAATTTATTGGTATGGATAATATTTATACAGGTATGTTAGATGTTGTTAATAACCCTGACAATGTCAATTTTAATCCCGAGGCTTTGTCTATCACTTCCGGTGCGGGGCTGCGTTATGGTATTACAGCCATCGTAATTGCCATGGGTCAGGTTTTGTTGGACCAAGGCTATTACTCTAAGGCAATTGCTACGACAAATTCCAAGTCATTATTGAAGGCATACGTTATTGGAACTTTACTTGCTTGGGCACCCATTCCAATTTTGAGTGGTAGTGTGTTTGGTTGTTCCTTGATTTCCATGGGGATTGGAGAAGGCGCAGGAATTGGGTTGGCTTCGGAAGCTGCACCTCACATTTTGAATTTAATTTATGGCGGTGGTGTTGGCAGTATCATGTTCGTATTGATGATTTTTATGGCGGGTATGACTACAGGAGGTAACTGCTTATCCGGTGCACAAGCACTATTTACTGTTGACTTTTATAAGAAATATGTAAATAAAACGGCAGATGAAAAAGCACAAATGAGATTTGGCAGAAACATTACATATATGATTGGTATTTTTGTAATCGTCGTTTCCATTTTATTAAAAGGCTTTTCTTTGCTCATGCTGGATATTTTTAGCGGTATCCTTTTTGCTGCTCCCGCTAGTGCGTTTATCGCAGGTATGTATTGGAAAAAAACATCCCCTAGAGTAGCTGCCATCTCCATTTTCTGTGGTCTTGCGTCGGGTTTAACGGCTTGGTTTGTAATTCCAAATCAAGACATTAACTGGTTTATTGGAAATTTGCTTTCATTATTGGTACCGGCAGTTATTGTAATTCTTGGTTCCGCATTTGGAAAATATGAATTTGATTTTGACACACTGTTAAAATATGAACCCGATCATAAAGTACATGAAATGGAGGGATAAGTTATGATGAGTCAAGGAAGTTTAACAGCTTATTTTTGGGGATCCTATGCATGGTTTTGCTTAGGGGCTATAGTAATAGGTATTCCTGCAATTAAAGAGTTTTTTAAATTATTAAAAAAATAAAAGGGGAGACATGTATGAAAATAACAGTATCTTGCGCCCAGCTTCAGCCAAAAATAGCAGATAAGGCTTATAATTTAATGAAAATGAAAGAATACGTTGAACAAACAATGCTGGAATATCCTAACACGAATCTAATTGTTTTTCCTGAACTGATAACGTCAGGTTATGAGGCGACGAAGGAGGAGTTCCAGGCCTTGGGGGAAGTGGTTCCTTACGGGGAAAGCCTAATATTTATGGGTGAGTTAGCAGAAAAGTATAGCATACATATCGTATATGGTTTTGTAGAGAGAGACCCATTGCTTACGGATATCCTTTATAATGCTGCAGTGTTGATTGATAACAGGGGGATTGTTCTTGGGACTTATCGAAAAGTACATCCCTTTGATGGGGAAAAAATGTGGTGCCGTGCTGGAAACAGTTTTCCTGTGTTTGATACGGAAATTGGTAAATTAGGTATCATGATTTGCTGGGATACTGCCTTCCCTGAAGTGGCTAGAACCTATGCATTAAAGGGGGCTGAATTACTAATTGTCAGTACAAACTGGGAAAAACCCTATGAAAAGGATTGGGATTTGATTACAAAGGCAAGGGCGTTTGATAACACATTACATTTGGTAGCTGCCAATAGAATTGGAGATGACAAAGCATTAGGTTTCTTTGGGCGAAGCAAGATTATAAGCCCTGTTGGAGAGGAAATTGTGGCCTTGAATGAAGAGGTTGAAGGAATTATTTCAGCGGAAATTGATTTATCATTGACCCAAACAGAACGAGTGCGTTACTATACCTTTTTTAAGGATAGACGTCCTGATACATATGAAGAAATTGTAAGAAGATACTAATTTATGAAAAGCAGGCAGAAAATGAATGCCTGCTTTTTACATTTATGATATAATTGATGTAGTTTTCATTGAAATACTCTCCTTACCAGTTGCTTGTAAAAAAAGCTAAGAGAAATAAAGAAAAGCTCATAGTCATGATAAGCTAACGATATCAATTATTGTTACTTAAGAGGGAGGGCAGAAATGGTAGGAATCGGCTTGCTGTTTATTTATGCCATCATATTAGGAATTATTTATATCTTGTGTAGAAAAGAAAAAAACAATTTAGCGCAATTTGTGTTTTTTCCCGGAAAGTTAAAGAGAAGAATTATGATTCCAAGTATTTTCACATCATGGCTCTGGATTGTTTCTGTTATTGGCGCTGCAGAGGCCTGTTTATTATATGGAGAATTTGGGGGGCTGGCTTTTGCTGTTGGAACGGGAATTGGATTTATTATTTTTATATTTATGCTATTGCGTTTTAGAAGGTTGACAGAGCATAAGGTGTTCTTTACTGATTTTATTGGAGCAAGATTTGGTAGCAGGACACAAGAAATATTTATTATTGCTTCGGCGATTTTGATAGTCTATGTTGTAATGGAGCAAGCGGTGGGAATTAGTGCGTTATTTTCTGCGGTATTTGGTGTTTCTTTTAAAACAACTGCCTTTCTTACCATTATTTTGCCATTAAGTTTTGTTATTATGTCTGGAATGAAAGGTGTAATTCTTCACGATGTTCTCTCGTTTTTTTGCATAGTAACGGGGCTTGGAATACTTTTTTTTCTGATTACGAAAAATATTGGTTTCAAGAGGATTCTATATCAACTGGCTTTTCTGGGAGAAAGACATACTGTAATGACTTCAAGAAAAATGCTGCCTTTTGTGATGCAGAGCATTCGTTATGCTTTATCAGCCATGATTATTGGCTTGGCGCAAAGCTGTTTAGATCCAATTTACTATTTAAAGGCGACCATTGCAGAAAATGAAACTGTGGTTAGGGATTCCTTTTTCATTGGTGGTTTTTTGTTATGGTTTCCCATAGTGATATTGAGTTCCTTCTTTTTTGGGTATTTGCCCGTGGGTATGAATGTTGATTTTGGAAATACAACGCACTTTATAACGGCCATTGTGAATAGAGTTATGGTAGGAGAAAATGCAACTATTTTAAGATTTATTTTCTGTTGTGTCATGCTGTTTATTGGCACTTCCACAATGATTAATTGTTTTATGGGTATTCAAGGGCTTTCAATCAACCGAATTTATCCTCTTTACGGAAATCGATTTGCAAATGATGGGCAGAAAATGAAATATGGAAGATTAATAACAGTACTTATTGGTGTGTTTTGTGCTATGATTGCTATTTCTTTAGAAAACATATCGTTGCTTAAGATTGATATTTTTAGTGGGATTTTCTTTGCAACACCTGCTGGCATTTTTTTGTATAGCCTTTTTTCTAAAGAAACAACTGGTGATTCGGCAGTAGTAGCCTTTATCATTGGTATAATTGGGGGTACTGGAGCATGGCTCTGTATGCAGAATGGAAAATTTGATTGGTTTTATGCTATGGGAATATCATTCTTTTTACCTGTCATTTATATGAAGATACAAACGCTGTTGCAAAAATAATTACATATCGGTTTCCTTCGTATGCAATTGTCCGTTTACAGCGCAAAATTATTTTTTTGGTAGTCGGTAAATTTGCAGAGAGCTTCATACAGACCTTCTTGCCAACGTTTCATTATGCAGGAAATTAAGCAAATACATTGTATGTGGAATAAAATCAAGTTAAATATTTAATATGTTTTAAGAAATATGTCAGAATCTATTAAACATTTTAGTTTAGAATGGAATTATGGTTAAATAAAATTTAATATAATTTTAATTTTGAAGTCATATTCATGAACATCCTACTGATTGAGGGTATTAATATATGAAAAAATATGGTATTATTATGAAGTTATTCTAAACTTTATTTAAATATTATTCAATCTTTAGAGAAGAATAAAAAGTCATGTGAATTCACTGTTCTAAACAGAAGAAGAGTGTCTGCGGCTAATTGTTGTAAAAAATTAAATTTTATTTTGTGCATTATTCCATTCTTTTCATTTGTATAATAATGAGAACAGCTAAAATGGATTAAAGATCTTAATTAGACAAGTGTGTGGGTAATGTTAAACAAGTTTGCATTGCCCATTTTAACGGTGAGGTGTTTTATGTCGGTTTTTTGGATATCTCTAAATCCACTTTTACGAATTGTTAAATTACAAATAAATTTACAGGCCGAAAGATTGCTTAATCATTATAGTATCTATACTTATCTGAAAAACATGAGTGATTTAGAGGATGTTATTACAAGAAACTATAATACAATTTTTAAAAGTTAAGCCCTGCTTTGAGTCAACATTCCATGAAAAAGCATGGCTTTTTCGCGTGGCTATCGATATTAGCAAGTATAAAATAAAGAGTAATCATACCTTTAGTCACCGATGTTTCAGAGACTGCAATGCATGAGAGGATAAAAATACTCAATAAGGAGCTTTCCGTTCAATAAACTAGATTCAAATTTTTTAAATATCAAAGGAAGAGAGAAATAAACATTTATGAAAAATGAAGAAGAAAACAGCATTAAATTGGTGCCGGCGGGGGAAGATGAACAGCCGGAGTTTCTAAAAAAATTACAAGAATCCTTTGCGAAAGCGGTTATTGAGACCTTCGGTGATAGTAGTAATGGACCGATTCCACCGGATGAGGTAATTTACGAATCTTTCAACGCCAAAAACGCAGAAACGTATCATATCCTTTGGAATGACAAGAAGGTAGGGGGCGTGGTATTACAAATTAACAATGAAACCCATCATAACTCCATGGATTTGCTTTTTTTATCTCAAGAGCATAGTGGTCGTGGCATCGGTTTTGCTACATGGAAAGCCATAGTAGCCAAATATCCAAAAACAGAGGTATGGGAGCTTGTTACACCATACTTTGAAAAAAGAAATATTCACTTTTATGTGAACAAATGCGGATTCCGTATCGTGGAATTTTTTAATGCGTATCATCCTGATCCACATGACCATGGGGATGATAGGGAAGAATCAATGCATGGCAGACACGAATTTTTTAGATTTGAAAAGGTGATGAAAGAATAAGATATTGTTTCAAAATAGCCATTAGAACTTGTGGTTTGCAGTGCCACTGTTTTGATAAAACGGAATTAATACTGCTTTTAATATAGCTTATAAACATGAATGGATGCTACATATCGTCATTACATTCCAAAAGCCTAACATAGCTATAAGTAACATAGGATAAAATAAATAAACATTAATCGGGGATACCGTGATATACATGGGCCATGGTTATGAGAAAGAGACTAAATTATGAGCAAAAGAAAAATAATAGGAAACTTTTTGTTTTTGGGAATCCTTTTTATTGGAATGGCGTACTATGTTTTTCATGGTAAAGACATGGAAAAAATTTTAGAACAGATTAGTAATGCAAACATGTTTTACTGGATATGTGCAATTGTTTGCGTTATTATCTTTATTGGATGTGAATCAGTCATTATATTTTACCTTATGAGAAATATTCGGCAAAAGATTAAGCTTACACATTGTTTTCTTTACTCATTTATAGGCTTTTTCTTTAGTTGTATTACGCCCTCGGCCAGTGGGGGTCAACCTGCCCAAGTTTATTTTATGAGAAAAGATAATATTCCTGTAGAAATATCTACATTAGTACTTATGATTGTGACGATCACCTACAAAATGGTATTAATCGCTTTAGGTGTGGGTGTTTTAATCATTAGGCCACATCAAATTCTACATAGCATCGCTCCTATCACAGGGATTTTTTATCTAGGGTTAACTCTTAATATTGTGGTAGTTGGGTTTATGATTTTTATGATTTTCGATACAACTTTAGCAAAATACATATTAAACAATATTATAGGATTCCTTGGCAAGTTCAGACTAATTAAGAAAACGGATAAATTAAAAATCAGAGTGCATACGGCAATTGAAAAATATAAAGATGCCGCTTCCTACTTCAAAAAAAATAAAGTTGTTGTATGGAATGTTTTTCTGATATCGGTTGCGCAACGCTTGTTTCTGTTTTATGTTACTTATTTAGTGTATAAATCATTTGATCTGCATGGAACTGGCTTTTTAACAATTATTATTTTACAAGGTGTAATATCGGTTGCGGTAGATATGTTGCCGTTTCCGGGAGGCGTTGGAATCAGTGAAAAACTATTTTTATTGATTTTTACACCAATCTTTGGACATATTACGTTACCGGCTATGGTGGTAAGCAGAGGACTTAGTTATTATACTGAATTATTCCTAAGTGCTTTATTAACCGCTATTGCATATTTTAGAATGGCTTTAAACAGAAGGGAAGATATAAGATGATTGGTTTTTATGATTATACAGTCATAGCTACATATATTGGTTTAGCAAGCACTGTATTTGGTATGACACAAGTGATTGATGGCAGATTCAGAACAGCTATTTTTTGTCTGGCGTTATCAGGTCTTTGTGACATGTTTGATGGGAAAATAGCCCGGACGAAAAAAAATCGTACTGATGATGAAAAAATGTTTGGGATACAAATTGATTCTTTAAGCGATGTTGTCTGTTTTGGAATATTTCCAGCGATGATTGGTTATGTGCTTGGGGTAAAAGGGATTTTTGGCGGACTTATTATTACATTTTATTGTATTGCGGCTGTAATTCGATTGGGCTTTTTCAATGTACTGGAGACAGGAAGACAACAAGCAGAAGGAGGCGGAAATAAGTACTATCACGGCCTGCCGGTTACTTCAATTGCAGTTATTTTGCCTTTGGTTTTTCTTCTAAACTTTTTATTGCCCACAGGGATGATTGAATATGTACTTATGGGCACCCTTCTTTTGGTGGGCATTTTGTTTATTATTGATTTTAAGTTTAAGAAGCCAACGAACAAGCAACTCACTGTTTTGGTTCTGATTGTTGCATGTGCGGTTGTAACAAATATGCTCTTTTCTGAGTATCGCATAAAACATAGCACAGAACGTGAAAGACCATTGATTCAGACGCTAGAGGAAAACAAATAAGTGCGAGGAGGGGTTAGATGAAATATGCTGACCGAAATGGAAACATCATTGAGAAAAATGGAGGGCAAGATGGTATTCTTTCCTTTTTATATGGAAGCAGATTAGGAATGCTTCTCCTTCGAGAATTTGTAAAACCGAAATATTCAATTTTAATGGGCCGTTTCCTTAGTCTCAGGATTTCAAAAATGCTGATTCCACCATTTATTGCTTTAAATAAGATTGATATGACGGAATATAAAAGGTGTGCATTTAAATCCTACAATGATTTTTTCACCAGAGAGATAAAAAAAGAGAAACGAAAAATCGATTTTTTACCTGAGCATTTTATTGCCCCCAGCGATGGTAAATTAAGTGTGTATACCATCGATGACTCCAGTCATTTCAAAATCAAAAATACTTCTTATACCATGAGAAGCTTGGTAAGAAGTAGGAATTTAGCCAAAAGATATGAAGGTGGTACTTTATTGGTCTTTCGTTTAACGGTAGATGATTATCACAGATATTGCTATATTGATGATGGTTATAAGTCCAAGAATTATCATATACCAGGTGTATTGCACACGGTAAACCCAGTTGCAAATGATAAATTGAAGATTTATAAAGAAAATACCAGAGAATTTACAATACTGAAAAGTAAAAACTTTGGGAATTTGCTTATTATGGAAGTTGGAGCATTGTTTGTAGGAAAGATTGTAAATCATCATGCTGAAGGTACTTTTGCACGTGGTGAAGAAAAAGGCAAATTTGAATTTGGCGGATCAACAATTATTGTTTGTGCAGAAAAAGGAGCAATAAACATTGATCAAGATATATTGAAAAACACTGCCTTAGGTATTGAAACCATGGTGAAAATGGGAGAAAAAATTGGAGTTGCAAAAACACCAAATAATAAATGACGTAGTTATACAGATTTTTTGAAAAGAATCAGTGAACACCTTTAAATAGATAGGTTAAGTCTTGGTCAACTGAAAAGGGCCTTTGGACTTAGCCTTTTTTTATTTATAAATTCCCATATCCAATTAGGAAACTCATATGTTATCCATTTAATTACAATGCCATGCGTAAAATAATTGTTCTGTCACAATCCTCTTTGTTTGAAATGAAATCCCATTAACATAAATTTAACGGAGTATTTACCCCTCTTTGATAGTAGAAAAAATTTGCCATTGTTATAATTATGGTAAAGTTATGCAATTATTAGTGTCTGAGCTACATCATGGAGAAAAGAATATGAAAAAAAAATTTGATTTTATCACGCAGTATTATCTGAAAATACAAAAGAATCTATTGGAAAATTTGAAGTTCTTTCATGGGTTGAAAAAGAGATCCTCTCAATTTAAATTTACAATGAAAGGAAAGTTAAAAATAAGTCAAAAATTGCGTCTTGTCAGTATTATAGCAATTGGAATGAATATCTTGACGATTTCCATTGTTTTTGGAGCCCTAAAATCAGCAGAGGATAGGATGCGCTCATTTTATAATATTGAGTATAAAAACAGCATTCAACAAATGCAGATTCGCAATGATGTGGCAATGCTTGATCGAGGAATTCTATCCGCTGTTTTTGGTAATGGTCACTCACAAAGCAATCAGGATGTGGAGCTTGCAGTGCAAAAGACAGTATCGGATATAAATGTTTTGAAAAAAAGTTTTCATGAAGAACAATTAATGCGAGAATTAAATACTTCACTTAACAACTTCTTAGCGCAAGAAATGAAGGTTATGTCTTTTGCTTTTGCGGGACAAACCGATAAGGCTTTCGCCGTAATAAATGGTGATTATGAAAAAACCGTAAATGATTTATATTTGATTTTGGACTCGGTTTCTGCAAAGGCAGAAGAAGCTTCAAATATAGCTTTAGAAAAAACAGCACAGCAGCGAAATCATATGACGTTGCTACTGATCTTTGTCATGGGTATATCTGCGGCTATTTTGGTATTTGCGGCGGGGACCCTGGAGAAAACATTACGCAAAGCTACACGTAAAATTCTTTATATTGCAGATTCTATAGAAAAAGGAGAACTAGCCGTTCTGGAAAAAGGGCACTTATCAGGCGATGAACTGGATGAGGTAATTTGTTCATCTGAGAAAATGGTACAAACCTTGCAGATTCTTATTTCGGATGTTGCATGTTTGTTAGATGAAATGGCAAAAGGCAATATGGTCTATCAAACCACTAACAGAGAATATTACGTTGGAGATTATCAAAGTTTGCTGACAGCGGCAGAAAATATGCAGGCATATATTAATCATGCACTAAATAATGTGAATGCCGCCACATTAAAGGTAGAGAACCATGTGAAGGAAGTTTTTGACGGTGCACAAAATTTATCTGACCATGCCATAAGGCAGGATACTTCCATTACCCAACTTTCAACGACACTTAATTCCATATCTGACGGTATAAATCTAAGTGGGCAAAAGATTCAGAATATGAATTTGGCCGCCATGGAAATGAATGAAAAAGTGAGTGTTACACGGCAGTATATGAAGGAAACAACAAAAGCCATTCAGGATGTCACGGAACATACGGATAAGATTAAACGAATCATACGAACAATCAACGAAATTGCATTTCAAACTGATATTTTAGCCCTTAATGCCGCAATTGAAGCAGCAAGAGCAGGTGAATCGGGTAGGGGGTTCTCCGTTGTAGCGGGGGAAGTAAGGCTTTTGGCTAAGAAGGTTGCCGAAGCAGCCAAGGAAACTACAGAGTTAATTGATAATTCCTTGCAATTAACCGATAATTGTGGATCTATTGTCATAAATACATCCCAGTCTTTAGATGCGGTTGTGCAGCGTACTGATGAAATTGCAGAAATGATTGCCTTGGTTTCAGATGCTATGCTAGAGGAACAAGGTGAGATAGAAAGCATTTCTGCAGAGGCAGAGAAAATTCAACAAATTACACGGATGAACACGGAGACAGCAAAACTCTTTGCTAACGGAAGCGAAGAGGGATATCGACAGGTTCATATTTTGAAAAAACAAATGCTGCAGTTTGCACGCCAGGAGGATTGTAGTGGTGATACTGAAATCGGTTGACATAAAATTAAAAAGATATTTTACTTTGGAATTTGGGAGAAGAAAAAATAAGGGGGAGCCAACGTTGAATGTAAACAAATTGAATGACGATTTATTCAAGATACTTTCAATCGGGGCTATTCATACGGTGTACCAGCCTATTGTATCCCTTGATAACGGCAATATTCTTGGCTATGAAGCCCTTAGTAGAATTGGGTTGATGGAATGTGAACTAAACATAGAAGAGCTTTTTCAACTGGCATCACGCCAATTTAAGCTTTGGGAACTTGAGCGGCTTTGTCGCTCAAAAGCTCTTGAAAATGCCATCCATAAGCCATATCATGCAAAATTATTTATTAATGTAGATCCGAATGTAATTCATGATCCTGAGGTTTTTGCCGGCTTTACATGGGAAAAACTAATTCAATATGGATTGCGCCCCGATGATATTATCTTTGAAATTACGGAAAAAAGCGCCATAAGCCACATGGACACCTTCACTGCCGCTGTCAACCACTATCAATCACAGCAATTTAAAATTGCCATTGATGATTTTGGGTCAGGTTACTCGGGGATGAATCGAGTTTGTGTAGTTTCGCCTAACTTTCTTAAAATTGATATGCAGCTCATTCGTAATATTGATTCCGATTCGGTAAAAAAATCAGCAGTTGCTGCCATTGTAAAGTTCTGTAAGGAATCAGGAATTGCAACCATTGCAGAAGGAATAGAGACTGAGGAGGAACTAAAAACCCTCATTGATTTGAACATAGATTATGGACAGGGCTACTTTTTGGCCAGACCTGAAAAGGGTTTTCAGGAAATTTCCAAGGAGAAACAAATTTACATCGCGAATGCGAACTATGAAAAAAATACCATAGGTGTACTTGGGGAAATAGGGGTACTGGCCACAAAAAAGAATTGTGTTCTGGAAAACGACAATATATTTGATATTTTTTTATCCATGAAGAATGATCCAAAGATTACCGAAGTGTGTGTATTAGATGAAAACAATCAAATACGGGGAATGTTGACCCGTAGTTTTATTTTTGAGAAATTTAGTGGGCAATTTGGCTATAACCTAAGCAAAAGAGTGAAAGCAAAAAACTTAACGAATCACGAATTTTTGGAGGTAGATAAAAAAACATCTATAGAAAAGGTAGCTGAGCTTGCAATGTCCAGAGCATTTTCTCAAGTATATGATGCAATTGTCGTTACTGAAAATAGTCGCTATTTTGGTATTGTTACAATAAAAGATTTACTGAATTCTGCAATCAGCATTCAGGTTAACAGAGCAAAATGCTCCAATCCCCTTACAGGACTACCGGGAAATACAGAAATACAAAAAAGAATTACAAGTAAAATGATGGATTCAAGGCCTTTTTCCTTTATCTATATAGACATCGATAATTTTAAGCCATATAACGATGCCTATGGATTTAGTATGGGTGACCAAATGATTATCTACTTAGGAAATATTTTAAAGGAGTGTGCAGAACAAGGAGAATTTGTGGGACACATAGGCGGTGATGATTTTGTAATCATATCAGATCGTCATCGTTCGGAGGCTTTCTGTGAAAATATTATAGATTTATTTTCCACCAGAACCAAATCCCTTTACACACAAGAAGATGCAGATAATGGGTTTATCTTTTCCAGAAATCGAAATGGTTTTGTTGATACTTTTTCTCTGGCAACCATTTCCATCGCGGTTGTTACAAATCGTAAAGAAAAATTCTCTGATTTAAGTAAATTATCCAAGGTAATTGCCCACACAAAAAAATTAGCCAAAATGGAGAGGGGAAATTCCATTGTGGTCATTTAGTTTGAATCAAATGCAAGAATAATCCCTTTTCTAATCTTTCGGTCTTTTTTTATGCATTCATAGTGCTATAGCGAATCATGTTTATGAACCCGCACAATTAATTTTTTTGCTTTATGACAAGAAACCCGATGGAAGGATTTTATGTGAATCAATAAATTCTTTCATCGGGCCTCTTTATTTTAGATGGATCATATATCTGTGCTTGTTTTGGTAATCTTTTTTAGGCAAGCTTTTGAATTGCCACATAAACATCAGAAATTTTATACCATGTGGGATAGTTTACTGTTCCGGTTTGGTCCAGATTGAAAATTTGCTGAAATACCCGTACAGACTCAGCAGTGGTATCGCCGTAATAACCGTCCTCAATCAATTTGGGTATGAGAGGATAGTTTTTGGATATGGCATTTAGCTGCTGCTGAATTGTTCTCACACTATCTCCCGTTGAGCCAATTACCAGGGTACTGCCTGGGAAGGATATGGGTATTCCTTCAACCTTTTCCGCCTCTTTAATGAAAACATTGCTTCCATAATAATTTCTTAAAATCTGCAAAGCATTTAATCCTTGATCTCCCAAGTTTTTTGAACCCCATTGACTAAGCCATCCTTCTCGCACAACTCTTTTTCCATCGCTATATTGAGTAAATAACGGCTGTCTGATATCGGGTTTTGCAATATAGGTGGCAAAAATTTCGTCCACCACATCAGAAACTTCTTGAAAAATATTTCGTCCAAAAGTAAAGGCTTGGTCAAAGGCTGTAGAGTTGGTTATAGTAAAATCGTAGCCCTTGTTCCGATACCATTCTGTATAGACTCTGTTTAGTGTAAAAGACAAGATAACATGAACATTTGCCTTAATGGATTCCACCGGCCATGTAGCATAAATCTCACTGCTGGCCACATTTTTGATGTAGTCTTTAAAGGCAACCGTGTAGTTGGCCGCAGAGGAATCATCCGGTCTGCCGTCATGCACAACAATAATACTTGGTACAACCGGTTGGGGAAGTACCACTTGATTACTAGGGAATGGAAGTTTTTTGATTTCAGATTCCGGGATTTTCGGCGGATAATCTCCATACAACACAGGATAGGGGATATTGATATCTGAAAAACTTGGCGTTAGTTTTACCTCTTGAACCGCAGTGGTTTCCGGGAAAATTTGTACATTATTAATCACTGCTTCTTCGTAGTCCTCTAACACAACTCTCACGTTATACTGATTAAATGGACGTGGCATGTCATATGCCATGGAATACTCAATGGGGGGTGCGCTTAATGGTATTGGTGGAATTTCGCCCCAAGCGTTGGTGACCGCCTCTTCTATCACCGTATTATCATAGGGATCCGTTACGGTCACCGTTGCACCTGCCGCAGGTCTGGCGATATTTGTTAGAAAGGTATTGATTCTAAGTAAACCAGTTCCGCCTAAATAATTTTCACGTAAAAAAAGCCTACCGTTTGCCATATACAACCTCCTTTAGAAAAAATTATAATACATAGTAGTTGATGATAGATTCCCTTATAACGGCAAAACTACCATATAAGTTAAGTCTTCCGTAACCCCATTTTGTATTTGGATAGAGCATGTTTTCCTCCCGGGTGGCACCACTAATAAAGAAAGTACGAACTAGGTCTCCATCCATGGAAGGAAGATTCCCTTGAATCAATCCCCATTCAAATAACAAGGCGGCTGCTCCGGCAGTTATTGCTGCAGCCACAGAAGTACCTGATTTGGTGCCCACTCCCGTGGGATAAATTCCATTTACGTTAACACCGGGGGCGACAATATCTGGCGCCATGCGAGGCAATCTTGTTGGCCCCCAAGATGAGGAGACAAAAAGGCTATTATCATTGCTGTTGTATGCCCCACAAGTTAAGGAACCTATTGCAGTCGCCGGATAAACAATGGTATACTCGGGAACGGGTTTTAATAATTCCACATATTCGCTCACTTGACCCGTAATGGGTAGCCATGCAAAATACTCACCACTCACAATAGCATCTCCGAAAAGGGTGATATCCCAGATACCTTGAGTTGCATCTTTAAATCCAATCCATATTAGATTACTATGACTCCTATAATATTGAACGGAAACTGTACTGGCCTCGAATACAAGTTTCTCGCTATATTTTAATCCAACTTTAAAAGGAAGCCTTGCAATAACCTCTCCTGTGGGAGAAGTAATGCTGGCAGACATTTTGTCATATGCCGGCCCATATATGGATAGGGAGAAGGACTCACCTTGCCTTCCCACTTTCACGCTGATGGTTTCCGTAGTTCCCGTTCTTGGTAGCTTTCCTTGTGAATGGTGTCTTGCGTTACTCTCATTTCCAGCTGCTGTTACTAAGCAATAACCGGCTCTCTGAGAAACGAATGTAATATAGTCCTCTAAAAGTGAATTTCCATCATGTGAGCTGCTATTGGATCCCATTGCGATACATTGAACCACAGGAAGATTAAGTTCCTCAACGCGGTCAAAGATATACTTTAGCCCCAAAACAAAGTCCGTCGATTCGTAAAGATTTGGATTATCCTTGGGCAAAAGAAATCGCTCAATATAAAATTCGTTAGCCCGCTTGAGCTTAACCGCCATAATATATGCTTTTGGTGCGGCACCAATGTACTCGCCTCTTTCATTACTGGCAGCAACAGATGCCAAAAAGGTCCCATGTCCATCCTCATCAATAGAAGGAACGATAGAATGTGGATCATCGGAATTCAAAGCGCGGTTAATATCCTCCTGCGTATAAACCGAACCAAAATAAAGATAGTCGGGCCTGTTTCCGTCAATAGTTTGATCCCAAAGATAGAGTATTTTGGAGGAGCCATCTTCAAAGCGAAATGCATCTTTTGTATAATCAATACCAGTATCAACAAAACCAATGACCACATTTCTTCCAGAAAGACTTAGAAAAGGCTGGTTCTGAATTTGGGTGATTCCACTGTCTTCGTTACTTCTACTATCTAAAGGAGACATAATTTTAGGGAAAAATTCGTTAAAGTCATTTCCTAAATCTTCAAATAGAATGGGCAAATTATCTTTATGAGTATAAACAATAATCAGCTCATTCGCCATCTCAGTCCCCAGCTTTATAAAAGGCTTATCTTTAACATATACCTTAAAACGGTCTGTATTTATAATACTGAAATCTACTGTTGTGGGCAATTTCACAAATTCTGACAATGGTAAATCGATATTCTCTAAATTTGCAGCCAAATACAATCACCTCCTAAGTAAGATTTAACCAGAATTGTTCACCTAACTGATATTCAACCAAATAGTTCATTGTATTGTATAAGCAAAGGGTACCATACCCAAAGGATGCATTTGGATAAATGATACCCGCTTTTCTTTCTGCACCAATACGAAGGAATGCCCTAATTCGTTGACCATATAGATAGGGGTCGTTGTTGTTTATGATTCCCCATTGCATCATAAGGGCCGCTGAACCGGTAACAAAGGGTGCAGCAACACTGGTTCCGGTGAAGGAATCATAACCACCGCCGGATTTTGTTGATATTATATCAATAGATGGGGCGGCAATGTCGGGATAAGAGTTAGTGTCATCAAGATCACCTCTTCCTGAAAATAGCGCAATATTGCCCACCCGCGCATTATAACCTGCAACACGGACTACTTTTTCGGCGGTTGCAGGTATGGTGATGGTATTATATATGGATGGGTCAGAAAAAAAAGTCTCTTCACCCACCTCCTCAATTGTGGGAAGCCATATATCGTAATTTCCATCAACAATGTTTCTGGCAATTAATCTTAGCTTGACAATTCCTTGAGGTAGCGGTCCTTGGGTTGCTGTGATATTGAAAAAAACTTCTTGCTCTAAGGAGTAATGAGAAGGCTGGCCATAAAAAATATTTAGAACCAAACCGGGCCTTCGTACTGTTTTCGCCTGATTTTCAATATTGATTACTCCGGAGGAGCTTCCATCTGGAAAAATGAGTTCCACAGCAAAGCTGTCAGCAAAGTTTTTCCATAGGGATAGATAAGATGTTTCCAATCCGGGTCCTCTGAAAAAATTGATTTCCTGTATCTCATCGGTCTGAATCTTACCGTGATAATGATGCCCAGCGGCACCCTCATTACCTGTGGGAATAACGATAGACGTTTTCCAATTTGATGATATCGCTGTAATAAAAGTTTCGAACAAAGAATCCCCCCTATGGGAGCCGTTGTTCATACCAAAACTCATATTTATGCAGATAGGCTTGCCAAAGCGTTTTGCCTTATCAATGACATATTTCAGCGCTCTCATTAGTTCTGTAGACCTTGCAAATGATTCGTATCCTCGGTAACCAACCTTTACTGCAATAATATCCGCTTCAAAGGCAACGCCACGATTTGTACCATTGCTGGCCCTTCCATTTCCTGCGGCAATGCCTGCTACAGCAGTGCCATGCCCATTGGTATCCCTGCTGGGAACAACTTGATATGGAGTTTCAGAGAGGATGGCATTATTAATTTGCTGATTATTGTACTCCGCACCACTGGAAAATCCAACTGGCGGCGTTCCTGTTTGCGTTTGATCCCAAATAAACAGAATTCTGCTGGTGCCATCACTGTTTCGAAAATCCGGATGCATATAATCAATTCCAGAGTCGATGATTGCCACAATAACGCCTCGTCCGCTTAAATTGAATCCATCTACTCTTTGCACAGAAGGGATGCAGCTGCTTGTAAGGCTGCTGCTTAATTCATAATACAAGTTTTTAGGTAACTCAAGGTGTTCTACTTGTGGATAGGAGGATAATCTTTTAATCTTGTCTTTTGCAATTGTGATGATTGCGTAGTTTTCGTATATAATTTCCGCTTCTGCATCCAAAGATTGTGCGACCCTTACGATATCGCCATTAAATTTTGCAATTACCTCTATCTTTTCAGAGGCCGCTTCTATGAATTCAGGAAATTCAAATTCATCATTTGACAGTTCAGACATAAATATATCGTTTTTCTTAGAGGCGGGAATGTTCCTTTGTTCATTAGACATAAATTTCACTCCTTGGCTTAGCAGAATTCGAGGATGTTAGAAAGACGAATAATTTTATAAACCCACTTTTCATTAAGCTTTACAAAGCCAGTAAGTTGATCGTCGTCACAAGATTTTATGAAATACCAGTAATTTAAATTATTCTTTAAAGTAAGGTAAACGATTGTATTCGTATGGTTTTTTAGCAAGGAAATATAGTTTTCAGCTAAAAGATGATGATTTTGTGGCGTATATTTTAACACAGATTTTTGGGCATCATTAAAATGGCATGATTGATATGACATAACCGTCGTCCTCCCTTTGGTATTCTTACATTATATTAGCAAAAAACTTTAAAAATGCATGCATAGAGGGAAGGGATGTGCTGGTGAAGTTTATGGGAAATTGAAAATGAGTATGTATTGATAGGATTTCTTAACTTTAGTGGGATTGATACATTTTATGTCTACATGTAAATTTAATATTCTTTACGATATTTGTTATTTTTCTTTTAGCTTAAGGGGCCTTTTAGCTTAAGATCTTCAAATGCAAATAGAAATGCAGAATTAGATTTTTTGAGAAAAATTAATCTAAACATTGACAATGTCATGGAAGTTAGTATAAACTAATTACTTAAAAGAGCCTTTGAGGTATTCGATTTGAGATTACGTAATCAAGTCAATGAAATAGATAGATGTTTTCTCCTAAAAAGCGACGACTTTTTACTGCTATTTAGACATTTATTTGTACCTTTACTGGATAAATAATAATGGGCGGGGAACTCTTACTTAAATTTGTGGAAAGGGTTGCTGCAAGGTCTTAAATACTATTACAAGAACCTTTACTTATTGAATTTAAGTATTCAATTTTATATAGAACGGCGGGGTGAATATGAAAAAAAAAAATTCTTTTTATAGAAATGGAATAGATTATCATGAAATCATTGAATGTATAACCAGTGCTTTGGATGCAAAGGATGCATACACAGCTGGACATTCTCAACGAGTGAGCGATTTATCTTTAGAAGTATGCAAAATTTTAGGATTAAGCAGTAAAGAGGCAGAAAAAATACATATCGCCGCCCACCTTCATGATATCGGAAAAGTAGGTGTTCCTGACATTGTATTAAATAAGGAGGGAAAACTTACAGATGAAGAATGGGAATGCATGAAAAGGCATCCCCAAATCGGTGCTGAGATATTAAGCAAATCACATCATTTGAATGAACTAAAGGATATGGTTTTATATCATCACGAACGAGTGGATGGGAAAGGGTATCCCGAAGGACTTTTTGGCAATGAAATACCTTTTGGAGCAAAAATCATTGCGGTTTGCGATTCCATAGATGCTATGTTATCAGATAGAAGTTATCGAAAGGCTCATTCCTACGATTTTTGTTATAATGAAATTGAAAAGAATTTAGGTGTCATGTATGATTTTGAAATTGGAAGAATGGTATTGGAGCAATGGCATATTGTTTCACATTTATATGAAAAATATAGGAAAAAGGAACAATTAAAAGACATAATACTATTACAAAGAAAAAATTGAAGAAAATAGGTAGAAAACATAAACATAATAACATAATATTTCACAATGTTAATACAAATTTTTGTGGCAAATGATTCTCTGTTTGTTAAGGGAAAATGACAGAGCTATGGCACATATTATATGAGGTTTGAAGTAAAGAATAAAGCTTCCTTCCATTCATATTTTATGTGTTTTTTTATCTTTTTTTATAAAAATATAACATTATATACAAAAAATAGAATAATTTAACTGTGAAAATATTGAAATAATTCATACAAAGGTATATACTATAATATATAATTTAACAAACTTCGAGAATATTCGACTCGTTTTCGAACTTTTCTCGGAAGGGATAGGTATGACTGTTTTTACATGATTACAAAACTCCCAAACTGCTAAGTATTTAACAAATAGGCGAGGTGAGGTAGAGTTGTATTATGAATAATTAGCAGGACTAATTCAAGCTTAAAAAAATTCTAAAAGCTTAGGGGCGTGGTATTGAAAATTCTTTGAAGAAGATGGCCAGAACTATTCAATATATGGGAAAGGTATTCAAGAGATAAGAAGTAGATTAAAAAGAATGCTAGCAACTTTGGGGCGCTGAATATTAGGTGCCTGTTATTTTTGGAATGGGGGTTCTAAAATGTTAAGAAGGATGAAACTGGCGAAAAAAATTGCAATTTATATTGGGGGCACATTAATTGTATTTCTTGCTTTATTGGTCTCAACCTCGGTTTTTCAAGCCAATAAAGCCTTAAGAACCACAGCGAACGAGGAATTTTCTGGACTAGCAGCACAAAACGGACTTATTGTTCAAGCAATGATGGATGATGCAAATACCACTGCGAAAAATTTGCAATTCTACTTCGAAGATCAATACCAAAAAGAAAGTAAGCATACACCAGATCCAGATGCTGAGGTGCCTACAAAGCCTAGCATTGTTTACAACGTTGCATTGCAGGAAAAGAACTTTGCAAAAGAGAGTTTTTTTGCAAATACAGCTTGGCCTATGGTAAAAAATAATCAGGATATCTCCGGAATGGGAATTTATTTTGAGCCATATGCTTTTGATCCTAGCATTCGTGATTATGCAATTTATGTTAATACTGAGAATGCACAGAATCAGGTGGTTACATCGGAAGGAAATTATGAAAGCTATTCCAATGAAGAGTATTATCGTGTTGCAAAGGAAACAAAGCAACAATACATAACTGACCCTATTATATATGAAGGAAAACAACTCTGTTCCCTTTGTTATCCCATTCTTTATAACAATGAAGTAAAGGGAAATATCAATATTGATGTCATTGTTTCTAATTTTTCAAAAATTGAATCAGTCAACGAAAAGTATCCCACCATGTTTGCCAATATATTGACGCAGGATGGCGTCTATGTTTATGATAGTACCTCTGATGAGTTGCCTGGAACAGACATGAAGGAAAGAAACTCTGCTGAGGTATATGAGAAAATAATGGCAGGGTTTGCAAAGGGGGAACCCTTTCAGATGGACGCCCCATATATTGGTTTGGACGGGAAAACCAAGGAATACGCAAGATATTTTTATCCCATTGAATGTGGTCAGCAAACTTGGTGGGCACAAACATCTGTGGAGACGAAGGATTTAAATAAAGATGTATTTCGACTTACGGCAATTATGCTGGTTTTGTCAGTACTGGCGCTGTTTGCAATTATCCTTGTTATTATGGTACTTCTGAAAAAGATGTTAAAGCCAATTGATTATGTAGTGGAAGCGGCGGAAAATATTTCATTAGGTTGTTTTGATATTGATTTGGAAGCAAATTCTGAAGATGAAATTGGTAAATTGGCTGAGACATTTCAAACGACGGCATTGAATTTAAAGACAATTATCCAGGATGTTGGTTATCTCCTTGGACTAATGGCAGATGGTGATTTCCAAGTGGGCTCCCAATGTGAGGATAAATATGTGGGCGATTACAGAGAAATTTTGCTTGCTATGAGAGGGATAAAAATCCAACTCAGCAATACTTTATCGGAAATTAATCAAGCCTCCGAACAGGTTTCCTTTGGATCTGATCAAGTGGCTTCTGGGGCACAGGCATTGTCTCAAGGAGCAGCGGAGCAGGCTTCTTCCATTGAGGAGCTTTCTGCTACAATTACAATAATTTCTGAACATACGAAGCAAAATGCGGAAGATGCAGAAAATGCTAAGATAGTGGTAGCGAAAACAGAACATCAGGTTGAAGATTGCAATGAGCAATTAAAAGAGATGGTTACGGCAATTAAGGTAATCAATGCCAAATCAAATGAAATTAATGAAATCATAAAAATCATTGATGCCATTGCTTTCCAGACAAATATTCTTGCATTAAATGCGGCTATTGAAGCAGCTCGTGCAGGAGAAGCAGGAAAGGGCTTTGCAGTTGTCGCAGATGAGGTTCGTAATCTTGCTGGGAAATCAGCAGAAGCGGCAAAAAATACTGCCACTTTAATAGAAGAGACTGTCAACGCAGTAGAGGATGGAACGGTAATAGCAGCTAAAACAGAGAAGGCCATGGAAGTGGTTGTGGAAGGGACTTCTGCGGTTACTAAATTGATTGAGCGCATTGCTGGAGCCTCTAATGAACAAGCCCAAGGCGCAGATCAGGTTACCTTCGCTGTTGAACAGATTGCAAGTGTTGTACAAACTAATTCTGCAACGGCAGAAGAAAGTGCCGCAACATCAGAGGAATTAAGTGGACAAGCCGAAACATTGAAAGAACTTGTAGGGAAATTCAAGCTCTTCTCTGAAGACATGCAGCGAATCAATAATGACGATAATACGGAGAATAAAAATTAGCTATCTGTAAATGATTTTACTGTCTAAAAGAGGCCTGTTCTGCTATCAGGGGATAAGCGGTTTTATCGTGTTTGAATAATCCCTTTAATTTAATTAAAGGATGAAAGTTTACTTATTATTGCCTTAAAAACCTTATATAAGTGATAAAAAAAGATAGGGGATACCATAGAATGGCCCTATCTTTTTTTAATTCATGCTATTCTAAACTTTTTCTTTCTAATGAAAGCATTACAAATGCCAAGCCTAAAAGGATACAGCAAAAAAGAACTGATTTAGCGCCTATGATTGGCGTTATTATTGCTCCTGTGCCGGCACCTGTAATAAAAACAAAAATGATGGCGAAATAGAGAAACGCATTTTTTCCTGCATCACTGTTTTTATGAAATACAAGGTGTACCAACTGGTTGGTTCCACTTCGCAGATTTCCTGTACACATGGTTGTTGCATAGGGTAAACCGTGTAATGTGCGGAAGCTATGTGCTTGCATTGCGCAAATGAAGGAAATAAGTACGTTGGCTAAAACATTTCCCTTTCCAAGAGGAAGAAACGCAACAATTAAGAGTACAACATTTTCGATGAAAAGCACAATTTGCCTCCAGTGTAGCTTATGAGTTTGATAAAATCTTTGTTTAATATATTCGTCAAGGAATATACCGCAAACAAAAGCACTTATAGGGATTAAATAGTACAGGGCATGTACAAACTGTCCTTGCACCAACCGATTTGCCAATAAAATCATATTTCCTGTTTGCGCATTTGCAAACACCCCACCTCTTGCAATATAAGTATATGAATCGAAAAACCCACCAGCGAAGGCCAATAAGGCGCCAATTCGAAAGCTTTCCGACATTTGATTTTTCCATTGTCCCATTTTGAACTCCTTATAGATTAAAGCAGATATTTTCTGTCCAACGAACGGTATTGCAAAACCTCCGCCAAGTGTGGCAGGGCAATTTCTTCACTGCCTGCTAAGTCGGCTACGGTTCTGGCAACTTTTAATATTTTGTGATATGCTCTTGCGCTTAAGTCTAAGCGCTCAAAGGCTTGTTTCAGCATTTCTTTCTCTTTTGTCCCCAGAGCACAGTATTTTTCTATTTGCGCCGCACTAAGCTGGGCATTAAAATAAATACCGTCCTTTTTATAACGTTCCAGCTGAATTTGATGTGCCGTCAGCACTCTTTTCTTTATGTTAGAGGAAGATTCACTTTGTTCTACAATTTCTAAATCCTCATAAGAAACCCCCGGCATTTCTACCATAATATCAATGCGATCCAAAAGAGGGCCGCTGATTTTGCTTCGATACCGTATGATTTCGTTCATAGAACAGTGGCATTTGTTTCCATCACCCAAATATCCGCATGGACAAGGATTCATGGCTGCAACCAGCATAAAATCTGAGGGGAATGTCAGTGTTCCATTTACACGGGCAATGGTAACTTGTCCATCCTCAAGGGGTTGACGCATAATTTCCAATGCGGCTCTCTGAAATTCCGGCAATTCATCTAGAAACAGCACCCCATGATGGGAAAGGGAAATTTCTCCCGGCCTAGGAATTCGTCCACCACCAGTTAAAGCAGATGCGGAGATGGTATGGTGAGGGGAACGGAAGGGACGGGTACGAATTAATGAACTTTTGTTTCTCAAAAGACCTGCTATACTATATATTTTAGTAATTTCAATGCTTTCCTCAAAGGTCAAGTCAGGCAAGATCGTGGGGAGACGTTTGGCAAGCATGGTTTTGCCTGAACCGGGTGGCCCAATCATTAGAAAGTTATGTCCACCTGCTGCTGCAATTTCCATAGCTCGTTTTGCATTTTCCTGTCCCTTTACATGGGCAAAATCTAAGATGTCAGATTCTTTTTTTTGGCGAAACAACTCTTTTAAATCCACGGAGTAAGGTGGTATTTTATCCTTACCGGTTAAATGGGCTACTATTTGTTTTAAGCTATGTACGGGATAAACGCAAATGCCATCAATTAGAGCGGCTTCCTCCATGTTTTCCTCGGGAACAAAGCATTTTTTCATTCCGTTTTGTTTTGCGCCATAAACCATGGGTAACACCCCATTCACAGGTCTTACTGAACCATCCAGAGAAAGTTCTCCCGTTACAAAATAGTCGGTGGCGGCTTCGCTTTCCAATGCGCCACAGGCACAAAGAATGCCCAATGCAATGGGCAAATCGAAGGAAGCTCCTTCTTTGCGTGTATCCGCAGGAGCTAGGTTTACCGTAATATGTTTGACAGGAAAAGAGAATCCCGAATTTTTTACTGCTGTTCGCACCCGTTCTCTGGATTCTTTTACTGCTGAATCGGGCAGGCCCACAATATCAAAGGATGGTAATCCGCTGCTTAAATCAACCTCTACGGAAACTGGGTAGCTGTCAATTCCTTGCAAAGCGGAACTTTTAATCATAGAAAGCATGTTAACGCCTCATTTCTCATAGTAGATGAAATTATCATATCAATAATTACTAAAATTTGCAATGATTCCAGTAATTTACTACCAATAAATAGCCATAATTACTGAAATTTCTGTCGATTATACATTTTCTTATTGAATTTTTAAAAAAATGGTTATATAGTTAAGGGCGTAACTCGATGTACGGAGGTGTGCTTGCATGGAAGAATACTATTTGATGTGGCTTTCAAGAATGGAAGGGGTTGGAATCAAACGTATTCATTTGCTTTTGGATTATTTTCAAAGTGCGGAAGCAGTTTGGAATGCCCACCGTATGCAGCTCATCAATGTGAAAGGAATTCCTGAAAAAACCATAGATGCAATTCTCTTTGGAAGGGATGAGGAAAAATTAAATTTTTGGATTGAAGAATTGGAAAGAAAAGAAATTCAATTTTATTCTTTCTTGCATCCATTATATCCCAGCCTATTGAAAGAGATATACAATCCACCCATTGGTATTTATGTAAAAGGCACACTGCCTGCCAAAGGTATTGATGCTATGGCACATAAGGGCGTATTGGACGGCGGCGGGCAAACCATCGCAGTTTTGGGATGCGGAGTAGACATCTGTTACCCAGCGGAGAATCGAGAGCTAATGGAAAACATTGCAAAAAATGGCTGTGTAATTTCCGAGTATCCGCCAGGCACTGAGCCTGCGCCTCATCATTTTCCCAATCGAAATCGAATCATCAGTGGTTTGTCAAAAATTGTGGTGGTAGTAGAGGCAGGGAAAAAAAGCGGTACGCTGATTACAGCAGATATTGCATTGGAAAGCGGAAGAGAAGTTTTTGTTGTCCCCGGAAACATCACCAGTGCTTTGAGCGAAGGGACAAATAATTTAATCAAACAGGGTTGTCCTGTTGTAACAGAAAGTAATGATATTTTGTTTGAATTGGGGATTACTTATAAAGAATATGAAAAGCAAATTTTTTCTAAGCAATTAGCAGGGAAGCTATCGGCGGAAGAAAAAGAAATTTATGATCAGATTCTTGATAAAGAGCCTGTTTTGGCAGAAACCATTTGCAGGAAACTGCATAAAAATATACAGGAAGTGCAGTATATACTTTCCTTGTTGGAAATTTCGGGATATGTTCGAAAAATTCCTCAAGCGGGATATATCAGGGAAGGTTAATTTGAGGTGAAGTATGACAAAAGAAAGCGTTGAAAAAAAGAATAAAACAACAAAGTCCAACGGTAAGGGGACAAAAGCATCAAAAAAATTTCTGGTTATTGTAGGGTCCCCTGCGAAGGCCACCACAATTGGCAAGTTTCTTGGCAGCAGTTATAAAATAGAGGCATCCATGGGGCATATTCGAGATTTGCCCAAAAGCCAATTAGGTATAGATGTAGAAAATGATTTTGAACCAAAATACATTACAATTCGGGGGAAAGGAGATTTATTAAGCAAGCTTCGCAGAGATGCGAAAAGTGCTGATAAAGTGTTCCTGGCAACTGACCCTGACCGTGAAGGAGAGGCTATCAGCTGGCATTTGGTTCATGCACTAAATTTAGCAGAAGATAAGGACATCAGCCGCATTACCTTTAACGAAATAACCAAAACGGCTGTAAAGCGCTCCATTACAGAAGCCAGAGAAATTGATATGGATTTGGTGAATGCCCAACAAGCAAGACGTGTACTTGATCGTGTGGTGGGTTACACAATCAGCGATTTGCTATGGCAAAAAGTGAAAAAAGGCCTTTCCGGCGGACGTGTACAATCAGTGGCGTTGCGTATTATTTGTGACAGAGAAGAGGAAATTTTGGCTTTTATTCCCACAGAATATTGGTCGCTGACAGCAAAACTCTCAGATAAAAATGCGAAGCATCTGGATGCAAAGTTTTATGGAAAAGACGATACAAAGATGGAACTGCCCAATGGTGAAATCACAGATGAAGTTGTAAAAGGCGTGGATGGGCAAGATTTTTTGGTGACAGACGTGAAAACTGGCGTGCGTCAGAAAAAGCCTGTGGCTCCCTTCACCACCAGTACCTTGCAGCAGGAAGCCAGCAAACATTTGAATATGGCAACGCAAAAAACCATGATGATTGCTCAGCAACTAT
>NZ_DALYUL010000012.1:12779-25233 GCF_031981185.1 Anaerotignum sp. | reverse complement strand
ATATGAAGGTATCAACATCAAAGGAGAAGGCACTGTGGGTTTGGTTTCCTATATTCGTACGGATTCCTTCCGTATCTCTGATGAAGCCTATTCGGCAGTTGTCACATTTATAAAGGAAGAGTATGGCGAAAAATATGTAAATCCAGAACGGGTTATCTATAAATCAAAAGGGAAAACCCAAGATGCTCACGAGGCCATTCGTCCCACAGAGGTATTGCGCACACCTGATAGTATCAAGGAATCCTTATCAAAGGATCAATTTCGGTTGTACAAATTGATATGGGAACGTTTTGTTGCCAGCCAAATGAGCCCTGCTGTGTATGATACCCTTTCGGTGAAAATGCAGGCAGGAGAATATAGCTTTAGAAGTTCAGGTTCAAGTTTAAAATTCAAGGGCTTCTTGGAGGCATATAATAAAGGTGAGGATGAAGACGAAAAAATGATTCCTCTTTTAGAAAAGGGAGATGTTTTAAAGGTAGAAACTCTTTTGCCTGAGCAGCATTTCACTCAACCTCCCGCAAGATTTACCGATGCCTCTTTAATTAAGATGCTGGAGGAGATTGGCGTTGGTCGTCCCAGTACCTATGCCCCTACCCTTACCACAATTTTGGCACGCCATTATGTAATCAAAGAGACAAAAAACCTTTATCCAACGGAGCTTGGGGAAGCTGTAAATGATATTATGAAAGGGTATTTTTCAGATATCGTTGATGTTGATTTCACCGCAAACATGGAAAAACGTTTGGATGAAGTGGAAAACGGCCATGAAGAATGGAAACAGGTTATCCGTGATTTTTATCCTGCTTTTCAAGAATGCGTAACGGATGCTAGAGAAAAATTGGCCAAGGTGGAAATTAAAGACGAAGTAAGTGATGTAATCTGCGAAAAATGCGGAAAAAACATGGTGATAAAATATGGTCGCTACGGAAAGTTCTTGGCATGCCCCGGTTTTCCGGAATGCCAGAATACAAAGCCGTTCTTTGAGGAGGCCGGTGTAAACTGCCCTGAATGTGGTGGAAAGGTTCTTATAAGAAAGACCAAAAAAGGTCGTATTTATTACGGATGCGAGAATAATCCCGAATGCGGCTTCATGTCTTGGAATAAACCTACAGGAGAAAAGTGTCCAGAGTGCGGTAGTTTTATGGTAGAAAAGGGCCGTAAAAATGTAAAAATCGTTTGTTCCAATGAGAAGTGCGGTTATATAAAGGAAAAGCCCCCCGAAGGGGAATAAAAAACAAAAAAACAACCATTTTAATCAAAAAGTTAGAAAAACTTTGGTAATAATGGTTGTTTTTTATATTTGTCTATGATATAATCCCAAAGGTAACTTTAAAACGCACGTATCTGTTGCCAGAGGAACGGT
Organism: Anaerotignum sp.; assembly: GCF_031981185.1. Lineage (GTDB taxonomy): Bacteria > Bacillota > Clostridia > Lachnospirales > Anaerotignaceae > Chakrabartyella. The sequence continues at coordinate 23,870 of NZ_DALYUL010000012.1, read as the reverse complement.
GCCGACAGGGTCGGTCTCTTCTGGAAAATGATGCGGAGGACTAACCACAGGAGGTGCGCTATGAGCGTAATTTCAATGAAACAATTATTAGAAGCAGGTGTTCATTTTGGACATCAGACAAGAAGATGGAACCCCAAAATGGCGGAATACATCTTCGCAGAAAGAAACGGTATTTACATCATCGACTTACAGAAAACTGTAAAAAAGGTTGATGAGGCTTATGCAGAAGTTTGCAAGACTATTGCAGACGGCGGCGAAATCTTGTTTGTTGGTACAAAGAAGCAGGCTCAGGAATGCTTGAAAGAAGAAGCAGAAAGATGCGGTATGTACTATGTTAACCAGAGATGGTTGGGTGGTATGTTGACAAACTTCACAACAATCAAAACAAGAATTGCAAGATTGAAAGAATTAGAGAAAATGCAGGCTGACGGCATTTTTGAAGTACTGCCTAAGAAAGAAGTTGCAGCTTTGTTACATGAGATGGAAAAGCTGGAAAAGAACCTTGGTGGTATCAAAAACATGAAGAAAGTGCCTGATATGCTCTTTATTGTTGATACAAGAAAAGAAAGAATTGCAGTTCAGGAAGCACACAACTTGGGTATCCCTATCGTTGCTATCGTTGATACAAACTGCGATCCTGACGAAATCGATTATGTTATTCCCGGTAACGATGATGCTATCCGCGCAGTAAAGCTGATTGCTTCCAAGGTTGCTGACGCTGTTTTGGAATCCAAGCAGGGTGAGCAGGAAGCGCCAGCTGTTGAAGAAACAGTAGCTGAATAAGTTATTTACAAGGCATTTGCCCGAGCTTCAGCCAACTTACGGGCTGAAGCTCTTTTCATATTAGTTGAAGAAAATACGGAGGGAAAAAAACATGGCTATTACAGCAGCAATGGTTAAAGAATTGAGAGAAACTACAGGCGTTGGCATGATGGATTGTAAAAAAGCGCTGGCAGAGACAGATGGCGATATGGAAAAGGCAGTAGAACTTTTGAGAGAAAAAGGTCTTGCCGCTTCCGCAAAAAAAGCTGGACGTATTGCTTCTGAAGGCATTGTAGATATTTATTTAAGCGATGACAACAAAATCGGTACTATCATCGAAGTGAACTCTGAAACAGACTTCGTTGCAAAGAACCAGATTTTCAAAGATTATGTTGCAGCTGTTGCAAAACAGGCTTCCAAATCTACAGCAGCTGATATGGATGCATTCTTTGAAGAAAAGTGGGATTTGGATCCTCAGTTCACTGTAAAAGAAGCGTTAAGCCAGCAGGTTGCAATTATTGGCGAGAACCTTAACATCAGACGTTTTGAGAAATTTGAAAAAGCACAGTCTGGTAAATTGGTATCTTACATTCATGGTGGCGGCAGAATTGGCGTTATGATTGAGTTGGCTTGTGAAAATGAAAGTCACGAATTGGAAGAATTGGGCAAGAACATTGCAATGCAGATTGCTGCATTAAACCCTAAGTTCATCACTGAGAATGACGTTCCTTCTGATTTTATTGAAAAGGAAACTGAAATTTTAACACAGCAGGCAAAAAATGATCCTAAAAATGCAAGCAAGCCTGATCAGATTATTGCAAAGATGATCGAAGGCAGACTGAAAAAGGAATTAAAAGAAATGTGTTTGGTTGAACAGCCTTATGTAAAAGATGGTGACCTGACAGTTCAGAAATATATTGATTCCGTAGCGAAAGTCGTAGGCGCTCCTATTCAGGTAGCACGTTTTATTCGTTTTGAGACAGGCGAAGGCTTGGAGAAGAAAGAAGAAAACTTTGCTGATGAAGTTGCAAAAGCAACGTTGGTATAAGAGAACTTTGAGTGCCCTTGCTACAGTTGGCAATGGTGCAAATTGTGGTTGTTTTCGTCAAACACAAGAAAATTGAAAAGAAACGCCAAATTCTGGCGTTTCTTTTTTTCGGAAATTATGTATTTTTTTTACTTTTGTAAAAAATGTGGTAATTTTAGTTAGATTGTGATACATTAGAATGGTAAGGAGGCTGTTACAATGTATAAGAGAATTGTCCTGAAATTAAGCGGCGAGGCTCTAGCTGGTGATAAGGAAGGCGTCACTTTTGATGATAGTATTATTTGGGGTTTAGTATCTCAAATAAAAGAAGTCATAAACAAGGGGACGCAGGTATGTCTCGTTGTTGGCGGCGGCAATTTTTGGCGTGGCAGAAGTGCTACTTCCGGTATGGATCGAACAAAAGCTGACCAAATCGGGATGTTGGCAACGGTAATGAATGCCATTTATTTGGCAGACGCTTTCAGACAAAACGATGTATCAGCCACCGTTCAGACGCCGATTCCTTTTGGTACCATGACGGAGCTTTTTTCGAAGGATGCTGCATTGGCACGACTGGAAAAGGGCGAGGTTCTGATTTTCGCAGCTGGGCTTGGACATCCATTCTTCTCAACAGATACAATTACAGCCTTAAGAGGGGCAGAGCTTGATGTGGATGGGCTATTTTTTGCAAAAAACATAGATGGCGTCTATGATGACGACCCAGCGGTGAACGCTAAAGCTAAAAAAATTGATGTAATTAAATCGGAAGAAATTGTCAAAAATAACCTTAAGGTAATTGATATGGCCGCAGCCAATCTTTGCTTTGAGCGCAAAATCCCCGTTGTTATTTTCGGTTTAAATGAAGAGAAAAGTATAATCCGTGCGGTAAGCGGAGAAAAAATTGGTACAGTTGTTACAGTTTCTTGATAGAATAATCATAGGAGGCAAATGCTATGGCATCAGAATTAATGAAACCTTTTGAAGAAAAAATGGAAAAAACCGTTGCGGCTTTGGTAAGCGATTATGCAACCATCCGCGCAGGCCGTGCAAACCCCCATGTCCTAGATAAAATTACAGTTGAATATTATGGTACGCCTACACCAATCAATCAGGTGGGAAATATTACCGTTCCTGAAGCACGTATCATTCAGATTCAGCCTTGGGACAGTAGCACTTTGAAGTTGATTGAAAAAGCTATCAATGCATCAGATTTGGGCCTTAATCCTAACAATGACGGTAAAATAATCCGTTTGGTTTTCCCTGAATTAACAGAGGATAGAAGAAAAGAATTGACAAAAGAAGTAAAAAAGAAAGCTGAAAACTCTAAGGTTGCAATTCGAAATATCAGAAGAGATGCAATGGATGCTTTCAAAAAAATTGAAAAGAAAAAGGAAATTACCGAGGACGAATTAAAAGATCTGGAAGATAAGACACAGAAACTGACAGATAAATTTGTTGCAGATATTGATAAAAAATGCGACGAAAAGTGCAAAGACATCCTTGCGGTATAAAAAATATATAATCCGCCCCTCTGGTAATAAGAGGGGCTTTGTTGCTTTGTTACACGGAGGAAATTTATGTTTTTTCAAAAGAAGGAAAAGGCTGTATCCATTGACATGACGCGCTTGCCCAAGCATATTGCAATTATAATGGATGGGAATGGTCGATGGGCGGCAAAAAGAGCTTTGCCGAGAAAAGCTGGGCATAAGGCCGGGGCAGAGGCGTTTGAGCGCTTGATTACTGAGGCAAAAGACCTTGGTATCCAGCATATCACGGTTTATGCTTTTTCTACGGAAAATTGGAAGCGTTCGGACGAAGAAGTAAATGCCATTATGGATTTAATGCGCCATTATTTAAAAAATTCCTTTCAACGCTTTTTAAAAGATAATGTGAAAATGCACATAATCGGGGATATCTCTCGTTTGGACAAGGATATTCAGGAACAGATACAAGAGGTAGAAGAAAAATCCAGAGAAAAAGATGGTATGACAGTTCATATCGCTTTAAATTATGGTGGAAGAGATGAATTATTGCGCAGCGTCCAAAGAATTACAGAGAAAGCATTAAATGGACAAATTTCTCTTCAAGATATCACAGAAGAAACAGTAGAAGAAAATCTAGATACTGCTGGCGTGCCAGATCCTGAGCTGCTTATACGTACAAGCGGAGAAGAACGCATTAGCAATTTTCTTTTGTGGCAGATTGCTTATTCTGAATTTTATTTTACTGATGTATTGTGGCCTGATTTTAGCAAAAAGGACTTGTTAGAAGCAATTTACTATTATCAAAATAGAGATCGCCGCTTCGGCGGAAGATGAATTGAGGTGATTTTTCATTGAAAACTAGAATCATTTCCGCAGTAGCCCTTTTGCCATTTTTGATATTTGTTGTCGCATCGGGAGGCATTTGGTTAAAGGCCTCAGTAATTGTTTTAGGACTTATTGGCATGCATGAGTTTTATCGCGCATTTTCTAAAGAAAATGCAGGTTTGCATATCATTGGATATATTTTTGCATTATATTATGGACTTTTTATGGAGCAAATTATAAACCAAAATAATTATTTTAATATTTTTGTTTCTTTTTTCCTAGTGGTATTATTGGTTTACACGGTAATCTGTCATGACAAAACAAATGCGTTGGATGGCATGACTGGTTATTTTGGCTTTTTCTATGCTTTTTTCTTACTGTCTCATATCTATCTAATTAGAGAATTTTCATATGGGCAGTATTTAGTTTGGCTTGCATTTATTGCAGCTTTTGGCTGTGACACAGGGGCTTACTTCATTGGAATCAATTTCGGTAAGCATAAATTAATTCCCTCACTAAGCCCGAAAAAAACTATCGAAGGTGCAATTGGCGGTATCATGACTGCAACCTTGCTTTCTTTGGCATATGGCCTATGGATTGGGAAGATTGTGGTGTTCGAAGATGTGAATTTGTTGTTGCTATGTGGTTTAGCCGGTTTTTTTGGCTCCTTTTTAGCTCAAATCGGCGATTTAGCAGCCTCAGCCATGAAAAGAATAAACGGAATAAAGGATTTTGGAAAATTAATACCAGGTCACGGTGGCGTTTTAGATCGCTTTGATAGCGTAATCTTAACTGCTCCCGCCTTGTATTATATTATGTTCTTCTTAATTAAAGCAAAACCGTAAAGAGGTATCTAGGTATGAGAGAAATTTCAATTTTAGGCTCAACAGGTTCCATTGGTACACAAACCTTGGAAGTGATTGAGCATTTAGGTGACATCAAAGTTTCAGGAATTACGGGGAACCATAATATTGATTTACTTGAGCAACAAGCAAGGAAATTTAAACCATGCTATGTTGCAGTTATGGATGAAACCCGGGCAAAAACCCTTAGAGACCGTCTGTGTGATATCAATACCAAGGTATTAAGTGGTATGGAAGGACTGATTGCGGTTGCAACATTAGACAGCGTTGATACTGTTGTAACCTCTGTTGTTGGGAATGTAGGCTTAAAACCTACGTTTGAGGCTATTTCTGCAGGGAAAAATATTGCTTTGGCAAATAAAGAAACCCTTGTTTCCGCAGGTCAACTGGTAATGGATTTAGCAAAGAAAAAAGGCATTTCCATTTATCCTGTGGATAGTGAGCACTCAGCAATTTTTCAATCCTTGCAAGGAAATGAAGGTAACCCTATTCGTCGCATTCTGTTGACAGCATCAGGTGGCCCATTTCGCGGCAAGAAAAAAGAGGACTTGATGCATGTCACCGCTGCTGATGCTTTAATGCACCCCAATTGGTCTATGGGTAGAAAAATCACAATTGACTCTGCTACGCTGATGAACAAAGGATTAGAAGTAATGGAGGCAAAATGGCTTTTTGACGTATCTGAAAAACAAATAGAGGTGCTGGTGCATCCTCAAAGTATTATGCATTCCGCAGTGGAGTATGAGGATGGTGCAATTATTGCGCAGATGGGCGAGCCAGATATGAAGGTTCCCATTCAATATGCTTTAACCTATCCCAAAAGGAAAAGAAGTCCTTTTCCTAAAGTGGATTTTACCCAGAGAAATGCACTGACTTTTGAAAAGCCTGATATAGAAACTTTTCGGTGTCTGGCATTAGCTTACCGAGCTCTGGAAATCGGGGGAACGCTACCCGCAGTTTTAAATGGCGCAAACGAAATAGCAGTAGAAAAATTTTTAAATGGGAAAATATCTTTTTTACAAATTCCTGAACTGATAGAACAGACTATGAACGCATATACTGTGAAGTATGATTACACATTAGAAGATTTATTGGAAGCAGATGACTGGGCAAGAAACTTTGCCACAGGTGTGACTTTCCAGTAAACGAAAGGAGGTAGGAGCTTGTTCTCCATTTTAATTTCGCTGATTTTAATTGGTGTACTTGTAATTGCACATGAATTTGGGCATTTTATTGCCGCAAAAAAAAGTGGTATTTTGGTCGAAGAATTTTCCATCGGCATGGGCACAAAAATTTTTTCTCGCCAGATGGGAGAAACAGAATTTAGCATCCGTCTTTTACCCTTAGGTGGTTTTTGTCGTATGCAGGATCAAGAGGAAGACGGCTCAATTGGCCCTAGATCTTTTTTAAATAAGTCCGTAGGCATTCGCTTTATTGTTATGTTTGCTGGGCCGTTTATGAATTTTCTTTTGGCTTTTATTATGATTATCGGGCTTACATCAACCTCATATACGGCTTTTCCAAAAATCAAAGAAGTACTGCCGGGTACGCCTGCTCAGGAAATTGGCTTACAGGCCGGCGATGAAATGTATAGGATTAATGGGAAGCGTATTCATATTTACGATGAGTTGGAAGCGCAAATTTATAAAAGTGGTAGTGAGGAGTTACGCCTAGACGTCGTTAGAGATAATCAGGTGTATTCCTATAAATTGACCCCAAAGTACGATGCTCAACGCAAGGGTTATTTAATTGGATTTGCGCCTGAAATTCAAGTTGGCTTATTTGCTGATGCAGTTGAAGGTTATAGCCGTATTTCAGTGCCTGATACCCTTTACTACAGCTACTATTCAATGGTGAATTATGTAAAACTTACAGCAGAGGGTTTGGCTAGGGTATTTACCTTTACAGCAGACAAGGATGAGTATGGTGGCCCCATTTCCATTGTAAAAATGGTAGGAGATAGCTATGAAGCCGGTATGACTTATGGCGTTAAGGAAGCAATTCAAAATGTAATCTATATTGGTGCTGTGTTAAGTGCCAACTTAGGGGTACTTAATCTTTTCCCTATACCTGCACTGGATGGAGGAAGGATTCTTTTGTTGCTCGTTGAGGCGATACGCAGAAGACCTTTAAATCCTGAGCTTGAGAGCAAAATACATTTTCTTGGATTCGCTTTTTTAATGGGATTAATGGTTTTCGTTCTATATGGAGATATTGTAAAAGTTTTTGCATAGATTGCTTTTTACGGGTCATATTTTTTAATAAGCGATAACTGGTGAAGAAACAGGAGACTGTTTTGATATTTATGGTCTCCTGTTTTCTCTTTTCACCAAAAAATGCTTTTGAATTAAATGCTTCCATTTTGAAAGTTCAGGAGAGAGCTTTCATAAGATATGGCTCAAATGACTATCATTTGGGCGTTTTTTACGCCAAAATAAAAAATATTCACGATAGTGATAGTTTTATTCTCTTAGATTGTGATAATATAAAATTCATGAAATATTATAAGTGGAAGTATAAGGATGTGACTAATATGTTGCGAAAAATGACGAAAGAAGTAAATGTGGGAAACGTGAAAATCGGCGGTGGAAATCCCATTATCATACAATCCATGTGCAACACAGATACTCGAGATGTGGCGGCAACGGTAAAGCAAATTTTGCAGATGGAAGAAGCCGGATGCGAACTGGTTCGGGTTGCAATTTTAGATATGGAAGCTGCTAATGCGGTGGAAGAAATAAAAAAACATATACATATTCCTTTGGTTGCTGATATTCATTTTGATTATAAATTGGCTCTGCGTGTTATGGAATTAGGGATAGATAAAGTTCGAATTAATCCCGGAAATATTGGAGAGGAAAGTCGCATTCGCCAAGTGGTGGAAAAGGCGAAGGAAAAGCACATTCCCATTCGTATTGGTGTAAACAGTGGCTCTCTGGAAAAGGATTTGGTAGAAAAATTTGGCGGTGTTACCCCACAAGGTTTGGTGGAGAGTGCCCTTCGCCATGTTCACATTCTTGAAAAGTTTGATTTTCATGATATTATTGTATCCATTAAAGCATCAGATGTACCGTTTTCTTTGGAAGCTTATGGGCTGCTTTCTCAAGCCATTGACTATCCGATACATGTCGGGATTACAGAGGCAGGAACAGTTTATAGCGGTACCATTAAGTCCGCAGTAGGCATAGGTGCAATTCTTGCGGCAGGTATTGGAGATACCCTGCGGGTTTCTCTTACGGGCGACCCTATCGAAGAAATTCGTGCGGCAAAAGAGATTTTAAAAAGCCTTGGTTTGCGAAAATTTGGCATCGAATTGATTTCCTGTCCTACCTGCGGAAGAACTCAGATAGATTTAATTTCCATCGCCAATGAGGTAGAGGGGCTTTGTAAAGGAATTGATAAAAACTTAAAGGTTGCTGTGATGGGCTGCGTGGTCAATGGTCCTGGAGAAGCCAGAGAAGCCGATGTGGGAATCGCCGGGGGTAAAGGCGAGGGACTTTTGTTTAAAAAGGGCGAAATCATCAAAAAAGTAAAGGAACATGAGCTGGTTTCTGCTCTGATGGAGGAGATTGAAAGATTTTAATTGAGATAGATTTGGAAAGGAGGGACAGTGTGACAGTACAAAGCTTTAATCAGGTTTTTCAAAAAATTTCATTATCTGTTGGTGTGAAAGAAACTTTTTGCGATACAGAAGTAAAAAAGTTAACCATATATAAAAAAGATCGTTCTGTGGATGTTAAAATTGTTTCGCCTAAGCTGATCCCTTTACAAGAGTCAGAGCAATTAAAAACAGAACTACAACAAGCAATTCCAGGCATAAAAGAGGTTCGCTTGTCTTTGGAATATATGCTGAATGAAATAGAGGATGAGCATTTTTTATCCATCTATTGGGAGAACATCAAAGAATTTATTTCACAACAAAGCAAAATTTGTTCCGGCGTTATTTCAGATGCAGTTTGGAAATATAAAGACGGAAAGCTCTATATCCACGTAAAAAACAACATGGCCTACTTTATGGCTCAAAAAAAGTTGGATATAGAATGTCAGAAAATGATAGAAAAAGAAACCGGTCGAGTGATTCCTACGTTATTTAAAAACGTAGTCACTTCTGAACAAGAAACCAAAATGTTTGAGCAGGCAAAGGAAGAAAAAGCGGCGGAGTTTATTCAAAAAATTGTTGCGGCACAAACGGCGGCGGAGCAAGAAAAATCAGCTGCAGTGGCTGCAGGGGTTTCTGATTCTGTTCAAAAAGGGATTTTATTTGGGAAAGAATGTGTTGGAACCAAAATACCTATTTCTGAAAGTAAAATAATTGGTGAAACGGTTGTCATAGAGGGCAGTATTTTTAATGTGGAAAGCAGGGAAATTAAAGGGGAAAAATATATTATATCCTTTGATATTACAGATAAAACAGACTCCACCACCGTCAAATTCTTTGTAAAGAAAAGTATCTTTGACGGAGAACTTCAAGATCGATTTAAAATGGGTGCTTATTTAAGGGTACAAGGTGATGTTCAGTTTGACAAATATGCCCGTGAAATTAATATTATGGCTAAGAATATTAATCTTGCACAGGCTCCACCCCTTAGAATGGATACGATGGAAGAAAAAAGAGTAGAGCTCCATTTACATACCCAAATGAGCAGCATGGACGGTGTGACTCCGGTGAAAAATTATATCAAACGTGCCATTGATTGGGGTCATAAAGCAATTGCCATTACCGATCATGGTGTTGTACAGGCCTTTCCTGATGCCATGAATGCCGCAGGCAAATCAGACTTAAAAGTAATTTACGGGGTGGAAGCATATCTTGTGGATGACCTTGGTAATGTTGTAACCATGTCAAGAGGGCAAAAGCTCAACGAAACCTTCGTGGTTTTTGATATTGAAACAACGGGGCTTTCCAGAGAGACGGAAATGATTACGGAAATTGGTGCCGTTAAATTAGAAAACGGAAAAATTATCGATCGATTCAGTGCCTTTGTAAATCCAGGGAAACCAATTTCAGCAGAAATTACAAAGCTAACAGGCATTACCGACGATATGGTTGCTGATGCTCCGAAAATAAAAGAGGTTTTGCCGGAATTTTTGGCATTTGCCAAGGATGCTGTTTTGGTGGCCCATAATGCTAGCTTTGATATGGGTTTCATTCGAGTGGCTGCGGAGAGATATTGCCAAATCGAAGTGGAGCATACTGTATTAGACACCTTAGAACTGGCCAGAGCTTTATTGCCCCAGTTGAATAAGCATAAGCTAAACATTCTTTGTGATCATTTGAATATTTCACTGGTAGGTCATCATAGAGCTGTAAATGATGCCGAGGCTACAGCTGAAATGTTCTTAAAATTTATGGACATGCTGGCAGAAAAAAATGTTTTTACATTAGATGAAATAAATATTTTTTCTAGCAGAACGATCAATTATAAAAAACTGCGTGCCCATCACGCCATTATTTTGGTACAAAATTATACGGGCTTACGGAACTTATATGAATTGGTTTCTTTATCCCATATTGATTATTTTTTTCGAAGACCAAGAATACCAAAAAGTGAGCTATTACGCTTAAGGGAAGGTCTGATTTTAGGCAGTGCCTGCGAGGCAGGAGAGATTTACCGTGCTTTATTGGACAATTCACCCAAGGAGGTCATAGAAAACCTTGTGGGACTTTATGACTATTTGGAAATTCAACCATTAGGGAATAATAATTTTATGATTGACTCCCCAAGGGTAGAGGCAATACATTCCGTGGAAGATTTAAAGGCAATCAATCGAAAGATTGTTAACCTTGGAGAAAAATACCATAAGCCTGTTGTTGCTACCTGTGACGTTCATTTCATTGACCCTGACGATGAAGTGTATCGAAAAATCATAATGGCTGCAGAAGGGTTTTCCGATGCGGATAAACAACCACCTTTATATTTTCGCACCACAGAAGAGATGTTGAAAGAATTTCAGTATCTGGGGGAAGAAAAGGCAAGGGAAGTGGTCATCACAAATACAAACGTGATTGCCGATCGTATTGAAAAAATTAAGCCTATTCCCGATGAAACCTTTCCACCTAAAATTGAGGGCGCGGACGATGAGCTAAGACGTATTTGTATGGATAAAGCCTATTCCATATACGGAGAGC
>NZ_DALYUL010000012.1:12238-12769 GCF_031981185.1 Anaerotignum sp. | reverse complement strand
ACCGCCCATTGTTCAAGAACGTTTGGAAACGGAACTGAATTCCATCATCAGTAATGGTTATGCAGTGCTTTACATAATTGCGCAAAAGCTGGTTTGGAAATCGGTGGAGGATGGATATTTGGTTGGTTCCCGTGGTTCCGTAGGATCTTCTTTTGCAGCAAATATGGCGGGAATTACAGAGGTAAATTCTCTGCCTCCCCATTATGTATGCCCAAACTGCAAATATTCTGATTTTGATTCTGAAACTGTCAAGGCCTTCTCCTTAGAGGAGGCTTGTGGATGTGATATGCCGGACAAGGTATGCCCAAATTGTGGTGAAAAGCTCCATAAGGATGGACACGACATTCCCTTTCAAACCTTCCTTGGTTTTGAAGGAGATAAGGAACCAGATATAGATTTGAATTTTTCTGGGGAATATCAGCAAAGTGCCCATGCCTATACAGAAGAGCTTTTCGGAACAGGACATGTTTTTAAAGCGGGGACCATTGGAACCCTTGCAGATAAGACTGCCTATGGTTTTGTAAAAAAATA
>NZ_DALYUL010000012.1:9292-12228 GCF_031981185.1 Anaerotignum sp. | reverse complement strand
GTGAACAGACGGTGCATAATGCGGAAATAAATCGTTTGATATTGGGTTGCACAGGGGTAAAAAGAACCACAGGACAACATCCTGGAGGGTTGATGGTTGTGCCCAACGACCATAGTATTTACGAATTTTGTCCCATTCAGCGCCCCGCAAATGATGTGAATTCAAAGATTACCACGACTCACTTTGATTATCACTCCATCAGTGGACGTTTACTGAAGCTTGACCTTTTGGGGCATGATGATCCGACGGTCATTCGTATGCTTTACGATTTAACTGGAGTAAATCCACAAACAGTGCCCCTTGGTGACCCAGAGACCATGTCTTTGTTTGAATCACCACAAGCTTTGGGGGTTACGGAGGAAGATATCAATTGTAAAACAGGAACCCTAGGTATTCCGGAGTTCGGAACAAAATTTGTTCGTGGCATGCTTTTGGATACGAAACCAAAATCTTTTGCCGACTTATTACGAATTTCGGGGCTTTCCCATGGGACTGATGTATGGCTAGGCAATGCCCAGACTTTGATAGAAAATGGTACCATCACTTTGAAAGAAACCATTTCTACGCGTGATAGTATTATGATCTATTTAATCAACAAAGGTGTAGATAGAAAGAAATCTTTTAAAATTATGGAGAAGGTACGTAAAGGGAAGGGCTTGACTGAGGAAGATATTGAAGATATGAAGGCCTCTCAAGTTCCGGACTGGTATATTGAATCTTGCCAAAAGATTAAGTATATGTTCCCTAAGGCCCATGCCGCTGCGTATGTTATGATGGCATTCCGCATTGCTTATTTTAAAATTCACTATCCCGAGGCATACTATGCCGCATATTTTACTGTGAGGGCTAGCGACGATTTTGATTATGCCACCATGTGTAAAGGGATGGAGAAGGCGAAAGAAGCAATCAAAGAGATTCAGGCGAAAGGAATGGAAGCCACGGCGAAGGATAAAAATAAAATGACTGTCTTAGAAATTATTGTTGAGTTTTATGCCAGAGGGTTCCACTTTCTGCCTATTGATCTTTATAAATCGGATAGCAAAAAATTTATCATCACAAAGGAAGGGATGATACCTCCCTTTAATTCCTTGCAGGGCTTGGGTACCACTGCAGCAGAAAGTATTGTGGAAGGCAGGAAAACGGGGGAATTCAATACCTTGGAGGAACTGAAGAATAGAACAACCTTAGGGCGATCTCTCATAGATCTTTTAAAGGAAAACGGAGTTTTAAACGGTATTCCCGAAACGAATCAGCTTAGCTTATTTTAATAGTTTTCTAGCTTTTGTATTGTTCCTTGATATAATTGTTACAGTGGTAATAAGATGCATTCGATGAAAAAGAGATTTTTCATAGCAATCTAAATTCTCGCTTATTAATCATTTCAGCAGTTTTTCAGTTTAAAGCTAAAAGCGATACATCTATATTTTAAGATGTATCGCTTTTTTTGTTTAAAAATATGTGTCTAAAACCTTTTCTGCCAGCTGCTTTTCTGCATTGGCACGAATTGCAAGAAGCAAAACCAATAAAATCTTTTCTATCTTTTCATCTTGATACGCGCCAATAATTTCTTTTACGGGAATTGCCGTATCTTGCATTCCTTCAGCGGAGGACTGCATATTTTGCTGAGTTGAAAGTTGCAGTTTGGTAAATCCTTTGTAAATATTTTTAATCATCTTCTCCTGCTCTTCCAAAGATTTTACCGAAAGCACCGGTTGAAATAGAATACCGATGTCTCTGATTGAAAGAACAGTCTTTAAATGATAAATCATAATCAAAAGCATGATATGCATACGGCTATACTTTTTCTTAATTGGTGCAGGAAAAATTTTTGCCTTGGTGTAGTTGTTAATCATGGTTTTTGTTAATATCTTATCCTCATCATAACGTTTATTTCTCACCAAAGCCTTATCCATAAAGGTAGTTACCTGATCCATATATAAATCAATATTTGGAATATCCTCGATATCAATACTTCCTGAAGACTTAATTTGCTGTGTGAAGGTATCTATAATCATTTCAAGAGCTGCCATTTGTTCACCCCAATATATTTATTTTGTTAAATTTCTCTCTTTCTTTTATTATATATTATTTCAAAGAATGCTTCAAGATTTTATTCCAAATTCTTCTTGCGCTATTTTAAATAATGTGTTACTATATGGATATAATGATATGTAGTATTGATAACTACATGAAGGAGCGGAGACTATGAGTAAAATAATTTTTAAAGTAAAAGACCCTATAAGTGCATTGACACATTTTGTTGGCTTTCTTGCAGTAATCCCATGCTTTATCTTACTGATGTATAAAGCAAAACTTGAGGCAAGCGTTTGGCATCAATGGGGTTTTGCTATTTTTGGTATTTCATTATTGCTTTTATACGGAGCCAGCACAATTTATCATACATTAAAGTTATCACAAAATAAAGTGAATGTTTTACGACGTATTGATCATATGATGATTTTCGTCTTAATTGCTGGAACTTATACTCCCATCTGTTTGGTATCCTTACACGGCACATGGGGCTGGACGATGCTGGTTTTAATCTGGGCATTTGCTTTAGCTGGTATTCTTCTTAAAATATTTTGGATGAATGCACCCAGATGGTTATCCACGTTGATATATGTTGTCATGGGTTGGTTGGCAGTCATTGTATTTGTACCATTGGAAAAGGCCGTTAGTTGGAATGGCGTTGGTCTTTTACTTGCAGGCGGGGTTGTTTACACTGTTGGGGCTGTTATCTATGGCTTGAAAAAGCCTAATATTACATTTAAACATTTTGGCTTCCATGAAATCTTTCATATCTTTGTTATGGTTGGCAGCAGCCTACACATAGCGTTTATGTTTCAATATGTATTATAATTTTTTAATTGACAATTAAAAATAATATGATAAAATAGTTAGGTGTCTAATCAATTAGTTAGACATCTAACTATTTT
>NZ_DALYUL010000012.1:1557-9282 GCF_031981185.1 Anaerotignum sp. | reverse complement strand
ATTTTTTTATTGTTTTTGATTATCTTAAATAATATTTTCCCCTTTGTTTTACATACGTGAAAGTAGTGATTTTTTGTTTATTATGAAAAATTGGGGAAATACAACTTCCAGGCAAAAATTGAGGAGGGATGGAATGTTTTGTGATGCATTTGCAAAAAAGAGGGAGGTTTTAGGAGATCATGTGACAGATTTCTCTTTTGTTTTAAGTGTATTGTTTAAACTTTATCATGTAAATATGAAAAACAGTGCCCAGGAGATTGGACTTTCATGGGGTCAACCACAAATTTTAATGTCTCTTGCGTCAAAAGATATGCAGACACAAAAAGAGTTGTGTGAATTTATACGTATAAAACCAGCTTCCATGACTGATATTTTAAAGAGAATGGAACGGGATGAATTGATTGACCGCATTCGAGATGAAAAAGATTTACGAAGCATTCGTGTTTGTATTACTGAAAAAGGTAGAGAAAAATTTCAGGCATTTATGGTAAAGGGCACATCCATTGATGATGTGGCTTTGCGTGGATTTACAGATGAAGAAAAAGATTTATGTTTGCATTATTTAGGAAGAATATTAGAGAATATGAATAAAGATTTAAATGAAAAGAGGGAGAATGCTTGAAGATCGTTTTAAAATACATGAAGCCTTATAGAAAATTGGCAATCTTGGCGCCGCTTTTTATGCTGATTGAAACATCATCTGAATTGATTATGCCCAAGCTGATGACGCTTTTGATTAATCATGGTGTTGGGACGTCAAATTCAAATTATATTTTAAAGATGGGCGCAGGTATGATTTTTGTGGCGCTTTTAGGTATTATTGGAGGTATTGGCTGTTTGATTGCGGCAAGTGTTGTCAGTCAGCGAGCTGGAACTGATTTAAGAAAAGATTTATTTACGAGGATTCAAAATTTTTCGTTCCATAATATAGATACATTCCAGACACCTTCGTTAATTACCAGATTAACCAATGATATTACCCAAATTCAAATGGTTATTTTGATGTCTTTGCGTATGCTGATTCGTGCTCCATTGCTATGTTTCGGCAGTTTAATTATGGCATTTTCCATACATCCCAAATTGGCAATGATTTTTGTAATTTCTATCGTTATTCTAGGTGTAGCAACTTTTTTTGTTATGCGTAAGGCAGTGCCAAAATTTAAATTGGTTCAGGAAAAGCTAGATGGTGTCAATACTGTCATGAGAGAATGCTTGGCAGGCATGCGAGTGGTAAAGGCATTTGTGCGCCATGATTATGAGATGGAAAAATTCAATGCAGCCAATGAAGATTATAAAGAAACCAGCGTGAAGGCATTCCGGATTGTAGTACTTATGTTACCTTTGATGATGCTGATTTTGAACGTTTCCATTATTGGCATTTTGTGGAATGGTGGAATTCAAGTTTCCGAAGGTAGTCTAAGAATTGAAGAGATTATGGCTTTTATTACCTATCTAGTGCAAATGATTATCGCATTGATGATGATTGCTATGGTATTTATGTATATCTCTAGAGCGCAAATTTCAATCGTCCGTGTCAATGAGGTTTTAAACGAAAAAATTGACATCGCGGATCCTGCCAATCCCATTGTTCCTGAAAAAAGTCAGGGAAAGGTGGAGTTCAAGAATGTTTCTTTCCGCTATAAAGGCGGAAGTGGCGAGCCGGTTTTGGAGAATCTCAGCTTTACCGTAAATGCTGGTGAAACCATTGGTATTCTTGGTGAGACAGGTTCTGGGAAATCCACCTTAGTTAATTTGATGCCTCGCCTTTATGATGTTTCTGAAGGGGGCGTGTACATTGACGATGTTGATGTGAGAGATTATTCCATCCATGACTTAAGAAAAAGAGTGGCTGTTGTATTGCAAGAAACAATTTTATTTACCGGCACAATCAGAGAGAATATTATGTGGGGAAATAAGAATGCAACAGAGGAAGAAGTGGTTGCTGCAGCAAAGGCAGCTCAAGCCCACGACTTTATTTTGGAACTATCCAATGGATATGATACTGAACTAGGGCAGAAGGGTGTAAATGTTTCTGGTGGGCAAAAACAGCGTATTTCTATCGCCAGAGCGCTAATTCAAAATCCAAGTATTATCATTTTTGATGATAGTACCAGTGCGGTGGACTCATTAACTGAAAAAAGAATTCGTCAAGCAATGAAGAATTCACATGATCAGTGTACAAAGTTTATTATCGCCCAACGAATCAGTTCGATTAAACATGCGGATAAAATTTTTGTGCTGAAGGATGGTAAAATTGCCGCAGAAGGTAACCATAACTATCTTATGGAAACCAGTTTGGATTATCAAGAAATTTTTCAATCTCAAATGAAGAAAGGGGTAGTTATTGATGCCTAATCCCCGTATGGGTGGAAAACCGCCGATAGAGCCCAGGAAACCTAAAAATACAAAGAAAACTCTTAGTAGGCTTTTGAAATATTTAAATAAATATTGGTTTTATTTATTGATTTCTTTTATATGCATTGCCTTTGTCACACTGGGAACAGTCTATGCAACTCGATTGATTGGTATTGCCATTGATCAATATATATCTAAGTTTGATTTTGTTGGTTTAGCCAAAGTCTGTTCCATGCTTTTAGCCATTTATGTTTGTTCTTCTTTGTGCATGTGGCTTCAAAGCTATTTGCTTCTTTTAGTGGGGCAAAACGTTGTTGCCACCATCCGTAGAGAGCTTTTTGAAAAAATACAAAGACTTCCTTTAAAATATTTTGACACGACAACCCATGGCGAAATCATGAGCCGTGTCACAAACGATGTGGATAATATATCTATGGCATTGAATAATAGCATCTCTCAAGTTTTACAAAGTGGTTTAACCTTAGTTGGAACCTTTGCTATGATGCTTTATTTAAATATTCCTTTAACCATTGCTTCCATCGTTACCATACCAATTTTGCTTATTGCAACAAAAGCCATAACCTCACGCTCCAGAAAAAATTATAAAGAAAAACAAGAACGCCTTGGACAGTTGAATGGTTATATTGAAGAAATCATTTCAGGACAAAAGGTTGTAAAGGTATTCTGTCAAGAAGAAGAAATGACCCAGGCATTTTCAGTGAGAAATAATGAATTGCTGAAAGTAGGGATTCGCGCCGAAATCTTTTCCGGAATCATTGCGCCAATCATGATGGCACTGAATAATATTTCTTATGCCATTGTTGTGGCTGTTGGGGGACTTATGATGGTTATGGGGCTCCCAATGACCTTGGGAACCATATCTAACTTCATAATTTATTCAAAGCAATTTACGAGACCTCTAAACGAATTGGCAAATCAGGTAAATGCAATGATGGCCGCCTTTGCCGGAGCAGAGAGAGTATTTGAAGTTTTGGATGAGCCAGAGGAGATGAAGGATCAACCAAATTCCATTGCTCTAAATGATGTAAAAGGCGATGTTGTTCTTACAAATGTTGATTTTTCATATGACGAAGGTCATCCTATTTTAAAAGATGTAAATCTGTATGCCAAACCAGGACAGACGATTGCTTTTGTAGGACCTACTGGTGCAGGAAAAACCACAATTATAAACCTGTTGACCCGTTTTTATGATATAGACAAAGGTACCATTACCATTGATGGTACAGAAATTAAAGATATCAAGCGGAAGAGTTTGCGTTCAAACCTGGGTATTGTTTTGCAGGATACCTATTTATTTACTGATACCATTCGTGAGAACATTCGCTACGGCAGATTAGATGCGAAAGACGATGAGATTATTGCTGCGGCAAAACTTGCCAATGCCCATGAATTTATTCGACGCTTACCCGATGGCTATGATACCGTTTTGACAGATGGTGGCGGAAACCTTAGCCAAGGACAGAGGCAGATGCTTGCCATTGCCAGAGCAATTTTGGCAAACCCCTCTGTATTGATTCTTGATGAAGCAACCAGCAGTGTGGATACACGAACAGAAGTGAAAATTCAAGAAGCAATGCAGAATTTAATGAAAGGGCGCACCAGCTTTGTCATTGCCCACCGCTTAAGTACTATTAAAGACGCCGATTTGATCGCTGTTATAAATCATGGGGAGATTATCGAACGAGGGAACCATGAGGAATTGATGGAGAAGAAGGGCTTTTATCATAGTCTTTACAGCAACCAATTTGAATCGGAACAAGCAGTATAAAAAATTGTGTAGACTGTATTCTTTTGAAAAACAACCAAAAACACTTGATTTTTATTGGTAAATATGATATAAATAGTTTCGTGAATAGACTTTGATGAGGAAGAGTACAATACAATTTGTTTTTTTCAGAGAGGTGCGAGTCGGTAAAAACGTGTTTTGGAACTGGCCTCGGAGTTTTGCCCTGAACATCATTTTGATTAGTAGGTTGCAACGGCTGCCACCGTTATCGGTTTTGAGTGTGCCTTTTGGCAAACTAGAGTGGTAACACGGAGTATCCCTTCGTCTCTAACTGAGACGAAGGTTTTTTTATTTTTAAGTTAAAATTTCCAGACCTCATAAGGTGTTTTTATTTCTATTTTGCTAAATCTGAATAATTATACTGAAAATTGGGTTATGTTTAGGAAATAGATTTGTTTGGGAGATAGATTTATTAAGGAGGAGATTGTATGAACAATCGCTATGAATTTGGAGAAATTGAGAAAAAGTGGCGTGATGCGTGGGAGAAAAACCCTATTAATGTAGAGGATGATAAAAAACCTAAGTTTTATTGTCTGGACATGTTCCCATACCCCTCAGGTACAGGCCTTCATGTTGGTCACTGGAGAGGGTATGTTTTAAGCGATGTTGTCAGCAGATACAAGGTTTTACAAGGTTATCAGGTGCTTCACCCCATGGGCTGGGATGCTTTTGGTTTGCCTGCGGAAAACTTTGCAATTAAGAATAACATGCATCCTCGTATTGCCACTGCAAATAATATTACAAACGTAAAACGACAGCTCCACGAAATCAGTGCAATTTATGATTGGGATAAAGAGGTTGATACAACAGACCCCGGTTATTATAAATGGACCCAGTGGATTTTTGTTCAAATGTTTAAGAAGGGCTTAGCTTATGAAAAAGAAATGCCTTTGAACTGGTGCCCTAGCTGCAAATGTGTATTGGCTAATGAAGAAGCTGCCGGTGGTACTTGTGAACGTTGTGGTTCAACAGTAACAAAGAGAAATCTTCGCCAATGGATGTTGAAAATCACTGCTTACGCAGACAGATTGTTGGAAGATTTGCAAAAGCTTGATTGGTCTGAAAAAGTAAAGAAGATGCAGTCAGATTGGATTGGCAGAAGTTATGGTGCGGAAATTGAATTTAAAGTAAGTGGAAGTGATAAAAATATTGCTGTTTATACCACCAGACCTGATACACTTTTCGGCTGTACCTTTATGGTTTTGGCTCCTGAGTATAAAGGAATTGATGATTTTATTGCTCCTGGATACGAGGAAACCGTGAAGAAATATTGCTTCGATGCTTCCACAAAGTCCTCTGTTGACCGTATGACAGATAAAGAAAAAACAGGTGTATTTACCGGTACTTATTGTGTAAACCCTGTAAACGGTAAAGAAATTCCTGTTTGGGTTGCTGACTATGTATTGGCTGATTACGGTACTGGCGCAGTTATGTGTGTACCCGCCCATGACGAACGTGACTTTGAATTTGCCACAAAGTTTGAATTGCCAATTATTCAAGTTATTTTGCCTGAAGGGGAAGAAGAAAAACCTTTGGCCGAAGCATATGTAGGTGACGGCGTTATTATTAATTCCGGTGATTGGAATGGAATGAAGGCTTTTGAGGCAAAGAAAAAAGTGCCTCATTTGATGGAAGAGAAGGGTATTGGCAAAAAAACAGTAAACTACAAGTTGCGTGACTGGGTATTCTCCAGACAAAGATACTGGGGTGAGCCTATTCCTATTATCCATTGTGAGCACTGTGGCGCTGTTCCCGTTCCGGAAGATCAGTTGCCTGTGTTGCTTCCTGAAGTAGAATCTTATAAGCCTACGGATACAGGAGAATCACCTTTGGCTCATATTGACGAGTGGGTGAACACTACTTGCCCTGTTTGCGGCAAGCCTGCAAAGAGAGAAACAAATACCATGCCACAGTGGGCTGGCTCCAGTTGGTATTTCTTGCGCTATGTAGACAACCATAATGATAAAGAATTGGCTAGTATGGATGCTTTGAAAAAGTGGGCTCCTGTTGACTTATATGTTGGTGGTATTGAGCATGCTGTATTGCATTTGTTGTATGCACGTTTCTATACAAAATTCTTGTACGATATTGGAGCAGTGCCTTTTGAAGAGCCATTCCAGAAGCTGTTTAACCAAGGTATGATTACAAAGAATGGCGGCAAAATGAGTAAGTCCTTGGGTAATGTGGTATCTCCCGACGAATTGGTTGAGAAATATGGCTGTGACTCTTTGAGAATGTATGAATTGTTCGTAGGTCCTCCTGAAATGGATTGCGATTGGGACGACAGTGGTATTGATGGAGTATTCCGTTTCTTAAATAAAATTTGGAAAATGGTTTATACCTATAAAGATGCGCCAGTTCAGGCAAGCAAAGAGGAAGAGTTTGTTTGCAATAAAATGATTGCAGATATTACTAGCCGTTTGGAAGCTTTAACAATGAATACAATTGTCAGCGGTTTTATGGAATCTTCCAATAAATTTAATGAGATTGCAAAAAAACAAGGTGGTCTTTCAAAGGAAACGCTGGAAACGGTGGTTACTATGCTGGCTCCCTTTGCACCCCATATTTCTGAGGAACTTTGGAGAGAATTGGGTCATGAAGGCACTGTTTTTGATGCAGGTTGGCCCGTTGTGGATGAACGCAAGCTTGTACAAGATACCATTGAAATTGCTATTCAAATTGGTGGTAAATTAAGAGGAACCATGGAAATTTCCGCTGATGCTGATAAGGAAGCTGTATTGGCCCAGGCGAAAGAGACTTTAGGGTGTCGCTTGGATGGAAAAGAAATTGTAAAAGAGATTTATGTACCTGGTAGAATCGTAAATCTCATTGTAAAGTAAATCCATTGAAATATTATTGCAGAGTTGTGAGAGCTTGTTCTCTAGCAGCTCTGCTTTTTGTGCTATGAGGTGATTAAAATGGTAGTATTGCTAATGATGGATGGGGATGTATTAAAAGATACTGCAAAATTTCAGACTGCCATGGAACTTGTGGGTGAGCAACGTCGAGCCAAGGTTGAAAGAATGGCGAAAGAGAGTAGTAAGCGTCTATCTTTGTGCGCAGGTCTTTTATTGAGATATGCTTTTTTAAAAGAGAATGAAATAGCTCTTTATGATGAAATCAAAGTAACTGAAAAAGGGATGCTATATTTGCCCAATCAAGAATATTTCTTTAGTTTGTCTCACTCAGGAAGGTTTGCAATTTGCAGCTTTTCACACGAGACCATTGGTTGTGATATTGAAAAAATCAGAGATAAATTACCGAAAGTCGCAAAAATTTTTTCACCGGAAGAAGAGCAATTTTTTTATAAATTAGACGAAAAAGATAAGAAAGAGTTCTTTTTTCAGCTGTGGACATGGAAAGAAAGCGTTACAAAATGGATGGGAAAAGGAATCACCTATCCCTTTGACAGCTTCTCTGTAATGGATGGATTGCGTAATAGAAATATTATTGTTGTAGAAGGCAAAAAGTTGTGTTTAAAATCATTTCATATGGAAGACTATATCATTTCTTTATGCAATGAAAGAGGAAACTTCCCTCAGGAAATAAAAAAAATTGACTGG
>NZ_DALYUL010000012.1:0-1547 GCF_031981185.1 Anaerotignum sp. | reverse complement strand
TTAATCGAAAATTAAAAACATTTAAATTGTGTTTTAAAGTTGAAAATTGTCACAAAATATGTATAATATAAAGAGACAACTGTGATAATAATGAGGTTTTTATAATGAAAATATTAAAAAAGGCCACGTGCCTTGTTTTAACGGCTTTTCTGACCATGGGTGTTTTTCCCACCTATCAGACGGGTGCTGCTACCGTTGCGGAATTAGAAGCAAAAAGAAAGACGCTGTCACAGCAGACAGACAAAGCAAAAAAAGAAATTGCCAATTTGAAGAACAAGCAGTTATCTGTGGAACAAGAAATTGATGCCATGGATAAAGTTATGAATAGCTTACAAGCAGAATTGGATAATGCACAATCAGATTTGGACGAGCTTACTGCATCTTTGAAGGCTGCAGAAAAAGAATTAGAAGAAGCAACTGCAAAAAGAGATAGACAATTTGAGCTTTTGGGCAGTCGTATGCGCTTTTTGCAGCAAAAGGGTTCCTCAGGCTATCTGGAAATTCTTTTGGAAGCTGAAAGTTTTTCTGATTTATTTTTAAGAATGCAGTATGTAAATGACATTATGTCTTTCGATAAAGATATTTTAGATCAGCTTCAGGCAATTCAGACTACTATTCAAGCCAAGAAAGAAGAGATCACAAAAAACCATGCGGCCCAGGCTGAAGTGGTGCAAATGCAAAAAGAAAAAATTAAAAGCATGGATAGTTTAATTGCTGATAAAAAGCACTCGTGGCATCTTACAGTAAGGATGTTAAAAAGCAAGAGCAATTAATTGCTGCAAATGCAAAGGCGGATCAACAGGTTTTAAATTTGATTTCCCAGCAATCAAGTAACTCAACACCGTATTATACTGGAAATGGTTCTTTAGGATGGCCGGTTCCTGCAAAATCAGCATCTTCCTCAAGCTTAAGCAGTGGTTTTGTACACAGAGTCAACCCTGTTACAGGAAGAAGTGAGAACCATAGTGGTTATGATATTCCCGCACCTTACGGTTCGGCTATTGTTGCAGCAGAGGCAGGAAAGGTTACATATTCTGGTTGGATGAATGGCTATGGCTATACAATTATTATCGACCACGGCGGCGGACTTTCTACCTTATATGGTCATAACTCTTCCCTTGTTGTTCCTAAAGGCACAATGGTAAAAAGAGGGCAGACCATATCAAAATGCGGAAGTACCGGAATTTCAACAGGTAACCATTGTCATTTCTCAGTTTTGGTAAATGGTTCATATGTTAACCCTCAATCTTACTTAGGCGTTAAAAATATTAGCCGTTGATTGATTAAAAAAAGAATAATGATAATGAACATCCTCACAGAAGGCCTATTTGAATATAAATAGAGTTTTGTGGGGGTGTTTTTTTAAATCACGTTTAGTTATAAACAATAATTATATTATGTAAACACATGGGGGTTTTTGAATGCAAGTGCGTGTTGTAACGCTTAAAAAGGAAGATACACATTATATTACAGAAATTTGTTCTTGGTTTTATAATTGGTGGGGAAAACAAGAAGGCTTTAGTATCAATAAGATGCAAGCATATGTA
>NZ_DALYUL010000011.1:108352-111965 GCF_031981185.1 Anaerotignum sp. | reverse complement strand
ACTTCATCACAGTATTATTTATACTGCGTTATTTTATAAGAGTATTTATGTATTCTGATATCTCATTAAGGATGCAGTAAAAAGTCCTTTTATGGCGAGAACATAATGCTTTTTCAAACATACACTATAGAAATTCTAATAATATGATCGTAAAACCAAATTAGAACTATTACTTTAAGAAAGGAGGCTATTTGTCAAAAATGACACGAAATATAAAAAGATTTGAGAATTTCTTTGTTTATGTATTAGTGGAATCTAGTGTAAAGAATTGTAAGCCGTTTATTTTTAGTGAGAATAAAAGAAAGAGGGATATGGAATGAAGCAGTGGTTTGAAAATGCGAGTGTATCGAAAAAGTTGAGCATCGGGTTTCTTCTTACAGTATTTTTAGGGATCATTATTGGCATTGTTGGAATCGGAAACATGCTCAACATGCTCAGCCGCCAACAAAAAACTTACGATCAGAATACATTGGGCATTGCCTATTCTACGGAGGCGGAAATTTCTTTTAAAGATGTTAGGACTTCCATAAGAGATCTTTATATTTACTATGATATAAATAAACAGAAGTATTGTAAAGAGATTACAAATGAGATGAATGATATTCAGACACATTTGGATAAATATGAAAGCAGAATTGCCAATGAGCAGGATCAGCAGAATTTCGATGTAGCTGGGGATGCATTTAAAAACTATAAAAGTGTTGTAGATGAAATTGTACAAGCTGCTAATAATGGAGGTTCTAAGGATTCTATATTAGTGTTAATTAAAGCGGGATCATCAGTAGGGAATGACACATCCATTGCATTTAATACGCTTACGGAATACAATAGCATGGCAGCAAAAGAAAATTTAGCCCATGAGAAAACAACATCTTGGATTGCAATTATTTTAATGGCAGTGACTATTGTGATATCTGTTATTATAGCCATTCTAATGAGCAAATTTATATCTAACATCATCAGCAGACCTATGCAGATGTTAGTTATGGTTGCTGAGCACTTAGAAGTGGGAGATGTTGACGTTTATGGTTTAATGTCAGAAGAAGATAAAAAGGTAAAATATAGAAAGGATGAAATTGGTAAGGTTGCACTAGCCTTTAACAAATTAATTCAGGCAAATATTGCAATAAGTAAAGAAGCGGAAACGGTTGCTACAGGTGACTTGACTACAGCTGTAACAGTTCGCTGTGAAAAAGATATTATTGGTAAAGCGTTACGAGACTTAGTTGAGAAGCTGAATAGCTTAATTTCATCTGTAGCGATTACTTCGGAACAGGTTGAATTTGGAGCAAGACAAGTTTCCGATGGAGCGCAAGCATTATCAGCGGGTACAACAGAACAGGCAGCATCATTAGAGGAGCTGACTTCTGCTGTTTCAAATATTTCCGAGCAAGCAGTAAATAATGCTGCTAGTGTACAAAAAGCGGGAGAGTATGTAAATCAGGCTGGAAAGGGCGTTGCTTCCAGTAGCGAGCAGATGGAAAAGTTGAACCATGCTATGAAGGAGATTGGACACTCCTCATTACAAATTTCAAAGATTACAAAATTAGTAGAGGACATAGCATTTCAGACAAATATTCTGGCGCTGAATGCTGCGGTAGAGGCGGCGAGAGCTGGAAATGCAGGTAAAGGATTTGCAGTTGTTGCAGATGAAGTTCGAAATCTTGCGGCAAAGTCTGCTGAAGCAGCAAAACAGACAGCAGATTTGATACAGAGATCTACCTCGTTGGTGTCAGATGGTGAATTGCTTGCAGATAAAACTGCGCAACTTTTAATTGATGTTTCGGAAAAAGCTGCTATGGTAGAAAATTCTATACGAGAAATAGAAGCTGCTTCATCATCTCAGGCATCTGCAATTGAGCAGATTAACCAGGGACTTTCTCAGGTATCGGCAGTTATTCAGACCAATGCAGCAACTTCGGAGGAGAGCTCCGCTGCTAGTGAGGAGCTTGCGGCTCAGGCACAAGTTTTGAAGCAAGAGATTACCCACTTTAAATTAACAGGAGAAAAAGAAAGCTATAACATAAGAGAAAATGAACATGCTTTCTCAGAAAATCCGGGCGAAGAGAAATATTTAAACCCTACAGTCAATGATTATGTAAAATATTAAATTGAAGTTCCATAACTAGAGAGTTCAACTGAACGAGAAAAATAGAGAGCTGCAATACAAACTATTGAGAAAAATAATAGGCTGATTGGTTTGAGTAAGTTAATCATAATCAAGAATGAAAATCTTGATGAAGATATAAAAAAATAAATGAGCGTTAAAGCGCCCCTTTACAGTTTGTAAAGGGGCGCTCAGTTTATTATTGAAAAAATAAATTTAACCGCAGTATACTTGATACTGTGCAACTGCAATTAAGTATAATATAATACAATTTATTATATAACAACTGCTTTCAGTTTGTCAATTCGTGCGACATTTTTGTCGAAAAATCACGAAAACAAAAATAATAATTTGTATTTTAATTATTACATGTGCTTTTTCAGTGTAATTACAAGTTTCGCCGTCAACGGCGGCGTCATGGAAGCGATAACTTTATCAAGGAAAAGGAGAATGACAATGGCGCGTAGAGGAGAAAATATTTATAAACGAAAAGATGGTCGTTGGGAGGCCAGACTGCTTATTCAAAAAGGAAAATATAGATACTTTTATGGGAAAACTTATAAGGAGGCAAAGTTAAAAATGCGTTCGTTCCAAGAAAATGAGAAAACCCATAAAGAAAAACAAACTGAGCAGAAAACAAATGCAAACGCACTATATGAGGGGTGGCTTGAAAAACAAGTTACCTTGAAAAATGTAAAACCGTTAACCTATGAAAGCTATTACCATTGTATGCACAAGCATATCATGCCATTTTTTCAAAATGAGAAAACAAATAGAATCACGATGGACACCGTTTCACAATTTACGAAAATGCTCAGTGAAAATGAATTACTTGCTGATACATCAAAGAAAAAAATATTCACCATTTTCAAAATAGCCTTGAGGGAAATATTAAAAGATGAGGTAAACAGCGCCTCTATTTTGGCAACAGTAAAAGCACCCAAATTGGAGACTAGAGAAGTGGAGGTTTTTTCCATATAGGAACAGCGGAGTTTGGAGGCGGCAGCCCTGCAATCAAAGGATCAACGTGCCCTAGGTATTATTTTATGCCTATATACCGGTATCAGACTGGGGGAGCTTTGCGCTCTAACTTGGAATGACGTAGATTGGGAAAGTGGGTTTATGTCTATTACAAAAACGGTATCAAGAGTGAAAACTTTTAGGCAGGACACAAAAAAAACCGAATTGGTGGTAGGTACTCCCAAGAGTCGTAATTCAATGAGAAAGATTCCTGTGCCAGAATTTCTGCTAAAATTGGTTCAGCAACGCAAGCTAAGGGAAGGACGTGAAAATACCTTTATACTTACTGGTAAAGAAACTCCAATCGATCCTAGAATATTTCAAAAACTATATAAAAAACTTTTGGAGGAAGCGCATTTGCAAGATCGTAAATTTCATGCTATACGGCATACTTTTGCTACGCGTGGCTTAGAATTAGGGGTAGATATTAAAACGATAAGTGAGATATTAGGACATTCTAACGTTTCTATAACCTTAAATATATAT
>NZ_DALYUL010000011.1:91675-108342 GCF_031981185.1 Anaerotignum sp. | reverse complement strand
CCCATTCTTTAATAGAGCAGAAAAAAGCTGCAATGGAGAAGTATAATGCCATGCACATTGCATCAGCTAAAATTTCTAAATGCGCCGTCTGAATCATTGTACAATTAAAAAAATGTGCTGATAATTCGATGTTTTATGGTTAGAGCACAGTATCAAGTATACTGCGTTTTTGATGCCTATATAAATATCCCCCATACGAATTGATTTATGTGCTGTTTTTATGTTAATGATAATTGGATGAAATCAGTTGTGAAAGATTTATTTTACCGCAAATACATATGTTTACGTAATATTTTGTAAAATTTTGATCTTATCATTCGGAACATATCTTTACTGCTACATTTTGAAGGTTTTCTATTAACTCCAAAAATGTATTAAAGTAAACCAAAAATCTAATTTGATGATAATTATTCAAGAAAATGTTAATTCTTTTAAGAAGTAACAGCTAAATTATAATAGTAAAAAATTGTAAGAAGAACATAAGGACCAGTTAAATCAAAATTATTGATATGCAGCCTAAGAGGAAAAGCGTAAAGGGGGACGTAATTTTGTTTGAATTTTTTCAAGGTTTAACAGCAGATGAATTGATTCATATGTTGCCTGAAGATCAAATTAGGCATAGCTTAAATGTAGAAATACTTGTTGGAAAGCTAGTAGAATGGCTACCAAAGCCCAAGGAAGCACAATTGCTTGCGTATTACAGCAGAGCTGCCTATTATCATGACATTGGGAAGGTTTGTGTCCCTCCTTATATACTGAATAAAACAGGGGCATTAACTGTGGAAGAACGCTACATTATTCGATGTCACACAATTTATGCCCAGGACTTGCTTGCTTATTATAGGGAAAGTGGTACAGGAGAGATACCGTTGTTTCTTCTTCCGCTTACTGTACAGACGGCTGTTTATCATCATGAATGGTGGAATGGGAAAGGGTATCCCTATGGGTTAAGCGGTACGGATATTCCATATGTGGCAAGGATAACTTCCATATGCGATGCATATGATGCAATGGTAAGCAATCGCCCCTATCATCAGGCATTTACCCATGAATATGCCTGTGAGGAGATTAGGAGGGGGGCTGGTACCCAGTTCGACCCATTGCTTACAAAGGTTTTTTTAAAGCATGAAAAAGAAGTTGCACGCATTGTTCATGAAATTTGCCAATATCCCACGGACAAGCTTGAAATAGAAAAAAAACGACTTCTAATAAGCAAACAGAGTTGAACTTTACATTGCTAGTTTTCGTAATCTGAAAAGTTTAAATTTGATGATATAGAAAGAAAGTTCTAATGATAATAATGAGGTCATAACTTTTGATTGAAGAAGATGTGGCCTTATTTTTATGTTTCAGGGATTAAGTAGACATAGTAGAAGGTGATTAAAAGCAATAAATTAATAGGAGCTATTTACCCATAAATTAGAAATTAAGTACAAATTATTAAACGGCGATAAGGATAGAAGAATTGAGTTTTGCTGTATGAAGTAAAACAGATAAAAAAGAAATTGAAAGATTACAAAAATAGATCATAAGAGATAATTGGAAATTTTTTATTCACGGTTGGAATTCTTATTGGTTATGTGACTTAAGAGAAATAACAAGAGAGTGAAAATGAGGTGAATTTTGATAATGATAATTTTATAAAAATAATAGAATCATACCAATATTCCATCGATTTATAATAGAAAAAACAGAAATGAAAAAAGTAGGGCGCTAGTCATCAGACTAGCGCTCGTTCATATTAAGCTAAATCTGCTTGTTCCGTTTTTGATGCAAGAAGTGCTTTTTCGGACATAGGGATAAATTTACCGATGATGCCACCAATGATTGCAGGAAGAACCCATCCACACTGGAATGTTGCAAGAGGAAGACTCTTTACAAATTCAAATGGTAAACCATAACCTAATAATACATCGGCACCACTTGCCAATAAAGCCATAGCTGCAGCACCAATATAGATATTATTGTTTTTAATTTTATTTGCAAAGAAACTTAAGAAAATCATAACAAGAATTACTGGGTATAAAAGTGTTAAAATTGGCCCTGCAATGCTAATAATTGTAGAAATGCCGAAGTTTGAAATAATGTAGCTGAAAATTACTTCAATAATAACAATTTTTGTATAGGAAATTTTATTGTTTGTCAATTCAACAAAAACGGAAGCGCAGGAAGAAACTAATCCGATTGCTGTGGTAATACAAGCAAAGAAAACAATGATGCCTAAAATTAAGATACCGTAGTTGCCAATCAGTTTTTGGGTAATAGCAACAAGCAATATAGACTGATTATAATTTTCAAAGCCACCTGCAGATGTTGTAGCACCTAAGAAACACAGGCCACCATAGACGATAAACAAAGCAAATGCCGCAAAAAAGCTGGATTGAGTAATAATCTTTACCGTTGCTTTTTTATCAGTGTATCCTTTGCTGTGTGCTGCGGAAACAATAGTGATGATGAATACGATAGATACTAAAACATCCATTGTTTGATATCCTGAAAGAACGCCTTCTTTTGCTGTATCAAAATTGGTTGTAACTACAATGTCACCAATTGGATGTAAATAGCCGACTACGATTAATCCTAAAAGACAGGCAACCAATGCGGGTGTAAAAAACTTACCAATAACATCGATTACGCCAGATGGACGGATTGCAAAGAGAAGTACTAAGCCAAAAAAGATTGCGCCAAATACCCAAGAGCTAATAGAAGGGAAAATTGGCATAACGCCCATTTCGAAAGTGGTTGCTGCTGTACGCGGGATACATAAAAATGGCCCAATACATAAGACAACTAAAATATTCATGATAAATGAAGGCACTCTACCCAATTTGCCGGTGAGACCATTTATTGAAATATCCCCTGTTTTAATCATTGCAAAAATTGCTGCTAATGCCACCCCTACGTCAGCTACAAAAAAACATAAAAAGCCGATGAACCAATCACTACCTGCATTTATCCCTAAGTAAGGGGGGAAAATCAGGTTACCTGCACCAAAAAACGTTGCAAATAATGCCATACCGATTACGGCAATGTCAAGCATGCCTTTTTTCTTTTCTTTCATTTTACGAATTCCTCCTTGTGCTAATGAACATATACTTTTCTTCTCTTTTCATCGCGCAATAGTAATTGTTAAAAAAATTACGCATGCTTTACATTATGTTACATAATGGCGAAGATTTCAAGAGGGTAAAAAAAATTTCAGTGAAATAAGCCAACACAAAAAAAGGAAATTGGAAATAAATTTATAAAATTAACCAAAAAAAACGATTAGAATGGCGAAAAATGAGAAGTTATAGAACTTTTTGGGAAATTTGCTTAAAATAAATGCAAAATTGGATGAAAAATATTTCATTTTATTGATGAAAGGACTGTAGAAACTAAGAATTTATTGACTTTTTTTCTATGTTAAAATCGACGGAAGTTATAGATTTTTGTTTGAATTAGTAGAAAATCTGACAAATGAAAGATATTGTTTGATAAATATAAAATTATCTAAATGAAATACATCTTTATGAGTTGTTTGCCATAAAAAAACTGCTGATCATATTTTTATTATGAAAATGAGATGTGGTCTGTTTGTATAAATAGAATTGGACTTAGCCGCACACAGATGAAATAAGCCTTGCATTATTTGAGAAAACCTTATATAATTATCTCATTAAAGAAAACAAAATATATGAGATGTTCCTTGCGAAGGACAGAAGATCTGTCCCACCATCTCGTAAATAAAAAACAGGGGGTTTTTTTTATGGGAAAAAATAAGATATCTGTTAAGTTTTTAGTGATTACTGCAATGATTGCAGCGGTCTATTTTGTAATGACTATGGCCATTGCACCGCTGTCATTTGGTTTTATCCAAATGCGTATTTCAGAGGTTCTGGTGCTTCTTGCATTTATTGACAAACGGTATGTACCGGGGTTAATATTGGGTTGTATTATTGCAAATTTATTTAGTCCTTTTGGGATGATAGATGTGTTTTTCGGAACAGCATGTACAGTAGCTGCACTTTGGGGGATTACCCACAGTAAAACCTTATTTGGTGCCAGTTTATGGCCTGTATTCTGTAATGCTTTTATCGGCGTTGAGCTTTATATTTTAGGGGAGTGCCCTTTATTTTTCGGAATGGCCACAGTTGCCATTGGTGAGTTTTTAGCAGTTTCTTGCGTGGGATATGTTTTGTTCCGCCAAATCATGAAAAATCCCGGGCTTATGGCGCGGTTGAAATTCGCTTAAATTATATAGTTTCTATGGAGTAACTTTGCATTAAACAAAGTTACTCTTTTTTTTGTTCATATTAGCGGTAAGACTTGCTTTTTTTCAGTAGAAAAAACTGAGATTGAAAGTTATTTGTGAAATGCGAAAAGGCAACAGAGCATGGCTGAGTTACTGAATATAATTTAAATTAGGAATAAGAATTACTTTTGAGCTATATTAAATAGAAAATATATTGATTCGTGCTGGTTTTGTTTGTTTTTTTTATCTTTCATTTTGAAAACACATTATTTATGATATAATTTTAATACAAGACTTACAGAATTTACAAAATTTAAATGAGAATTAGTAGGTAAAGTATTACAGTTCATTTTAAGAGCATTGTGAATGAAAACAGTCTCTTAGGGAGCACCCATGTTTTCCGAAACCTTACTGCTCTCGAAATATTAGTACAACCACAGAGTTAATGTTGATTATGTATTAAGAATAACGGAGGGATTTTATGTTATATTCTTCATTTAGAATAAGAGAGATGGAACTTAAAAATAGATGGATTATGTTGGCCATGCACACAGGTTTTGCAGAGAGCGATGTATTTAGCGAAAGAGAATTTGCCTATTATGAAGCAAGAGCCAAAGGCGGTGCTGCTGCCATAACGCTAACTTTGAGTGTAAATGAGGCTGGAATTTTAAAGGGAATGCACCAAATAGGTAATTTATCTTTGCAAAGCATGAAAGAGTTGGTGGAACGGTTGCATCAATATGATTGCAAGCTGATTGCACAGCTGTTTCACTGTGGGCGGAATGAAAGCCTAGAAAACCATGGGGAAAGACCCTTGGTTGCGCCCTCCTCGGTGCCTTCTCCAATTTTTAAGGCGGAGCCTATGGAAATGAGTGAGAAGGATTTGGCTGAAACAATGGAAGCCTTCGCTTTGGCAGGGGAGTTTTGTAAAAGTGCAGGTGTTGATGCAATTGAGATTAGTGCTTCTGCGGGCTACTTATTATCCGAATTTTTGTCACCAATCACAAATTTACGAAAAGATTCCTATGGTTATGAAACCAATCGGGGAATGAATTATCCTTTGGAAGTGATTCAAACTGTTCGGGAGAAAGTTGGAGAGCTACCTGTTATTCTTAAGGTTTCCGGTGCACAAATGATGGATGGTGGGTATGAATTAGAGGATACCATTTCTTTTTGTCGTTTGGCTTCGGATAATATTGACTGCGTTACCGTAACAGGGGGATGGCATGAATCTCCTGTTAACCAAATTTCCTATCGAGTATCTAAGGGTGCCTATGCTCCTTTGGCGGGAGCAATTAGAAAATACACAGGACTGCCTGTAATAGCCTGTAATCGCATTCATGATGGGGAAACAGCAGAGCGCTTGTTGGGAGGAAGTCTTTGTGACCTTGTTGGAACAGCCAGAGCTTTTTTGGCAGACCCTCAATTTGCAAATAGAGTGGAACAAAAGGAACTGTTTTTACCATGCCAAGGTTGTAACCGTTGCATTACCAGCGTTTTGAAGGGCCAGGAGATATGGTGTGGCTTTAATCCAGAAGTGGGTCAGGAATTCTTTGAAAATCAGCGCAGAAAAATAGCTACTCGCAAAGAGGTAATTGTAGTGGGTGGCGGTCCCTCTGGTTTGGAGGCTGCAAAGAAATCGGCAGAGCGTGGGTTTATGACAACCTTAATTACTGAGGAACCTTCCTTGGGGGGACAATTTATTTTAGCTGCAAAGCCACCAAAAAAAGGTGAGATTTCTCAGTATGTGGCTTATATGGAAGAAACATTGAAAAATTTAGGGGTAAAGATTATTTTTGAACAGAAATGTGATGCAAATTTCTTGCTTTCAAAGAAGCCATATTTTACTGTTATTGCAACAGGCAGCCAGCCAAGCAGTCCTAGCATTGAAGGAGTGGAAAATGGGATTTTTGCCAATGATATTTTATCTGGAGTGTCTACTTTGCCACCACAGTCGGAAGAAGGGCAAATTGTAATCATCGGTGGCGGCGTTGTGGGTTTGGAAACAGCGGCTTTTATCAAGGAAACAGATCAGGAACGTAGAATGAAAATTATTGAAGCTAAGGCTACTTTTGGAAGAGGCCTTGGAGCGTTATCCAGACCTTTAATATCCCAATTACAGGCTAATGGCGTTCAGTTAATGCCAGACACCACAGCGGATGCCTTAGAGACTGGGAAAGTTTATATTTCCATCGGGGAGCAGAAGTTTTTTCTTCAAGCAGATGCTGTTCTCTTGGCAACAGGAGCACAGGCACGTGAATATGCCGATTTAACAATGCCGTTGATGGATGAAAGGCTATCCTATTCCTTAGTTGGTGATGCAGAAACCCTTGGGGATGGAGGAGATGCAATCAAATCTGCATATGAATTATTCACCAGACTTTATCTGGCTTAAAGCATAGTAAAAGTGAACAAAAATCCGGAAGTTTATTGCTTATTCTCGGCAATTGTACTATAATAAATGAGGTTTTAATGGTAACAAATGTTATTCTAAAGTACTTTGATTCAAGTGAGAAAGCAAAGGGGGAAATGAGATGGATTTTATCAAAAGAACTTGGGCAGAAATTGATATGGATGCATTGGCGCATAATATCAAGAGTATTCAATCCAAGTTAGCTGCTGGAGAAAAGGTAATGGGTATTGTAAAAGCTGACGCTTATGGCCATGGTGATGGCTTTGTGGCGCGTGCTTTGCAGGATGCAGGTTTTGATTGGTTTGGCGTTTCTAATATCGAAGAAGGCATGAGTTTGCGTAATGAAGGGATTGTAAAACCTATTTTAGTTTTAGGTTATACTCCCATTGAAACTGTTCGTATTATGAATGAAAATAAGATAACACAGACTTTGGTTGGCATGGATTATACAAAAGCTTTGCAAAAAGAAGCAGAATTAGCCGGTGTAGTCATTGACGTTCATGTGAAATTGGACACGGGCATGACCCGGGTGGGTTTCCAGGTAGATGAAGATCACTTTGATGAGTCTTTACAGGAATTGATTGAGGTAAGTAAAATGCCAAATCTTCATATCACAGGCATTTTTACCCACCATGCAGTGGCAGATGCTTATCAGGCGGACAACCCTAAATTTACTGAAATGCAGTTTACTCGTTTTAACAAAATGGTAAATGCGTTAAAGGATGCAGGTGTGGATGTTGGTATTCCCCATTGTGCAAACAGCGCAACCACCATTGCTTACCCCGAAAAACATTTAGGCATGTGCCGCTCCGGAATCATTACATACGGTATGCTCCCCTCAGGCGAGTGTGAAGGCATGATTGACATAAAACCATTAATGACATTGAAAACCACAGTTGGCTTAGTTAAGCACGTAAAAGCTGGTTCTCAGCTTTCTTACGGAAGAACCTACACAGCCGAAACAGATAGAGTTATTGCTACAGTTCCCATTGGTTATGCCGATGGATATAATCGCTCCTTATCCAATAAAGCAAGAATGCTGGTAAACGGACACTTTGCTCCTGTTGTGGGACGTGTTTGTATGGATCAGCTAATGCTGGATGTAACAGGCATTCCTGATGTAAAGATGGGGGATGAAGTGGTTGTCTTCGGACATCAGGGTGATCAAGTATTGCCTATTGAAGAATTGGCGGATATGCTTGGAACCATCAACTATGAACTTACTTGCGTTGTTACAAAAAGAGTACCCCGGGTATTTGTACAAGGCGGCAAGGTAATTGGCGTAGTTGATCACGTATTACATCAATATAAATAAAAATAGAATTAAAATAATTAAGATGATAAACCTCTAATGTTGAAGTACTTGCATAGAGGTTTTTTCTTTTATTAGGATTTTTATAAGTGTTCTTTAATTGCCATATGTATATCTTCTATCAGTTTATCAATGAATTAGTAATGATTTTTTAGAAATACTGAAGTATGATAGCTCCAAAAAATGAAATTGGATAAAAGCAATGGATTAAAGAAAAAATAATATAGACTGACTTGAAAGATAGCGAAAATGAAATGGTTTCCCTTTTTGAGAGCTCCAAATGTTAGAGTTAGTAAAAAATGTGGGTTATAATTACTTCTCAGTTGAATTTGTAAAAAAATGATATATAATGATAATTATTAGAGGTTAGCGGAAACAAAAGGAAAAAAGAAAGTTCTTAGACAAAATGAAAATAGAATTGTGGAGGGTGATTATATGGATTTAAAGGATATTATGCAGGAAAAAGTATTTGCAGTTGTTGGTGATACTTTAAATGAGGAAAAATACGCTTATAAAATTAAAAATGAACTGACAGAGCATGGCTACAAGGTTTACAGCGTAGGAAAAGAGCTGCCTTCGATCAATGATGTTCCTGATACAATTGATGTCATTGATTTGTGCATTCATCCCTCCAAGGGGCTAAAGTTAATAAAGGAATGCAATAAAGATTATAAATATATCTTGATTCAACCCGGTGCTGAAAGCCAAGAAATACTGGAATATTTGGATAAAACCCATACTCCCTATTTGGAGGGGTGTGCGCTGGTTGGCGTAAGGTTGTATTGCAAAGAAAAATAATGACAAGCCCTTTGGATATTAACTTTAGCAAAACCCCCAATTCTCTTTAGAATGTAATCTGCAATAGAACAAAAGGGATTGCGGAATATAACAGAATTCTTCTTTGTGACAAGGTTACAGAAATTTCTTTGTATAAAGATTATAATGAGTTCAAAGATTAGTTAGACAAATAACAAACGTTATTAAGGGGGATATTGATATGGCTAAAAAAACACTTATCATCGGCGGCGTAGCCGGAGGTGCTACCACAGCAACAAGACTTCGCAGAAGAGATGATTCTATGGAAATTGTCATGTTTGAGCGCGGTGATTATATTTCCTACGCAAACTGCGGATTGCCTTATTATATTGGTGGTGTAATCGAGTCAAGGGATGCTCTTCTGGTAACAAAGCTCGAAGTAATGCGAGATAGATTTCATATAGATGTACGGGTATCCAGTGAGGTAACAAAAATCATTCCCGAAGAAAAGAAGATTGAAGTAACCAATAAAAAAACCGGAGAGGTTTATGAAGAAACTTATGATAATTTGATTTTGGCAACAGGTTCTTCACCAATTAAGCCTCCGATTCCTGGAATTAATGCTGAAAATATTTTTACTTTATGGACAGTACCGGATACTGACCGAATTAAGGCTTATCTCAATGAGAAAAAACCTAGAAGTGCGGCAGTTATCGGTGGCGGGTTTATCGGCTTAGAGATGGCGGAAAATCTTCATGCAGAGGGCTTAGAGGTTTCTGTGATTGAAATGCAAACTCAAGTTATGGCTCCAGTCGACCCTGAAATGGCAAATTTGGTTCATGAAAATATGATAATGAATAACGTGAACTTGATTTTAGGTGATGGCGTAAAGGAGTTCCATCATAAAGGGACTACAATTCAAATTGAGCTAACCAGTGGTAATGTAGTGGAAACGGATATGGTAATTTTATCTATCGGCGTTCGTCCAAATAATGAGCTGGCAAAACAGGCTGGGCTTGCTTTGAATCAAAAAGGCGGCGTTTTGGTGGATGATTATCTGCAGACCTCTATTCCTGATATTTACGCTGTGGGCGACGTTATCGAAGTTACCCACTATATTACAAAAGATAAAACAATGATTCCTTTGGCAGGGCCTGCAAACAAACAGGCGAGGATTTTGGCCGACAACATTGTAGGTGACAAGAAAAAATATAATGGAACCATGGGAACTGCAGTGGCAAAAGTATTTGATTTAGATGTTGCAAGCGTAGGTCTGAATGAAAAGCAATTAAAGGCAATGGGCAAGGTAAAGAACCAAGATTATTATGTGGCTTTGATTAATCAGAAATCCCATGCTGGTTATTACCCAGGAGCAACACCTTTAACCCTGAAAATGATTTTTGATGGCGATGGAAAAATCCTTGGCGGTCAGATTGTAGGGCAGGATGGGGTTGACAAACGAATTGATACCCTTGCTACAACGATGCGACTGGATGGAACGATTTATCAATTAGAGGAATTGGAACTTGCCTATGCACCACCATTTTCCTCTGCAAAGGATCCCGTAAATATGTTGGGGTTTGTGGCCGAAAATATTCTGCGAGGTCAGGTGAAATTCATTGACTGGAATGAATTAGATGCTCTTTTGTCAGATGAAAGCAAAAAGAATTCCTATACCGTGTTGGATGTGACGGAGGAAATGGAACGAATGGTATTTGCAGTTCCCGGCTCTATCCATATCCCTTCAGGACAGATTCATGCCAGATGGAGTGAATTGGATAAGAATAAAACGGTAATTTTGTACTGTACCATTGGTGTTCGCTCCTATAATGCGGCAAGAGTGCTGATTCAAAAAGGATTTAAAGATGTTATAGTTTTATCAGGAGGAACCAGCTTCTATAAATCTATGCATTATAAAAAAAGTAAGGTTCAATTAAAAGAGGCAGAAAAAAAAACAGTAGAACCAGTGCAGATTTCTGATAAAGAGATGAAAATTCTCAATTGCTGTGGATTACAGTGTCCAGGGCCAATTATGAAAGTGCATGAAACCATTTCCGGTATGAAGGAGAATGAATTGCTAAAAGTTTCTGCTACGGATATGGGCTTTGCTGCTGATATAGATTCTTGGTGTCGTAGAACAGGCAACACCTTGGTGAAAACAGAAAGACAAAATAAAGAAAATATTGTTTATATTAAAAAGGGCACGGAAAACAAGGTGCAAAAGGAAAATCAGATTATTGAGACACCTCAGGGAAAAACAATTATAGTTTTTAGCGGTGACTTGGATAAGGTGCTTGCGTCCTTTATTATCGCAAATGGTGCAGCCTCTATGGGTAGACCTGTAACCATGTTCTTTACCTTCTGGGGATTAAATGCGCTGAGAAAGTCTAATGGGCCTTCTGTAGAGAAGCCTTTCATGGATAGAATGTTTGGAGCTATGATGCCTAGGGGAAGTGGGAAATTGAAGCTTTCCAAGATGAATATGGCGGGCATGGGAACAGCCATGATGAAAAAGGTCATGAATGATAAAAATGTGGATTCTCTTGAAACCTTGATGCAGCATGGGCTGAAAAATGGAATTCGCTTAGTTGCATGCACCATGTCTATGGACATAATGGGAATTACGAAAGATGAGCTCATTGATGGAGTTGAATTTGCAGGGGTAGCATCCTATCTTGGAGATGCAGAAGAATCAAATGTAAATTTATTTATCTAAGTCAATTGAAGTTTATTAATAATTTTAAGTATGAAGACGACTATCTGTTTCATGTGCAGATAGTCGTTTTGCTTCGTATGAGAATCCACAAAATTAATCAATCAATTTATTTTCAC
Organism: Anaerotignum sp.; assembly: GCF_031981185.1. Lineage (GTDB taxonomy): Bacteria > Bacillota > Clostridia > Lachnospirales > Anaerotignaceae > Chakrabartyella. Next base: position 96,795 of record NZ_DALYUL010000011.1, on the reverse strand, counting down.
ATTAAAAAATAGTAAAAATATATAAACATGGCTTAATAGAAAATACATGGGAAATTACATAAGATGACTATTCCCTTTGAAGACGGTGTGCTATAATTGATTAAATCTAAAGAATAAAGGTAAATGATCGATGCATGGGGATATTTTTTGTGCCATATTTGTGTTTGAGTGAGTGCTGCTATAGAAAAGTGCTTTTTCAGAAACTGCATCAAAAAATATAAATACGTTAATAACAAGCGTTTGCATTACACAGATGAAAACTGCTTAGATAATAATTTAAGTTTTGCAGGATAATTAAAGGAGAATAGAAAGATATGAAGATTTCCAAAAAAGATGCTTTGATGTGGTTTGAATTTTTCTCTGCTTTGCCAGAAGAGGAAGAATTTTTGACAAAACAGCAAGAAATCATTTATGCGGTCTTTGCACAAATTGAAGCTGCTGTTGATGATAGAAATGAAAAACTTATGGCAGAAATAAAAAATTTGAAAACACTGAATCATCGAACCCTTTATGTAGGCAATGATAGCAAATTTCCTAAGGGATGCTGTTCTTGCTTGTTGGGTACTGGACTGAGTGCCATCAGAAAGACCAATAAATGCAATGTAGAGTGTAAGTTTTGCTACAACTATGGTGAGCTTGATGATATAGAACCCATTGGTGAAGGCCTTTGGGAAATTGGTGGCACCAAATATTATGAAAAGGATATTGATTTACTTCTGTCTATTCAAGAAAAGCCAACAGGCGTTTCCTATGTGTATTTAGAGCCATTTATGGAAATTGAAAAATATTATTCTATTATTAAGAAATTCAGAAATGCTGGCGTTCATCAGCATTTGTATACAAATGGTATTCTGGCAACAGAAGAGACGTTGAAGGCGTTGGGAGAAGCTGGTCTTGATGAAATTCGCTTTAATTTAGGCGCGTCAAATTGTTCCGATAAGGTAATCGAAAATATTGGAATTGCAAAGAAATATATCAAGCGTGTAGGCATTGAAACACCTATGACACCTGAACTTTTTGAGGTTTTCTTCAAGAAAAAACAAGCAATTTTAGATACAAAATTAGACTTTATAAATTGTGCTGAATTGCATTTAAACGGAAACAATATAGAAAATTATGCCGGTGAAAATATGTATATATCTCGCCATGGTTATATTTCTCCCATTTGGAGTAGGGAATTGACCTTGAAATTCATGAAAATTGCCGATGAAGAAAATTGGGATTTGGCTGTTCATGATTGCTCTAATCATACAAAGTTTATCCGTGGAATGAATTTACGGGGTAAAGAAGGTGGTTGGTTTGGCTCCAATAACTATGCCTGCGAATTCACAAGAATTCCCACCGAAGTTTTTTTGCCAATATTGCAGGATGAAGATTTTCAATTTTTGGAAGAAGAAGAATTACCACGGGGCTATAAACCAGGAGAGATGATGTTTTAGTCGTGATATTTGCTAATGGAATGAAAATATATTTTAAATGATATAAGGGGTAATGGTTTACAATAAATTTCTATTGAAATTACGATAAAGCACTATGCGCACGAAAAGGAATAGGCTATAATAGGAATATACAAAAAAAGGTAAACTTGTAAAAAAGAAAGGGGAGAGAAGCTCAAAAAAACATAAGAAAATATAATTTGTGGGTTGAGGAAAACGTTTACTGATTTTACGTGGGATAAGGGTAGGTGCATAATGAAAGATATAAAAATAGTTATAGTTGATGATTCTCTTTTTTCGGTGGCAATGATAAGCAATATCCTTCAGGAAAAAGGCTTTGAGGTCATCGGAAGTGCAAATTCTATGAAAGAGGCAGTAGAAGTTGTTTCTGCTTTAAAACCTGATCTTGTGACAATGGATATGACAATGCCCGATGCAGACGGCCTTGAGTGCACAAAAGCCCTTCGAAAAATTGATCCAGATTTAAAGGTAGTGGTAATCAGTTCTATGATGGATGAAGAAATTCTGCGAAAAGCAAAGAAAGAAAAGGTATCCGGTTATGTTCAAAAGCCTGTTGATGGGGACGAGCTTTCTTTATTGATTCGCCGTATTATGGCGGATGAAGAATTGTTTGCAGAACTGGAACAGTTGTATTTTACGGCATTTAAAGAGGCTTTGACAGATACCTTTAATAAATTTTTCAAGGCTGTTCCCACTTATCAAGAGGCAAGAACCTGTAATGATGAATACACATCAAGAGGGGTTTCTGTGGTTATGGGGGTAATCGGTAAGTACTCAGGCAGAATGATTTTAGATATGTCCTTTGATTCGGCAAGAAAGGCAGCCTCCAGCGTGCTTAAAAAAGAAGAATTATCAGAAGAGTATGTAATTAATGTGTTGGGTGAAATGGCCAACATTATAGCAGGAAATGCATGCTCTATGCTGAATAAGAATAATGAAATATTTGGATTGCGCGTTGCTCCACCTACTGTAGTACATGGGGAGTCCATTACCATTTCTAAATTGAAATTGGATACTGTCACTTCAGTAGAAGCAGATACCCTTTTTGGTGAAATTTATATGAGCGTAGGTTTTAATAGGAGCGAATGTAATGAATGAAGAGATTATAAGTGCATTTAAAGATGCGGTATTGAATGTGGTCCCTATGTTGGGGATAAGCGATGTAAAATTTATTGGCGAAGAAAATCATAACAAACAAATCGAATCCAGTGGAGTTATTAGCATTATAGGCATTATTGGGGATTTGACAGGAAATGTATTTTTATCTATGCAAGAGGAATGTGCGAAAAAAATTGCTTCCTATATGATGTTTGGCATGGAGGTAGTGGATTTTGATGAACTTGCTCAAAGCGCTATTTCAGAATTAAGCAATATGCTTGCTGCCAATGCAAGTATTTCTCTTTCCGAAAAGGGAAGAAAAACGGATATTTCTACACCGACATTAATGACGGGAGAGTTTACCGTAATTTCTAGTTTGCCGGATGTAATAAGTTTAAGTATGTTAATAGAAGATATGCCCTTTAACATTTATTTGTCTATTAAAGAAAGATAAAGAAGTAGGGCTGTTGAAATTACATAAAAACATTGTTCTCTGTATAAAGATTAAAGCCACCAAGACCTTCTAAGGTTTGGTGGGCTTTTTTTTGTTCATTACGTAATCATAAACCAAGGAATATCAGTATTTGTAAGAAGGGTTTTCAAATAGATTCTCAAACTTTGAAAAAGCTTATAGGGGGAGGACAAAGCACTGGATATTCAAAGTTTTTATTATTTAGAGTTTCATTCATACAGGTAATAATTTGCGTTTCAGGTGAATTGGAAAACTATTCACAATGGATAGCATATTGTTGGTTTAGCCCTGTTTTAGAGGAATTTTTAAGCGCTTAATGGTAGGAATGTTTGGGTATTCAGTAAAATAAGAAAATCTATAAAATTTATCAGAAGTAAAATAGACAATGATTATCTTTTCTTTCAAATATGAACATTACAGTTCAATTGCTTGTGTGGAGGTAACATTGTCTTTTTTTATTAATTAGGATAAAAGCATTATGTGAGGCTTCCTTTGATTTAAATGAAAGGCAGCCTTAAACTTTAAAAATTACAAAAAAAATATGGATTTACCTAAATTTACAATTTTTTTATTTACGTTGTTAAAACAACATAAATGTTGTTTACACCATGTTATACTGAGTTCAACAAATGAAGCCAACAAAAGTATAAAGATGATTTTGGAAAGGAGAGTTTCTTATGAAGTATTTTGTAAATGACAGTTGTATCGGGTGTGGATTATGTGCAATGGCTTGTCCTGAGGTTTTTGAAATGAATAATGCAGGCGTAGCAATTGCTTCTGAAGGAGAAGTTCCCCCAGAAGTGTTGGAGTCAGCGGCTCAAGCTCAGGGTGGTTGCCCTGTGGGTGCCATTGAAAATACAGACTAAGGAGGCGATTGTATGAGCTACATTAAAAATATGGAACACGAAAAAGCCTTAATGTTAGCCAACGAAGTCACTATTCAGAAGGGTCAAGTGGTAAGTAAAACGTTAGCCCAGAATCCTCATGTCAGCGTAACCCTTTTTGCTTTTGATAAGGGAGAGGAAATCAGTTCCCATGATTCCACCGGTGATGCAATGGTTATCGTTCTGGAGGGGACTGGCCAATTCACGGTGGATGGCACTGAATATGTTTTGAACCCAGGCGAGTCCCTGATCATGCCTGCAAAGAAGCCCCATGCGGTCTTTGCAAAGGAAGCATTTAAAATGTTGCTCACAGTTGTTTTTCCGCCTGCAGTTTGATGGGAAGCAACTAAAAATACAAAAAAATAAAAAAAATTTGGAGGAAAAACCATGGAAAATAAAATGTTTTGTTATCAATGTCAAGAAACAGCAGGATGCACAGGATGTACACAAGTAGGTGTATGTGGTAAAAAGCCAGATGTTGCAGCAATGCAAGATTTATTGATTTATGTTACCAAGGGTCTGTCTGCTGTTACAACTGCATTACGTACTGAAGGAACAGAGGTTACCAAGGCGATCAATCACTTGATTACACTAAATCTCTTTACAACAATTACAAATGCCAATTTTGATAAAGAAGCTATCATCGCTCGCATTCGTGCCACTTTGGATACAAAGAAAGAATTAATTGCCCAAGTGAAAAACAAAGAAGCTCTGCCTGAAGCGGCACTTTGGGATGAGGAAGAAGCTGCTTTTGATGCCAAAGCCGCTGTGGTAGGCGTGCTTTCCACAGAAAATGAAGATGTTCGTTCTTTACGCGAACTGATAACCTATGGCTTAAAAGGTCTTTCTGCATACTCAAAGCATGCGAATGTTTTGCTTCAAGAGGATGGCGAGGTAGATGCATTTTTACAGCGTGCCCTGTCGGCTACGTTAGATGACAGCCTTTCTGCTGACGAATTGGTAGCACTGACACTGGAGACCGGTAAGTACGGCGTTTCCGGTATGGCATTGTTGGATAAAGCAAATACTGAAGCATATGGCAATCCTGAAATTACCAAAGTAAATATCGGTGTTGGCACTCGTCCGGGCATCTTGGTTTCTGGTCATGACCTACTGGATTTGGAAATGCTCCTGAAGCAGACACAGGGAACGGGGGTTGATGTGTATACTCACTCTGAAATGTTACCTGCACACTACTATCCTGCATTC
>NZ_DALYUL010000011.1:90809-91665 GCF_031981185.1 Anaerotignum sp. | reverse complement strand
GCGGCAGGTTATCCGGGATGCAAGCATATTTCCGGTGCAATTGGGGAAGAAAAGGATTTCGCAGCAATCATTGAGCATGCAAAACAGTGTGCTTCTCCTGTAGAAATTGAATCAGGAGAAATCATCGGTGGTTTCGCTCACAATCAAGTTTTGGCACTTGCTGACCAAGTGGTTGGGGCTGTAAAATCAGGTGCAATTAAAAAATTCGTTGTTATGGCAGGTTGTGATGGTCGTGCAAAGAGCCGTAATTATTATACAGATTTCGCTCAGGCTTTGCCAAAAGATGCAGTGATCCTCACCGCAGGTTGTGCAAAATACAAATATAATAAATTGGATTTGGGTGATATTGGCGGTATTCCAAGGGTTTTGGATGCGGGACAGTGTAACGATTCCTACTCTTTGGCAGTCATTGCACTAAAGTTGAAAGAAGTATTCGGACTTGATGACATCAACGATTTGCCTATTGTTTATAACATTGCTTGGTGTGAACAAAAAGCAGTTATTGTACTTCTGGCATTGCTACACCTGGGTGTAAAGAATATTCATCTAGGACCAACACTCCCTGCTTTCCTGAGTCCTAATGTGGCAAAGGTACTGGTAGAAAACTTTGGAATTGCAGGCATTGGTACAGTTGAGGATGACTTAAAGCTGTTCTTTGGTGATGATGCTGTAAGCCCAGCTGTAACAGGTGACATGATTATGGGAGATATTTTACGCAAATATCCTGAAACCGCACCAGCATTGATGGAGTGTGGTATGCATTGTCTGGGTTGTCCTTCTTCTCAGATGGAATCTCTGGCAGATGCATGTATGGTTCATGGCTTAAACGTTGAAGATGTTTTAAAATCTGTTAATG
>NZ_DALYUL010000011.1:67129-90799 GCF_031981185.1 Anaerotignum sp. | reverse complement strand
AAATAAACGGGTAATACTAAGAATGAGGTCATGGGACACTTGCTGTTCCATGACCAAATTTTCAGAAAGGGATGAACATATGAGTGCATTTTTAGGACCAATTCATTACTGGCTTTATCGTAAGATTCAGTTGCAGGAGAACTTAACACAAGCCCTGATGTCGGTTCTTTCTGAGGAAAAACGTATTCATTTAGAAAAAAGTTTGGATGAAGAGTGCGGCGTTGTGGAACATAGACCCTTGGAAGAGGCGATAGATAATGGCAATATCCATGGTTGGTTGCAAGGCCAGATTGCCATTGCAGAAAAACGCTTTGCTGCCGCTGTTACTAAAATTTTGGTAGAGGACCCTTCTCAGATTGAGAATCTGAAACAGGCGGCCTATGAAATAGGGCAGAAGAATCCCTTACCCAATTCTGACGATGCCCAAAGCATCTATAAGGGGTTAAATGATATTTTGCTGGAGGGAATGCCTTGCGACCATGTGAATCAAATTATAGAGCAAAGTGAACAGCGTGTTATTTGGAACCAAGCGGTGGACTTACATTTGCCTTTTTGGGATCAGGCTGGGGGCGATATTAATCACTACTATTTATTCCGCAACGCTTTTATTTCGGGGATCCTCTCAGGAAAGTCTTTCTCATTTCAGCAAATAGGCAAAGAATTTCTTATTCAGGAGGTGTAATAAATGGACTCAATTGATTTAATGGTGATGGAACACGAAAATATTCTTTCTCTGGTAACGGTTATTCGCAATGCCTGTTGTGGAGTTTTAGAGGGTGCTCCAGTGGAAGTAAATGATTTTAGAGACATGATTACCTTTGCACGGACCTATGCTGACAAACATCATCACGGAAAAGAGGAGCAAATTTTATTCCGAGAGATGATGGATCGCCTGGGGCCTGTTGCAGTTAAGCTGATTCAACATGGAATGTATGTTGAGCATGATATGGGGCGCTTTCATTTGGGTGAGCTTGAAGGTGCATTAGCCCGCTATGAAGCTGAGAATAAAACCATAGATAAGCTGGAGATTCTAGTAAACGCTGCCGCGTGGGCGGACTTGTTACAGCGTCATATCGACAAAGAAAATAATGTTGTCTATACCTTTGCTCGTCGCAGCCTAGCAGAAGATGTGTTGCAAAGCATAAACAGTGAAGTGGATCAGTTTGAAGGACAGGCAGAAAAAGACGGCATTCAGGAAACTGCATTAAACTTATTAAAACAACTTACGGATAAATATTGTTAAGAATGAAAAATTATAGGGTGGTTAATTGGTTTGAAGATGGTAGGAATATTTGTCGGAAGAATCTATTATAATCGACTTATTAAATGAATGAAGCTGTGGCAGGAAAAGAGGTGGAAAATGGATACTTTGTTTTTATCAAATACAAATTTATTTCGGGGTACCACTCCTGAGGAAATAGCATCTATGATGGATTGCCTGATGGCGAAGGAAAAAAGTTACAAAAAAGATGAAGTAATCTATCGTGCAGGGGATGTTATCCATAAAATTGGAATGGTAATAACGGGAAGCGTTTCCATTGAGAATAATGATATTTGGGGCAATAAGAGCATTTTAGATAAGATTGGCCCTGGTCAGGTTTTTGCCGAAACCTATGCTTACGCCCCGGGTGAACCTCTGATGGTCAGTGTGGTAGCGGCAGAAAATACAGAGGTCTTATTTCTGGATGTAACCAAGACGTTGCAACCGTGCTCTTCCGCCTGCGGGCATCATGGAAAGCTTATTCGTAATTTACTGACGATCTCTGCCCAGAAAAATTTAATCCTTTCCCGCCGTATCTTTCATACTTCAGCAAAGTCTATTCGCGGACGATTGCTTTCTTATCTTTCTTTCCATGCCACTCGAGAGGGAAAACGTGAATTTGATATTCCTTTTAACCGACAACAACTGGCCGATTATTTGAGTGTAGACCGCAGCGCCCTATCCAATGAACTAAGTAAAATGCAACAGGAAGGGTTGATATCGGTGCATAAAAATTACTTTTGCATCAAATCGGACCTGGATTGATATGTTGTTAAGGATATTATAGAAAGCAGTCTGTTTCTCTTGTGAGACGAGAATAAAAAGCGGTGGGAGCAGACGTTCTTGTTCTCACCGCTTTTTATTTATACAACATTTTTAGTATTGTCAATATCTTTTCAAAACAGTGGGTTGTTTCAATAAAGGAGGAAAATCATGAATTACACAATTTCTGAAAAAATCACCGTACTTGGTAAGGTTATACAAAAACCAAATCTTAACTTTTCTTTTTTGTCATACCTTTTGCAAGGGGAAAAGAACGTGTTAATTGATACCGTTCCTGAAAAGGCAGGAGAGATGTTTTTAGTTGAATTAAAAACACTGATTCCCATTAGTCAATTGGATGCTATCATTTTAAATCATTCCGAAGAGGATCATAGTGGGGCCATTGGGCTATTGCTGGCTGATAAAGAGGATATTCCCATTTACTGTACAGCGGCATGCAAACAGCGGTTAATCTCCCGTTATCCAAATGGCAAATTCATAGAGATAGAGCATTTATCCATGCTGAAGATTGGAACATTCCAATTTCAATTTATCCATACCCCAGGATTGCACTGGGATGACAATATGGTTACTTATTTTGTAAATGAAAAAATTTTGTTTTCAAATGATCTGTTTGGTCAGTATTTGGGGTGTCAACCACCCATGGATAAAGACTATTCCGTTGAGGATGTTTTACAGGGAGCAAAATTATATTTCGGTAAAGTATTTGCGTCGGCACCTTTTCAGGAAAAGCAGGTAGTTCTAAAATTAAGAGATTTGGATTTGAAATGTGTTGCGCCCGGGCATGGTGTAATTCTAAAAGATAAGTTTAAGGATGTTTTGGAGCTTTATGAAAAGGAATGCACGGATTCGTGGGAAGCTAGATAAGCAGAGCAGTGAGTTATGGATAAGTCAGTCTAGGTGATGATAATTATGCTTAGATTAAGGTGATTCTCAACTAGAATAGAACGTAAGATTTGGTAAAAGAGACTTTAATGTCGGTGGCTACACCCTTACATTAAATTTACTAGTGTAAAGAACAGAATAGTTCATTCTTTTTTAAACGTAACAAACAATAAAATAAATACGCATTATACAACCTCCTATGTGAATAACATTTGGGTCTGAAAAGACACAATAAAGCGCATAGGAGGTTTTTTTGTGAGAAGAACTAAGTGACGTCATTATAAATTTCTTATATCACGTATGAATCAGACAGAGAAGATGCAAAGAGCTGCGGTAATTTCACGTATTGAATAATCAAAAAAAATACACTATAATTAAACTAGAAAAAAATACAAGTAATTACATATTTATTAAAAAAAATGTTATTAACAGAGTGTTTTTATTAAATTTCACTATAAATTGTGAAATTTAAAGAACGTAGCGGATTGAAAAATTTTTGTAAATCAAATAATAATCAAACTAGCATTTTAGGTAAACAAATTGCTTTTTGCTCATAGTAATGGCGAAAGAAGATACACAATTTTATTTCCTCGAAAATGGATGGAGGATTTCATGTGATAGAGTGGGGCATCTACTGGCAAGAAACGTTTTCAAATTTCATGGAAATCAATCAAGTGCTAAACCAACTGGTATGGGGAGTTCCTATGATTATCATTTTAATGGGAACAGGAATTTACTTTAGTTTTGGGTTAAAGTTTTTTCAACTCAGATGGTTTCGCTATCTAAATTGGCGTCAGGCCAAAAAACATTACAAAGAAATGAAATATGAAAAAGAAGGAAATTCTATTTCGGAAATTCAAGCTTTGTTGACTGCACTGGCTGCAACCATCGGAACGGGGAACATTATTGGTGTGGCAACTGCAATACAGGCAGGCGGACGGGGCGCTGTCTTTTGGATGTGGGTTTCGGCCTTTTTGGGCATGATTATTAAATATGCTGAAAATGTCTTGGGTATTTACTATCGCTACCGCAATAGCAAAGGCGAATGGATGGGTGGACCCATGGTTTATATCGAGCGGGGGATGAAACTGAAATCTCTGGCTACAATTTTTGCATGCTGTTGCTTTGTGGCAACCTTTGGAATTGGAAATATTGCTCAAATTAATGGAATCTCCACTTCTTTGGAGTCTACTTTTGGGATTGCCCCCATGCTAACAGGAACTTGCGTGGCGATATTTACGGCAATTATTGTATTCGGAGGCTTAAAGCGTATTGTTTCCTTCTCTAGAAAATTGGTGCCTTTTATGGCAGGGTTTTATAGTATTAGTGCTCTGATTATCATTTTATCCCATGTAGATAAAATTCCCGGTGTATTTATGGATATTTTTCAAGAGGCCTTTAGCCTTGGCTCTGTAGGGGGCGGTATAACAGGGTTTATCGTGTCTAAATCCATTCGCTACGGAATGGCTCGAGGAATTTTTTCAAATGAAGCTGGTCTTGGAACTTCCGTTATGATTCACACCCTTTCAGAACAAAAGGAACCGGTTATTCAAGGTATTTGGGGCGGGCTTGAAGTTTTTATTGATACCATGATTATTTGTACGTTAACTGCACTTGCCATACTAACCACAGATGCAGACAAAGTTATTGGTTTAACAGGCGTCAACATTACCTTCTATGCATTCCATACTGTTTTGGGTAGGGGGGGTGCCGCCATTGTGACCATTGCTGTTGTGTTATTTGCCTTTACCACGCTGATTGGATGGTCTATCTATGGTATGCGAGCAGGGGAATACTTTGGCGGTTCCAGATATACCCTTATGTTTAAAATTTTATTTGTTGTGCTTATTTTTATTGGTGCAAATACTGATGCCCAGTTTGTATGGGCCTTGGCAGATACTTGTAATGGATTAATGGCTGTTCCAAATGCCATTGCAATTTTGGCTCTTTCGGGAAAGGTGTTTAAAATTACAGATAATTTTCGGCGACGAAAAAAAGGAGATTCCGTTTTACCAATGCGAAGCTATTTAGAAGAGTCCATAAAAAAATAAGTACATAAAGGGAGGATTCCCATGAAACATATTTTTATCATCAATCAGGAATGTAAAGCAATTATGAGTGGAAATGAAATTCGCAGCTTTTTGATGAACAAAGATAATTTCGAATATCTTGTGTTTAATCGTAATTATGTTGGGCATGAGGCAGAATTGGTTTCCAAAATGTGCCGTTTGTTTCAAGAGGAAAATATCCGTTTTTATTCTTGTGGCGATGCCACTACCTTGTTTCATGTTTTGCGAGGTATAGACTCTTTTCAAAATAGGGAAATTGCATTTTTTCATAATGGTGGAAAGGCAGATTTTTTAGAGAATTTTGAAGAGAAGCAACGTTTTATGGATTTAGATTCTTTAATTGGGGGACAGGTTACCTATTTAGATTATGTACAGTTACAGGATTTCATTTGCTGTAACTCACTTTCTGTGGGAGCAGATGTCCGTATGCAGTTAATTGCTGATAAAATCAAAAAAACCATGTCCATAAGCGATAACTTTGCTTATCGTCTTGCTTTGCTTTTAGATACGCTGGTGGGTTTTAAGTCAGAAGAATTACATATAACCATTGATGGCAAAAATTATAATGGAAACTATCTTTTAGCTCATATTGCAAATGGGAAGTGCTATAATTCTATATTTTATCCTACCAAAGAGCATACACCTGTGGATGGGGAATTGGATATACTCCTTTGGAAAGAATCTACAACCATGCGCTGGTTGGAAGGATATAATGCTTATCGGATGGGGAATTTGGCAACCCTTTCAGATGTATTGATTCATATAAAAGGGAAGCAATTTAAAATCTCGTCTTCCGATGGCAGAAAACTATTGTTTCAGTGTGATGGTGTTGAACAATATTGTGAAGAAATGTCTGGTAATCTGCAACAGGGGGGAATACCTTTTGTGTTACCCAAAGGGGTTGGGGTAATTGGCAAGGAGGGCGTAGATGGATAAATTGATTGACAGCAAAAATATTACGAAGGTTGCCTTTCGTTTTTATACATACTTTTGCCTATATTTGGCATTGCGATTCAAACAAATGAATCTTAGCGTTTATACGGCAACTTTTTTAATTGTTATGGTATTGGTTGTCGGTGTACTTACTACATCAAACCTTCTTTCAATGGAGCTGCAAGGGTGGATTATAACTTGCTCCTTATTGGGCACACAGCTGATATTTTCTTTTTCTGAGTCCACCCCATACCTCAGCTATGTTATGCTTTTGGTAACTGCATGTATGATTTCTTTATTTCAATATCTAAAATATAATTATTTTATTTTATTTTGTACGATCTTGTTTTCTATATACTCTCTGAGGCATGGCGTAGAGGAAAAGATATTGATAATTACAGCAGCCTCTCTCGTAGCTCATATTTTACTTATTTTAGTAATATCTTGGAACCAACGGTTTCAGAAGTTGGCGTTTGACAGCATGCAGACCAGTGAGGATTTACTGAAGATTGTTGAAATAAAAATGGAAGAAACATCGGTGGCGAAAAAACAGGCGGAGGTTTCTGCCCAGGCAAAGGCGGATTTTTTAGCCAATGTTTCCCATGAAATACGAACGCCAATGAATGCAATTTGCGGTATGAGCGAAATTTTGCTTTCTCGTGAATTGGATTGTGACACAAGAGAATACGTGGAAATTATTAAAAGTGCATCTAATAATCTTTTGGGGATTATTAATGATATTTTGGATTTCTCCAAAATCGAATCAGGAAAAATTGAAATTGTAGCATCTGAATATGTTCTCTTAGAAGCTGTACAGGATGTTTTAAATATCGTGCAATATAAATTGGAAACAAAAGAAGTATCTTTAAATTTGGAGATAAAAAAAGATATCCCAAAGGTACTAATAGGGGATTCTATGCGGTTGCGGCAAATTTTAACGAACTTATTGAACAATGCAGCAAAATTTACAGATCTGGGTGAAATCAAAATGGTGCTTGACTGGACTCCTACTGGAGAAAAGGAGGGCGTTCTTTTGGTGGAAGTCATAGATACGGGAATCGGCATTAGAAATGAAGATGTTCAAAAATTATTTCATAGTTTTACCCAGGTGGACTCCAAACGAAACAGGGAATTAGAAGGTACGGGTCTTGGTTTAGCTATTTGTAAAAAATTAGTTAATGCCATGCAAGGAAACGTGGGAGTATCCAGTGTTTATGGGGAAGGGAGTAATTTCTACTTTAGTCTTCCACAAGGCATTGGAGAAGAACAAGGGGAAACCAAAAGAGGCAGAACTACCACATGGCTTTCGGAAGCATCTTTTTATGCCCCAAATGCAAGTATTTTAGTGGTGGATGACAATGTTGTAAACCTAAAGGTGATTTCTGCACTTTTGGAAGGTTATCACATTACTTGTGAAACGGCTACCAGTGGCCAACAGGCGCTGAAACTATTAGAAGATGGAATTTTGTTTGATATTATTTTTATGGACCATATGATGCCAGGTATGGATGGCATAGAGACAACAACCTTCATTCGTTCCTCTGGAAAAGGTTATCATAGTACTCCGGTGGTGGCATTAACGGCAAATACTGTAGATGATGCGAAAAAGATGTTTTTAGCGAATGGAATGGATGATTATTTAACAAAGCCAATTGATCCACATAGGCTGCAATCAGTCCTTGAGCACTGGCTTCCAATGGAAAAATTAGAGTTTATTGATGAAGTATCTAAGGCGGCAAAGACTGACCTAGTGGTATCACAGAGATTAAAGAACTACTTCTACAATATAGCGCATTATGAATGGATGAAAGGTCTGGTCAATTGTGGTGGTGACGAAAAAATATATATTAGTGTAGTGCAGGCTTTTGCAAGGGAAACATCAATTACAGTCATTGAATCTGCCTATGCCAATGCCGATATCTCCCGCTATGTAATAGAAATGCATGGCGTAAAAAGCGCGGCGGAAAGCATCGGTGCAACTGCACTATCAAACTTAGCAGCTAAATTGGAGATGGCGGGAAAACAAAATGATAGGTTGTATATGGAAAATCACCATGATATATTTTTAAACCAGTATAAAACTTTATTAGCCCAGTTGCAACAAGCGTTAGAGCTGTATAACCAGTCCGCCTTGTTACAAAAGAAAGAGGAGATAACAACAGAAAAAGCAAAAAAGATGATTACTTCTTTTCTAGAAGTTTGCGAAAATATGTCAATTAATGATGCAGATATTTTGGCACAAGAATGGAATGCCTGTCACTACTCTCAAGTAAAAGTAATGGAGCTGGTTGAAGAGGCCATTACTTACATTGCTGATTTTGAATTTGAAGAAGCCATAGAGCGATTAAAGTTAGCATATGCTCAAATAGAAAGAGAGGGAAATAATGGAGAAGAAGAAAATATTGGTTGTTGATGATGTTGTTACGAATTTAAAATATGTTGCCAAAACCTTGGAACAATCATATGATGTTGTCTGTACAAAATCCGGGAAAAAAGCCATTGAATATTTGAAAGAGAAAACGGTAGATTTAATTCTTTTGGATATTATGATGCCTGAGATGGACGGATTTGAGGTGTTGAACAGCCTTAAAGATAACCCGATAACCGCCGCCATTCCTATTATTTTGCTTACAGCAGAGCAAGATAAGGATTTGGAGCTAAAAGGGCTTTCTGTTGGTGCTCAAGATTTTATTTCTAAACCTTTTGTTCCTGAGATAATGATGGCTCGAATAGAGCGTATTTTAGAACTTTTTACACTAAGAAAGTATTTGGAGTTGGAATTAAAATCAAAAGAAGAACAGGTAAGGCACATGGAGAATATATCCAGCACGGATGAGCTGACAGGACTTCGGAAGCGAGGGTATTTACGTCAACAAGTAAACTTTTCTATGGAAAGAGACAAAGGTGGATGTTTGTTCATTCTTGATATTGATAACTTTAAGCAAATCAATGATTGCTACGGACACATTGCAGGGGATACTGTATTAATCAATTTTGCGAAAAAATTGCAAGAATGTCTTTGTCCTGACGAACAGGCGGCCAGGCTTGGTGGCGATGAGTTTGTTATATTTAAAGAGGGCACCCATTCCTACGGGAAGATTTGTAACAGAGCAGCTGCCATTATGCAGCAGCTCCGTAAGGATGAAGGAGAAATTAATCCTGGCGGATGTTTCTCTGTTTCCATGGGAATAGCGTTGGCAAGAGAAAATGAAGTGAACTTTGAGATGCTTTATAGCTGTGCAGATAAGGCTCTTTATTATATTAAACAAAACGGTAAAAACTCTTTTCATATTTTTGATATCTACTAAAAAAATTAAAATAATTTAAAGTTGAACTGTGAAGTACCGAAAAGGATTAACATTTAGAATATAAACAAGGAATTAGCTTAAATAATATTTTCTGAAAATTAGCAATCCAATTTATGGTGAAAATAAAGTGTATAACTATTTACAAATCGTTAAAAATAGAGTAAAAGATATCATAATTTGGAGGTAGCTATGAAAGAGACCATTGATTTTTTAAACAAAAATAAGTTCGGTAATTTGGCAACTTGTGATGGAAACAAACCTGATACTCGTCCTTTTGAAGTGGCTCATATTTCTGATCAAGGACTTTTATTCTATGTATCCTCGGATACAGATTTGAGCAAGCAGTTGAAGGCAAATCCCCAAATTTGCTTTTGTGCAACCAATGATAAATATGACTATGTAAAAGTTACAGGTGAAATTACCTTTAGTAACAGCCAAGAAGATAAAGATAGTGTGCTGAAACATAGTCATTTTGCAAAAAAAGTTTTTGATGCCATTGGTTTGGATAAAATGGAAGTGTTTAAACTGAATCATGGGGAGTGCATGTTGCATCACCATATGAACGACAATGTGACAAAGGAAAGCTTTTAATGAATTAGCAGAAATGCTTGAATAATAGAAAACAAAAAAACATCTATCATCCGTTGATTTTCAACGATATAGATGTTTTTTGTTATTCAAATTAATTGACGCAAAATTGCCGGTGGAAGATGTGGTTGTTCAAATGCATTAGGAATTCTTAAAATTTATGAATAGAATTGCTTTAATTTCAAATGATAAAAAAGAAAAACAATTAGGAGGTTTTAGAATGGGAATCGTTACAAAAGCAACAGATAAGTTTCAACTTTGTATTGATGCCTGTGTGAAATGCACTCAGGCTTGCTATGAATGCTTTGACGCATGTTTAAAAGAAGCTGATGTGAACAAAAGAAAGAAATGTCTTTTTATCTTAATGGAATGCGCTAAGATGTGTGAGACATCGGTTGCTTTAATGTCCATGAATGGACATCAGGCATATGAATATTGTGAGCTATGTGGAAAAATTTGCGTTAAATGTGCCCAAGATTGCGGTGTAATGGAAGATGAGCATTGCAAAAAGTGTGCAGAAATTTGCAGAAATTGTGCCGACGAATGTATAAAGGTATCGTCAACTTAATACTTGCGATTGACAACATCCCATGATGTGGGGAGATGTTTTTGAACAACCAAGAAGAAACAATGAGTGAAAACGACTCTTCAGGTCATATGCTTATAAAAAATTGAGAAAAAAGACTGAATCCGTGGTTATAGATTCAGTCTATTTTTTTGTCTGTTGTTTATTGGAGAATTTTATTCTTTGACTGCCTTTAGTAAATCTTCCGCCGAAATGCCATATACGTTTGCCAAAGCCAATAAATTTGAAGTGCTGGGGTCAGAAATACCGTTTTCCCATTTTGATACCGCTTGCCGACTGACGCCCACACTTTCTGCTACAAATTCTTGAGTCATTTTACAGCGTGTACGATTTTCCTTTAGTGCTTCCCCAAGGGATTTTGTAATCCTGTCTTTTTCTTTGCGTATCCCATCGGAGCGGATATATTTCTGTAGAGCTTTCATGATAAGTACAATCAGATAAATGATAAGCGCCCCAATAGCCAGATAAATCAAAAAACCTCCAAGTAAAAAAGATATGCTAATGTTCATTTCTATGCCTCCTTTCTGAGATACAGCTTAACAAATAATCGGAGTTGATGAAACCAACTATAGCGCAAAAATGGGTTTCTATTTAGTTGCGGAAGTAATAAAATGATATTTGATTGGATTTACAGCTTTTCGTAATTTTTAGGGTGACTTTAGATAGAGACATTTTTCATTTTATCACAGTGAAAGAACTGTCACAACCAATCTGAGAACAGGAAAGAGAAGAAGGATCATGGAAAAAAATGGTTTTATAATGAGAATATGTTCGTATTAGTTGAATTTAAAATAGGATGCTTGTATAATCTAATGAATGTATGTCTATCTAAAATGCTATATATAATAGTTTCGTTTATATACCAACGGACTGTGAACGCAAAGGAGGAAACTATGAAAAATGGGTACTATGATATTTTGATAGTAGGTGGGGGCCCGGCGGGTGCAACGCTGGCAAGGCTTTTGCCTAAAAAATATCGTGTAATTTTAATAGATAAAAAGCAGAAAGACAACGGATTTGAAAAACCCTGCGGTGGACTTCTTTCAGAGGATGCGCAGCGTTCGTTGGCACAATTAGACATTACAATGCCAAAGGACATCTTAGCGGATCCCCAAATATTTTCTGTTAAAACGATAGATGTGGAAACGGGTTTGATACGCCATTATCAAAGAACCTATATTAATTTGGATCGACACAAGTTTGATATGTGGTTGTTAAGCTTGATCCCTGACAATGTGGAAAAAACAAATGGAATTGTTCGTAGTTTTTATAAAAATGAGAAGGGCTATGTCGTTGAGCTTTTTGACGGTCGCATTTTTCACACCCGTTATCTTGTTGGTGCTGATGGCGCCAATTCCATTGTACGTAAGACTTTATATCCGAATAAGACTATGCCCAGTTATGTGGCAATACAGCAAAGTTTCCAAGAACAGCACAAAACACCATTTTACTCTTGTATTTTTGATGAAAAAACAAGTGATTGCTGTTCGTGGTCTATTTCGAAAGATGATGTACTTATATTTGGTGGCGCTTTTGCCCCCAAAAACTGTAGAAAAGCTTTTGAAAAACAGAAACAACGTTTGGAGAAATATGGATTTCGGTTCGGAAAACCCCTTAAAACAGAGGCTTGTATTGTTTTGCGCCCCAAATCGTATTTTGATATATGCACGGGAAAAAATAGGGCCTTTTTGATTGGGGAGGCAGCAGGATTTATTAGTCCCAGCTCCCTTGAAGGAATTAGCTTTGCCATAGATAGTGCCATTTTATTGGCTGAGACGTTTGCTCTACAAAGTAAAAACAAGGATAAAAAATTTCATAAAAAAACTTTTCATCTTCGTATTAAAATTTTGAAAAAAATCATGAAATGTCCGTTTATGTATTATCCCATGTTGCGTAAACTCGTTATGCTGAGTGGGTTTACATCAATAAATGTGAAATAGTATAAAAAACAAATGTAAATGGATCATACAATTTAAAATATATATTGTTCTTTTGTGGCAAAGGTGGCAAAGGCTAGGGATATCTAGAATAGCTTGCTTTAAAAATAATAAAGAACTTACTAAAACCTCATTGTATTAGGTGTAGTGAGTGAAAATTATTTCTAAGGAGACATGTGATATGGATTTAATAAGTGATGCATTACGAATTTTAATTATATCAATAGGCTTTGCTAAATTGATTACTCTATTTGGAAGAAAAGTGAAAATTTTTGGTATGATACAAAGTTTTGCGAAAAGGCTTAATCATAAGGAATGAAATAGTATTATTTAGAAACCTGATGTAGCTTGGTTATCTGAAATGAATATGAAACCGCAAGACAAACATATAAATATGATATAGATTTGCAAATGGGATTAGTAATTGAAAGCAATAAAAAAGGTGCCTGATCATGTCAGGCACTTTTTTTTATTATAAAAGCCAGAAAAAGGAGAAGACTGCTGCCAGCGTGGAACCAATTAGGTTGCACAACATATCCATGTCTGTATCACGAAGTCCTTTTTGTGTTTTCGGTTCGTCTTTTTTTGAAACATCATGGCACATCTCTATAAGTTCAAAGAAAACACCAAGGGTATTTCCGGCACAAAATATAAAGATTGCCTGAAATAATATTGAGCTACCTGTGCTTATAAAGTTGTCCAAGGTGCAATAAGTTACCAATGCGAATGAAAAAGAACCGAATGCATGAAGATATCGATCGAAGGTTCTGGATTTGGTATAGCCTCCTAAATAGTGACCCAAAAAACAGGCAAATAAAATGGTAAGCATGGTGAGAAGCAATATATAGGTGGGAATTTCTATTTGAAAAATCCAAATTGCCACAAAAAAAATTGTGTAACATATATAAGTTGATAATGCTTCCTTTGCGTAAGGTATATCACCCCTTGCGAAAAGCTTTATCACTGAAAAAATGCAAAGAGCTGTTATGATGGAGTAAGAAATTATAATCCATAAGGGCATATTGTTCACTTCCATTCAGATATTTTCGTCTGCTAGTTAATATTTATATTTTCTGTAAAAATATACTGAATTCTCCGTTTGATATATTTTTTGACTATTTAAATAAGTATGAGGATATACCATAAAGGAAAAAGAAAGTCTCAACTATCCCTTAAAATAATTTTGAGTCAACGAAAGTAATGGATATATCATAAATTTCAATTATATCTGGATGTTTTACGAATACCTAACACCAATTTGCTTTAGAATTAACAGTAATATTTTAAAATAGAAGTGTATCAAATGGCCTATCTAGAGGAAGGAGCTTTGATTTGGATAAAATAAAAGAGAAAAAAGGATTTATATGTGATATGGATGGTGTGATTTACCACGGTAACAACTTACTATCCGGTACAAAAGAATTTGTGGAGTGGCTTTACAAAGAAAACAAGGAATTTTTGTTTTTGACGAATTCAAGCAATCGAACGCCCAAAGAATTACAACAAAAATTAGAAATGTTGGGTTTAGAGGTGGATGAGAAGCATTTCTACACCAGTGCTCTTGCTACTGCAAAGTTCTTAAGCAAGCAAATGCCGAATTGCAGTGCCTATGTGATTGGCGACCCTGGCCTTTACCATGCTCTTTATGATGCGGGGATTACCATTAGTAATACAAATCCTGATTACGTAGTGGTGGGTGAAACCAAAAGTTATAATTATGAAAGCATTTGCCTAGCTGTCAAATTTGTTTTAAACGGTGCAAAACTGATTGGTACAAACTCAGATTTAACTGGGCCGTCGGAAAATGGAATCATACCGGCATGCCGTGCCTTGGTTGCCCCAATTGAAGCGGCAACAGGGAAAAATGCCTATTTTGTAGGAAAGCCTAATCCCTTAATGATGCGTACGGGAATACAAATGCTGGGGGTACATTCTAAAGATGCCGTTATGATAGGAGATAGAATGGATACAGATATTATTGCGGGAATCGAAAGTGGTTTGGATACGGTTCTCGTTTTAAGCGGTGTTACCTCTCATGAGACGATAGATCTATACCCGTATAGACCACGACTTGTTATAGATGGAATTGGGGATTTAGTTAGATACTAGAATATCAAAAATTCTGTTGAAGGGGAGAATATATGAAAAAAACCTATGTTTTGGATACGAATGTATTGATACAGTCGCCGGCTTCACTGCTATGCTTTGAGGAAAACAATCTGGTACTTCCAATTGTGTGCTTAGAGGAGTTGGATAAACTAAAAACAGAGGATGGAGAATGTGGTTCTAATGCGAGAGTTTGTATCCGCTTTTTAGAAAAGCTAAGGCAAGAGGGTAACCTTCTTGAAGGAGTTTTGCTTTCTACAGGAGGATATCTCCGCATAGAGCCTAATTTTATCAATATAGAGCTTCCACCTGATTTTGTGAGCAATAAAAACGATAATCGAATATTGCAGGTATGTAGAGGACTTTCTGAACATGGTGAGTCCGTTATTTTAGTTACAAAAGATATTTTGGTTAGATTAAAAGCTCAGATGCTGGGAATAGAAGCACAGGATTTTGCAAATGAGCAGGCACCTTCCTTAGAAGGGCAATATACCGGTCGAAATGAATGTTTTGTTTTAGATGAAGCCATGACGTCTTTTAAGAAAAAAGGAATTTGTATTGAAGATGCTTATACATATGTGGTAAATGAAAAGAAATTACTAACACCTATTATAAATGAATTTTATATATTACGTTCAGAAATAAATGCGCAAAAAACATTGTTAGCCCGTTTTGACGGGAATAAGTTAGTCTCATTGAATTATTCAAAATCACAGCCATTTGGAGTGAAACCAAAGAATTTAGGGCAATATTTTTTGCAGGAATCTTTGATGGAAAGTGCAAAAAAAGCACCTCTTGTTATTATTAAAGGGACTGCAGGAACCGCAAAGACATTTTATTCCCTTGCCGTTGGGCTGGCAAAAACCTTGGCAGAGAATGATAAGGAATACAAAAGAATATTGATAACACGCCCGAATGTACAATTTGACGAAGATATTGGATTTTTACCTGGTACGGAACAAGAAAAGATTGCACCGTTTTTACGACCAATTCTTGATAATCTGGAAGTATTGTTGGAAAGAAACAAAGGGGAAAAGTCTACGGATGATCTTGCAATAAAATCTAAAATTCATGAGATTTTTGAAAGTACCATTTGTGCAGAGGCAATGAATTTTATCCGCGGTAGAACTTTGACCCATACATATTTAATCATTGATGAGGCACAAAATTTAACACCAAAACAGGCCAAAGGATTGATTACCCGTGTAGGAGAGGGGACGAAAGTGATTTTACTGGGAGACCCTCAGCAAATAGATCATCCATTATTGGATGAAAGAACCAATGGTTTAAGTTATGCCAGCGAGAAAATGAAAGGAAGCTCTCTTTGCTATCAAATTACAATGAGGGCAGATGAATGTGAACGGTCAAAATTAGCTTTTGATGCTGCAAATAGGATGTAATATTAAAATGAATGATAAATAGGTTTTATCTTAATATGAGGATGAAGCCTATTTTTGCATTGGGAAGAAAATTAGTCTGTATTATAGGGAGGAGCAACTTAAGGGACTATAAATAAAATATTATTTTTGAAAAGGATGAGACACCAATATCTGTCATTGAATTGATGCGGATCACCCGTCATTCTCAAAGGCTAGCCTCCTTAGGATGGCAATTGAAATAACAATGCCATGACTTTGGATGTCATGGCATTATAATTATTACTACAAAAGATTTTCAATAATTTTGATGCCACTTTAAAAGCTATCAAGGTACGACTTTTGCAAGCTACACCAGTGCTGTTTGTGTTTCTATATAATTTCGAATATTAGATGGGTTTACATATAGGGTGAATTCTATACCATTTTGCACAACCATTGCAGGTACACTTCTAATTCCATACTGCTCCACCAGTTCACTATTTTCTTCCGCCTGTACCAGCTCATAAGGCATATTTGCTTGGGCTAGAAAGGACTTTACCATGTTGCAATTTGCGCAAGTTCTGGTGGTGAAAAGCATAACTTTATTTTCCGTAGCTGCCTTTTGATTTATCTGTTTGGGATAGTTTGCAGGGGAAGGCTCCTCTGTTTTGTCAATCGGCTTCCCCACATGTTGTTTATCTAAAGCATATAGTTTTCTATCCTTAAACTCCTGGGTTTTTCCTTCATTCCAGTTTTGTACCGGACGATAATAGCCTGTGATTCGGCTGTAAACCTCCGTTGTGCCACCGCATTTTTCGCAAACATACTTTTCTCCATTAATGTATCCATGGTTTTTGCAAATGGAATAGGTAGGAGAAAGCGTATAATAGGGCAGGGTGTAATTTTCTGCTATTTTTCGCACCAACGTTGCAGCTGCTTTCCATCCAGGAAGTTTTTCGCCTAAGAAAGCGTGGAAAACAGTGCCTGAGGTATAAAGTGTTTGCAAATCATCTTGGGAATCCAGTGCTTCAAAAATATCATCGGTAAAGCCTACAGGTAAATGGGACGAATTTGTATAATAAGGTGTCTCACCTGTTTTAGCGGCAGTTATGATATCAGGATATCGCTTTACATCATGTTTTGCCAAACGGAAGGTTGTACTCTCAGCGGGGGTGGCTTCTAAGTTGTATAAGTCGCCATATTCCTCCTGATAGTCCGCAAGGCGTTCTCTCATATAATTCAGAACCTCTTTAGCAAAGGCATGGGCTTCAGAATGGGAGATATCTTTTTTAATCCAGTTAGCATTGAGGGTTGCTTCATTCATTCCAATCAGTCCAATGGTTGAAAAATGATTGCTAAATCCCCCCAAGTAACGCTTGGTATAAGGATACAAACCTTCCTCTAGGAGCTTTGTTACTACGTTGCGCTTGATTTTAAGGCTTCTTGCAGCAATATCCATTTTCTTATCAAGCCGAGCATAAAAATCCTTTTCATCCTTGGCTAAATACGCTATGCGGGGCAGGTTAATGGTTACAACACCAATGGATCCTGTACTTTCGCCGCTTCCGAAAAATCCGCCTGATTTCTTTCGAAGCTCACGTAAATCTAAACGTAAACGACAGCACATGCTTCGAACATCACTGGGTTCCAATTCACTGTTAATATAATTTGAAAAATAGGGGGTACCATATTTGGCCGCCATTTCAAATAACAGTCGATTGTTTTCTGTGTCGCTCCAGTCAAAATCTCTGGTAATGGAATATGTGGGGATGGGATATTGGAATCCTCGTCCGTTTGCATCCCCTTCTATCATGATTTCGATGAAGGCCTTATTTACCATATCCATTTCTTTTTTGCAGTCCTTATACTTGAAATCCATTTCCTTACCACCTACAATTGCAGGCAGTTCTGCCAGGTCATTGGGAACCACCCAATCTAGGGTAATGTTAGAAAATGGAGCTTGCGTTCCCCAGCGTGAGGGAGTATTTACTCCATAAATAAAGCTCTCGATACATTTTTTTACTGCACCGTAGGAGAGGTTGTCTGCTTTTACAAATGGTGCCAAATAGGTATCAAAGGAAGAGAAAGCCTGAGCGCCTGCCCATTCATTTTGCATGATACCCAAAAAGTTTACCATTTGATTGCAAAGGGTAGCTAAATGGCTGGCAGGGGAGGAGGTGATTTTCCCGGGTATGCCCCCTAAGCCTTCTTGAATCAGCTGTTTTAAGCTCCACCCGGCACAATAACCGGTGAGCATGGACAAATCATGGAGGTGGATGTCTGCATCACGATGAGCTTGGGCAATTTCAGTGTCATAAATTTCACTTAACCAATAGTTTGCGGTAATGGCTCCGGAGTTGCTCAAGATCAAACCTCCCACGGAATATGTAACTGTGGAATTTTCTTTTACGCGCCAATCCGTTACATTTAGGTAGCTATCAACGGTTTCTTTAAAATCCAAAATGGTAGATTTCATGTTACGCATTTTTTCGTGCTGTTTTCTATATAAAATAAAAGCCTTTGCTACATCGGCGTAGCCGCTTTTAATTAAAATATTTTCAACGCTATCTTGGATATCTTCTACACTAACATATCCGTTATGAATTTTAGGCTCGAAATCGGCTGTTACTTTTAGAGATAAAAAATCAATGGTTTGTGGATGATACTGCTTGCTTTGTGATTCAAAAGCCTTGGTAATTGCCCGACTGATTTTGATTAAATCAAACTCTGCAAACTGACCGTCTCTTTTTATTACTCTATACATCTCTCTTGACCTCGATTCTTTTTTATTTTTATCATTGTAGCATAAATGGTTTCTATATACAATCATAAAATACAATATGTTGTGTAAAATTAAATTAGAACCACAACCTATGGAGTTATTTATACCCCTCGCAGTTCAGATGCTGGTAGATATGGAAGAATGATTTGAAGAAGATTTTGCAATTCCTTTTCAGAATAACCACTGAGACCCCTTGTCAGCACATCATCCGAATCCACAAAATTTTGTATATAATATTTTTCAGGACCCTGAATCCATTGCGCCAGTTCCAACATATCTTCCTCTGTATGTAATTCACGTACCACCGTTGTTCTAAACTCATAAGGAATCACATCTGCCATTAAGATGGATACACTTTCTTTAATTGGTGCAAGATCAAAGTTTTTTATCCCAATGGTTTTGCTATACTTTTTCAGGCTGTTTTTTATATCCATTGCAACATAGTCCACAAGCCCCCGTGAGATCAGTTGTCGTAATTTTTCAGGAAAGCTGCCATTGGTATCCAACTTGATTAAAAAGCCAAGAGACTTGATTTCGGAAAGAAAGGGTTCCATGTCTTTTTGCAGCAGGGGTTCACCTCCTGTAATGCAAACACCATCCAAAAGTCCTTTCCTTTTTTTCAAAAAAGAAAATATTTCATCTTCAGAAATGATATTACCGGAATAAGAAGGGGGTATCATGGAAGCATTATGGCAAAATGGGCACCTAAGATTACATCCGACTGTAAAAACGGTGCAACAAGTTCTATCAGGATAATCTAATAAAGAAAGCTTTTGAAGTCCGCCAATTTGCATTTGTAATTCCCCCTGTAGTAAAATTATTCCCATCAATATGGAATAAAAAATTGTTTAAATTTCATTTGCACTTCACCTATTGTATCAAATGAAAACAAAAAAACAATCATTCTTGGGGATTATTTTTTGTTGATTACCGCAAGATACGACATAAGTTTTTATAGAAAATTAAGAACTTATGGGCTCTGCCTTTTTATTTTATCGAATTGCGCAAGGTGAAAATCACTTTATGATGTGCTAAGCAAACCTCATTTTAACTGATATTTGCTTATAAATAAACCGTTTTAGACCATGAAAAAACAAAAAAACGGCAGTCACAAAATTGCGATTGCCGCTACAGTAATAATTATATGTGGTATGCTTCATATTTTTTTGCAAAGCAAAAACCTGTTGTTCCTGGACCAGTATGAGAAGCCACAGTGGCACCAATTTGAAAGGGTGCGACGAATTCCATTTCAGGAAAAGCCTTTTTTAATGCTTCTTCAAATTCGGGAACTTCATCCCAAACATTGGTTGTTCCAATGTGGGCAATGTAATCCTTTGGATTTTCACCAGTTGATTTAAAGTGATTGATTGAAATATCAACTAGCTTTGCCAAACCCTTCTTTCTGCTTCTCACAGCTCCACCAACACTGATTTCGCCACCTTTGAGAATAATCAAAGGTTTGATTTTCAGAATACTTCCAGACAGAGCGGCAATTTTACCAATTCTTCCTCCAACTTCAAGATGGCTTAAATCCCCAACCATGAAATGAATACGGGCATCAAATTTGGCTTTTTCAACGTATTCCAAAACTTCATCAATTGTTTTACCGGCCTTTTTCATTCTAGCCATTTCCATAAGTATCAAGGTCTGCGATCCTGTTATATGCCAGCAATTCACAACGTAAATTTTTGCATTGGGGAATTCCTCTTCCAGCATTAATTTTGCTGTGGTGGCGGACTGTATTGAGCTGCTTAGGGAATGTGTAACTGTTGTACAAATAATATCTTTGCCTTGTTGCAAAGCCGGACGAAAGGCATCAATAAAATCTTGAACAGAGGGCAAAGAGGTTTTTGGGTATCCGTTCTCATCGATGATAAATCTATAATATTCATCTAAGGATATTTCTTCAATCTCCTTATAATACTTTTGGTGATCTAGGGATACATAAAAAGGTATTAAAGATATATCGAATTCCTTTCCCCGTTCTTTCCCAATATCACAAGCGCCGTCACTAAAAATCTGATAGTCTGCCATAACGTCCTCCTTCGATGCTGTACTTCAATTAACATTATATTAGCAAAAAAGTGAAAGAATTGCAATATAAAAACGCAGAACGTAGTTTAAATAACTATGTTTTGTGAATTCTGTGCATTCTTGATATCCAACGAAAACCTTTCGTCTGCAAGGCAGGTATTGCAAAAAAAATCTCGTAGTTGGAAAAGTAAATTACAAGTACTATGAGTAGTGTATCTCAATGGATTTTTGTTTACAATATATTTGTGTATTACTAAATTATATATGCATATTTTTTTAAAAAGTCTCTTGCTATGAAGAAAAATGACTAAAAAAGCGGTTTTATTAAATTATGACAGTAATTTTTAAATAAATTGTCAGGAAAACTTAAAGACTTCCGTCGAAAAATGATTTATGATAATAAAGTCCTATAATTGGCATAAGAATCTCCTTTTTCGGAAAAAATTAGAAAAAAGGAGTGAATGAATTATGTTTCAAGCAGGACAGAAAATTGTATATCCTTTGCATGGGGCAGGATATATTGAAGAAATTGAAGGAACAGAAAACGGAGAATACTACATCATTCGCATACCTACGGGTAATGTTATGATTCGTATTCCGAAGGATGGTGCAGAGAAATCCGGAATTCGCCTGCCGGAGGAAAGGGACATTGTTGAGGAAACGTTGGTTCGGGTAGGCCGATATTATCAGATAACTGGAATTTAAGACAGAAGGAGAATTTTTGTCGATTGAAAACAGGGAAACTGGAACAGGCGGCAGAAGTCATTAAAGTGCTTTATGAACAAGAAAAGAAAAAAAAGCTTTCATCGGCGGAATGTAGGATTTTAGGAATGGCTAGACAGATTGTACTCAGTGAAATTATATCTGTTTATGAAATTAATAGCGAAAAAGCTGAAGAATTGCTTGCAAAATGGTTGGAAAATTGATACTATTTCTTTATGGTAAAGTATGGGTATTTTACCCTTTTATCAAAAATGGGGGAAGGAGGTGGAAGAATGAAAAGACTTGTAGAGATTATTATGAGTTTAATCGTTATGGCGGCGAGCTATGCGCTCTTGCATATTTTATTTATATCTAACTTTTTCCAATGGCACATATCCATGCCTTTTTATGTGCCAATGGGGTTAGCAGTATTCACCGGACTTATATTTTATCTTATCTTATCATCGCCCTTAACGGAAATGATGTTAAAAAGGCTTTCTCAAACAGAAGAAAGACTAACCAAAATGAATGTAAAAGAATTGGCATTTTCAATCCTTGGGTGTGTTGTTGGTTTGATCATCGCAAACCTCATCGGCATTGCCTTTAGCGGATTTGGTGCAATTGGAACTTTCATTGTGGTATTGTTGAACTTACTTTTTGGGTTTTTGGGAATTCGTGTGGCAAGACGAAAGAAGGACGAATTTAATGTAAAAAGCTTACAGAAAATGATTATTCCTGCGTTAGCACCACAAGAAAAAATTTCCGTTTATGGACAGCCTAAGATATTAGATACAAGTGTAATTATTGACGGTAGAATTCTGGATTTGCTGCAAACTGGGTTTATTGAGGGCAAAATTATTATTCCAAATTTCGTTCTGGAAGAATTACGGCATATTGCAGACTCCGCCGATGGTTTGAAGAGAAACCGTGGTCGTCGTGGTTTGGATATTTTGAATGAAATTCAAAAGCAGTTGACAGTTCCCGTTGAAATCAAGGAATTTTCTACAAAGCAGTCAATGGAAGTTGATTCTATGCTGCTTAAGATGGCAGAAAGTCTGGATGCCTTTGTTGTTACAAACGACTATAATTTAAATAAAGTTGCTGAATTTCAAGGGGTAAGGGTTTTAAATATCAATGAATTGGCAAATGCCATAAAACCTGTAGTACTTCCGGGAGAAGAAATGCAAGTTACAATTATTAAAGCCGGCAAAGAAATGGGACAGGGCATTGCTTATTTAAATGATGGTACCATGATTGTTGTAGATGGTGGCAATAAGTTCATCGGCGAAACGAAAAACGTTGTAGTAACTAGCGTGTTGCAAACAGCGGCAGGACGAATGATTTTTACAAAAATGGTTGCTGCTGCTTCATAAATGAAAAGAATGAAAGCCCCAAAGCAAACGGTCCCTCTTAAAAGGGTTGCATGGGGCTTTTATTAATAGAAGAGGAGAGAAGAAGTGTGGAGGGTGAAGGAATTTGTGCTGCAATTATTGTTGCTGCGGGGCAGGGCAAACGCATGGGTGGGAAAACCCGAAAGCAGTTCTTGATGCTGGAAGGAAAAGAAATTTTAGCCCATACAGTAGAACGCTTTGAGCAGTTTTCAAAGATAAAGGAGATTGTATTGGTAACGGGGCAAGATGACATAGAGTGCATAAAGGAAATGGCTAGGAACTACGGCTGGAAGAAAATCAGTGCTGTAGTTTGCGGAGGAAAGGAACGGCAGGATTCTGTGAAATGTGGACTAAAGGCCCTTTCTCTATCCTCAGAAATCGTTTTAATTCATGATGGAGTGCGCCCGTTTGTGAAAGAGGATATGATAAACCGTTCCATAGATGCAGCACGGATTTTTGATGGATGTGTACTTGGTGTTCCGGCAAAGGATACGATCAAGATATGTGACAAGGACGGGATGGTAGTAGAAACACCTGAGCGCAGTAAATTATGGCACATACAAACCCCTCAGACTTTCTCCAGAAAATTGATAGAAAAGGCTTATGAAAAGGCGGAGAAGGATGGATTTATTGGCACGGATGATGCCTCTGTGGCTGAGTTTTATGGTGCCAAGATAAAGGTCATTCAAGGCAGCTATCAAAATATCAAGATTACCACGAGGGAAGATATCCTAGTGGGAGCTTGTTTTTTAGAGGAGGAGCGGGAATGAAGTCAATCGTAATATATACAGATGGTGCGTGCTCCGGAAACCCGGGGGCAGGGGGATATGGCGCAGTAATGCTCTATGGAACTGCCCGTAAAGAGCTATCCGGAGGGTATCGGAAGACAACCAATAATCGTATGGAGGTTTTGGCTGTAATTAAAGGACTGGAGGCGTTAAAGGAGC
>NZ_DALYUL010000011.1:44484-67119 GCF_031981185.1 Anaerotignum sp. | reverse complement strand
TCCGTTAAGCTCTACAGTGACTCAAAATACGTAGTGGATGCCATCGAAAAAGGCTGGGCAAAAAAATGGCGCAGTCAGGGTTGGATGCGCAACAACAAAGAAAAAGCCTCAAATGTAGATTTATGGGAGCGACTGTTGGCTTTGCTTGAAATTCATCAGGTTTCCTTTATTTGGGTAAAAGGACATGCCGATAATCCCGAAAATGAGCGATGTGACCAATTAGCAAGGGCTGCAATACAGAAAAATACGTTAGAAAATGACGAAAATTATGAAACAATGTAAATGAGAACAGTGACTTAGTGGGAAATTTGCGTTGACACTTTATGAAATATATGGTAGTATTGTCTTGTAAAAGTTTTTTATCTATCTATGTAGGAGGATTTATTCAATGAAAAAGGGTACAGTTAAATGGTTCAACGCAGAAAAAGGTTTCGGTTTTATTTCCGTTCCCGGTGAAGACGACGTGTTTGTACACTTCTCTGCTATTCAGTCCGAAGGATACAAGACACTTGAAGAAGGACAGGAAGTTGAATTTGAAGTTGTTCAGGGTGCAAAAGGCCCTCAGGCTGCTAACGTAAAACGTGCTTAATCGATTTGATTCTGTATTGAAGATGCTTAGGCATTGATAATATAAATTATTTTTTGGTTATGCAAGAAACAACGCTTTATACCGTTGGACAAAGTTAGGAAGCTAGACTTCCATAGAAGGCATAGGTTTATACCTGTGCCTTTTTGTTATGTTAAATTAGCCAGCCCAGCCTTTATATAATAATATTAGGTATAAAAGACTAATGATGCTATAAGGGGAAACAATAATATATTTGTATTCCATAGGGTTAAATAGTTTAAAACTTTTTCTTAGCCGCATTGAGTCATAAATATAAACGGTTTAAATAGATAGTTGTAAAACACATTTCAGATGAAAGAATCAAGGTTACATTAGATGCAATGATTTAAGCTAGAAAAGATTTCTAAGATAAAACAATGGTGATAACCAAGAGATACTTGGGTTATCACCATTAAAATACAAAAATATATACAATTGTTTTGTTCCTTTAAGAAACAGCAACTTTTCCCACACGAACTCCTTTATATTTGCGCTCTGCAACCTCGCAAACAGCACAAACCTTATCTACAAAGGTAATAACGTAGGATTCAATATATCTGGGAGGAACGAGGGTACATGGCCACATATGCTTAGAAATGGCGTCCTTTTCAACTTTATTCAGCTCTGTAATTTTTCTTGCATTATCCAGAGCAACTCTGGGATGCCAAGAAGCATGGTGGGTGCGAAGCCCCTTCTTTGTTCTCCAATCATAGAAGAACAGGTCATGAAGAAGACCAGCTCTAGCTGCGGAACGATAGTCCCAGCCCATGCGATAGCAAACCAAAAAGCTGTAATAGGATACATTAATGCTATGTTGTAATCGGCTTGTATTGCAATGCTGTACGAAGGAATCCATTTTTCTAACCATTTCATGATCAAGGAGATCCTGTACGCATTCATTATACTCTGCTAATAATTCATCCTCACTTAAGTTGCCAAAATCTTTTTTGGAACCAATTGCCTTATGCATTGGCATCACGTCCTTTTTGAGATTAACATAAGTATACCACAACGGCGAAGAAAAAAGACGGGGGAAATCAGGAAAATGTACTTTTTTTCCCAGTCGGCACTTTGCTTTTTCTTAGCACGATCAAATGACCCCGACTTCAAGTTTCTTTGCTTCGACTTTTCTATTATAGCATATGAATAAAAAACGCACAAGGAACAAAACAAGCAAATTTCAAGTAAATCATTCCCTTTTGTTTGTGACCATTGATCATCATATCTTCGACAAATTCTTCAAAAATCAACAATAAAATAGCATAGATTACTGCCTGTTCTTCGTAATTTTATAACAATATCATGATGATTTTATCTTAAAATATACGCCCTTTTTTGTATTCAAAATCGTCAGTTATTTAACATGCTAATTTACATAAAACATGCGAATATTTCTAATATGATAGAAGAAAAATATATTATAAGAGGGGGTACGAGATGGAATGTTGGCTTAAATGCAAAATCTTCCTAGGATAAAGATAATTTTTGAATATATCAGAATTTTATCAATAATTATGAAATACCTTTTTTGGGTATAAGATGTAGATGTTTTCACAAAATGTTTTGAAATTATTAAAGAAATAGGTCATGGGATTTACCTCATTAAACATGTAATTAAGCTATTTCAATCAACGGAAATATTACACAATTCTTTACAGATGGATGAGAATCTATCAATGAAATCTTTTGTCAGATTGCACAAGAAAGAAAAATTTTGTTTGAACGATACAAATCACTAAAAAAGACATTAAAGAATTTAATATCGAAAATCTAATATCTTTCTGAATTACCTCTTAAATGCCTCTAGAATAAAGTATTTCTTTGAAAGCAGGTTTATGATTATATATTTGGGCAAAAATGATGATAAAAAGTAAAAAGAAGCAAAAATTTTTGTTCGATAAATTATTGTTAGCACTCTTTACAAGTGAGTGCTAACAATGTATAATATACCCATATTAAAAAATAGTTTTGTGAAATAGGAAGGTGGAATGGTTATGAACTTGCAAAAATTTACCCAAAAATCTTTGGAAGCCATTCAAAATGCCCAGTCCGTTGCTGTGGAATATGGAAATCCACAAATTGAACAACAGCACTTGTTGGCAATGCTATTAACCCAGGAAGATGGCTTAATTCCTGAGTTATTACAAAAAATGAATGTAAATGTGAATGGCTTGCTTCAGGCAGTAGAAGCTGAAATAAAGAAACTTCCCCGGATGTCAGGAGGACAAACCTATGCCAGCGGGGATTTAGAAAAAACTTTGGTTGCATCTGAAAAGCTTGCTGAAAAAATGACAGACGAATATGTTTCTGTGGAACATATTTTTTTGGCAATGTTAAATGCACCCAATGAAGTGCTAAAGTTGGTTTTCAAGCAATACAACGTGAGTAAAGATGCATTTATGAAGATTTTGGTTTCTGTACGGGGGAACACCCGGGTAACCAGCGATTCTCCAGAGGCAACCTATGATGCTTTGAAAAAATATGGGGCAGATTTGGTGGAGAGAGCAAGAAGTAAAAAGCTTGACCCTGTTATTGGTCGGGATGACGAAATTAGAAACGTAATACGGATTTTGTCACGTAAAACGAAAAACAACCCAGTTTTAATCGGCGAGCCCGGTGTAGGTAAAACTGCGATTGCCGAAGGCTTGGCACAGCGCATTGTCAAAGAAGATGTGCCCAATAGTTTAAAGGATAAAACCATTTTTTCATTAGATATGGGAGCATTGATAGCCGGGGCAAAATTCCGTGGTGAATTTGAAGAACGATTGAAAGCGGTTTTAAATGAAGTTCGCAAAAGTGAAGGTAAAATAATACTCTTTATTGATGAGCTGCATACCATTGTTGGGGCAGGAAAGACGGACGGCGCCATGGATGCGGGCAACTTGCTGAAACCAATGCTGGCCAGAGGTGAGCTACATTGTATTGGTGCGACCACGTTGAATGAATATAGGCAGTATATTGAAAAGGACGCTGCGCTGGAAAGAAGATTCCAACCAGTTTTGGTCAATGAACCAACAGTGGAAGATACTATTTCTATCCTGCGTGGGCTAAAAGAACGCTATGAGGTTTATCATGGTGTTAAAATTCAAGATCAGGCAATTATTGCAGCTGCAACACTGTCCAACAGATATATTACTGACCGTTTTCTTCCGGATAAGGCAATCGATTTGGTGGATGAAGCTTGTGCGATGATCCGTACGGAAATGGATTCCATGCCGACGGAGTTGGATATTATTCAAAGAAAAATTATACAGCATGAAATAGAAGAAGCAGCACTTAAGAAGGAAAGCGATAAGCTTTCTAAGGAACGATTGGGTGAAACCCAAAAGGAACTGGCAGAAATGCGGGATAAATTTGCTGCTTTAAAAGCGAAATGGGAAAATGAAAAAGACTCTATAGGTGTTGTGCAAAAGCTTAGAGAGGAAATTGAAGATGTAAACGCCGAAATTGAGGCTGCGGAGAGAAAATATGATTTGAATCGTGCTGCCGAGTTAAAATACGGAAGGCTACCTCAATTACTAAAGGAGCTTGAGGAGAAAGAACACCTTGCTGAGGAGAACAGTGGAAAGAATACGCTGCTTCGGGATAAGGTGACAGAAGAAGAGATTGCGCGTATTATTGAGCGTTGGACGGGAATTCCCGGGGCAAGGCTTATGGAGGGCGAAAGAGAAAAACTTCTTCATTTGGAGGAGATTTTGCATGAGAGAGTAATTGGTCAAGATGAGGCAGTTACAAAGGTTTCTGAGGCAATTTTAAGAAGCCGTGCAGGAATCCAAAGTCCTAATAGACCAATTGGCTCCTTCCTGTTCCTAGGACCAACGGGCGTTGGAAAAACAGAACTGGCGAAAACCCTTGCAGAATGCTTGTTTGATGATGAAAAAAATCTGATTCGCATTGATATGTCTGAGTATATGGAAAAGTTCAGCGTTTCTCGTTTGATTGGTGCACCTCCTGGTTATGTAGGCTATGAGGAGGGCGGTCAGCTTACTGAGGCTGTTCGTAGAAAACCATATTCTGTGATTCTTTTTGATGAGATTGAAAAGGCTCATCCTGATGTATTTAATATTTTACTTCAGGTTTTAGATGATGGGCGTATTACAGATTCCCAAGGAAGAACAGTGGATTTTAAAAATACAGTAATCATTCTTACCTCTAACTTAGGATCTTCCTATTTATTAGATGGAATGGAGGATACAGGAGAAATAAAAGAAGACGCTCGTTTGGCGGTGGAAGAATTGCTACGTCGTTCTTTCAGACCAGAATTTTTGAACCGTTTGGACGAAATAGTATTCTATAAACCATTAACAAAAGATAATATCACTCATATTATTGATTTAATTATAGCTGATTTAAATAAGCGTTTGGCTGATAAACAACTTCACTGTAAATTGACAGCAAGAGCAAAAGAATTTATTGTGAATGAAGGGTATGATCCTGCATTTGGTGCAAGACCTCTGAAGAGAATGGTTCAAAGAAACATTGAAACGTTATTGGCAAAGAAAATTATTGCTGACGAGGTTACTCCAGACACCACTTTAACAGTTGACGTGGAAAATGGTGAATACAAAATAAATTAAGCATTAAGACTATACAAAAAAGAGCAAGTAATTTAACAAGATAAAACGTATTAAAATAAGTCCCCATTGTAGCGTAGAGAGCAAAGCTCTACTCATTGCATGGGGACTTTTTTTATGCTGCAAGCTGGAGTCATTCAGGTTTATTTTTGCATTAAAAAAAATACGGATTTTTGCAAGAGTTTCTGACGAAGATTGTTTTTGCAATTTAGTTCTGTTATAATATTATAAATTAGCGAAAGAAAATGAAACTTTATGCATTGGCCAAGAAACAATTCATTTTTAGCATGATATTTTATAGCGGAAGCATATGTAAAACTGCTAATAAGGAGTCATAATAATGAAGTTGGGAAGGAATGTTAATGGATAATTTATCTAAATTCTTGAGAAAGTTAGGTCATTGGAAAGAGAACTTGCTTGCCGAGAAGGTCGATTTATATAAAGAAGAAATATGCAATAGAAATTATAATAATTTTCTCGGATTAACAACCGTAGGCATTATTATTACTTGCGGAATTTTATTAGTGGGTTTACCTTTATCCGAATATTTTACGTTTAATAGTCAGATATTTGTACTATTAGGCTTATGTGTTATTTTATATTTAATAGCCAAGTTTTATCTTCATAAAAAAAAGAAGTATATCATACTGATTTTCTATTGTGCATTATCTCCGGTTATGTTCATGGGAATATTAATGGGTACATTTTTGGATAGTGGGGTTCCTTCTATCACAATCATGGTATTTTTATGTGTATTGACATTGTTTATGATAGATAAACCTTGGAGAATAATTTTTTTCATTTCATGCTCGGCAGTGATTTATGCAGTTTTATGCTATTTTGCCAAACCCAAAGCACTGTTTATTTCCGATATGATGCATTTGCTTGCTTTTTACTGCTTGGCCCTTGGGGTCAATGTATTGACTTTAAATGAACGTATTGAAAATGTAGAAAGCTTTGTAAAATACAAAAGCAAGTCTGAAATAGATCAAATGACAGGGGTATATAATAGAGAAGTGGGGCTATTTAAAATAAAGCAATTAATTTATAACCAGATTAAAGGCTCTTTTATAATTTTGGATATTGATGATTTTAAAAAAATAAATGATCATTTTGGACATATGTATGGTGATTCTGTAATCAAAGAAATCAGTCGTTTAATCAAAGGGTATTTTTCGGGGGAAGACATTGTTTTGCGTATGGGTGGCGATGAGTTTATTGTCTATTCCATTAATCTCATTGAAATGGACGAATGCAGAAGGGAGCTGGAAAATTTATTAAACTCTTTACAATCTTCTGCCATAGGACGTGATAAAGGAATCAGTGTAAGCTTTAGTATCGGCTGTGCCATAAACGACAAAGATAAGGTTGATTTTAACCGTCTTTATCGTGATAGTGATCAGTGCCTCTATGTGGCGAAAAATTCAGGCAAAGGCTGTTGTGTTATTAAGAAATAATTGTAGTTTTAGATAGTTTTGAAATTTATTTCAAGATAAGATGAAAAATGAGTTTGCTACATAAAAAATAGGCACAATGAAACAAAAGCGATACTAAAGTAAAAAGTATCGCTTTTGCACTATAATCAGTGGGGATTAACGGCCAGTTTTTTGTGCAGCTTTTGCAAAATGACGCAAGGATTTCATGGTCGTGATTTCAGTGCTGCTATGGGAAATGGTCTGTTGAATATCATCGGGTAACCCTTTGTAAAAGTTCTGGGCTCTTGCGTTGTTTAAAAGTAAGTCGGCTAAGTCTCTGTATTCTTTACCAAACATTTTAATAACCTCCTCTCAAAAGATGCTCGGCATAGCGCCGAAGGTCTAAGTCATAGTGGATGTTGTTTTCGTACTGACGAACGTTAAATTGGCGATCTTCTGGCAAAGATTCAAAAAAATCCTTTGCTTTTGGATTCCGGTTTAATAAATCGTCAAGGTTCGTGTATTCTTGAGCCATGTTTATCACCTCAACGTTATCTTGCGCAAAAAAAAGAGTTTCATTCTTAATTAAAAAGCATGCAAATACTTTTATGGCTGGTAATTTGTGTGATATAATAATGCAATTACTTAATCGTAAAATAAGTTTTTTATGAAGTACAAAGATATTGAGAAGATAATTTTGACTTTGTTAATTGATTTAGCTGAAAAAAAACAAATTGGTTGGTGGAAGATATGTTGAATGAATATAAA
Organism: Anaerotignum sp.; assembly: GCF_031981185.1. GTDB lineage: Bacteria > Bacillota > Clostridia > Lachnospirales > Anaerotignaceae > Chakrabartyella. The sequence continues at coordinate 59,755 of NZ_DALYUL010000011.1, read as the reverse complement.
ACAATTTTAACAGAAGCAGAAGCTGAAATAGTGGAGAAAAAATCACGTTTTATTGCTACGGTACGCCCTGTGAAATCTGAGGAAGAAGCACGGCTTTTTGTAGAAGAAATGAAAAAAAAATATTGGAATGCGACCCACAATGTTTTTGCATTTCAACTTGGGGAACGTAATGAAATTCAGCGCTTCAGTGATGATGGGGAGCCCCAGGGAACGGCAGGCATGCCTGTTTTAAACGTTCTTAAGGGGGAGGATATAAAGAATGCCGCAATTGTAGTCACCAGATATTTTGGAGGAACACTTTTGGGTACAGGCGGGTTGGTTCGTGCATATGGTAAAGCTGCAAAAGAAGGGGTCTTGGCCGCAGGAATAGCCGACCTGGTTTTGTATGCAAAGTATGAAATTACAACGGAGTATACGGATTCGGGAAAAGTACAATACGAAATTCTTCAGGAAGGGCATATTCTTTTCGATACCCAGTATTCTGAAAAGGTTGTGTTTATTGTCTTTGTTAAAGTGGATGAGACTGTAGCTTTTGAGAAAAAAATGACAGATGTTTTTAAAGGAAATACCCCGTTTGAAAAACAAGGAGAGCAATATGGGGTGTGGCAGGATGGTGAACTGTCATTATTGGAATGAAAGTGTTTACAAAAAGAATTGAGTGCTTTGAAGATTCTGGATTTTAGTAGATATAAAGTAACAACTCTTTTGTATTATTAATATGAATCCGCAGAGCACCTACATGACTACAAAAGAATGAAATAAAATGAAATGTGATTTCTTATCAAAAAATAGGCTGAGGAAGTACTGCCTGTCTTTTTAGCTGGATGTCTTTACAATGTAGTTAGCTATAGATAACTAAAAATATGAAAAGTGCTTAGGTAACTGATACCAAGAAATAGAAAATAAACTACAAGACAAGAAATGATAGGAGGAATTTTATGAGAGCAGGTCATTTGATTTACAAAGTGGAGAATTTGGACAATGGCGTGAAAGAATGGCGGCATAAGGGATTTGCTGTGGAATACGGGAGAGCTAAAAATCCTTATAATGCCATTATTTATTTTAGCGAGGGACCTTATATTGAATTGTTGGCGTCCACGGGGATGCCCCGATTTTTTAAAGTTTTACTCAAAACTTTGGGATATAAGGGGGTTGTGAAACGATTTGATTCGTGGGATTATGGTACGGATCGTTGGTGCGGTTTTTGCATCGAGAAAGATCATGGAGATTTAACAGAGGAAATAAATCAATTAGGAAAATATAAAGACCGAGGATTTAATATGAAAAGTGCAAAGAGAACGGACACCCATGGCAGAAAATTGAAATTCAAGTGCTTTTTTCCGGCGGAATTGAGTTTACCATTTTTAATGAGCTATTTCAATGTCGATCCTAAACCACGAAATTTTGTACATCCCAATGGATATAAAAGAGTTAGTAAAATAACATTCGCCACAACTACAGAAGCATCGAAAATAATTCAGGAACTTTTAGATGATCCTATCGTTGAAATTGTAGTTACAGGAGACGAAGGGGTTGTAAAAGAAGTTCAGTTTGCATAGTTTTTTCAATCTATAGATAATTCCGTTGGTAAAACAATGCTTGAGGGTTTGTTTTTATTGACAAAAAGGAATATCATGGAAGACTTAATGTTGTCTGAAAGAATTGGAAAGAAAACATAAGAGCAATATCGTTCAAGAATGACTATTGGATTTATGATATAGTATAATCAAGCTGTTGGAAGAAGGTGGGAAGAAGGACATATGAACAATGAATTTAGAACGGTGAAATTTGATGTAGAACTGAGGGTTGAAGCCTATCATTTTCAAGGAATTATGCAAAAATTCCCCAACCATTTTCATGAATATTATGTATTAGGATTTATCGAAGAAGGAAATCGGCATTTGTCTTGTAAAAATAGAGAATATACCGTTGTTCCAGGGGACTTGGTACTATTTAATCCGGGGGATAATCATACTTGCGAACAAATAGATGGAAAAACCCTGGATTATCGATGTATCAATATACAGCCGGAGGTTATGGGCAAGGCGGTCTTTGAGATAACAGGAAATGAAGAGTTGCCTTATTTTGCAACTACAGTGGTTTATCGCAGTGAGTTTGCATCACAATTAAAAGAGCTGCATTCATTAATTATGGAGGAAGAACGGGATTTTAGAAAAGAAGAGCTATTTTTATTGCTTTTAGAGCAGTTGATTGAAGAACATGCCGCAGAACCTCCTTCCACCAAATCAGAACATAGTACGGAGATTGCGGTTGTTTGTGATTACTTAGAAAATAACTATAGGGAAAGCATTACACTGGATCAATTAAGTGATTTGACAGGGCTGAGTAAATATTATTTATTACGTTCCTTTACAAAGCAAATGGGAATTTCTCCGTACAGATATTTGGAAACAATACGTATTGACAAGGCAAAGAAGCTTTTAGAGCAAGGGGTATTGCCGATTGATGCTGCTTTGCAGACAGGCTTTAGTGATCAAAGTCATTTTTCAAATTACTTCAAGAAGTTTATTGGGGTGACACCAAAACAATATCAGAGCATTTATAAAAATCAGATTTGATAGGTGTTGCGTAAGAAAGGGACTATTATGGATAGAAAAAATGAACTTACAGGGCATATACTGGCAATCGTCACAATTATTATTTGGGGAACTACATTTATTTCTACAAAGATTTTATTAAAAAGCATGAGCCCCATAGAAATATTATTTATCCGATTTGTGATTGGCTGGATTGCACTAATTCTTGTTCGCCCCCGCAGATTAAAAATTCAAAATTCAAAGCAGGAATTATATTTTGCCGGTGCAGGACTTTGCGGAATCACCTTATATTTTTTATTAGAAAATATCGCATTGACCTACACCTTTGCGTCTAATGTTGGTGTGATTATTTCTGTGGCGCCTTTTTTTACCGCATTGTGCGCCCATTTATTTTTGAAGGAAGAGAAGTTGAAGCCACAGTTTTTCGTTGGTTTTTTGATTGCATTGGTGGGCATTTTTCTAATGAGCTATCAAGGAGCCAGTGTTTTGAAACTCAATCCTATGGGAGACTTGTTGGCGGTATTGGCGGCATTTGTATGGGCCATTTACTCCATTTTGACAAAAAAGATTAGTGGCTTTCAATATAATACGGTGCAGTCAACCCGGAGAATTTTCTTTTATGGCTTATTGTTTATGATACCTGCTCTGTTTATTTTTGAATTTCACCCCGCTGGCTCTACCCTTCTAAAACCGATAAATCTTTTTAATATGATATTTTTAGGGCTGGGTGCATCAGCAGCATGTTTTGCTACATGGAATTGGGCAGTAAAAATACTAGGAGCGGTAAAAACCAGTGTTTATATTTATTTGGTTCCTGTGGTAACGATAATAACTTCCGTTCTAATTTTACATGAAAGAATAACAGGGATGGCTGTGATTGGCGTGGGGCTTACATTAGCGGGATTGTTTATTTCAGAGAACAAATTTTCAATGGGGAGAAAAAACGAGGTGAAGAATGAATGCTGTTGATATGAAATGCGTTATGATTATAGATTCCCAATTGCCAATTGGGATAGTAGCAAATACATCAGCAATTTTAGGTGTTACTTTAGGGGAACAAGTACCCCATTTAGTAGGGGAGAATGCCGCGGATGCCTTGCATGAAACACATTTAGGAATTGTTACAATTCCGATTACAATGCTGAAGGGAAGCAAGGCTGGATTAAGTGAATTAAGGCAACGTTTATATGCCCCTGAATTTAGTGATCTGGTGGTTGTTGATTTTACAGAAGCAGCCCAAATTTCTCAGGTTTACAGTGATTATGTACGGAAATTGGAGGCCCTTTCCACACAAGAGCATACTTATTTAGGAATTGGTATTTATGGTGAAAAGAAAAAGATAAATAAATTGACAGGTGCAATGCCGCTTTTGAGAGGATAAGGATATTGTTATGGACTTCGTTACATTCGTTTGTTAAAATGAAAGCGAAATGGGCTGATTGTATGAAAGGTCTCATTTAATAAAATTTTGGAGGAACCCATGAAAGAAGTAATCCGTAAAAATATTTTAGGTTTACCATATAGTCTCCATGATGCCAGAGTGAGTAAAATCACATTGGATGGGGAGAAAATTATGATGCATTTTAGTGAAGGTTTTTACGAGCAAGATAATGATTATTTAGCAGTGAAGGGACAAAGAATTATTTGTATTGAAGGTTTAGATTTGGATTTTTGTTCCGTTTATTTGTTTGATTCGATTGGAAACACTGGGGAATTTTCTGGTGAAAATTACGAATTAGTTGCTTTCGTAAACAAATTTCCCAACATGGATTTCGAAATCATAGATGAAATTTATGGCTACAATCAATCAGTTTTTTCGGGGTATTTTTATGAAGAAGATCATATGAAAAAGTGCACGGTTGACATTTATCATTTGGGGAATATGAAATATATGATTGAGAATTAGGCAAAGCGGAGCATTAACTAAATCAAGTATAGAAAATTAGAGCAAAGCATTCTGTGGAAGTCGAAACGCAGAATGCTTTTTTTATCGAAAAAAAGATTAGAATAACATGATAGTGCATGCAGAGAATTTACAATTGTGTTAAAATAATATCGGTGAGAAAATATGAAAATTGATCGATTGCTAGAAATGGTTTATGTGCTTTTTGAGAAAAAAACGGTAACAGCAAAGGAGTTGTCGGATTATTTTGAAGTATCTCAGAGAACCATATATAGAGATTTAGAATCACTGAGTGCTGCAGGAATACCCATTTATACGAGTAAGGGTAAGGGTGGAGGAATCCGACTACTGGACAATTATGTGATGAAAAAATCTATGGTTTCCGAAACAGATCAGCTTGAAATCATTTCTTCTTTGCAAGGCATGAATGCATTAAATGTGCCTGGGGTGGAACCGGTTCTTAAAAAACTGGCAGTTTTGTTTCAGCGCGATGAATCAAAATGGATTGATGTTGATTTTTCCCATTGGGGCAGTGGTAAAGAAGAAAAAGAGAAATTCAAGGACCTTAAAAATGCCATTATTAATAGAAACCGGATTCAGTTTGAATACTATAGTGCCAATGGTGAAAAAACCGATAGAGTTATTGAGCCGTTACAACTAATTTTTAAAGGACAGGCTTGGTATGTATATGGATTTTGCACGGTAAGAAATGCATATCGTATGTTTCGAGTATCTCGAATCAAAAAACTTTTTGTATCAAAAGAATGTTTTGAAAGAGGCTTTGAGGAGGATCGTCTCATTTTTTTCAGAGAGACTATGGAGACGATCACTATAGTTTTAAAAATTGATTCAAATATGGCATTTCGAATTTATGATGAATTTGAACACGCAGAAATTGTGAAGAATGGAGACGGTAGTTTCACGGTTACAAAGACCATGCCTGAAAATGATTGGATGTATGGATATATTTTGTCTTTTGGAGCCTCTGCCGAGGTGCTTGAACCTGTGTATCTTCGGAATAGCATTCGTGAAAATTTGGAGAATAACTTAAAGAAATATATTTAATATGACATAATGGTGTCAGCTTTCATGTGGTATGCTTCTTCTTATCGAATAGAGAAAAGAGGTTTTTCATATGAAATATGAAGTGGTTGAGCTGAGTGAAAAAAAGGTTGCAGGCATCCGAAGGAGAACAAGCAATGGCGATGCAAATATGAGTTCCGAAATAGGTATGGCGTGGCAGAAGTTTTTTGGTGAGGGAATCTATGCGTCCATACCAGGGAAAATAAACGATAAAACTCTAGGTGTCTATACTAATTTTGAAAATGATGTAAACGGAGCCTACGATGTTTTGATTTGTTGTGAGGTTGAGGCAGATGCGAAACTTCCTGAGGATGTTTCTGTGGAAATCATGCCGAAAGGGAAATATGCCAAGTTTGTGATTCGTGGAGATGTGAAAGAAGCAGTGCAAACTTTTTGGATAGAGCTTTGGAGCATGGATTTGGATAGAAGATATTGCTGTGATTTTGAGGAATATCAAGGTGGAGACGATTTGAAACAAGCAGAAATACATGTATATATATCATTAAATTAGAAAAGGAGCTGAGTTCGTGGAACTAATTTCTGTTGACAGCAGTAACATCGATAGGGAGCACATTTGTTGTGCAATATCAGATAAAAAGGGTGATCCTTGTTTATCTTCTAAAAAGAACTGGATGAAAAGCCAGTTTGAGAATGGGCTTACATTCATAAAAGTGAATGTAAGGGGAAAGGCCTTTATTGAATATATTCCTGCTGAAAATGCATGGTGTCCCATTGATGCTGAGGGATATCTGTATATCAATTGTTTTTGGGTTTCGGGACAACTGAAAGGGCATGGCTATGCAAATGATCTGTTGCAAGCATGTATCGAAGATGGAAAGAGGCAGGGGAAAAAGGGGATTGTTATCCTTTCTTCTGAAAAAAAGATGCCTTTTTTATCGGATGGAAAGTATTTAAAGTATAAAGGATTTCAAGTTTGTGATACAGCAGAACCATATTTTCAGCTTTTATACTTGCCTTTTGAAAGTGGAGCATGTCAACCAAAGTTTAAAGACTGCTGCAAAAGTGCACGTATAACGGAAAAAGGCATGGTGTTTTATTATACAAATCAATGCCCTCATACAGAAAAGTATGTACCCCTCATGGAAGAAGTGGCCAAGGAAGAAGGACAAACTGTAACCCTGATAAAACTTGAAAGTCCAGAGCAGGCACAGAATGCCCCTACGCCGTTTACCACCTATAGTTTTTTTGATAATGGTAAATTTGTTACAAATGAAATCTTTTCGGGAAGTAAGTTTCGTAAATACCTGGAAAAGAAGGGTTGATAATGGATTGGATACCTGCAAAAACAATCCTTTCCGGATACAGCGAAAACAATTCGTGGTTTGGTACCAACTATAACATGAACATTTATAAAGGATGTAACCACGGTTGTATTTATTGCGATAGTAGAAGTGATTGCTATGGTGTGGAGCTCTTTGATAAAGTAAGGGCAAAGGAAAATGCACTTAATATTTTGGAGCGTGAGCTTAGAGGAAAACGAAGACGTGGTGTTGTTGGTACGGGAGCAATGAGTGATCCTTATAACCCGTTTGAAAAGAAACATGAACTTACTAGGGGTGCTTTGGCACACATCAATCGTTTTGGCTATGGAATAGCCATTGCAACAAAAAGTAGTTTGATTGAGCGGGACATAGATTTGCTTAAAGAAATATCTTCCCATTCTCCAGTGCTAATAAAAATTACAATTACCACCGCTGATGATGCTTTGTGTGAAAAAATAGAGCCTCACGTAGCAGTATCCTCCCAACGTTTCGCTACCATCAAGAAGCTGTCTCATGCTGGGATTTTTGCAGGGATTTTATCTATGCCCATTTTGCCCTTTATAGAGGATAATGAAAACAATATTAGAGCCATTGTGGCACAAGCACATGAAAATGGTGCAAAGTTTATCTATCCTGCATTTGGTGTAACATTACGGCAGAATCAGCGGGAATGGTATTATGATAAGCTGGATGAATTGTTTCCCTCACTGAAAGAAAAGTATATAGAGACATACGGGAATTCTTACGAATGCAAATCGCCCCATGGAAAGGAATTGTGGATGCTTTTTCGTGAAGAGTGCAAACGATACGGAATATTATATAAAATGGAAGATATTATAAAGGCGTATAAAAGCTATGGACAGCCTGTTCAACTTTCATGGTTTTAGCTGTTTCGAGAAGAAATAATAGAAAATAGTAAGGCTTGCTGCATTTAGGGATGAAGTAAGCCTTACTTTTTTTATTTCAGATACAAAAAATTGCTTGCTTTATTGATATTAATTAAGTAGAGAGGGTATGTAGGTAAAAATGGGCTGAAAATAATTTGCAAGTTAAATTTTTATATTTTAAATGGAGTCCAGTTGATATAATGAATTTGGCAAAATAAAAGTAAGTATGCTTTGTTGAATTATACATTTCATACATAAATGCTGTGAATTGAAAATATGTATTTGTGAAAATTTCCCTTAATTTCCTTTACAAACATGAATTAAAATGGTAATATTTTACTATAACATTACGGTTTGCTGATATATTTCTAAGAAAGGGTGTTTAATTATGACGTATTCTCCAACGCTATCCTCGGGTTTCACAGCAGGAAGAAATTCCAGTAAATTTGTATCACCTCAATCTGGAATGTGTTCTCTTTGTACTGAGGATTGTAATGGAACTTGTGAAATTGCATTGGCGGCAGTATTGGGTGCCAGAACGGTATACCCAATTACTACAGGCAATAATCAAATTGCCAGCGAAAAGGATTACCCTGTGGACTTTTCTCATTTTAACATTAATGGGCGAGTGTTTGGCGCAGAGGGCACTGATAAATCTGAAGCTGAATTATCCGTTTTTGATGTGAATTTAAAAACCTCATATGGTACAAAAAATAGAATAAATATGAATCTTCCTATTATTCTGCCTGCATTGATAAAACTAAATTGGAAAGATTATTTCGGCGGTGCGGCAATGGCGGGAGTTAGTTGCGTCATTGGTGAGGATGCCAGAAATAATGATTCTGCATTGGTCATTAACGATGGCAAAATTACAGATTTTCCCCTTTTACAAGAAATTATGGACTGCTATACACCTTTTTATCGTGGATTGGGGCAACTGATTTTACAATGTAATGCCGATGATAACCTTATGGGTGTACCTGAAATTGCAATTAAAAAATACGGCTATAAAGCAATTGAAATTAAGTTTGGACAAGGGGCAAAGGGCGTTCAACCATTAAAACGATTGAAAAATTACGAAATGGCATTGGAGAAACGAGAATGTGGGTGTTTGGTGCATCCTGATCCATTAGACCCCAAAATAAAAGAAGCTTATGAAAAGGGTGTTTGTCCAAGTTTTTATAGTTGTGGAAGATTTCCTGCTTGGACAGAAGAAAATATTAAACTACATATCGAAAATTTAAGAGCATTGGGCGCGGAAAATATCTATTTTAAGATGGCGGGTTATGACCAGGCAGATTTGGAACGGGTGCTGAGAATGGCTTGTGCAAATGAGGTGGATATGGTTACTTTCGACGGCGCCGGTGGTGGGTCGGGATACAGTCCTTCTAAAATGATGAATGAATGGTCTTATCCAACCATTGTCCTTGAAAAAAACGTGGTAGAGATTTGTAAAAGGCTGAAAAAAGAGGGGCTCCAATTGCCTGCTATTACAATAACAGGTGGTTTTGCCAGTGAGGATCAGGTGTTTAAGGCACTGGCTCTTGGGGAAGGATTTATTACCTCGGTAGGGTTATGTAGATCAGCCATGGCAGCTGCCATGACAGGGCGGAAAATTGGTGAGGAAATTAAAGCGGGTAAGATACCAGAAGTATTTAAAACTTTTGGGAAAACCGTGGAAGAAATTTATAGTGATTTGCCTGATTTATGTGCAATTTATGGAAAAGAAGCTGGAACCTTTTCAACAGGAGCCATAGGGGTATTTTCATACCTAAATAAAATTGCTTTTGGCGTTGAACATTTTGCGGCCTTGAATCGAAAATTTGAGGTATCTCTTCTAAATTGCCATGATTTAATTCCGTTGACATGGGAAGGGGAAAAGCTTTTGCAGTGAATTAAGTTTTGAATTTATGAACTAAGAAACGATTCAGTTGTAACATGAAAAAGAGGCTTATTTAAGCCTCTTTTTCATTTGCATAAAATTCATGTCTATAATTTTTAATCAGAAACAGAGTTATTTGCATAAAAGGAAATATAAGTCGTTCACATTTGTTCCTGTGGGGCCAGTAATGACTAGGGCGTCAGCCAGAGCTAATGCTCGATTAGAGTCATTTTCTGCTAAAATTTCATCAATTGAAATCCCTTTTTTGTCCAAAATTTCTTTTGTGCAGCCATCCACTAGTCCTCCCGCTGCATCGGTAGGGCCGTCTGTGCCGTCTGAACCAACTGCACAAACGACGATATTCTCTAATCCAGCAATTAATTCTGCGGCGGATAAAGCTAACTCCTGATTTCTTCCGCCTTTCCCTTTCCCTGTAATACGGACAATGGTTTCACCTCCGCAAAGTATGGCGCATGGTGCTTTTAAGGGAACACCATCTTTTTGGATTGTTTTGCCGATGGAAGCCAATAGGCGGCCGGCCTCCTTTGCTTCACAATCTACCAGGGTAGAAAGGACAAGGGGAGCATAACCTAGATTTTCTGCCTCCTCTGCTGCCGCAAGGCAGAGCTCTTTTACACTTCCGGTTATCAGCATAGTGTTGTTTTGAACTTCCTTTGGTGTCTCATTGGTGAGTTCTTTTTTCATCTCATTTGTCAGTTTTAATCCGTATTTTTCTACGATGGAAAATGCTTCAGCACAAGTTGAAAAATCAGCACATGTGGGGCCAGAGGCAATAGAATCGGGTCTGTCACCCAAAATGTCACTCAATGCAATGGTATAAACGGCAGCCGGAGCGCAAAGTGCAGCAAATTTTCCGCCTTTTACTGCCGAAAGATGCTTGCGAATCGTATTTATCTCCACAATATCTGCGCCGCATTTCAATAACTGGTCTGTAATCCGCAAAAAATCGTCTAATTTTAGATTTCCAGCGGGTTTCTCCAACAAAGCCGAACCACCACCAGAAACTAAAAAAATAACAGTATCCTTAGATGAAAGATTTGAGACGGCTTCAATAATTTTTTCTGTCCCTACGATTGTGTTATCATCAGGAAGGGGATGAGAGGCCTCCAAAATAGTGAAATCCTTTATATCTCCCTGACTATGTCCATATTTGGTAAGCACAATTCCTTTTTTTATACGATCTCCGAGAATTTCTGCGGCGGCATTTGCCATATTCCATGCAGCTTTCCCAATGGCGATTACAATAACTTCACCCTGAAAGGTTTGTCCTGCCAAAGCCCGCTTGACTGCAGAGTCGGGTAAAACTCTTTTTATTGAGCTTTGAATGATTTTTTGTGCATCCTCTTTTACTGTTGCCATTATTTCACCTCTTTGATATTTTTTATTATTATCTTAAAATTGGGAGCAAAAATAAAGATTAAATTAATTCATTTTATCAATGCTTGAAAATGTCATAAAAATACTTCAAAAAATGAAGAAGTGTACTTTTGGGGATTTAAAAATGCCGAGAAAACCTTTGAATTCCTAATGTTTTAAAATGTTTACAAAATGTTCATAATCCCTACATACCCAATTCATAAACCTATTTTATCATAGAATCATCCTTAAAAGAAGCAAGGATAAAGCAAATAACATAGTAATACATACCCTCCCCTTTTTAAAAGAGCCTATACGGCTCTTTTTTCATTTGTTTTTTAACGAAACAAGTTTTTTCTTTGGGATAATATATGCTATAATTAGGAAAGACTTGGTAGTAGTAAAAGGAAGGAGCAGTTGCCATGTACGATAAAGAGGAAGTAAAAAGGTTATTGGAGGAAAAAGGACTTGCATATGAATGGGTCGACCATGAAGCTGCCTTTACCATTGAAGATATGGTTCAAATGGGTTTTGATAAAGATCTTGATGTGGCAAAAAATCTTTTTCTGCGGGATGGAAAAGGGGAAAATCACTATTTGATTGTGGTGCGTTCTGATAAGAAAGTGAATCTAAAGGAATTTGCCCTGGCATTTGGTTTGTCTAAACTTTCTTTTGCATCGGAAGAACGTTTGATGAAGTATTTGGGCTTGAAAAAAGGAGCAGTAACCCCCCTGGGCATTTTGAACGATACGGAAAAAGAGGTAACGGTATTTTTTGACCAGGATTTTTTGGAAATGAAGAAAATCGGTGTTCATCCTAATGATAATACGGCAACGGTTTATTTATTAATCAAAGACCTTTTAGACATGATTACAGAACACGGAAATCAGTTAAAAGTAGTTGAGATTCCTCAATAAAAGAAGCCTAGGATTCTTTCTTTGTGATGAATGTGAGTTGCAAATGATTATTTTATGGAATTTTATGTTTAAGAAAAAATTCGTTGAGCCTAGGAAACTTCTATGCTATACTAAAATATAGCGGTTTTGCCAAAAATAGCATTGAAAGGGAAGAGCTATGAAGGATACAAGAAAAGAAATAACTGTCGATGAAACAGAACTGTTGCGACAGTTGGATTATATGCAGGGCATTCGTAAGATTAACGATGCTTATGAAGCAGAAACAGGGAAAAAGAAGAAATTCTTTAGTCTTGCTATGGGGTGTCAGATGAATGCCCATGACTCGGAAAAACTGGAAGGCATGCTTGATAAAATGGGTTATGCCCGAACAGATGAAGAAACCGACGCAGATTTTATTATCTACAATACATGCTGTGTGCGTGAAAATGCAGAGCAAAAGGTGTATGGTAAATTAGGCTGGCTAAAGCACTATAAAAAGGACAAGCCTGATACAGTCATTGCGTTATGCGGTTGTATGATGCAACAGGATAGTGTGATTAACACATTAAGACAAAAGTATCGACATGTGGATATTGTTTTTGGCACATACAACCTGTATAAACTGCCCGAATTGATGAATACCCGTATGGAAAGCGGTGACACCATTTATGATATTTGGCAGGAGCACGAGGAAATTGTGGAGGACTTGCCTAGTATCAGACATTTCCCCTACAAAGCAGCTGTAAATATCATGTTTGGATGCAATAATTTTTGCACCTATTGCATTGTGCCTTATGTGCGGGGAAGAGAAAGAAGTCGTGAAGCAGAGGACATTTTGTCTGAAGTGAAGAAGCTAGCAGCAGACGGCGTAAAGGAAATAATGCTTTTGGGACAAAATGTAAACTCATATGGAAAGAATTTGAGTGAACCTGTTAGCTTTGCGAAACTTCTGCGTATGGTAAATGAAATAGAAGGAATTGAGAGAATTCGTTTCATGACCTCTCATCCTAAGGATTTATCAGATGAGCTGATCCAAACCATGAAGGATTGCCCTAAGGTTTGTAAAAGCTTACATCTACCCGTTCAGGCGGGCAGCAGCGAAATTTTGCGCCGCATGAACCGTCATTATACCAAGGAATCCTATTTGGAAACAGTGAGGAAAATAAAGGAAGCAATGCCTGAAATCACATTAAGTACAGATATTATTGTAGGCTTCCCGGGGGAAACAGAAGAGGATTTCCAAGAAACACTGGATGTCATTCGAAAGGTTGGTTATACCACGGCATATACGTTTATCTATTCTAAGCGAACAGGAACCCCTGCGGCAACGATGGACAATCAGGTAGATGAGAGCGTAATAAAGGATCGTTTTGACCGTATGTTAAATGTTTTAAACCCAATGATTCATGAATTAAATGAAAAATTGGTGGGGAAAATTGTTAACGTATTGGTGGAAGAACCCAGCAAGTCTAACAAAGATGTATTAACGGGCAGGGCAGACAATTATGCTCTGGTTCATTTTGAAGGCAGTAAAGATTTAATCGGGCAAATCGTTCCCGTACGGATCATTGAAAATAAAACATTCTATTTTATTGCAGAAAGGGTTAATGGTGAATAATATGACAACTGTTTATGATTTAGCGAGAAATTTGGGGGAAGAATTGAAGAAAACACCTCAGGTTGAAACTTTGCTTGCAGCAAAAAAGGCTTATGAGGAAAGTCCTGAAATCGCAACAGCAGTAGAGGAATACACAAAGTTGCATCAGGAATTTGAATCTAAAATGCAGGCTGGTGGTATTTCCGCAGAAGAGCAGAAGGCATTTTCTGAAGATATGGCAAAAAGAGGCGAAGAAATCAGAAACAATAAAATTGCATCTGAATTGTTTGCCGCTGAAATGAACTTTAATAACTTTATGAACTCTATTTTCACGATTGTGACTTCTACTTTGACAGGTGAAGAACCTGCACAGAACGGATGCAGCCCTAGCTCTTGTGCATCTTGTGGCGGCGGTTGCCACTAAGGATAGAAACGGATAAAAGCGTTGGATAGATGCCCGAGCTCCCTTGCGGGGTTCGGGCTTTTATATAGTTTAAAATAACAGGATAGTATACATAAATGCTAAGAACATGAATTGGTTTGATGAAACGGATTTGTTTTTGAGAATTTAAAAGAAAGAATAACAACTAACTTAGAAAATTGTAAGTTGCTATTTGGTGAGTCATATTGAGAAGCCAATGCACCAAATACAATGTTTGCATATATATTTTGAAGAAAAGGGAGGAACGATCATGGCAAAAATCACGCCTATGATGCAGCAATACTTTGAAATTAAAGAAAACTATAAGCATTGCCTGCTTTTTTTTCGCTTAGGTGATTTTTATGAAATGTTTTTCGAAGATGCGGTGATCGCCTCGAAAGAGCTAGAAATTACCCTTACGGGAAAGGACTGGGGCCAGGAAGAGCGGGCACCCATGTGCGGCGTACCCTTTCATTCTGCTGATGGATACATAGCCAGATTGGTGGAAAAGGGGTTTAAAGTAGCCATTTGTGAGCAAGTTGAAGACCCCAAACTTGCAAAGGGCATTGTAAAGCGCGATGTTGTGCGGGTAATTACCCCTGGAACTGTTTTAGACAATGCTGTTTTGGATGAGCGGAAAAACAACTATATTCTAGCGATATATAGCAGTGGTGCAGGTTATGGCATTGCAGCTTGCGACGTGAGCACAGGGGAATTTCAAACAACGGAGTTTACCAGCATACAGGCAGCGAACAAAATTTTGGATGAAATCGCGCGCTATTCACCAGCAGAAGTTATCTGCAATGAGTCCTTTTTAAATAATCCATTATGTAATGAAGTCAAGGATCGGTTTTATTATTTTCTAAATGACATTGATAATCGGATGTTTGATTTTGCTACGGCAAAGGACACCATTTTAAAGCATTTTCAAGTGAAATCTTTGGATGGATACGGTTTAAGTAAAAAGCCTGGGGCAGTTTCAGCGGCAGGGGGGTTACTGTGGTATCTCTTAGAGACCCAAAAGAATGAATTAAGTCATATTTCAACGGTAAAATATTACACCACCGGTGATTTTATGCTTTTGGATGTTTCTAGCCGAAGAAACTTGGAACTAACGGAAACCATGCGGGAAAAGAGCCGCAAGGGTTCTTTACTATGGGTTTTGGACAAAACCCAGACTGCTATGGGTGCAAGATTACTTCGCAAATGGATTGAACAGCCCTTGCTATCCTCAGGAGAAATACAAAAAAGATTGGATGGCGTAGAAGAACTCTTTGGTGATTTATTCTTACGAGAGGAAATCAAGGACATTTTACACTCCATGTACGATTTTGAGCGTATTATGAGCCGCGTTATTTTTCAAAATGCAAATGCTAGAGATTTG
>NZ_DALYUL010000011.1:42111-44474 GCF_031981185.1 Anaerotignum sp. | reverse complement strand
CATTAAAGAACTCCATTGAAAATCTGCCCTTATTAAAAACTATATTGGGAAGGTGCAAAAGCCCCTATTTGGAAGAAGTTTGTGGGAAACTAGATGCATTAGAAAATATTCATACCTTAATTGAACAGGCGATTGTTGATGATCCTCCTTTTTCGGTTAGAGAGGGCGGTATGATTAAGCAGGGCTTCCATTCTGAACTGGATACCTTTACTCAAGCAAAGGAAAAAGGAACCACATGGATAAACCAGATGGAAGAAGAGGAAAAAGAAAAAACAGGCATTAAAAACCTAAAAATACGATTTAATAAGGTTTTTGGCTATTATATAGAAGTTACACGGTCAAATATGAAAGAGGTTCCCCCCCATTATATTCGCAAGCAGACCCTTGCAAATTGCGAACGCTACATAACACCGGAACTGAATGAATTGGCTGAATTGATTTTAGGAGCAGAAGAAAAAATTACTGCTTTGGAATATCAGATTTTTACAGAGATCAGAAATGCAGTGGCGGCTGAAGTTGAGAGAATACAATATTGCGCTTATTTGGTGTCTGTGGTTGATGCCCTTCAATCCTTCGGAGAGGTTGCCCAGAGCATGAATTATATTAAGCCTGTGGTGGATGATGGAGACATCATATCTGTTATAGGTGGGCGTCATCCTGTTGTGGAAAAAATGACCCAGGGGCAATTTATTCCCAATGATATTTTTTTAGATCAGGAAGAAACCAGACTGGCAATTATTACAGGCCCCAACATGGCAGGAAAGTCAACCTATATGCGCCAAACAGCTTTAATTGTTTTAATGGCGCAGATTGGTAGTTTTGTTCCTGCTGAATCCGCCCATATTGGCATAGTAGACCGAATTTTTACAAGAGTTGGTGCATCGGATGATTTGAGTGCAGGACAAAGTACCTTTATGGTGGAAATGTCAGAGGTTGCAAATATTTTAAATAATGCTACGGCAAAAAGCCTCTTGATTTTAGACGAAATTGGCCGTGGAACCAGTACTTTTGATGGTTTAAGCATTGCATGGGCAGTTTTGGAATACATTGCTGATGAGAAGCAGATTGGTGCAAAGACTCTGTTTGCCACCCATTATCATGAGCTTTCTGAACTGGAAGGCAAGCTTCCTGGTGTGAAGAATTATTGCATAGCGGTGCAAGAAATGGGCGAAGATATTATCTTCCTTCGTAAAATCAAACGAGGGGGGGCTGACCATAGCTATGGTGTGCAGGTAGCAAGGCTGGCAGGTCTTCCGCCAAAGGTAATCCGCCGCAGTGGGCAAATTTTAAAACAGCTGAATGCTGCTGATATTGCAAAAAAGGCGAAAAAAATTGCTGTGGAAGCCCAAGAGCAGGCAGAGGATATGGCTAAGCAAATTGATATGTTTTCTGTAAAGGAAAATCAAATGATAGACGAAATTTCCAAGCTGGATGTTATGGCAATGACGCCTATAGAAGCATTGCAGACCCTTTTTGAATTGCAGAAAAAGGCAAAGGGAATGTAAAAGGAAGGAGGATATCCTTGCAATCAATTAAAATTTTAGATAATAGAACAATTAATAAAATTGCCGCCGGAGAGGTTGTGGAAGGGCCAAAGTCTGTTGTAAAGGAATTAGTGGAAAATGCCATTGATGCCGGAGCCACCGCTGTGACCGTAGAAATTAAAGAAGGCGGAATTTCCTATATTCGCATTATGGATAATGGCTGTGGCATACCCAAGGAACAGGTGAAAACGGCTTTTTTGCGCCATGCGACAAGCAAAATGAGTGAAATTGAAGACTTGGAGCACATTTTTACATTGGGTTTTCGTGGAGAAGCTTTAGCCAGCATTGCCGGAGTTGCACAGGTTGAAATGATGACAAAAACAAGGGATGAAGAGACGGGAACGTATATAGAAATCAGCGGAGGGGAAATCAAAAATATACAAGATACCTCCTGTACAGAAGGAACCACTATAACTGTAAAGAATTTATTTTATAATGTTCCTGCCAGAAGAAAATTTTTGAAAAAGCCTGCAACTGAAAGCGGATTTGTTTCAGACCTAATAAATAAATTGGCTTTAGGGCATCCGGAGGTATCTTTCCGCTTTATTAATAATGACACAACCATGTTGCATACAACGGGAAATGGAGAGCTTAAGGCTTCTGTTTTTTATGTATATGGAAAAGAAGCCGCCAACAGTATGGTTCCCTTAGAGTATAAAAAAGGGGAGTATGCCCTTACGGGGTTAATTGGCAAACCTGAGCTTTCAAGAGGAAATCGAAACTATGAAAATTTGTTTATCAATGGCAGATTCATCAAAAACAAGGTGGTTGCTGCGGCAGTAGAGGATGCATACAAGACACGGTTGCTAATAGGCAAGT
>NZ_DALYUL010000011.1:16049-42101 GCF_031981185.1 Anaerotignum sp. | reverse complement strand
TTGTGTTGAATTTACAAATTACCCCCAATCAGGTTGATGTTAATGTGCACCCTGCAAAGCTTGAGGTTCGTTTTAAGAATGATGATGAGATCTACGAGCTTTTTTATGAAGCCGTTTTCAAAGCTTTAGAACAGGTAGTTTTAATTCCTCAAGTTGGTTGGGATAAAGTATCTGCTGTGAAAACGACGGACAAACCGATTAAAGTAGAACAACAAAAAATTGAAGACATTCCTGTCTATAAAAGTGTACCAAGCTCTTTTTCACCAGAAAGAGGGATTTCAGGAGCCACGGGTAAAACCGTAGACCAACTGCTGAATAGGCAACAGGGCGCTCAAAATCAGGTGCGGCAAAATGCAGATGAATTTTTAATTGACCCGGTAATTGTGAGAGGGAAAGAAGAAACTACTGCAGAGAAAGAGGCTTCCCTTATGAATGAAATTTCTCATTCACAAAATGTCATGAATCAGGGGCAGGAAGGGGCTATGGAGCCAGAAGTAGAGCCTTTTTTCAAGCAATATAAAATTATTGGACAGATTTTTCAAACCTATTGGATGATTGAGCAAGGGGACTGTCTTTATTTGATAGACCAGCATGCCGCCCATGAGCGTATTTTGTTTGAAGAATTAATGGCTCGTTTCCAAGAAGAAAATATGGTTTCTCAAAAACTTTTGCTTCCTCAGATGTTAAATTTATCTCCTTCAGAAATTGAAGTTTTAAAGGAAAATCAATCACTTTTGGAGGGATTTGGATTTGAATTTGAAACCTTTGGGCAAAATCAATATGCCTTAAGGGCTGTTCCTTATTTATTAAAAGAACCCAGTGGAGCAGGGTTTTTTACAGAAATTTTGGATAGTCTTTCGGAGCAAAAAATACGCTCCGTATACGATATGAAACTGTTGGCTGTGGCTACAAAGGCTTGTAAAGCCGCGGTGAAAGGCCACGATCGTCTGAGTTTTCAGGAAGCAGAGGCTATGATTGGAAGGCTGTTAAAGCTGGAAAATCCCTTTACCTGCCCCCATGGAAGACCCACAATTATCGAAATGACGAAGTATGAGTTAGAAAAAAAATTCAAGCGAATCCAGAATTAAAGGGTGATAAAATGAAAAAACCTTTGGTAATGATTGGAGGCCCCACCGCCTGTGGAAAAACGGCTATGTCCATTGCATTGGCAAAACGGATAAACGGAGAGGTGATTTCCGGAGATTCCATGCAGATTTACCGCTATATGGACATTGGGACTGCCAAGGTAACAGAGGAAGAAAAGCAAGGCATTCCTCACTATTTGGTGGATGAACTGAATCCTGATGAGGAATATAACGTAATGATTTTTCAGCAAAAAGCAAAAGCTTATATGAATGAAATTTGGGCAAAAGGCAAAATTCCTATCATAGTAGGCGGTACAGGTTTTTATATGAATGCTTTGCTGTATGATACTGATTTTACAGAAACGGAAAATGATACATCTTTTCGTAAAGAATGTTACAAGCAAGCCCAGAGTGAAGGGGCTGAAGTTTTATTTGAAAGGTTGAAAAAGATTGACCCGGAATATGCCCAGACAATCCACGCAAATAATGTGAAGCGTGTTGCCCGAGCTTTGGAATACCATTTCCTAACCGGCGAAAAATTTTCACAGCATAATGCTGAACAAAAGGAGAAAGAAAGCCCTTATCAAGCCGCTGTAATCATTTTAACCATGGAACGAGAGAAACTTTATCAGCGGATAAATCATAGGGTTGACTTGATGATGGAGCAAGGTTTGTTGGCTGAGGTAAAAGGTTTGTTGGAAAAAGGATATTCTCCTGACTTGGTTTCTATGCAGGGACTGGGGTACAAGGAATTCATACCTTATTTTCGAGGAGAATGTAGCTTGGATGATTCTGTGGAGCAGTTAAAAAAGGGCACACGGCATTTTGCAAAACGACAGTTGACTTGGTTCCGCCGCCAGATTGATGGACTATGGGTGGATTTGTCTAAGGTGGATATGGATTTTGCAATGACAGATGTTTTGGAATATTTGAAAGAAGAAAGAATTTTGTAAAAATAACTGAAAAGAATGTGATGCCTATGTGGACAACGGAAATATTGGGATTTTCGATTTTTGATCTTTATTTCTATTTTATGATTTATAGCTTCCTTGGTTGGGCGTTGGAGTCTGCATATGTTTCTGCCTCCAATAAAACTTGGACAAACCGTGGATTTATCAGCGGGCCCCTCTGTCCCATTTACGGAACAGGAGCAACGTTGGTAATTGTGGCTCTAACACCTTTTAAGAACAACCTATTATTGATGTTTTTAGGCGGCGTATTTATTGCAACGGTTGTAGAATATGTGATTGCTTTGCTGCTGGAAAAAATATTTCATGCCACATGGTGGGATTATAGCCAGATGCGGTTTCAATTGCAAGGAAGAATTTGCTTAAGGCGTTCTTTAGAATGGGGTGTGCTAACGGTTGTTATGATGCACCTAATTCAACCCCCAATTCAGCGTTTTGTGGCATGGATTCCTCGCACTACGGGAGAGTTTATCGGGGTATTGTTACTGATGTACCTCATGGCAGATGCCAGTGTCACAGTAATGAATATTTTCCAGTTAAAGGAGAAGATAGCAAGACTGGAGGAAGCAGGGCTGGGTTTGCGTGAGAAGATGGAAAGTGTTACTTTATTTGAAGCCAAAAAAGAATTTTTGGATTATCTGGAAGGATTACCTATTGCAGAGGCTCTCAACAATTTAAAAGCAAGGCTTGAGGAGCATAACGGACAGATGATGCAGTTAAGAGCGGAAGAACGACTGAAATTTGAATTTTTTCTGTCTGAAATGAAAGATAAGCTTGAAAAGCGCGATAAGATTTTAAAGAGGAATACTTTAACTGAACGTCGTATTGCAAAGGCATTCCCTCGCCTAAATTTTAAGAACTACAACGAGGCATTTGCCGCATTAAAAGATGAACTTTTGAAAAAAAAGAATAATAAGTGATTACAGAAAGGAAATGGGCAATGAAAAAGCAATTTTCTAAAAAAATCGCCTTGTTATTGGCGATAACATTATGTTTGGGTACTACCTCCTGTGGTAAAAAGGAGGAGCCAAAAAGCGAAAATCCAGAAAACAAAGTGCAAAACGTGGAATCCACGGAAAAGGCGGAAGCTCCAGAGACACAGGCATTGCAGACTGCTTTTATGCAGGCAAACAATGCACCGACAATTACCGCAGGAACTGCTATTTTGATTGAGCAATCCACAGGAACAATTTTATTTGATAAAAATTCAAAAGATAAAATGTACCCTGCCAGTATGACCAAAATGGTGACAGCCTTGGTGGTAATGGACTATTTTAAACCAGAAGAGCTGATTACCGTTGGCACTGAGATTAATGAGGTATCCCTTGATTCTAGCAAAGCCGGTCATGTGAATGGTGAAACCTTGACGGTGAAAAACTTAATTCGAGGTTTAATTATTCCTTCAGGAAATGATTCTGCTAATGTTTTGGCCTCCGCAGTTGCTAAAAGAGTTAAAAATAATCAGAACTTATCATTTGCGGAATGTCAGGATATTTTTGCAGGCCTTATGAATGACAAAGCCAAGGCACTGGGAGCTGTGAATACCCATTTTACAAATGCCCATGGTTATCACAATGAAAATCATTATAGCTGTGCTTATGATATGGCATTGTTTGGACGGGCGTATCTTGAGAACAGTACCCTTGCGGAAATAGCCAATGAAAAAAGCTTCTCCGGAAATGGTGCCGATAACATGTTTGCTCAGAACAACGAAAAGAAGACCCAAGATTATTCATGGAAAAGCCATAACCTCTTAATAACAAGCAATGAATATAACTATAGCTATGCATCAGGTATTAAAACAGGCTTCACCAATGAGGCAGGGGACTGCGTATCGGCGGCGGCGATGAAGGATGGTGTAACTCTAATTGCCATTATCTTTAATTCACCTGACCCCGCAAGATGGCTGGATGCAAAAAATTTATTTGAATATGGTTTTAACGGATACGAAAAGGTTGAACTGGGAAAAGCGGCAGCTGTAGTTGAGGCTGTGCCTTTGGTGAAGCATAAACGTTTAGAGGGTGATACTCTTGATGTTGTTTTCCATAAGGATGTTGTAGCCTATCTTCCTACAGGGGAAGCCTCAAAAGTAGCAAAGACAATGGAATATGATCAGGAATATTTGGCAGAGAGTAAGGTTGATGTTGTGAAACTAAAAGCACCTATTACAAAGGATGCGAAAGTTGGAACGGCCTCCTTCCAAATAGGGGATAAAACAGTTCTGACAGAGCCTGTTTATGCAGGACGTGAAGTATCTAAGGGAACCATTTGGAGCAGTATCCATTACTTCTTTAAGAACTTTACCTCCGTTGTATTCTCTGTAAAAGGACTTATTGGCCTAGGTATTGTTGTTGCGTTGGGTGCATTGATTTTCTTAGGTGCTCGCTTCATAGGTGGGCGCAGAAGAAGATCCGCAAGGGGATATTCCTTCCGCCAGCCTATTTCACGCAAAGGGAATAGAAGAGGAAAAAGAAGATTCTAAAGACTTAGCGCACAAGAACATTTATCCGTAATTTTGTAGTTTATTTCGCCCAGATAAGCTATTGTGGCGTAAACTTCATGTATAAACTGTTTTAGAGTTTAAAATGCCATTGAAAAAGGCTGGTATCCTTTGAAAGATATCAGCCTTATTTTTAATTTTTATTGTCAAATGACTTCATGCTTTTTAATGTAACAAATTCCAATTGCAGTTGGGCCTGCATGGGTTCCTATGGTAATGCCTACTTGTGCCAATGGCGGGTCAGCGAATTCAAAACCTTCCGCCAATAATTCTTCCGCCAGTTCTTCTGTAGCTGCTTTTCGTTCTTTTTCTGCATAAATCAAAAGTACACGATATTGATCTTTTTTATCGCCAATTTCCTCACGGGTCATATTCAAAATGGTACGAAGCGCCTTTTTATGACCTCTTACTTTACTTTCGGGGAGTAATTCCCCATGCTGTGCAACAATAATTGGTTTGATATTTAAAATGGTTCCAGCCAAAGCTGCAGCTTTCCCGATGCGACCGCCTTTTTGCAGATGTTCCAAAGAATCCACGGTAAAGTTAATTTTGGTGGTACCTTTTAAAACATCTATTTTTTCTAGTTGTTGCTCTAAAGTATAACCTTCATCTCGCATTCGGATTACTTCCCAAACCAGTAAGCCTTGAATGCCGGTCACATTTCTAGAATCTAAAACCTCTATGCGAGCTTCAGGGAAAGATTCGGATAGAATATTTTTTGCATTCATTGCACTTTGGTAGGAGCCACTAAAATTAGAGGTTAGACATAAACAAAGGATATCTTTACCTTCCTTTAAATATGGCTCAAAAACATCAATATAGTCTTGAATGGTTGGTTGGGATGTTTTTGGAAATATACCATTTACATTAATTTTGTCGTAAAATGTGTTTGGTATCAACTCATAAATTTCTTTATAATATGTTTCGCCGTCAAAGGAAACAAAAAAAGGCACTACCCCCAAGTTTGCTTGCTTTATGTATTCCGGCGCTATATCGCAAGAGCTGTCGGAAATTATTTGATATGGTCTCATAGAGTACCTCCATGTATATGTAAATCTTTGATTAAGTTATCTTATTCTAAAGCATATTTAATTCTATGTCAACAAACGAAAAGGAGTGTTTGCCTTTCTTGGGGAAGGGTGGTATACTTTGGAAAGGTAAAAAGGGGGTGGAAAAATGGGCAGAATATTGGTGGTGGCGGAGAAGCCATCGGTGGCTCGGGATATTGCCAAAACACTGGGCGCAGGGCAAAAAGGCGATGGTTGTTTGCTAGGTGAAAAGTATGTGGTTTCGTGGGCAATTGGTCATCTGGTTACGTTGGCAGAACCGGAGGAATACGGCGAAAAATTTAAGAAATGGAGCTTTGCTTCCTTGCCCATCATTCCCGAAGAAATGGAGCTAAAGGCGATTAAAAATACCCGTTCTCAATTGAAAGTTCTGCATAAATGGATGAATGACAAAGAGATTTCGTCAATCATTTGTGCAACGGATAGTGGGCGAGAGGGTGAGTTAATCTTCCGCTATATATATGAAATTACAAAGTGCAAAAAGCCATTTCAACGCCTTTGGATATCAAGTATGACTGAACAGGCAATCAAAGAGGGCTTTGCCAACTTAAAGGATGGTGCGGCCTATGATTTATTATATCATTCAGCCAAGTGCCGTTCAGAGGCGGATTGGCTGGTTGGTATGAACGCCACAAGGGCATATACATTGCGCTATCATGTTCTTTTGAGTATTGGGCGAGTTCAAACGCCCACTTTGGCATTAATTGTGGACAAGCAAAAGGAAATCAATGCTTTTGTATCTAGAGATTATTATGAAATACAGACAGTTTTTGATGGGTTTCATGGTTTTTGGATTGATGATGAGGAACAAACCAAAATTGAAAATGAATCCATAGCAAAAGAAATCTCTGAAAAGATAAATGAACAAAATGCCCTTGTCATCAAAGTGGAAAAGGAAGAGAAAAGGATACCAGCCCCACTTTTATATGATTTAACAGAGCTTCAGCGAGAATGCAATAGAAAGTTCGGGTACTCGGCAAAAAAGACCTTGGATATTGCCCAAAGCTTATATGAAAAAAGAAAAATGATTACCTATCCCAGAACAGACAGTCGATATTTGAGCGATGATATGAAGGGAAAGGTTCAAAATACTATGAAGCGACTTGGGGAGACCCAACCCTTTGAAGAATTTGCCACGCCATTAGTAAATGGAGAAAAACTTTTGTTTACCAAGAGGATTATTGACAATTCTAAAGTTACAGATCACCATGCCATTATCCCTACGGATGTGCGACCTCGTTTAGATAGCTTGGCGGAAGAAGAAAAAAATGTGTTTCTTTTGGTAGCCGCTAGATTTATCAGTGCGTTTTATCCTCATTACCGTTATGAGGTGACAAAGGCATATTTTACTTGTCAAGAGGAACGTCTTTTATCCAAAGGAACAGTGGTTTTGGAAGATGGCTGGCAAGGGGTGGAACGAAAGATTGTTCCAGCCAAAGGGAAAAAAGAAAAAGGAAACGAGGATCAAAAGCTTCCGCCTCTGTTAGAGGGAGAACTTCATAAAATTGCTGAGGCTAAGGTGTTGAAGAAGAAAACAAACCCTCCCAAAGCATATACAGAAAGCAGTTTGCTTTCGGCAATGGAAAATGCAGGTCGCTTCGTTGAGGATGAGACGTTGAAAGAACAGATGAAGGACAGCGGCTTAGGTACTCCCGCCACCAGGGCGGCAATTATTGAGCGGTTGATCTCTGTTGGCTATATTACACGAAAGGGAAAAAATTTGATTCCCACAGAAAAAGGGATGCAGTTAATTCAAGTTGTTCCTGAGGAATTACGATCACCCCAGACAACAGGAAAATGGGAAAAAGGTCTTTCCTCCATTGCCAAGGGAAATATGGAAGAAGAACGATTTATGGCTAGCATTAAGCGATATGTCTCCTTCCTTGTGGAAGATGCAATAAAAAGAAAAACAGATATTGTTTTTCCTGAAGAAGTAAAAAAGGGAATTAAAAAGGGCGGAAAGTCCCTTGGGAAGTGCCCAATTTGTAAGGATGGAGACGTGCTGGAGAATAGTAAAGCATATTTTTGCGGTAAGTGGAAATCAGGCTGCAAATTTACCGTTTGGAAGGATAGTCTTACGCCCTATGGAATCGAGCTAAATGGCAAAATCATTCAGAAATTATTAAAAGACGAGAAAATTCCCGATGTATCAGTTACCTTACCTCAAACAGGTGAAAAAGGAAAGTCAACCATGATTTTATCTGCAGATGGTAGGGGTAGAATAGAATTAATGGATTTTACAAGGGATGAAATTATACAGGGAGAGGAAATTTCCCAAGCAAATGAAGGAGAGTAGAAATAAATGAGCAGTATGTACCAAGTATTAGGAATTGCACCTGAGGTTGAAGCTTTTTGTGAAAAAATTTTTGAAGACTTAAAGGAACGTTTTCAGAGCATTGATTCTATAGCGGAATATAATCAGTGCAAGGTAATTGGGGCAATGCAAAAGGAACGTGTGGATGCCTCATGTTTTGCGGGAAGCACAGGCTACGGCTATAATGATGCAGGCAGAGATACCTTGGAGCGGGTTTACGCAGCTTGTTTTCAAACGGAGGCAGCTTTGGTTCGTCCTCAAATCACTTGTGGAACCCATGCATTGGCAATTGCCCTCTCGGCGAATTTATTGCCTGGGGATGAGCTTCTTTCTCCAGCAGGGAAACCCTATGATACGTTGGAAGAAGTGATTGGTATTCGGGAATCTCCCTGCTCTTTGAAGGAGTATGGCGTAAGCTATCGTCAGGTTGATTTGTTAGAGGATGGTACTTTTGATTTTGAAAAGATTCGTAAGGCAATCAATGAAAAAACCAAGGTGGTTACCATTCAACGATCCAAGGGATATCAAATGCGCCCAACCTTTTCGGTTGAAAAAATAGGGGAGCTTATCACTTTTGTGAAAAAAATTAAACCTGATGTGATTTGTATGGTTGACAATTGTTATGGCGAATTTGTTGAAAAGATTGAGCCCTCCAATGTAGGTTCAGACATGATTGTAGGTTCCTTGATAAAAAATCCCGGGGGCGGATTGGCTCCTGTAGGTGGCTATATTTGTGGCACACAAGCTTGTATTGATCGCTGTGCTTATCGTTTAAGCGCACCAGGATTGGGACAGGAAGTAGGCGCTAGCCTAGATGTAATGCGTTCTTTGTATCAAGGATTTTTCCTTTCCCCCAATGTGGTGGCGGGAGCGCTAAAAGGCGCTATTTTTGCTGCGAATGTATATGAAAAGCTTGGTTTCCGTGTAATTCCCAATGGTACAGAATCTCGCCATGATATCATTCAGGCAGTAGAGTTGGGAACTGCTGAGGGTGTTATTGCATTTTGCCAGGGGATTCAGGCGGCGGCGCCTGTGGATAGCTATGTTAAGCCTGTGCCTTATGCAATGCCCGGCTATAACTGTGATGTTATTATGGCCGCAGGGGCTTTTGTGCAGGGCTCCTCCATTGAACTGAGTGCAGATGGGCCCATTCGACCACCATATTCTGTTTATTTTCAAGGCGGTTTAACTTGGTTCCATGCTAAATTCGGTATTATGATGTCCTTGCAAAAGCTGTATGAAAAAAAACTTGTGGAATTGAATCAGTAATTTATTTCAGAGTTGCTTATTGGGGATTTTTCAAATAAAGGGAAGCATGTGGAGCACAGAAAGAGTGAGATGAATGATGTTAAAAAATGTGATGAAAGCATCAAAAATGAGAGCTCTTTATTAGAAGGTATAAATGAATTTGAGGAATTTTTATCGTCTTTATATCCGAGATAATCTAAAAGAAAAAATACGGGAACAGTTGAACTGTTAGCAGATGATGGTAAAATAAATAAAAAACAATAAAAATCGGGATACCTATACGAATAGGTGTCCCGATTTTTAATTTAAGTTGATTGATTTTTGATTTTTTTCTTCTTTTCACCGAAAAATGCTGCCATATTTTCCTTTGAAAAACAGCCTAACATCATCAAAAAGAAAAGATAAAGCAAGCCCATCGCCGTTAAGGATAGGAAAAAAAGAAGTTTTGACGGCGTTGAGATACGAATGATATAGCGTATCAGCAGTCCTGATGCGGCTCCCGCCAATAAAGGTTTCAAGAAACAGTTAGCAAGGTCTGGAAAAACTCCGGTGCGTATGTAAAGTTTTCGCAGGCAAGAACTTACGGAATAGACCATTCCTGCTGCCCAAGAGATTAGGAAAGCCGGGATGCCATATAGGGGCATGCAAAACCAAATTCCTGTTATGGTAATTGCCGAACTAATCAGATTGTTTTTGAATAGAAATATCTGCTCTCCCATACCGTTTAAAAGTCCATGCAATGTTGTTTGTGCGTACAAAAACGGGCAAAGGAAGGCAAGAGGGAATAATAATTCTCCTAAACCCTGGCGATTATAAACAATATAGCAAATCTCCCGGGGAAAAACAGCAAAGAGTGAAGCTGCTCCGATTCCCACAATGAATGTAAAAAGAAAAGTAACGGAAACGGTGCGATTAATTCTTTGGTTTTGCTTCACTGCACAAGCCTCGGAAATTTCAGGAACTAAGGAAACGGAGGCTGCCATTAAGCAGGCAGAAGGCAATAAAATAAGAGGGAGAGCCATACCTGTTAATTCACCGTAGGAAATGAGGGCTTCCTTTGCATTTTGGCCGTAAAGTTGCAATTGTCGGGGAATTAATATATTTTCTGCAGTTGAGAGTAGGGAAGCCGCAATTTTTGTTGCGGAAAGAGGCAGAGCCATGGCTAGGATCATATTGCAAGCAGCAAATGAAGAAAGTGTTGGCCGTTTAATCATCTTTTTCCGTCTTTTAAAGCGTAGGTAGCTCACAAAAACGAAGGCAAAAGAAAGAAATTCCCCCAAAACAATACCGGCTACTGCGGCACAACAGGCATAGGTTAAACCCATAGGCACAAAAATACCTGCAAGAAGATAAATGGTAAGGATTCGCACTGCCTGTTCTAAGACCTGAGAAAAGGCTGGTACCATTGCATTTTGAAGACCAAGAAAAAAGCCCCTAAGGCACGAACCTGTGGCCATAAACGGAATTGCAAAGGCCAGCAAGCGCAAAGAGAGGGCGGCACGACCGTCTTTTAATACAAAAAAAGCGATTTTATCTGCAAACAGAAATAGAGAGCCGGAGACGATTATACTGACCATTAAGGAAAGCATAATCGATTGCTTTACAATGCGGCCGATATTGCCCGATTGCCCAAGAACATTTTCTTGTGCAGATAGGCGGGAAATCGTTGTTGTGAAGCCAGCAGAAGTAATGCTCCAGGTTAATATGTAAATTGGCATAATTAGCTGATATAAGCCAATACCTTCCGCCCCAATTGTATTTGACATAAATACACGGTAAAAGAATCCCATCAATTTTGTAATTAAATTGGCCGCTGTTAAAATCAACGTCCCTGTTATAATTGTTTTTCTACTCATTTCATCACCTTATGTACGGGTATTGTTACATAATATGAAGAAATTCGGCAAAACAGAAATACTTTTTCATATTTGCTCTATTTATAAAAAAAATTAATATGAGTTAAAAAAAATACAGCATAACTATTGACATTTTCTTTCGAAAAATGTATACTCATTTTACAAATTACATAAAGCCAGTTGATATGCAAGGGAGATCTTATAAGTAGAAGTAAGAACCGATGGAGCAATTCAAAAGAGCCGCTTTTGAAGAAACTTTCAGGTGCAAGGGACCTTGTGTTGATGGAACTCTGGAAAGAGCCCTTTAGAGGCCGCCGTCGAAGTAATGCTTTCAGGTGAAGATACAGAGGATATATAGGCGTATACTGCTTGTATGTCCTTTTTTCATGCGAAAAACTGGCAAATCATGCAATTATTCTAATTTTTATCTTGGAGGGTAAACTATGGAAAAAAAACAAGAATTGAAAAAAAATCTTGGTATGTCCACAGCAATGGCTACTGTTGTCGGCTGCGTAATTGGTTCTGGCGTTTTCTTTAAACCACAGGCCATTTATACAGCAACAGGAGGAGCACCAGGCTTGGGTATGCTGGCGTGGCTTATTACCGGTTTGGTTTGTATTGCTGCTGCGATGACTTTTGCGGAAGTAGCAATTATGATTCCAAAAACAGGTGGTATGGTTGTTTATTTAGAGGAAGCCTTTGGCAAAAAAGTTGGCTTTTTAGCCGGATGGATGCAGAGTATTTTATTTTATCCTGCAATGATTGCAGCCCTTGCGGTAATCTTTGCGGAGCAGGCAACTCTTTTTGTAGGCGATGGTTTTAAATTGCCTATGGCAATTGGCGCTATCATTTTTATTATTATTCTGAATAGTTTGGGCTCAGCCGTTGGCGGTGGAGCACAGGTTATATTTACAATTTGCAAATTAATTCCTTTGATTTTACTTATGGTTTTTGGTTTTATTCGTGGTTCGGGAGCGAATCCTATTTTCACACCCATGGTAGGAGAAGGACTTAATCCAGCAGTCATTTTAGGACAGCTGATGATTGCCATTTTATTTGCCTTTGAAGGCTGGACCAATGTTGGTGCCATTGCAGGGGAAATGAAAAACCCCGGTAAAGACTTGCCTGTAGCTATTGTTGGCGGTGTTTCAGGGATCATGGCAGTGTATTTTACAATTAACTTGGCTTATCTGTGGGTTTTGCCTGCAAATGAATTAATGAATTTAGCTGCACCTGCATCAGCGGTTGCTATTGCAATCTTTGGTGATGTAGGCGGTAAAATTATATCTGTAGGTATTATGATTTCCGTTTTGGGTGCGGCAAACGGCTTTATCCTTTCCGGCTCTCGTGTAACTTATTCTTTGGCTGAGGAGGGCACGCTGCCTTTCAGCAGCAGCCTTGCAAAAATTAATAAAGCACAGGTACCCACAAACTCCATTATATTGGTAGGCGGTATCGGTTGTCTTTTTGCAATCAGCGGACAGTTTAATAGATTAACAGATTTAGCGGTATTTTCTTGCTGGATTTTTTATACACTCACATTCTTTGCGGTAATTCGCTTGAGAAAAACTCAGCCTGATGCAGTTAGAACCTATAAGGTGCCTCTGTATCCTGTAATTCCTGCAATCGCTATTATCAGTGGTATTTATGTAGTTTTAAATCAGTTGCTTATGTCTGGTTCAACAACTAGATTATTGGCGATTGGCAGCATCATTCTTACTCTAATCGGATTGCCGATTTACAATATGACAACAAGAAAGAAAGCAAACTAATCGTTTTAAATTGCTTTCCATTTTTCCCAATGAGACATATGGTCCCCACCCATATGTCTTTTTTTATGTAAAAAATAAATGCTATTGTCTAAAACAGAAGAATTATATGATAGACAAATAGTTTTTCTGAATAAAGAAGGCGTAAATTTACAAAAATATAGTGTGAAAAAGCATGTAAATGATGGATAAAAGAAGAATTGCATATATATTTTTAATTATTTCTATGGATAGCAAAATGCACAAATTTATTGTTTTGAAATATTTTAATGTAAACTTATAAGAAAAAAACCGCAAACAATGGTATGAAAGAAGCTTATAAATTAAATGCTCGCAAACGTCTTGTCAGATAAGATAAGATTTAAATGAACTATTTTTTTTGTTGATTTTAAAGGGCGAATTTCATCTTTTAAAAGAATTCCTCAATGGAATGTGCTAGGAAACTATTAATAATAAATAAAAACATAAGCAAATTTATTTGGATTATGTGTAAAAATGATACATTATGGGAGGGGGATAAGAATTATGTTCAATTATTGTTGTTACATATTATGCAGTGCTTGACAACGACTCTTAGTTAGACCATAATATAGTAGTTGAATGTAGTTTAAGTAAATTATTTTTAATTTGTTATAAGTAGGGTGTTAAGATTTCGTAAAATTTTGTAAAGGGAATTGTATCCTTTTTTAGATTTTTGCGTCTCTTTATAGAGAAAGTTGAGGAATAAATGCTTTAAGAAATAGATTAGATAATTGCAAGGCTCAAACACTGGGGGATTTGCGTATAAAAAATATGCAAAAAATCTAACACAATTTACTTTAAGACAATTTTTTGACAGGGGGAAAGGATGAGAATATGTTTTTACTGCTTCTATTGTTGTGGATAATTTTTAATGGAAAAGTGACTCTTGAAATTTTATTATTTGGCGTTATTATTTGCGCATGGCTGTATTGGTTTATGTGTAAGCATCTGGGCTATCAGACAGATCAAGAAATTAAAATTCTGAAAAATTTTCATCTTTATATAAAATATTTTTTAATATTAACACTGGAAATCTTAAAAGCCAATTTAGCTGTTATTCGTCTCGTCTTATCTACTAAAAAAGAATTTGAACCATCCCTTGTTAAATTTAAAACAGATTTAAAGTCAGACCTAGGAAAAGTTATCTTGGCAAATTCAATCACCTTAACACCGGGAACATTTACCATTCAATTGGAGGATAACGAATATTTGATTCATGCGTTGGACAAATCTTTTGGTGAGGATTTGGGTGAGTCTATTTTTGCGAAACAAATAAGAGAGCTGGAGGCGAAGCAATGAGTGAGTTCATGAAAATAGTGCTGGAAGTTGCTATGGCCATTTTAGCACTCGGAATATGTGTCATTTTTGTTAGAGCAATTGTAGGACCAAGATTTACAGATCGTATCGTGGCAATTAATATGATTGGTACGATGACCACAGCAACAATTTGCATTCTTTCAGTCTATTTAAAGGAGATTTGTTTAATTGATGTTTCATTGGTTTATACATTACTAAGCTTTCTTGCTGTGGTAATTATTTGTCATGTTGTGTCGCTACATCATAAAGGCAGAGAACTGTTTTTAAAAAGGATGGAAACGGAGGCAGAAGAAAAATGAGAGAAATATTGGCTGCATTTTTTATCATTGCAGGTCTTATTGTGTTTTTGTTTTCTGTGATTGGAGTTTTTCGGTTTAAATATGTTTTAAATAGAATACATGCGGCAGCATTAGGTGATACCTTAGGATTGGTTTTAATTGTAGTTGGCGTGATGATTATGACACTTAATCTTTTTGCCGTTGCAAAGCTATTTCTAATCATCTTATTTTTTTGGCTTTCCAGCCCTATTGCAACCCATAGCATTGCTAAGGTTGAAGTTTTGACAAATAAGAACTATAAAGAAAGGGTGCATGAAAAATGAGTACGATAATCCAGATTATTTTGCTGGCGTTTTTAGTTGCTTGCGCTTTGGGGGTTTCTTTTACAAGAAATCTGTTTATAGCAGTTATTATTTTTATGGGATATAGCTCTATTATGGCAGTCATTTGGCTATTTTTGGAGTCTCCTGATCTGGCTATTACGGAGGCTGCAGTAGGTGCAGGCGTAGACAGTGTTTTATTCTTCCTCACACTGAAAAAAGTACATATTTTGAAAGGTACGCGTGAGGGTTAATATGAAGGATAAAAAATCATTTTGGATGCATTTAAAGGCATGGGTGGATGGTGAGGAAGTCATCTTAAATGCGGATAAATACATTGCAACCAGAACTCCAAAAAAGCGTTTGGATTGGCGCAAGTTTTTTTCAGTACAAAATGTGAAAGAAAACAAAAGAAATTATGCAGTATTAAGCGTTGGTATTACCGCTCTTTTTATTGGGATTATGCTTTCGGTTGTGAATGCTTTGCCCGAATTTGGAAGTCCATACAATCCCTCGAATAATGAAGTAATGGTGCGTTATCTTGAAAAGGGAATTGAGGAAACAGGGGCTGTGAATTTTGTTGCCGGTATGATTTTAGATTACCGCGCCTTTGATACCTTCGGTGAAGCAAATGTATTGTTTTTGGCAGTAATGAGTGTTGTGCTGTTGCTAAGGAAAGATGAAAAGAATTACTCTGCCAAAGAAGAACAGGAAAATCAAGAGGATGACTTTTTTGATACCAATGAAAAACGTCCTATTTTGCAGATAGGAGCAAAAATATTGGCGCCTATGGTTATCCTTTATGGAATTTATGTAGTTCTAAATGGACACCTTTCACCCGGTGGTGGGTTTTCCGGTGGTTCCATTATTGGTGCAGGCTTGATTCTGTATGCGTCTGCTTATGGACAGAAGAAGATGCAGACGTTCTTCACATTCCGAACATTTACTAAAATATGTACTGGGGGATTACTGACATACTTTGCATGTAAAAGTTATTCCTTCTTTACAGGGGCTAACCATGTGGGATATGAAATTCCCAAGGGAATCCCTGGAAATATTTTAAGTGCCGGTTTTATTCTACCTTTAAATATTTGTGTTGGATTAATTGTTGCTTGCACTATGTATGGCTTTTATGCATTGTTTACTAAAGGAGATATCTAACTATGAATCATCTGGGAACAAATTTTTACGAGGCAGTTTCAGTTATTCTTTTTGGAATCGGCTTTATGAATCTGCTGCTGCAAAATAACTTGATCAAGAAATTCATTGGCTTAAATATCATGGATACGGCGGTATATTTATTTTTAGCTGCCCAAGGGTATATTTTTGGCAGAGTGGCGCCTATTTTAACCGATGGAGTTGTAGATGCTTCCTATTATGTGAATCCTATTCCGGCAGGTTTAGTTTTGACAGGTATTGTTGTTTCTGTTAGTATTACTGCCTTTTCTCTGGCTTTGGTTCAGCGTCTTTATAAACATTATGGTTCGTTGAATATGGATGAAATTATGAGATTATCAAGAGAGGAGGAAGGGGAGTAATGGAGCATATAAATTGGATACATAATATACCCTTCTTCAGCATATTTTTGGCCATGCTCAGCGGTATTGTTACAGCTTTGGTGAAGAACGGAAAGACTGCTTTTAAAATTCATATTGGAATGGTTCTTGTGGTTTTTATTATGTCTGGACTTTTGCTTGTAAGTGTATCGACGAACAATGAGGTGTTTACATTCATGATGGGACACTTTCCTGCACCATGGGGCAATGAATTACGGGCAGGCCCACTAGAAGCATTGATGGCAACTACCTTTAGCATTGTAATGCTCTTGACAGTAAGTGGGGGCGCTCAATTTGTTTTTAAGGATGTTGTGGAAGAGAAACAGCCATTATATTTTATTATGTTAAATGCGTTGTTTGGTGCCATGCTTGCATTGGTTTACACAAATGATATGTTTACGGCGTATGTGTTTATAGAGATTAATACAATCGCTTCTTGTGCATTGATTATGGCGAAGGGAACACCCCAGTCTATGGTTGGTACAACCCACTACCTAGTAATAAGTCTTTTGGGTTCAGGTTTATTCCTTTTGGGTGTTTGTATATTGTATAGCATTACAGGTCATCTTTTGTTTCCGCAAATGCAAGAATCCATTTTGGAAATCATTAAAACAGAGGCATATAGAATGCCCCTTTTGGTTGTAACTGGTTTTATGTTTATCGGCATTGCGATAAAAAGTGCATTGTTTCCTTTTCATTCTATGCTACCGGGGGCATATCAAGCAGCAATCCCTACCTCCAGCGGCATTTTGTCAGGTTTGGTATTGAAGAGTTATATTATTTTGGGGATTAAGTTGATTTACTGTGTGTTTTCTGCCCAAGTAATGCATACCTTGAAGATTACCGAGGTTTTATTTGCTTTTGGCTTGGCGGGGATGGTGATGGGTTCTGTTTATGCTATGAGAGAACGTAAAATGAAGCGTATGCTGGCATATTCCTCTGTAGCGCAAATTGGATATATTTATATGGGTATCGGTATGGCATCACCTGTTGGTATGACGGCAGCTTGT
This sequence comes from Anaerotignum sp., assembly GCF_031981185.1. Lineage (GTDB taxonomy): Bacteria > Bacillota > Clostridia > Lachnospirales > Anaerotignaceae > Chakrabartyella. Next base: position 24,792 of record NZ_DALYUL010000011.1, on the reverse strand, counting down.
TTCCATATTCTTGCCCATGCAGTGACAAAAACCCTATTATTTATCTGCTGCGGCAGTTTCGTTGAGGATAGCGATGGCAAAGATAAGATTTATCATATGAGAGGCGTGGCATTGCGTAACCCTTTGGCGGGTATTGGGTATACCATTGGCGCATTGTCTATGATTGGTATTCCTCTTTTGGCAGGTTTTATTTCAAAGATATATTTTGCCACTGCGTCTGTATACTCTTCGGGCAAAATGGTTGCAGTTTTAATTGTCTTGGGTGTTAGTATGGTTTTGAATGCATTATATTTCCTACCATCTGTTATTGCAATCTGGACTCCTGTAAAAGAGGAGGAGAAGAAACCTGCCGTTACGAATTCACCTGCTTTTGCTACTTCTATTGTTGGGTTTATTATTTTAAATTTAATTTTAGGCATTTGCTATCGCCCAATAACCCACATTATTCAAATGAGCATTGAATTGTTAGCGCAGTAATTGCAAAACGGTGAGAGGATGAGGTGATAAAATGTCTGGAGATACAATGCTGTTGCTTCCGGTGATTCTGCCGTTTATCGCAGGAATAATAATCGGTTTTATAAATAATGAGAAGCAACGTAATTGGATGGTTTTTATAATAATTGCTGTGGAACTGGCTTTGGTTCTTGATGCGGCATTAGGGGAAAGTTCCCTAACGGTATGGAATATGACAGATAGGCTTTCTATTGCTTACCATATAGATGGAATTGCCAGATATTTTGCAGTTCTAATTTGTGTGATTTGGCTTTTGGCCGGAATTTTTTCTATGGAGTATATGAAGCATGAACATAAGCCTGCACGTTTCTTTATGTTTTATGTAATGTCTTTAAGTACGCTGATAAGCCTATGCTTTTCAGCCAATATGATGACAATGTATTTTTCTTACGAGCTAATGACACTGCTAACATTCCCTCTGGTTATACATACCCAAGAACCTCAGGCGGTACGAGCAGGTATGAAATATCTGGGATATTCTATCTTTGGTGCAGGCCTAGGTCTTTTAGGATTCTTCTTCTTGAATTCTTATTGTATTACCACAGAATTTGCACCTGGGGGCACACTGAATCCGGCACTCATTGGTGGACATGAAAATCTTTTGCTAACGGTATTCTTTTTCATGGCAGTTGGTTTTGGGTGTAAGGCGGGTATGTTTCCTCTCCATGCATGGTTGCCCACTGCCCACCCTGTTGCGCCTTCACCGGCATCAGCGGTTCTTTCTGGTATCATTACAAAAGGCGGCGTAATCTGTATTATTCGAGTTACGTTCTATCTGTTTGGTGCAGATTTTATCAGAGGTTCATGGGCACAAACGGTTTTGCTTGGTTTAACCTTAATCACAATTTTTATGGGTTCCATGCTAGCCTACAAAGAAAAGCTTTTGAAAAAAAGACTGGCATATTCTACAGTCAGTCAGGTCTCATATGTTCTTTTTGGTTTGATGTTGCTAAACCCGGTTGGCTTTACGGGAGCTTTACTTCAGGTTGCTTTTCATGCAGTGGCGAAAAACATATTGTTCCTTTGTGCTGGTGCAATCATTTACAAAAAAGGGTGTACCCTTGTAGAAGAATTACGAGGAATTGGAAAAGAAATGCCCATTGTGATGGGGTGCTTTACCATAGCCGCCTTGTCTCTTGTGGGGATACCACCTACTGGTGGGTTTGTGAGTAAATGGTTTTTGGCTCAAGGTGCTTTAGGTTCTTCGGTAGGTACCCTTGCCATCATTGGTGTAACAATTCTAATGGTTAGTGCGTTGTTAACTGCTGGATATTTGTTTTCCATTGTGTTGGATGGATTTTTCCCGGGGAATAATTTTAACTATTCTACCGTTCAAAAAAGAGAGCCGAATTATTTGATGACAGTTCCTTTATTAATTTTATCAATAGCTGTTGTTTTCTTGGGTGTTTTTCCAAACTGTTTAGAAATGTTCATCAACAATATTAGCGGCGTAATTTTTTAGGAAAGGGTGGGAACGTTATGAATGGATTTGCAACGATCTTACCGGTGATCTTTCCGATCATAGCAGGTGTTGCGCTGCTGCCGGTAAAGTTTAATAATAGAAGGCAAAGGGAAATATGGATTTTCTCAATCACAATTTTAAATACGATTTTTGCCCTGTATGCAATTTATTTTGCGGATGCGGGCGTAGTTACTTTAATTCGTTTTAGTGAGAAGCTGTCTTTGACAATGCACATTGATGGTTTATCAAAGGTTTTTGCCACGATGGTTTCTATTTTATGGGTAATTACTACGGTTTATGCTTTTGAGTATATGACCCATGAAGGCAGAGAGGACAAATTTTTTGCTTTTTTCACCATGACTTATGGTGTGGTTTTGGGTATTGCTTTTTCAGGCAATTTCCTTACCATGTATCTTTTTTATGAGTTTCTAACCTTGGCAACCCTTCCTTTGGTTATGCATGCCATGGATAATAAAGCAAGACATGCAGGGAAAACGTACATTTTTTATATGATGTTCGGTGCAGCGCTGGCGTTTATTGGATTCGTCTTTATATACTGTTATGGTGATGGGATTGAATTTACTTATGGTGGTGTTTTGATTCCCGAGATGATTAAAGGAAACGAACAGACTTTGCAGATTGTATTTTTGGCGGCATTTTTTGGTTTCGGTGTTAAGGCATCTGTTTTGCCATTTTATCGTTGGTTGCCAAAGGCCTCTGTTGCACCAACACCGGTTACGGCATTACTCCATGCGGTTGCCGTTGTTAAATCCGGTATTTTTGCAATTGTCCGCTTGATTTATTTTAGCTTTGGCACAGATTATCTTATCGGAAGCTGGGCGCAAAATGTTATTTTGATTGCTACGGCGATTACCATTGTATTTGGCTCTACCCTGGCATTAAGAATGCCTCATATTAAAAGGCGATTTGCCTATTCTACCATTTCAAATCTTTCGTATATTCTTTTTGGAGTGGCATTGATGACGCCGGCAGGGCTTACCGCAGGGCTTTTGCACATGATTTATCATGCTGTAATTAAAATAACATTGTTCTTTACTGCTGGTGCTATTTTATACAAGACCCATAGGGAGTATTTGTATGAAATAGAAGGGTTTGGAAAACTAATGCCCATTACCTTTTTAAGTATGGCGCTGACGGGGATTAGTCTGGTGGGTGTTCCGCCTTTTGCAGGTTTCCACAGCAAGTGGGCATTGGCCACTGCGGCAGTACAATCGGAAAACCCCATGGCTTATTTTGGAATTGTGGCACTCATTATTTCTGCTGTTTTAACGGCACTGTATATCCTATATGTACTTGTGCGTGCGTATTTCCCAAGAAATCGGGAGTATCCAGCGGGATATTATGATCATGTTTCTGATCCCAATGCATATATGACGGTTCCCCTCATTATGCTGACGATAATTACAGTTTTAATTGGATTGTTTCCCTCAAACCTTCTTGCTGTATTAGAGCAGGTTGCGACGGGGATTATTTAAGAAAGGAGGAAAACAGATATGCATCAGAATATACTTCTGCCTTTATTGGTTTTCTTCCCCATGGTGGCGGCTGTTTTGGGATATGCAATTGGTCGAAACAATAAGGAAGCAAGAAATTATTGGGCTTGCTTAGCAACCTTTTTGGTGATGGGTGGAACATTGCTTTTAATTGGTAAACATACAGACTATTCGCTGCCTCAATTTTGCGGATTGGGCCTAAACTTTGAAGGGGATGGATTAAGGGTTGTATTAGCAGTGCTGACCTCATCTATCTGGTTTATTACCACGGTATTTTCCAAGGAATACTTTGCCCATTATCATAATAGAAACAGATATTATTTCTTCATGCTGATGACCCTTGGAGCAACATTAGGTATTTTCCTTTCCGCAGATTTATATACTACTTTTATTTTCTTTGAAATGATGTCCTTTACTTCCTTTGTGCTGGTAATTCATCAGGAAAGCGATGAAGTAATTAGGGCGGCACAAACCTATTTGGGCATTGCCATTATTGGTGGCTTGGTGACGCTAATGGGTCTGTTTATGATGTATCATATGGCAGGGACATTAAATATTGAAGCCTTAGCAGAGTTTATGTCAACCCAAGAGGATAAAAGCAAATTTTATCTTGTTGGCGGTTTGATTTTATTTGGATTCGCCGCAAAGGCAGGCATTTTTCCGCTACACACATGGTTGCCAGAGGCATATCCTGCGGCACCCACACCTGCTACTACTTTGTTATCGTGTATATTGTCAAAGGCCGGTATTTTCGGCGTGTTGGTGTTAAGCTGCAAAATATTCCTCTATGATGTTGGATGGGGCAACTTTGTTTTGCTCCTTGGTGTGATTACAATGGTTACAGGGGCAGTTTTAGCTGTTTTCTCTGTCAATTTAAAAAGAACATTAGCTTGTTCTTCTATGTCTCAAATTGGGTTTGTGACAATAGCCATTGGCATGCAGGGTTTGTTAGGCACCCATAATGCTTTGGCAGCAGGGGGAACGATTCTTCATATTGTGAACCACTCTTTATTGAAATTAGTATTATTTCTGTCTGCCGCTGTCATTTACATGAATTTGCGTAAGTTAAACCTCAATGAAATCAGAGGCTGGGGAAAGGATAAACCTCTTCTGAAGTTTATTTTTCTTATGGGTGTGTTAGGCATCACGGGTATTCCTTTTTGGAATGGTTATATCAGCAAAACTTTAATTCACGAAAGCATCGTGGAGTATATCGAGCTGTTGCATGAAGCAGGGCAGTCTACGATTTATATGCAATCAATAGAGTGGATTTTCCTACTCTCGGGTGGGTTGACATTGGCATATATGACAAAAATATTTGTGGCTATCTTTGTGGAAACAAATCCATATGCAAATAGTTGTTATCCTTCTAGAAAAGGGAATTATATAAGCAAAGTATCTGGTATAATTTTGACTCTATGCGCAGTAGCTTTACCTATTGTAGGTATTTTTCCATATTTGACGGCAGATAAAATTGCCGATGCCAGTTATCATTTTATGGGTGCCCATGCGCCGGAACACGCAGTGCAATATTTTGCTTGGGTAAATGTAAAGGGTGCGGTTATTTCTATAGTGATTGGCGCTTTGGTCTATCTTTTCTTTATCAGAAAAGTACTTATGGAGAGGGATCATAATGGAAATTTAGTTTACATTGACCGTTGGCCCAAAGGGCTGAACTTAGAGGATAAAATTTATCGTCCTGTTTTATTGAAAATCCTTCCGTTCATCGGAGCATTTTTTGCCCGTATTGCGGGTTCTTTGACAGATGGTTTTATCTCTATTTTGCGAATGGCCATTTTTAATGATGACAGTGGTAGAGTTGTTCCTCCTGAGGATCGCTATTTCTCTGCCTATACTGATGAAGAAACAGATAAAATTGTTTATGGTGAAGGATTTGCAAAAAGCTTGCTAATGATTGGTATTGGCCTTGCTGTAGCGATGCTCTATATTTTATTCTAAATAAATGGAATGTATTTGAATTCTATTTGAAGAAATTAAGATAAGCTAAACTTTAGATCGTATCAAAATTTGATACGATCTTTCTTTATTTGACAGGTAAGATGAAATTGGTTAGAATGTAATAAGAAACAAGTAGTGAGCAAGGAGAACTGATTCATGAAGAGAAAATTAGCAATGGCGATGCTGCTGTGCCTCACATTCATCTTTGTTGTTGGGTGTACAGAAAAACGAAAAGAAGCACAGAACATGTTAGACAAATATGCAGAGGCAAATTTGCATGAAATGACAACTTTTGCAATGGATACCGTGATGCTCTTCACCATTTACCATGAAAACGGTGAACAAGTTTTAACGGATACAGAGCAGGAAATACGCAGGTTAGAGAGACTATTTTCTGTAACTTTGAAAGATAGTGAGATTTCTAAATTGAATCAGCAATCAGGCTTAGACGCAGTTAAGCTTTCCGGGGATACGGAAGAGGTGTTGAGGCGTGGCAAGGAAATTGGAGAACTGACCAATCAGGCATTTGATATTGCTATATCACCTGTGGTTAAAGCATGGGGCTTTACCACTGATGGTGAGAAGCATGTTCCTGCCCAGGAAACTTTGGAACGCCTTCTGCCATTAACAAATATTGATGATTTAGTGATTGATGAAAATGCATCAACGGCACAGTTATTGAAAAAGGGTATGTCGGTTGATTTGGGCGGAATTGCAAAGGGCTATGCCTCTGATAAAATTGCGGCATTATTGAAAGAAAAGGGTGTAACCAGCGCTTTGTTTTCTTTGGGCGGCAACATTGGTGCTATAGGAACGAAGCCTAACGGAGAAAATTGGAAGGTAGCCGTTGAAAATCCATTAAATGCTAATGACTATGTAGGATTACTTACGATTCAAGATTGTTTCGTCATAACTTCTGGTGGTTATCAACGCTATTTTGAGGAAAACGGAAAACGATATCATCACATAATTGATTCTAATACTGGGTATCCTGCTGATAGAGGTCTTTTATCTGTAACCATTATTAGCAAGGATGGTACGAAAGCTGATGGATTATCAACTGCATTGTTTGTTATGGGATTAGATAAAGCTGTGCAGTTGTGGAGAAGCAGTAATGACTTTGAAGCAGTTTTTGTAACCGAAGATGGACGCGTGATTGCTACAGAGGGTGCGACGAACATTTTTACTTTTGAAGGTAGAGATAATGACTTTAAGTATGAAACAGTGGAAAGATGAGGAGGGGTACAATGAGAAGAATGAAAGAATTTTTGGAAAGCTTCATTGTAGAGTTTGATTGGAAAGATGTCACTATTTTTAAGCTTTGCCTCACTGCTTTTGGGATAATGATTGGTATTTCCTTGCCCAGAAAAAATAAAAAGGCAATATTAGCAGCCAGTGGTACAGTGTTTATTGTATCAACAATCCTTTTATTATGTGGATTATTTGGCGTTACATGCCCATTTTGCCATGAGGAAGAAGAATTTGACTTTGATGACGAAGATGAAAGCGGATTAGTCATGAAAATTAGTGCATCAGAAGAGTAAAATAAAAAAGGCTGTTAGGACTAAGATTGCTTGGTTCCTGCAGTCTTTTTTTTATTATCCCGTCTTTAAAAGAGAGTTTTAGCAAAAAATGAAATATCATTGGATGAAAGCCGATTATAAATCGGTTTTTTTTTGTTCAAATTATAGTTGAGACAACCTTTTAGGTACAAAAAAAATACTTGTTTATTTTTAGGGCTTGACAAGAACGAAACTAAATTATATATTTTAAAAGTAAACTGTTAGTATACTTTTGTGGAGGCTGTATGGAACGAAATGAGAAAAAGAAATATATTCAAGATGCAATCGTTGAAGGGATTTTTTCTTTACTGTTACAGAAAAACTGGGAGAGCTTGTCTAGCAATGAAATATGTGAGAAGGCCGGCGTTAGTAAACGAACTTTATATGCTTATTTCCATAGTCAAGACGAAATGTATTTGGAGTTGGTAAAAAGATGTTTTGAACGAATGAATATTGTTATGAGAGATGCTATAGCCAAACGAACTTGCGCTATTGACAAAATCATTTATTTGGGAGAGACATATATTAAGTTTATGTTGGAAAATCCAAGAGAGGGTGCATTAATTCTTGGATTTGATGAAAAAAGATATGAGAATACGTATGAGAAACAAGTAAATGAAATTCATTTAATTGCAAATCAGTATGAACTGATGCATTTATTTGGAGAACTGAATTTGAATCCCCAGGTGTTTGACGCTAATCTCGCGGTTTTCTTGTGGGCACACATTCAAGGCATCGCTCAGTTACTCCACAGCAAGGGAAAATGGATGGAGGAGTATTATGATGTTTCCATAGAGAATATCATCGAAGGGCAAATGAAGCTAACGAGACAGATGCTAGGAGGATTAAAATGTGTAGGAGACGGAGCATGATAATTATTATAATTTTATCGGTAATTGCAATTGTAATTCTGGGTATGGCTTCTTGGGATGGAACATTTTTGAGAACAAAATATAATATTGCAGAAGACATATATGATATTGAAAAAAATATAATGTCAGAAGGAGAATTCCAATTAATTCGCGGGGGAATTGCATCTTCCAGCAGTCATAATATGCAGCCATGGAAGATAAAAATTGTGGATGAAAACACCTTTTCTTTATATGCAGATATGGATAAGAGATTACCCGTCATTGATCCTGATAACCAACAGCTACTTATGAGTTTGGGTACTTTTATTGGCTCCGTTAAGGAAACAGCAAAAAAGGAAGGCCTGGATTTGGATGTGCAGTATACACCCATTGATACAAGTAAAAAGCTTAATTTGATTGCAACATTTCAAATTCTAGGGGAAGATGATAATCAGTTTGACGCTATTACATCTGCTACTCAAGGGGTGAAAAAGAAAACTCCTAAGCTAGAGAAGAAAGAACTTTTCGATTTAGTGGAAACGCCTTTAAAAGGGTATCAAATGGTATGGGTAGAAGGGGATCAGAAGTCACTTTTTCAGGAATACTTGCTAAAAGGTACAATAATTGAAGCGGATAATCAAAAAGCCATGGAAGAACTTTTGCAGATTTTTCGATTTACAAAATGGAAAAAGAACCACTATAGATACGGTTTATCGTTAAATACCATGTCTCCAGCATTACGAATGTTTGTGGAACCGCTAGTGGGAGCAAGTCAGAAATGGAATTCTTTTGGAAAAAATTCTATCACTGCTTTTGAACAACGAATGAAAAATGAAAAGGCTTATATGATCATTTCCCTTGAAAACCCAACGCCGTCTGATT
>NZ_DALYUL010000011.1:12486-16039 GCF_031981185.1 Anaerotignum sp. | reverse complement strand
GATTACATTAGAGTAGGTGAAGCCCTTTCTTTGCTAGGACTTCAAACAGACGGGTATACCATTAAACCGGCGGTTCAGTTGATAGAACCATTAGAGGGGATGAGTGAGATATATAATGAAATGAAAGAAACTTTTGGTATTCAAGGAGAGGTTATGATAATTCTTGGTTTTACAGAAAGAGGAGCCGGCTATCATGAATCTGTGCGCCATCAAGTTATGGATATCATCATGCAATAGTCCTTCTATCAAAAAAAGACTAAAGAAATCGGGCAGACAAAGGTCTGCTCTTTTTTTATGAAAGCTAATGCTAGGCGATCAAAAGAAAAATAATCGAGTTTATGTAGATATAAAATATAGGTCCAGTATTAAGAATATTTTTTCCTAGTACTGCTCTTGATAAGAATTTTTGCCTAGTTGATTTGATTTTGGCCATGAGAAATAAAAAATATGTTCTGGATTTTCGACAATTTTTATAGTAAAATAACTGAGAATCGACAATAAAATTGAATGATAACATGAGCTATAGGGATGATTTATCATTATTTATAAACTAACTTATTTCAAAGCATGGTCTGATTTTAATTGGTGACGGTTAAAATTACTGCAGCGGGTTTGAAATGACTAAATTGGGGAGCTGAATGTGAAAAAATATATCTTGCTAATTAGTAACTTAATTATTATTTTCTCTTTAATAGCTGGATTTATTGGAGTGGTATATAAACAGACAAAATCATATCAGGTTTTGGCTGAAGAATACTTGGCCAATATCCTTAGCATGGCAGAGGTAGATATTACAAAGCAAATCGAAAATGCCATGACTAAACCTGTAATGGTATCAAAGACTATGGCAAATGACGAGTTTTTAAAAAAATGGTTCGCCAATGAACAGAAAAATCAAAATAGGGATGGGTATATGAATGAATTATACAGCTATCTCAATGCTTACAAAGAAAAGTATGGTTATACAACGGTTTTCTGTGTTTCAGCAGAAACGGGAAATTATTATTACCAAGATGGTTTGAATAAGGAACTTTCTAAATATGATGAACATGATATTTGGTATTATAATTTCATTAAATCAGGCAATGAATACGATATTCAAATTGATACCAACGAAGCAGATGGCAACATAATTACGTCCTTTGTTAATTTTCGCATGGAAAGTGAAGATGGAAAACTTCTTGGTGTCATTGGAGTGGGGCTTGAAATTTCTGATATAGAGGGTATTGTTCGTTCTTATGAACAAAATTACAATTTATCTGTATATATTGTGAATGTGAGAGGTTCCGAAAACTCTTTTGGAAAAGATACAGACGTTTTTGTCAGTGAAGAGGAATTGGCAAGGCGCACTGGAATACAGAATAAAATATTAAATGATTTCTCTACTGAACCTTTGATGAGATGGTTTACATCCCCAAGTGAAAGGAAATGTATTATAACAAAATATGATGAAACCCTTGGTTGGTATTTGGTTTTGGAGAAGGATACAATTTCTATTAATCGTTCATTTCAAAAAGGAATTACGGATAATATAATTTTTATGCTTATTTCTCTTGCTGCATGTATTATGGTTACAACAGCTGTTTTTTTGAATTTTAACCATCGCACCATTGAAATGGAAAATACAGATGAATTGACTGGGTTGCCCAATAGTAAGCTGTTTTATAGGAAATATAGATCTTTTGTGAGAAAGCGTCATGAGCGTAGAAAGACGATTTTTATGTTTGATATCGATAAGTTCAAAGAAATTAATGATACCCAGGGGCATTTATTTGGCAACGAAGTACTTGCTAAGGTGGGCGAATCGCTGAAAAAGACAGTCGAGGGCCATGGGATTGCAGCCCGATGGGGTGGGGATGAATTCATTGGTGCGCTTGATGCTGGGCCCCAAGAGGCAGAGGAAATACTGAGAGGATTTATGGAAGATTTACGCAATCTTGAGAAGGAGAATGGGTATATAGTGACTGTCAGTGCAGGTATTGCAGAAATTCACAAACCTTTTAGTGGGGAGCAATTGATTCAAATGGTGGATGAGGCAGTTTATATTTCCAAGCAGAACGGAAGGAATCGAATTACAATTTATAAACCCAATCATTAATCTTAACGTAAATACAGTCAAAAACAGCCCCTCTATGATTATTAAATTCATAGAGGGGCTGTTTTTTTTAGGATAGGAATTGGGGCATTCATCTTTTAACAATAGCTATACGTCTTCAAATATAGTATTTAGAGAACTATTTTTTTTGTTGCAACATTCTCACAAAAGGCCTTGTCATGTTCAACAAACAAGAGGGTAGGCCTAAAGTCATGGATTACTCTTTCTAGTTGAATGCGTGAAAGTACATCAACGAAGTTAAGAGGCTCATCCCAAATATGAATATGGGCCTTTTCACAAAGACTTTTGGCTATGAGTACTTTCTTTTTTTGACCGCCACTGAAAACGGAGATATCTTTTTCAAACTGTACCCTGGAAAAATCTAATTTTCGCAAAATAGATTTGAATAAACTCTCATCTATGCCATTTTGCTTGGCAAATTCGGATAAATTTCCGCCAAGGGTGGAGGTATCTTGTGAAATATATGAAAGTTTAAGCTCCGGTGCAATATGAATGGTTCCTGTATGGGAAATATCTTCACCGCAAATTAATTTTAGAATAGTTGATTTGCCTGTGCCATTTTTACCCCAAACAGATATTATATCACCTGTATTTATGGAAAAAGAGACATGTTCAAAAACAGTATTTTCGCCGTAATAAGCCGAGACATCGTCAAAGGTAATCAATGTTTTACTATGATGTGTAAACTGTTCCAATTTAAGATCTTCGGCGATTTCGATATTTTTCAATAAGTCCTGTTTCTCTTCAATGCGGGTTTCCATACGTTTTTGTATAGATTTGGCTCTTTTCATGGTTTTAGCTGCTTTATGGCCAATGTAGCCTCTGTCGCAGGGGCCCTCTCCAAACTTGCTTGCTTCTGTTTTATCTGACCACGATCGCTTTTCTTTTGCGGTTTTATTTAATCTGGATATTTCCGTTTTTAATTTCTCATTTTGCGCAATTTCAAATGAATCTTGTAGCTGTTTATTTTGGTACCAAGAAGAAAAATTTCCTTTTTGTATTTCAATGTTATTTTTATTAATAGAAAGAATATGATCAATACTGGAATCCAAAAAATCTCTATCATGGGAAACTAAAATAAACCCCTTCTTTTGATTGAGATATTTGCTCACAATTTGCCTGCCTTGAGCATCCAGATGATTGGTGGGTTCGTCAATCAGCAAAAATGTGTTTTCTTTTAGAAATAAAACCGCTAGCAAAATTTTGGTCTGCTCTCCCTTTGAAAGGGTATCAAAGGAGCGATATAATACTTCATCAGAAACGCTCAATAAGTTTAATTCTTTTAATAATTCCCATTGCAAATAGTTAGGGTAGATATCCTCTATTACATTTATTGTAAGTTGAGACATATTTTCAACGGGATACGGAAAATATGCCATTTCTACAGATTTCGAAATGGTACCACTATATTCATATTTTCCAAGCAAAAGGTTTAAA
>NZ_DALYUL010000011.1:8532-12476 GCF_031981185.1 Anaerotignum sp. | reverse complement strand
GGTTTAAAAACGTAGTTTTTCCTCTGCCGTTTCTACCGGTGAAACCTAGTTTCCAATCAGTATCTATTTGAAAACTTACACCCTCAAATACTGAATCATAACTTCCATCATATGAAAAAGTTAGGTTTTTAATGTTTATTTGCGACATGCATTGTCCTCCTCATAAAAAATAGACTGCAAGAAAGTTAATTCTTACAGCCTAAATAAAACGAGACAACACAAAAAAGTCCGTCTATCATAAGAGCCTTAAAAATGAATCACTTTCTTGCAATTTGGCACAACAAAACAATGGCAAACCATTATAATTGTTTAAATGCCTAAATTATTAGCAAGAAAAGTTAATCATTTTTTCAACTCCAATCTTTATTGTATGGTTTTATATTACTATAGTATTAATAAAAGTTCAAGTCGTTTTTGCTCAACAGAAACTGAAATTTAGTTACTGTATGCAATAGAATAGTTTAGAGGTATCATGTAGAATAAAAAATAAGCCCGTGCGCTTCATGAAGTATATCTTAAATAGTTGTCTGCTTTTTTTGATTGCGCAACATGCCACATTTGTTTGCTGATAAATACTCAAATTGGTACTTTTGATATAGTAAGTCTGCGGGATAATTTGCAATTAAACAAACATAACTATCATCGTAAGTATTCTCCTCAAAATAATTATTAATAGCTTTCATAATTTCCTTGGCATAACCCTTGCCTTGATAAGCTGCGTCTACCATAATATCACTTACAACGTAAGTAATTCCGCCATCACCAACGATTCTCCCAAAGCCAATGAGTTTATCTTTATCATAAAGAGACACTGTTAATAAAGAATTTTTTAGAGCAATTTGGCTTCGATTTATATCTTTACTTCCCATTCCGGAGCGAATCCGAAGGCTCACATAATCTTGTGCTGACGGCACTTCATAAACAAGTTGCATATTCATCTGTTTTCCTCCAAATATCTATATTCATTCAAGCATTCATTTAGGTTTTACTTGCTGATGCCTTGGGATACCACTAACACCATACAAAGCAGTATCTATTGTTTTGGTCTAAATTATTGAAAAGTACACGATTACAATGATACCAAGGGCAATCCGATACCAACCAAATACCTTGAAATCATGTTTTTTAATATAACCAAGAAGAAATTTTATTACTAAAACAGAAACTGCAAAGGCCACCACCATGCCAATTCCTAAAATTAACAGCTCAGCACCTGTAAAGGAAAATCCAAATTTCAGTATTTTAAGGGCACTTAAACCAAACATAACAGGGACTGCAAGGAAAAAGGTGAATTCGGCAGCAACGACTCTTGATATACCAATTAGCAATGCACCAATGATGGTAGCACCTGAACGAGAAGTGCCGGGAATAATGGAAAGCACCTGGAATAGTCCTATGATAAAAGCGGTTCTATAGGTAATGTCATTTAATCTTGTTACGGTGGGAAAGCGTTTCTTATTCCATTGTTCAATCACAATAAAGGCTATACCATAAAAAATCAAGGCCAGAGCAATTACCATTGGGGTGTGTAAATTGGCTTCAATATAATCGTCGAAAAGGATGGTTACAATAGCCCCTGGGATGCATGCAACGACTACTTTAAACCAAAGAGAAAAAATATCTTTCTGTATGATTGGCTGTGTTTTATTCGCAAATTGAAAGGGAAACATTTTTTTCCAAAAGATCACCACAACAGCAAGGATTGCTCCGAGCTGAATCACAACAAAAAACATTTCTTTGAAGGCTATACTCGTATTCAGGGCAATAAATTGGTCTACCAGAAGCATATGTCCTGTGCTGCTGATGGGTAACCATTCAGTGATTCCCTCTACTATACCAATAAAAATAACTTTTAAAATTTCTATCAACTCTAGTGACATTTTTTTAAATCCTCCTCTTGAATAATAAAAAAGCAAAAGCCAATTACAGGTAAAACAAATTGGCGTTGCTGGACGTTTCTACCAAGTATACCACAGATTTTACCTACGAGTACTTTAAGATTTACCTAATTATTTTGTCTCAAATCTACGATTTTGAGGTATGAAAAATGTCTAAATATTATTGACAAACATATCTTAATGATATATCATAAAGATATGTTAAGCGAATAGGATGTGATGTAAATGAAAGAAAACACAGGTAAATCCAAGTATGTGATATTAGGGATGCTTTCACGTATGCCTCAAACGGGATACAATATGAAGAAATGGATTGAGAATGAATATAGCCATTTTTGGCAGGAGAGTTATGGACAAATTTATCCTACGCTGAAAAAATTGGTTGCTGAAGGGCTAGTTGTTCCTTCTGATGAGCAGATGAATGGGCGAGGGAAGATTACATATTGCATAACGGATGCTGGCAGGAAAGAGCTTGCCCAGTGGTTGCGTAAAGAACCGGAAATAGAAAAGCTCCGATATGAAATACTACTGAAGGTTTCCTTCGGCGAGAATACTGAGCCGGATGTGTTGCTTGGCCATTTAGATGAGTTTGCTAAGAGAAACGAAAACATGATTCATGATATGAAAGAATATATGCAATATTTTGAACTTCTGAAAGAGCAGGGAGTGGACTGTACGTATAGCCAGTTGACTGCACTTTGTGGCGTTTACATCTATTCCGCAATGAAAGATTGGGCTGGGGAGGCCAAAAGAATTATTTCGCAGCGGGAGGTTGATTCTCAATGAGGCAGAAGTTTCGCAAAGGCATACTCATTTTTTCCTTACTAATGTTTCCTATAACATTTATGCTTTTATCGCCTTTTGTGATAGTGGTATCAGCTGCAAATGGCGTATTGAATGGGAGCGCAATGATCTTTGGTCTGCTTTTATTGTTCTCTATGGTTGGCAGTCGTCTTTTTTGTGGTTGGCTTTGTCCAGGTGGCGCCTTACAGGAGTATGTTGCTGTGGTTAATGACCGCCACTGGAATAGTAAAGGGAAAAATATCTCAAAATATATTACTTGGACAGTTTGGGTTTCATTTATTGTTTACTTATGGCTTCAAAATGACAACCTGAAAGGGGATTTCATGTATTTTATTGAATTTAACTTTCAATACTTTATTATTTATGCAATTGTAATGGTTTTAATTTATATGTTCACCCTTGTGACCGGTAGACGGGGTATGTGCCATAGCCTTTGCTGGATGGCACCTTTTATGGTGATTGGTGAAAAGCTAGCCGATTTTTTGCATATTCCAAGATTCAGACTTATGGCAAAAGCTGATGACTGCATTTCTTGTGGTCAATGTAACAAGAATTGTCCTATGTGTTTGGATGTTTTGACTATGGTTGAGGCTGGAGCCATGGATTCTTCTGAATGCATCAATTGTTTGGAGTGCGTGGATGGTTGTCCTAAGAAAGCAATTGCTTTTGGAATATGCCAAAAACATAGATAAGTCCAAATTTTTAGAACATGATATAAGTATTGTTTTAATTTGAAAGGAGTGTTTAAATGAGTACTTTGGTAGTATTTTTTTCATTTGAGGGGAACACAAAATTGGTTGGAGATGCCATTGCCAAAACAATGGGTGCAGATACCGTGGAGTTAAAAACCAGTAAACAATACCCGACAGCAGGAATTGGAAAGTTTTTTTGGGGGGGCAAAAGCGTTCTTTTTGGTGAGACACCCCAGCTCGTGAATGAAAGAATTGATTTGAGTAAATATGACACGGTTATAATCGGTACTCCGATTTGGGCAGGCTCTTTTGCACCTCCGATAAAAAGTTTTATTACACAATATCAGATGAAGGGGAAACGGATTGGGCTGTTTGCATGCCATGGTGGAGGCGGCGCAAAGAAATGTTTTTCTAAATTAAGAGAAGCTTATCCGGAAAATCAATTTATTGGAGAGATTGCGTTCTTGGAACCTAAGAAAAATCCCCAGGAAAGTGTCAATGAAGCCGCTAAGTGGGCATCAGAGCTTTAAAGCATATGAGATTCCATGGA
>NZ_DALYUL010000011.1:1661-8522 GCF_031981185.1 Anaerotignum sp. | reverse complement strand
GAAGATCGTTTAATTGAAAAGACGATTATGATTAAAAAGTCCTTTAAAAGGGGCTGAATAGATATCTGTAAAAAGAGGCTGCCTTTATGGCAAGCCTCAATTTTTTTCTTTGCTTAAGATAACATCATATATATTTTGGGTTGATCAGTATAATAAAAATTTTTTCTGTATAGTTTATTTTAATAGCTCATCGGTAGTAATATTAAATATCTTGGCGAAAGCAACAATTTCAATGTCTGTTACAAATCGTTTTCCACTTTCAATTTTTTGAATGGCATTCTTATCTAAATCGATTCCTATGAGTTGTAATTCATTTGCGAGCATTCTCTGTGATACAGTAGGGGTTAGAGCCTTTCTTAATTCTTTAATTTTATTTCCACAAAGATTTAATGAACCATCGGCATTTTTATTTTTATACATTACACACCTCCATATTGACATCTTATACTTGTCAATGTCTTTATTATATGGTAAATTGTTATATAATATGACACTCTCTAAATGTCAATGGAGGTGATGTTAATGACTGATTATGAAGATATGTATTTCTTGTTGCTTAATAAAATAACAGATATCATTAAAGATTTGCAAGAAGTTCAGCAACAAGCAGAAGAACTGTACTTGGCGCAAGATGATGTGAGGATTGTTGAGTAACACCATGTCGAAGCGAACCGTTTCCAAAAATCAAGAGCAGCCACCTAATTTTGGATAGCTGCTCTTGATTTCTTTTATACTAATTTTATTTTACAAATAACTAACTATGAAAAAGGGCTTATGAATTATTCATCCATAAGTCCTTTTGAATTTTAATAAAAGTATAGAGAATACAACAAACAATAGAAACACTCTTAACTATAAATCCTTTTCTTCAATGTTCATATGATTAAGTGCATATTCACAGCACTGGGCAACGAGAGAATTTACAGATATGTTATGTTCAGCGGAACATTTTGATAAGCGCTCTACCAAAGTCTTTTCCAATCTAAATGTTTTATTTACAAATTCAGTTTTCTTGATTTCAAACATGAATATCACCTCACATATATAGTATAGTGCAAATAATCAGTAAATTATATACGCTGTATTTACACTTTATAATACAAGTGGCATTGGTATTATATTTTTGAGGTGATAATAATGACGGATGATAAAGATATGTATTTTCTGTTGCTCAATAAAATAACAGATATTATTAATGATTTACAGGAAATACAACAACAGGCAGAGGAGATGTACTTAGGGCAAGAGGACCATACTTCAAAAATTATAGAGTGACGCAAGAAAGAAATTCGAACATAGAATTAAAAACAAGAGTATTTACCATTCAATGTGGTGGAATACTCTTGTTTATTTCCTGTACAATGACGATTTAAAAGATAATGTATCCCCTAGTACTGTAATTTAAAATGCTTATAAAATTATTTGTGGGGATAAGTATCAAATTCAAAACATCGCATTTCATCTTCATTTATTACTTTGATTTTATTTCCCATCTTTTGAATAAACCCTTGGGTTTCCAGTTCGTTCATGCATCTACTTAAATGCCGATAGCTAACTCCTAATATTTCGGAAAGCTCTTTATAGGAAAAGGGAAATTTAGCTATTTTTGTAGAATTATTCATATACTCTAAAATGTATCCAACTAAACGGTTTTTTAATGGATACAAGATGTTATTTGAACTAATATTGCTGATAGCATCAAATTTATTGCATAAATCCATGCATATATATTTTAAAAAAACATTATTATTGATTCCATAAGTTTTTATCTTTTCTATTGGAAAAGCTACACATAAACAGTCAGAGAGGGCTTCTACATGACACCTATATCTTGTTTCAGTAAAAAGCTCAATATCACCTAAATTAGTGATTGAATTAAATATTCTCAAACACAATATTTTTCCATCGGCTGAAACGGTAAATACCTTTACATTTCCTTCTAAAAGTATGTAAAAATACTCTATTCTTTCGCCTAATACACAGATCAGATCACCTTTCTTAAATTGAAAGAATTCATAACTCTGCTGAAGATTCTCGTCAATAATCTCTCCTAAATTAAATTTGTCTATATAGTTTTTTAATCTTAGATTGTCTTTATATCTTTTCATAGTATCTCCAAATTTTCATTTAAACTGACAAATGTCCTATCCTGTATTCTTGTCAGTATGATAGTATCTATTCATTGCAGAAGGAGGTAACAATTATGTATAAAAGTATGGCTGCATTAGATGGCGTCTTGATTGGTTTAATGGTAGTGCTAAATGGACTTTTAGCTTCTAAAACGGGAAATACCCAATCCCTTGTGATAATCCATGGGGTTGGTCTGTTGGGATCCATCGTTTTACTTATAGGTAGTCGTACCCGCCTAATAAGCATTCAGGGATTGCCTTATTATCTTTTTACAGCTGGGGCATTGGGTATTTTTACTGTGCTATTTAACAATAGCAGCTTTTTAATGCTTGGAGCCACGCTTACACTTTGCCTAAATCTGCTTGGTCAACTTTTCGCTTCTATGATAATAGACCATTTTGGTCTGCTGGGTCAACAGATAAATAGGGTTAATTTTCTAAAACTCCTTGGTGCTGTCATAATGATCTTAGGAATTATCGCCATGAAATTAATTTAAGGAGGCTTACTATGTACATACTTTTTTCACTATTAGCAGGGATGTTAGTGATTCTATGTATTTCAATAAATGGAAGGCTAGCGCTCAAAGTTGGCTTAATTCAAGCTGGTATAACAAATTATCTAGTAGGGCTTTTCTGTTCAGTTGTTTGTATTATTCTAACAAGTCATCGATCGTCGTTTGATTTTTTTCAAGCATATTCAGGTATTCCATTTTATTTCTTTTTGGGAGGGATTGTCGGATCATTAATAATGATTTTAAATAGTATGATAATAAATAATCTGTCAGCAGTTTATGTAACCGTATTAGTATTTATTGGGCAGCTCTCCATAGGTGTTTTTATTGATTATCTTCAATGTGGCAGCATACCCATGGGAAAAGTTATTGGAGGGCTAGTAATTGTAGCTGGATTATTTGTTTATATGAAGGGTGGTGAAAAAATAGATAGCCATAGCGCAGAATGATAGCACTGAGAATTGTTCTTGAACTATATTTTAAGAGTAGATAATCGTATAATACAAAGTAGCAAATATATGAATTTAGCTTTAAAGGTGTAGTGACTAAAAATGCCTTGGAAATGCCGTAAAACAGCATTCCAAGGCATTTTGTTTTATTTCCACTTGCTAAGTTTGAATCAATTTAAGATACTTTGGTATCTGTATAGTGCTGAAAATCAGTCACTTTTCTTTATACTATACCTTGTTTTTGAGAGAAGTACATCCTACAAAGAAAAGGAATCTCTAAACATTGAATGATAATGAAATTATTGGTATACTATGGCTATAAATCCAAACGAAGGGAGGTAATTTATGCCACTGAATAAAACCAAAGTCCAAAAACCCACCATATATATACCTGAAGAATTACAAGAACAGCTTGAAAATATACATAACTATCCGCTTATTGTTTTGCAAGCGGCTTCTGGTTTTGGAAAAACTACGGTCATCAGTGAGTACCTCCACCAGTCATACGCTCAGCAGGTTTACTGGTACACCTGTATGGGAGAACCGCTTCGTAAAGCCTGGAATGGTATTTGCAAAGCATTTTCCCATATTGATGCAAATGCGGCAAAGAGATTGGAGACTTTAGAATATCCCACGCGTGAAAACCTTGTAGATATTGTTGATATAATGAGGGGGTGTGAAATCAACGGAGATACATGGCTCATACTTGACAATTTTCAATACATACAAGGTGAATTGCCTGATCATATTCTGCACGCATTTTCATGCCACGGTTGTTCAGGATTGCATATTGTTGTTATTACCCAAGCCGTTGATTCAATAGATATTGTTGGAATACCCACACAACAGGCGATTCTCATTCAAAATGAAACCTTCTTTTTTCAAAAACAGGATATCGACGCCTATTTTCGTGCTAATGAAATTGCACTGTCTCAGGACGAACTGGATCGGCTTCAGATGTTGTCTGAGGGGTGGGCGGCTGCTCTGAATCTCCAGTTAATTCGTTACTTGCGTGAGGGGGATTTTGAAGTAAGCGAAAGCATGGACGCTCTGATTCGTGCCGTCATCTGGAATCGCCTAGAGGCAGATGAGCAAAGATTTCTCGTTTCTGTATCATTGCTGCAACGTTTTACTGTGAAACAGGCATATATCCTTTTTGAAAAAAGTACTCTTCCAGCAGGTATCGTGGGGCTGCTTGGTAGCGGTTCTTTTCTTCGCTATGAGCGGGAGAACGGTTCTTATACACTACACAGTTTATTGCAAAATTTTTTGCGGCAGGAACTAAAAGAGTTGCCAGCTGATACAATTCGTAAAATGCAAAAGCTAGCCGCTGATGCGTATGCAATGGTAGGTGAACGATACTATGCTTTGTGCGGCTATTTAGATGCCCATGCGTTTGAAGCATTACTGTCTTTACCACTTAAAACCGCAGATTTTTCTTTATATCCAGAGGCTGGCAGTGCCCATGTGCTAGAGAGGGTATTTATCGAATGTGACCATGTTATTCTTCTTCGCTATCCTCAAACGTTATGCATGATTACCTTTGAGCTGTTTCGTTTGGGCAGATATGCGGCGTTTGACAAAGGCTGTTTACTGATTAACGAGCTGATTTCTAACCCTAAAAAAAATGGACTTAATGATGAGGAAGTTAAAATGCTAGTGGGACAGCTTGCATTTTTACAATCTTTCATCGCCTTTAACGACATTGAAAAAATGAGCACGCTTCACCGAAAAGCTTGGGAAGTATTGGGCGGCCCTTTCTCCAATCGTGAAGACTGGAATGACTCATGGACATTTGGGCAGCCCTCTGTGCTGTATTTGTTTTGGAGTGCTAGTGGAGCACTGGAGAGAGAACTTAACTGCATGGATGAATGCTTGCCTTACTATATCCGTCTGACGGAAGGACATGGAACAGGAGCAGACTGTGCCATGAGGGCGGAGGCAATGCTGATGCGTGGAGAAGATACTTCTGCAGAAGTTCTGTGCCACAAGGCAATTTACCTTGCCAACAGCCAAAAACAGGATTGTATCTGCTTTGTCGCCGAAATGACCCTTTTGCGGATTGCTTTGCTTCGTGGGGACTTGGAAGGCTTTGAGAACATTAAGAAAAATATTTTGGAACGGACAAAAAATAGTATTGAATCTGCGGTGAAAAGAATGGCGGATTTGGCACTGTCCTTTGTCTGTGTTCTAGTGGAAGAGAATGCAATGCCTGAATGGCTCACGGATTCAAATAAAGTAACAGGGGTTTTATACGATGTGGCCATTCCTTTTGGAGTGCTTACACATCTGCGATGGCTGTTGTACCAAGGAAATAATGCAAGGGTGTTGGGAATTGCCCAAGGGGCACTTCCAGCGGCAGAACAGCATCACTTTATCCTGCCACAGGTTTATTTTCATTTATTTATAGCCATTGCTTCTCACCGATTGGGGCAAAAAAAAGAGGCGGAAACGGCATTGGAATGTGCTCTTTCCCTTGCTCTGCCAGACGAAATTTATCTTCCTTTTGCCGAATATAGCGAGATAATTGCTCCATTACTAAAGTTACAGGAGAAAAACTCCCACATAAATAAACTAACAGCTCTGTGCACACGCCACAGGTTGGGCGTGGATAAAATCCGAAAAGCCGCCATGTACGGTCAACTTTCACCACGGGAGAGCGAAGTTGCACACCTTGCCGCCGCAGGGTTAAACAACAAAGACATTGCTTCTAGGTTGCTTATTTCCCAGGAAACAGTGAAGTCAACTATGAAAAGCATCTTTCAAAAACTTGGAATACGTTCCCGTGTTCAGCTTCAGGAATTAAAGAGTTCAGGAAAAATCTAAAACTAAATACCCCATGATGGATTAAACTTATGACAAAGTCAAAACCTTGAGGGCTTTGCCCTCAAACACCCACAAGGGTTTCACCCAATGACCCATCTAAAACCGCATTTTATGCGGTTTTAATAAAGTTTTTGGTCTTGCTTTTTTCAAAAAGCAAGTGGGTTTGGGCAACGCCCAAGGTTTGTCTACCACGCTAACGCCGTACACGAATTGTACGGCGTTTTTTTATTTTCCTATAAACTGATTTTAAAATAAATACCCGATGGGGGGTATATCAATGCCCAAAAGACAGAGTATGCTGAAAATGTGGCATTCCGCCAGGCAAAAAGATTGGAAAGGAGGCGTATTATGCAAAACAGCAGAATCTTTCGTGCAGTAACACCTATGGAAGACGGCTGCCTTAAAGTAGAAATGGAATCCGACTGCACGGTTCGTCTGGATATGCACAGACGATTACAATCGGTGCGGTTTGGATTACTTCGCAATCAGGATGTATTCCGAAGTGTGGCAACAGATGGTTATCGCCTCATATTTTACCAGAACGGCAGTGAGGTTCTGGAGATTTCGACATCCACATTTATGGATTTGCTGGCCGTGGACCGTACTAAGTAAATAGACAGCCAAAACCACAGACCCAACGGACTATGTCTTACTGATGTCAAAATGAACAAAAAGGTAAAGTGTATACAATTTAAGTAAAGTAAAAAATTTAGTACACTGGCTTATGACAACGATTCTAGGTAAATCATTGTGTAGTTGAATATCAGAAGCATGAGTGCAAAACAAAAAAGGAGGAATGCAAGAAATGAAACGAACAATAAAACAAATTAGCAGCTTATTGCTATCAGTGTGTATGGTACTTACTATGCTGACTACCGTAGCGTTTGCCGATGAAGGTGCGAGCACAAGCGAAATCACTGCCTTTGCAGATTTGCCGGAGGCTGT
>NZ_DALYUL010000011.1:0-1651 GCF_031981185.1 Anaerotignum sp. | reverse complement strand
TCACAAGAGGTAGAAGCTGGTACAACCGTGGATAAGTTGAATCTCCCAAGTGACTTGACTGTCACCGTAACTACCGACTCCGAAGAAGAAACAACAGTTGATGTGTCCGGCTGGACTTCCGACCCTGCTTATGACGGTAATATGGCGGAAGACTATGTCTTTACGCCAACCCTTGACCTGCCGGAGGGTCTTAACGTGAAACATGGCGTGACTGCTCCGCAGATTACCGTAACAGTTGTTGCCCTAAGGAATGACATTACTACCGACTTTACCGACGCAAACTTCCTTGCGGAGGTACGTATGGCGCTTGGTAAGAATGAAAACGACCCAATTTATGATACGGATGATTTTGCTTCGAGAAACTTTTTGTCAATAGAAGACAAGGGAATTACAAGCCTTGCGGGCATAGAGTATTTCACGGAGCTGACATATCTGGACTGCTCTGGAAATCAGCTGACCGTGCTGGATGTGAGCAAAAACACTAAGCTGACCTATTTGAACTGCTTTAAAAATCAGCTGACCGAGCTGGATGTGAGCGAAAACACTAAGCTGACCAATCTGAATTGCTCTGAAAATCAGCTGACCGAGCTGGATGTGAGCAAAAACACGGAGCTAACCAGTCTTGACTGCTCCAGGAACCAGTTGACAACGTTGGATGTGAGCAAAAACACTAATCTGATCCAGCTGATCTGCAATGTCCTTAAGCTGACCGAGCTGGATGTGAGCAACAACACCAAGCTGACCAATCTGGACTGCTCTGCGATTAAACTGACCAAGCTGGATGTGAGCAAAAACACGGATCTGACCAGGCTGTGGTGCTCTAGAGATCAGCTGACCGAGCTGGATGTGAGAAACAACACCGAGCTGACCCAGCTGCACTGCTCCTACAACCAGTTGAAAACGTTGGATGTGAGCAAGAACATGGTACTGAAGTATCTGTTCTGCGATGACAATGAGCTGAAAACGCTGGATGTGAGCAACAATACGGCGCTGGCCGAACTGGGCTGCTATAGGAATCAGCTGACAGTGCTGGATGTGAGCAAAAACACCAAGTTGACCGCGCTGATCTGCTCCGAGAACTACATGCCAAACGAATCTGCGGTCACGGGGCTTAACACGAGCCTGACGAAAGACTTTACCTTTGTCCCGCAGAATCCTGGTATGCCTACTGGCACCGACATCACTGCCAACTTTACAGATGCAAAATTCCTAGCGGCGGTGCGCACGACGATTGGCAAGGCCGAACCTACGCCAATTTATGAGAATGATGTTGCTTCAATAAAGTCCTTGTCAATAGAGAACAAGGGCATTACAAGCCTTGCGGGCATCCAGTATTTCACAGGGCTGACCGAGCTGAACTGCAGTGTCAATGAGTTGAAAACGCTGGATGTGAGCAACAACACGGAGTTGACTATATTGGAGTGCGCTGTCAATCAGCTGACCGAACTGGATGTGAGCAACAATACGGAGCTGACTGCCCTGGTCTGCATTAGCAATGAGTTAAAAACGCTGGATGTGAGCAAGAACACCAAGCTGACCTATCTGGACTGCTATGAGAATCAGCTGAAAACGCTGGATGTGAGCAACAACACCATGCTGACCAATCTGAACTGCTCCAAGAACTACATGCCAAACGAATCTGCGGTCACGG
>NZ_DALYUL010000010.1:113936-117466 GCF_031981185.1 Anaerotignum sp. | reverse complement strand
TATTTGTGTAGTCTCGAATGGGTATCGCAATGCAGGAGACGTTTTCCTCATATTCGTTATTATCCATAGCGAAGTTATTTGCTCTGACTATACTTAGTTCATCTAAAAAATCTATATAGTTCAAAATTGTATTGGAAGTATATTTTTTTACATCGGTATGAAGGAAATAATTTTTAATTTCTTCATTTGTAAAGTTCTGCATAAAAAGCTTACCACTTGCCGTTGCATACAATGGATTTCTAGCACCAATTAAAGCCTGAGAGGGCATTTGACTTAATGGATCAACTTTATAGATGGTTACAGACGCATAATCGTTTATTATGCTAAGCATACAGGCACGATTTAATTTGTTGGAAAGCTCTTCAATAATGGTGGCGTAGTTGGAAGAATTTAAAGTGTGGTATTTGGGGACCGAGATACCAATTTTATATGCACCCCAACTAAGGCGGTAGGTTTTAATAACTCCGGGAGTTTTTTCCACAAAATTATATGCTAATAGGGTATCTAAAATTCTATGAATGGTACTTTTATTAAGATTTAGCTTTGTACTGATTGCACTAAGTGTCATGCCATCACTGGAGGCTGACTGAGAAATGACGTCTAATACCTCAAGAGCATTTCCCAAAGTGTGTAATGGGTATTTCGGTAAGTAAGGCTCCATAAGATCTTCCTTTCGTTTTAGTATGTATATATAGTTTCTTTTATGTAGAACGTTATATCACTATTATAGCAAAAAAATAAATTTATGAAAAGATAAAATAAGAAAATGAGATGAAGTGAAGTGAAATGAACCCTATTATTATTTGTATAATATTTACATTAAAAATTATTCTATATAGAAGAATTGTTTATAGCGTCTTTTCAATTTGGGGAACTAAATTCTGATATATAAAATCCAATTTTTAAAATCATAAAATATACTTTATTGAGTGTAAAAAAATTCTGTAAGGCTTAGAAATGGAAAAATGAATTTTACTATATCCAATGGAAAAAAATTAAGAATGATAAATTTATAAATTTTGAACAAATAATAATGAAGAAAAATCCATTCATTGTACCCATAACTTTTATCTAATAATGTGTCGCTTTTCGTATAATATTGCATTATTCAAGAGTTTTTGGTTTTTATCCGATTATTTTGACGTGAAATTTTAGGATCTGATTAACAAAAGCAGCAATAGGGGGAATTATTCTGAATAGGGAAATGGTATTTCAGATAAATTCTAAAAAATCTGTTTTTTTCATGTTCTAACCTAGAAAAATAGCGTTGTTTAATTGATTTGATGAAAAAATTCACTTATGATTTAGACATAAATTTAAAGACTACAAGATGCAGTAAATTAAACAAGTGGTTTCTGCAAATTTTAGTCTTGCTTCTGGACACGCGATTGAAGCAAATTTTAGATTGATAATAGAAGGAGAGATAAGATTGAAAACATTGAATTTTTCTGTTGAAGAGTACATGCAAAGAGTTTCCAACACGAAAAAAAGCATGGAACAAAAAGGAATTGACGTTCTAATCGTTACAGATCCTGGCAACATGAACTATCTTACGGGATTTGATGGCTGGTCATTTTATGTGCATCAGGGCGTAATTGTGGCGTTGGATGAAAAAGACCCGCTTTGGTTTGGACGAGGTCAGGACGGTAATGCAGCAAGATTAACTACATATCTTCCTGAAGAGAATATCTATGCTTATACTGATGACTATGTTCAGTCTACAGTAAAACATCCTTATGAATATGTTGCAGATATTTTGAAAGAAAGAGGTCACGATAAAAAAGTTGTGGCAACAGAAATGGATGCATATTATTACTCTGCAAAATGTCAAGTTGCTTTAGAAGCCAGCTTACCCAATGCAAGATTTAAAGACGGAAATAATATTGTAAACTGGGTTAAGATCATTAAGAGCGAAAACGAAATTGCTTTTATGAAAAAAGCAGCAGTGATTGCTCAAAATGTAATGCAGGTGGCGTATGACAGCGTAGAGATTGGTGTGCGTCAGTGTGATGCTGCCGCAGCTGTTTATCATGCGCAAATTACAGGTACAAAGGAATATGGCGGAGAGTATTCTTCTATCGTTCCTTTGATGCCTGCTGGTGTTAGAACATCTACACCGCATTTAAGTTGGACCGATGAAGTTTATAAAGATGGAGACACGGTGATTCTTGAGTTAAGCGGTAACTATCGTCATTATCACTGTCCACTGGCAAGAACTATGGTTTTGGGAAATGCTCCTCAGAGAATTTTGGACTTGGGAGCAACAGTTTCTGAGGGTCTTACAGCAGCGCTGGAAGGAATCAAACCGGGTATGTATGCTGAAGATGTAGAGAGAATTTGGGCAAGAACCATTGCAAAAAGTGGATTTGTGAAAGATTCCCGTATCGGTTATTCCATGGGCTTGAACTTCCCTCCTGATTGGGGCGAACACACGGCATCCCTCCGTCCTGGGGATAAAACAGTTCTTCAGCCTGGTATGACATTCCATATGATTCCTGGCATTTGGTTGGATGATTGTGGTGTAGATACAAGCGAACCCTTCTATATCACTGAAACGGGTGCTGTACCATTTTGCAGCTTTAGAAGAGAGCTATTGGTAAAGAAATAATCTAATCTGATTTTGGATACACAGAAAAAATTTCTGTGTATCCAAAAAGTAAGAGGGGAGTTTTAAAGTGAAGAAAGTCGATGAGATGATTTCCAAAATTGAAGAATTATTTCTCAGTTATTCCATCATTTTTATGGCAATAATTCTAATTGGCGGTGTTTTCGCCAGAGCAGTGTTAAATTCAAGTTTAACGTTTACAGAAGAAGTAGGGCAGATTTTAAATATCATCGTAACTTTTTTTGGTATAGGATACTGCGCCAGACAGGCAAGACATATTAGCATGTCTGTTGTTTACGACATTGTGAATAAAAAAGGAAAAAAGTTAATGATGTGTATAATTTCCTTGCTTACTGCGATTATCATGTTTTATTTAACTTATCTAAGTATTTATTACGTTACAAGCGTACTGGAATTGGGTAGAGTAACAGCAGCACTTAGAATCCCTATGTGGATTACTTATGTTCCTATTCCTTTAGGATTTTTACTGGGTGGCATAGAATATTCAAAAACATTTGTGAAAAATATCAGAAACAAAGATGAAATTTTTATTTCTAGTATTTACAGACATGGTGAAAACATGGAGGAAATAGAAGAACTAGAGAAAGGAGATGTGAATTAAATAATGGTAGGTTTATTATTGGGTCTGATGGTTTTTTTCTTATTATTTAATTTCCCTATGGTTATACCAATGGTTGCCGCACCCTTGGCAGTTATGATTGGTTTTATGCCTAATATGGATTTATCTATGTCAATTCAACAGCTCATTGCGGGTGTTTCGGCGCAAGTGCTTCTTTCCGTACCTATGTTTATCTTTGCAGCAGATATTATGTGTGCAGGTTCTACTACCCAAAGATTGCTGGATTTAGTAGAAACCTTTGTTGGGCATATCCATGGCGGTATGGCAATTACCACAGCTGCAACT
>NZ_DALYUL010000010.1:112549-113926 GCF_031981185.1 Anaerotignum sp. | reverse complement strand
TGTACAATGTTTGGTGCAATATCCGGTTCTACACAAGCGACAGTGGTTGCCATTGGCAGACCTATGCGTCAGCGACTTCTAAAATTAGGATATCGGGATAGCGATAGCTCCAGCTTAATTATTTGTTCGGCGATTATCGCACTCTTGATTCCCCCCAGCATTTCAATGATTATGTATGCCGTGGTAACTGGTTCTTCCGTGGGTAATCTTTTCATTGCCGGTGTTGGCCCAGGAATATTAATGCTACTTTTCTTTGCAGTGTATAGTTATTTGTATGCAAAATTCAGAAAAATGCCTTGTCAGAAAAAAGCAACATGGCCCCAAAGATTGGAGGCATTCAAAAGAGCAATCCTTCCTTTGGGCTTCCCAATTATCATTTTTGTTGGTATCTACGGTGGATTTTTCAGCCCCACCGAAGCATCTGCAATTGCTGTTTTATATGCCTTGGTTCTCGAAATGCTTGTTTACAGAAATGTAAAGATGAAGGATTTACAAAAAATAGCATTGAGTACAGCGGTTGTTACTTGTGCAGTGTTTATTTTGGTTGCAGGTGGTCAGTTATTCTCTTGGGTAATTTCCTACGCAAAGATACCGCAGATGTTAACTTCCACAATTTTAGGTGTGGATCCCTCGGCATTAAAAATTTTGGTTACAGTTACAATCTTCTTCTTTATAGGTTGTATGTTCGTGGATTCTTTGGTTGTAATCATTATTCTTTCTCCGATCTTCTTCCCTCTTGCAATGAAGGCTGGTATTGATCCAATTCACTTGGGTATTATTATTACATTGCAGGCGGCCATAGGTTCTGTTTCACCTCCTTTTGGTTGCAATATTTTCACGGGGTGTGCAATATTTAATCGGCCGTATGGAGATATTGTAAAAGGGCTACCCCCTTATTTAATTATGTTGACAATTATAACTTTAATAGTAATTTTCTGTCCTCAGCTTTCATTATTTTTGATTCAATAAGCGCTAGATAAACTCTGTATTAAGAGAGAAGATACAAAAGATAAAAATGCAGTAAGGAAAATATCCTTTCTGTGTGTGGGTGTCTAAATGTCGGCCACAGATTGAATTAGACTCAGCAAATTTCCGTTTGTTTAAATGGAGAAAACAAGGCTGTGTAGGAGGAAAATAATGTTTGACATTAAAAAAGAAATTGCAGAACTTGAGAAAGAACTAATCGCATTAAGGCGTGATTTTCACGAATATCCTGAACTTGGATATCAAGAATTCTTGACTTCAAAAAAAGTATGTGGCTATCTCACTGCACTTGGTTTGGAGGTTGAAACTGTCACAATCACTGGTGTTGTAGCTACTTTGAAAGGTGGGGCCACCACAGAAGACAGTAAAACCATACTGTTGCGTGCGGATATG
>NZ_DALYUL010000010.1:109214-112539 GCF_031981185.1 Anaerotignum sp. | reverse complement strand
GGATGCACTGCCTGTTACAGAGAATACCGGCCTTTCCTTCGCAAGTAAAAATCCCGGGGTGATGCATGCGTGTGGACATGATGCACACATAGCAATTCAACTGATTGTAGCAAAATTGCTTTGTAGGCACAAAGACAAATTAAAAGGAAACGTGAAATTCATTTTTCAACCAAATGAGGAAGAAGCTGGAGCCTTAAAGATGATTGAAGCGGGTGTACTGGAAAATCCTCATGTGGATGCTGCACTAGCTTTGCATCTTTGGAGTCCAATTGAAACAGGACACATTGGGCTTTCAGAAGGCCCAATCCTTGGGACCACAGAAGAATTTGAGCTAGAGATTATCGGAAAAGCTGGGCATACCTCCACTCCTCATACTGCAAAGGATGCTTTATTAGGTGCTTGCAGTGTGGTACAAGCTGTACAACAACTGGGTACCCGTGAGTTTAATCCTTTATTGCCTATTTCAGTGATGTTTGGATTTATAAATGGAGGAACAGCAAGAAATATTATCAGTGAAAAAATAAAACTTGGTGGTACAATCAGATTTCTATTTCCTGATGAAGAAAAAAACAAACCCAAGGTGTTGGAGGCATTTGAACGGGTCATTAAGGGCACTTGCATAGCCAACGAACTGGAGTATAAGCTTACATATATTCCAAGCAATCCATCTCTTTTCAATAATAGCGAAATGGTTTCTTTGGTGAAAGATGCTGCTTTTGAAGTGTTTGAAACAAGAGATAATGTTGATGATTTTAGAAGTCTGGCAGGGGAGGATTTTGCGGAGTTTAGCCAAAGAGTCCCTTCGGTAATGACTTGGATAGGCATTGCAGATGCCAATAAGAAAAGTAATTTTCCTCATCATCATGCACAATTTGATATTGACGAAAGCATGATGAAATATGGTGTTGAGCTTCAAGTGAGAAGTGTATTGGCTTACTTAAACAAATAAACCAATAAAGAGAGTTATAAGGAGGAGAGTAATCATGAAAAAGAGTGTTTTGGCAATGACAATGGCAAGTGTAATGGCTGTGGGTGTTTTTAGTGGTTGTGCAGGTGGTGGCAATACAACTCCAACAAGTGCAGAAAGCGATGGGAAAGAGCAGTATACATGGAGAATGGCACATGAGGAGTACGAAGGTGACATGCAAGATGTGTATGCAAAAGAATTTGCTCAGAAACTATATGACAATTCTGATGGTAGAATCAATCTTGAAATTTACCCGGTTGGTCAGATTGGTGATGCATTACAGCAGTGCGAATTGCTTCAAAATGGTGGACTTGAATTTGCTATTGTTAGTCCTGGCAACACAGGCACAGTAGTTCCTGAAAATCAGCTGTTCTCTTTGCATTTCCTGTTCCCTCAGGATTGGGCGAAAACCCAGAAGGTATTGCAGACAAGTGAGGCTTTAAATGTAATGCTACATGACAAATATGTAGAAAGAAAAATCAAACCTTTAAGTTTTTGGACAGAGGGCGCAATGGCTTGGACATCCAATAAGTCTTTAAAAGACATCAATGGTTTTAAGGGCATGAAATTTAGAACAATGCAATCTCCTATGATTATTGCAGCCTATGAAGCATACGGTGCAAACCCCACGCCTATGAGCTATACAGAGGTTTATTCCGGATTACAGCTGAATATGATCGAGGGTCAGGAGAATCCTACAAGTGCAATCTATACTTCTAAATTTCACGAGGTTCAGAAGTACTTAACAGAAGCAAATTCCAATTTGTACATCACAGCAACATGTGTAAACCCTACGTTTTTTGATGGCCTACCCGCTGATATTCAAAAAATTGTTTTAGACACAATTGCAGAAATGGTTCCTCGTTCTTTTGAAATTCAGGAAGAATTGAATGGCGGTGCTTTGGATAAAATTACTGCTGAGTCTGATATTATTGTTGAAACACTTACAGATGATGAAAGAGCAGTTTACAAGGAAGCGGCAAAGAAGGCTTATGATCGATACAAAAAAATCGTAGGTGAAGATGGTGCTAAAATTCTTGACAAATTAATTGAAGAGGTTGCTGCCGTAGAAGCAGAATAATGAAAGGTTCAAAGCTTAAAATAAAAAGCTTTCAATAATTTATTGTAATAAAAAAGTGTGGCAATGAACATCCGCCTGAAGAATTATTTCTTTGGGCGGATAAAAAAACCACATTTTAAAGAATTTGGAGGAAGTTATGCAGGTAAAAAATATTACTTCAAGAGATTTTTGGAGGGCGAAAAAAAGAATTGCTCCTTACATAACAAGAACGCCCCTCGTATATTCTCCTGTGTTAAGCGAAAAAACAGGTGCAAATATCTACCTTAAACTTGAAAATCTTCAGGCAATTGGGGCATTTAAGGTCAGAGGTGCTGCAAATAAAATTTTGAGTTTAACAGATGAGCAAAGAGCAAAGGGAGTATCAACATTTTCCACCGGAAACCACGGGATGGCGGTTGCTCATATTGCCAGTCGTTTAGGCATTCATGCAACTGTTTGTATGTCTAAGAATGTGCCGGCAGTTAAAGTGGAAGCCATTGGCCGATGGAACCCTACAATTTTGCAAAACTGGGATTCACAAGATGCCGCTGGGGTATATTGTTATGAATTACAGGAAAAGGAGGGTATTGTGGTAATTCCTCCTTTCGATGACAAAGAGATTATTTGTGGACAGGGTACAATGAGCCTTGAAATTCTTGAGGATTGCCCGGAAATTGATACTGCTATCGTTCCTCTCTCTGGTGGTGGACTTATGTCGGGTGTGACACTTGGTTTTAAGCTTACCGTTCCTGATGCAAAACTCATTGGTGTTTCCCATGAAAAGGCGGCAGTTATGATAGAGAGCTTAAAAGTGGGGCATCCAATTGAAATGCCTGAGGAGGAAACCCTTGCAGATAGCCTCCTGGGTGGAATTGGCTTGGATAATAAATATACGTTTGATATCACACGGGAATTTGTTGATGAGACAGTCCAGGTGAGCGAGAAAGAAATTGCAAAAGGAATCGCTTATGTTATGGAAAATCATCATTTAATTGTTGAGGGTGCAAGTGCTACGGGAATTGCACTTGCTATGAGAGAAGGTTATATCAAACCCGGTAGCAATGTTGCAATTATCGTGACTGGATGTGGTATACCAATGTCTCATGTAAAACGGATTGTGAATGAACATTTTTAATACAGAAAAGATCCTTCGTAATACAATTACGAGGGGTTTTTTCATTGTATTGCTTTTGAAGAAAATTATAAAATGAAGTCAAAATTGTATAAGATACTACTTCCTGTTTACACTTAAAAGACAAAAGGGGAGTTCCTTTCTTTAGTAGCACTATGTTTGTTGT
>NZ_DALYUL010000010.1:95584-109204 GCF_031981185.1 Anaerotignum sp. | reverse complement strand
GATGAAAAGTAGGCTATTAAACTGTTCATGTTGTTTAAATTACGGCATTTAAAGTTTGCTGGGGGAATATATTGTCCATTATGGTTTTATGTGCTAAGGTAGTTTTAATTGCACTACACATTGGAAAAAAATTTTAGGTAAGGTATGGCGTGCTTGTTTATTCATATGTTTGGGTTGATGGCATCATATTTGGTATAATTAAAGATAAGTGCAGTCTTTTTTTGAACATGTCTTCGTCAAGGAAAGCAGCTATAATAACAAATATTGGGGAGATAGATTATGATTGATATAAAAAAAGAAGTCATTGGTTTTGAAAGTGAGCTGATTGCGCTAAGAAGAGATTTTCATGAAAATCCTGAGCTCGGTTTTAAGGAGTTTAGAACATCAAAGATAATATATGATTATCTGAAAAAATTAAATATGGAAGTAAAAAATATATCTAGAACGGGTGTTGTTGGGATTTTAAATGGAAAGAGGGGCTCAGGCAAAACAATCTTAATGCGTGCCAGCATGGACGCTTTGCCTATGCAGGAAAAAACAGGTCTATCATTCTCTTCGGTGTCTGCCGGAGTAATGCATGCTTCTGGTCATGATGGAGACATGGCAGTGCTGTTGGTGATAGCCAAGGTTCTTGCTAGACACCGTGATGATTTTAAAGGAAATATAAAGTTTGTTTTTCAGCCCAATGAGGAAGAAGCGGGAATGCTTTCTATGATTGATGATGGAATTTTAGAAAACCCTATGGTTGATGCAGCTTTCGCATTAAGACATTGGGGGGCCATTGAGTCTGGCAGATTAGGTTTGACTGCAGGTGCTGTTTTAGGAACCACAGAAGAATTTGAAATCACGGTTTATGGAAAATCGGGTAACACTTCTGCACCCAATACAGGGAAGGATGCAATTATGTGTGCTGCAAAAATCATTGATGCCCTTCAATTTCTGGAAACCAGAGAATATAACCCTATGCATCCCATGGTAATTATGATTGGACAAATTTCAGGAGGCACAGCTAGAACAATTATTTCTGACGAAGTCAAAATGGGGGGGACAATCAGATTCTTATTTCCTGATGAGAAGGAAAGCAAAGATAAGGTGATGTCTGCATTTAAAAGGGTGATAAGAGGTATTTGTGATACTTACTCAATGGAATACAAAGTTGAGTTTATTCCCAGTAACCCCTCTTTGATGAATGATAAAAATCTTGTTTATCTTATGAAAAGCGCTGCAGTAACCACTTTTGGAACAGAGTATAACATTGACAATTTTACGGGATTAATGGGCGAGGATTTTGCAGAAGTAAGCCATAGAGTACCATCGGTTATGACGTTCCTTGGGGTACAAAATCGGGAAAAAGGGAACATATATCCCCAAGGGCATCCACAGTTTAGTATTGATGAGGAAATTATGAAATTTAGTGCGGAATTGCATATTAGAGCCGCAATAAAATATTTGAATGAATGAGACGGATTTCTTAGGGAAAGAACTTATAATCCAATTTCGTATTTCAATTATCCTTGAGATGGAATCTTACGCAATCTCAAAAAGGCCGCTATGATTTATAAAGAATCATAGCGGCTTTTCATTTTATAGAAGAGTTGGGGATTATTTTGATAGGAGAAGATACTGTGGTTAATGATTCTGAGCATAGACATTGGTGTATTCAAGTAACTTAGTCTGGCACTTCGGGTATAACTTTTGGATTATGAATTGGCAAAGATGTTTTAATTCCATAAAATTCAGGCTGGAATTTATGGAATTTTTTTACCTATACCCAAAATGAATCGATAGCTTTTCGCATGATTTTTTCAGCAAGGGTAAAACATCATCAATCTTTTTCTGAACCATTCGCTCTGATGGCCCGCTGATACTAATGCCTGCTACGATTTTTCCGCTATAATCATATACAGGAACGGCAACACAAATTAAACCTGCATAAAATTCTTCATTATCAATGGAATAACCATTTTGAGCAATTTTTGCAAGTTCGGGGATCATTTTTTCTGCGGTGGTGATGGTGTTATTAGTATAATTTGTAATATCAGAATGAATGAAATAATCCTTTACTTCCTGCACGGATAAGGATGATAAAAATAGTTTTCCGATGGCAGTACAGTATAAGGGTTCGTTACCGCCGATATTAACATTTGCTCTGATTTTGATGTTTGGTTCTGCTTTGTACAGAATAACAACGCTGTTATTATTCATAATTCCAAAGTTGATTGTTTCCGAACATTCGTTGCAGAGCTCCTCCAGTAAAGGATAAAAATTCGTGTTATTTAAGGAGTGCTGAAAGGGAACAGAGCTTCCAATATCATAAATACCCCATCCTAGCTTGTAGGATGCGTTGGCGTATGTCTTTTCTACGAAGTTATAGGCCAAAAGGGTATCCAAAAGTCTATGAACTGTACTTTTGCCCATATTTAAGTACTCGCTTAATTCTGCAATGCTCACACCATCAGCAGAGGCATTATTTTTAATATATATCAATACATCAAGCGCTTTGCCTAGGGTCTGAACGGGATATTTAGGCTTGTAGCGTGAATTTTCTAAAAAATTAGTCATTTATTCGTCACCTCGAAATTTATATGTTGGATTCATTATAGATGAAGTTGTAACGTTTGTAAACATAAACCAGAGGGTGACAATATGTAGAATACTATTTTTATAATTAGAATAAAACTTATACGATAATGAGGTGGGTTAATTAGACCAGAGCGCTGTTATGTAAAATCCAAAGTATATGAAAAAAAGGATTTTTGTTATATACAAGCAAAATCCTTTTTTTAATTAAGTAATTCAAAGTTCGTAAACAAGCTTCCCTAAAATAAAAATTAAAATAATCATGTAAAATTTTTGATTGAGATATTGACGATTAGAACGACATTCTGTATAATGAGTTTAAGTAGTTCTAAATAAACAAACAACGTTCTAAATATTAGAACAATCCGTGTCGATTTTCAATTAGGAAAGTGAGGGTTAGAAATGAACAAAGTAACGGTGAATGAAGAAATTTGTAAGGAATGCGAATATTGCATTACATTCTGTCCCAAGAAAACTATTTTAAGAAAAAAGGATAAGTTAAACAAAAAAGGTTACTATCCTGCAGTGGCGGAAAATTTAGAGGATTGCATTGCATGTGGAATTTGTGCAACCGTTTGTCCCGAAGCAGCAATTACAATTGAAAAAGACATATAAAAGGAGGATTATAATGGCAGATAAAGTGTTTATGCAAGGGAACGAAGCCTTTGCAGAATCAGCAATTAGATCTGGATGTTTGTATTTTTTCGGATATCCAATTACACCGTCCAGTGAAATGCCTGAATATTATGCGAAAAAAGCACCTACGGAAGGATTGGTGTTTGTTCAAGCTGAAACAGAAGTTTCCGCTTTTAACATGATTGCAGGTGTCGCGGCAACAGGCAAAAGAGTAATGACAGCAACCTCTGGTCCCGGATTTAGCCTTGGCTGTGAAGCAATGAGCTTTATGGCAGCTGCTGGCTTGCCAGCAGTAATTGTAGATGTAATGAGACCGGGCCCCGCTGATGGCGATATACTTGCAGCCCAAGGAGATTACTTTCAGCTTGTAAAGGGCGGGGGACATGGTGACTATTATACCATCGTTCTTGCACCTTATTCCGTTCAGGAGATGGCTGATTTCGGTAGATTATCTTTTGAACTTGCAGAAAAATACAGGAATCCCGTGGTGGTTGCAAGTGATGGTATGCTTTCCAAAATGATGGAAAACGTAGAACTACCCGAAAAAATTGAAGTTAAAAATGATTTTCATTGGGCAATCACAGGAGCAAAGGGAAGAAAACATAATGTTATTACTACCTGTGCCTTAGGGCCTGAGCAGTGGGAAAGATTTAACTTAGATTTGCAAGATAAATTCCATGCTATCCAAGAAAATGAACAGAGATGGGAAGAGTACGAGACAGAGGATGCAGATATTATTATTGTAGCATACGGTTCTGTTG
The DNA here is from genome assembly GCF_031981185.1 of Anaerotignum sp. Classification (GTDB taxonomy): domain Bacteria; phylum Bacillota; class Clostridia; order Lachnospirales; family Anaerotignaceae; genus Chakrabartyella. The sequence continues at coordinate 105,227 of NZ_DALYUL010000010.1, read as the reverse complement.
CCCGAATTGCACTAACTGCAATTCACATTGCAAGAGAGAATGGCATAAAGGTTGGTATGATCAGACCCATTACGCTGTGGCCTTTCCCCAAAAAGGCATTTGATCAATATCCTGACAAAGAATATCTTGTAGTTGAACTTAGTGCAGGGCAGATGATTGAGGATGTTAAGCTTAATGTGAACAATAAAGACAAGGTTAATTTTTTTGGCAGACTTGGTGGTATTACACCTACGCCTCAGGAACTATATGAGAAAATCAAGGAATTGTACATAAAATAATTTGGAGGTGATGGGATGAAAACAGTATATGAAAGACCGAAAGTTCTTACAGATGAATATATGAAATATTGCGGGGGCTGTGGTCACGGAATTATCAATAAGCTTATTGCTGAAATAATAGAAGAAGAAAATTTATCCGAAAAAGCCATTATGATTTGGCCCATCGGTTGTTCAGTTTATGCAGACAGATATTTTAATGTAGACTCTATTTGTGCATTGCATGGCAGAGCTCCTGCAACAGGTACAGGAATCAAGCGAGCATTGGAGGATAACTTGGTTGTTGTTTATCAGGGCGATGGAGATATGGTTTCCGAAGGTATGGCGGAAATAATGCACGCAGGCATTAGAGGCGAAAAGTTTACAGTAATTTTCGTCAATAATGCAATTTACGGCATGACAGGCGGTCAAATGGCACCTACAACATTGATGGAACAAAAAACCAGCACTTCTCCATTTGGCAGAAGTGCCGATAACACCGGATATCCTGTAAACATGGCTGAAATTATCGGTAATTTGAATGGTTGCTACTATAGTGAAAGGGTTGCGGTGAATTCCCCAGGGAATATTAAAAAGACAAAAGAAGCCATCAGAAAAGCTTTTCAATATCAGTTGGAGGATAATGGTTTAAGTTTTGTTGAGATAATTTCTCCCTGCCCCACAGGGTGGGGTGTGAAACCTGTAAAAGCGTTGGAGTGGATTGGCGAAAGCGTATTAAATCAATATCCACTGGGAGTTTTCAGAGCGCCAAAGGAGGGTGAATAATGAAAAGCGAAATGATTTTTTCCGGAATTGGCGGTCAAGGAACAATTTTAATGGGAAAACTTATATGTACAGCAGCAGCTGCCAAAGGATTAAACGTTACCCTTGCTCCGGCTTATGGTCAGGAAAAAAGAGGTGGTAGAGCAAGCTGTCAGGTTGTTCTTTCTCAGGAAATCGGCTCGCCTGTTATTTCTGAGGCTGATACAATTCTTGTTATGGATGAAGAATCTTTTAAAGACTATGAACACAAAGTCAAAGCTGGTGGGACACTAATTATTAATAGCTCTATGATTGGCCTTGCATCAAAAAGAATAGACATTAACGTGGTTGAGATACCATTTACTGAAATTGCAACAAAGATTGGTAGCGCAAAATCCTCTAATATGGTGGCGTTAGGTGCGGTTATTAAAACTCTTGATGTAGTTAATCTTGATGAAGTTCGAAAAGTATTGAAAAAGAAAATGAAGCCTCAGTTGGTTGAAGTGAATATTCAAGCGCTGGAGGCAGGCTATTTCTTTACAAAGGAATAACTTTAGAAAGGAGAAGATTCTTTGAAAAACGAAATGGTTTATACCGATAAGGCCACAAAACCTACAGCTTGGTATTCACAGGCCGTCAAGCACGGAAACTTGGTGTTTCTTGCTGGCGCTTGTGGTGATGATCCAGTAACCGGCGAAATTGTCGGTAATGGTGATATTAAAATAGAGGCAAAAGCGGCTCTTGAGAATATCAAACATACAATTGAAGCCGCAGGTGGCACCCTTGAAAATATTGTTAAAATGCAGGTTTATGTAAAAGATTTAAGTATGCTTGCTGAGTTTAATGAAATTTACAAAGTATACTTCCCTATAAATCCTCCGGCAAGAATTGCTATGGCAGTGAAAGACTTTATGGGCGGAGCACATCTTGAAATAGATGGCATTGCTATTTTAGACTAATTGCATAGGATAATATATGGGAACAATGGACAAGATTTGGCTGTATGTGCCAAGCCAATATTTCCTTAATCGTAAATACAATTCATCTGGCGCCCGTTACGTGGTAGTTTCATTGCGGTTCCACGGCTGATTTGAATGAAATATCCTAATTCAAATTTTGAAATTTACTTAGACAATCAATCAGGGGAATAGGGGTTAAACAAACGAGAAAAAAATCTGGGGTTAGCAACTTCAAAATATGGCTAGACCCTGGGTCTGAATAATACCTATTCCTGGTAACTGAAGTTCTTCCCAATTATGAAACCTTCAAGCTGTCGCAAGCAATGATTATTGCTCAGTTTGGAGGTTTTATTGCTATAAAAATAAGAAGTTTTCGAAGGAAGCGTGTTTCCTTAGATGTATTGGATATAAAGGTATCAAGCTTCATTTGAAGGTAAGAATCGATACTTTGTCCAAGGTTTTGGAGAAATACATAAATGTAAGTAATTGCTTTGAGTTGAAAGCTCCTTGTGGAAAGGGATAAAATGAATATTTTTAAGAAAGCTATGACATCAAAGCCTCCGGCGTTGTGCAGACAAAACGAACGAAAAGCGTTTCAGACTTTTCATGCCATTTATCAGCTGTTATTTGTTCTTTTTTTGTGCTGTTGCGAATTACAGAATCCATTAAACCCTATTGGGTGTTACGTATTATTGTTGAGGTGCTGAGAAATACTGATTTTAAACTTGCACCTTTTTCGTTCTTTTGATAGAATGGCATAGAATAGAGTTTCTTCTATGATCATAAGGAGGTAATCAAACAAGTGGACTTTGATTTATCAAAATGTATTGGCTTTGTAACTACGTCGGCAATTAAGACAGTCACCGAGGATTTCAATAAACGCATGATAAAATATGGATCAACCAGAATACAATGGATTGCTCTATATTTTTTGATAAATACGGAAAAAGAAATGAGCCAGAAGGATTTGGCCGCGCTGATGAATATTCAGGATCCCTCTCTAGCAAGACTGATAGATAGAATGGAAAGAGATGGTTTGATTCGAAGAATTGAAAACCAAAAAGACAAACGAATGAAAATTTTAGAGCTTACGGAAGCCGGACGGCTTAAGGCTCAGACGCTAATGCACTATGGGCAAGAATTTAGTGATTTACTGTTAGAAAATATTTCAGATGAGGAAGTAGAAATTTTCCATAATGTTTTAAATAAAATGCTAAATAATATAGAGAAAAATCAATAGAATAATAAATATGAAAAATGGCCTTGTAAAAGGTCATTTTTTATTATGCAAAAATAGAATAATCGCTGTCTGTTATTGAAAAGGTTTTTGTTTTAGATTGACAAGTAATAAATGAGTTGCTATACTAATAGTAAACATACTAAAAGTAAGTATGCTAATTAATTTGGAAAAGTTTAAAGGAGGAATTGTGATGGCAAATGTAAGAGAAATATTGAACAACTTTGTTGGAGGGCTCGGAAGCCTTGGTGAAACAAATGGTGAAATGGTGAATGCTTTTATGGGGCTGCTTGGGGCTGCCTACGAACCCAAGGCGTTAGACGTGAAGACCAAAGAATTGATGAGTGTAGGAATTGCTTGCTATACTAGATGCGAATATTGCATTGTTTACCATACCTATAAAGCTTTTGAAGCCGGTGCAACAAAGGAAGAAATCTTAGAATCCGCTATGGTTGCTGTTGCTTTTGGTGGTGGTCCATCCATGGCATACTCCGTTACTTTGCTAAAAGAGAGCATTGCAGAATTTGAAAACGAATTTAAATAAATATAAACAGGGAGCGTTTTTTTAAATAAACCGCTCCTTTTTTTCAAGGAGGGATACCGATGCAAATCATACTGAATAAATTATCAGGTGATGATAAAAGTGCAAAAGTGGGGAAAATTTTGATGAAAGTTGGTCAAAAAATACAAGTGGGTGATGGTTTATTTAATACGGAATCCAAGAAAGGCAATTTTCTAGTAAAGTCTGAATACGAAGGAACCATACAAAACATATTGATTGAAGAAGGCCAATTGGTTAAAGTCGGAGAAACGGTGGCGGAAATAGATGGTGAAAAAGTCAATAAAGCACCTGAGCAGACAAAGAAAGGCTACAGTTTTGGGCTTGCAAAGCCTAGGAAAGAAGATATTACCTGTGATGTTGTTGTAATTGGCGGTGGCCCTGGAGGCTATGTTGCGGCAATCAGAGCAGCACAATTAGGGGGTAACGTGGTACTGATTGAAAAAAATAAAATTGGTGGTACCTGCTTGAACTCTGGTTGTATTCCCACAAAAAGCTTTGTAAAAAGCGCACATCTTTATGATGAAATGCATAGAAGCACTGAATTTGGCATAAAAGCCCAAGAGATGGCTATTGATATGGGGCGGATTGTAAGCAGAAAGAACGAAGTGATTTCAAGCTTATCCACCGGGATTCATTCTCTTTTGGACTACTGGAAAATACGTTTTATAGAAGGAGAGGCAACGGTAACAAAAGACTTGATTTTTGTGAAAAATAATAGAATCGAAGCCTCTATCCAGGCGAAGAACATGATTATTGCCACAGGTTCATCTCCATCAAGACTAAATATCCCCGGAGCAGATTTACCAGTGGTATTTACGAACGAAGAAATTCTAAGTCTTAATAAGGTTCCTGAGTCGCTTACCATTGTGGGGGGCGGTGTAATTGGAATGGAGTTTGCGTTTATCTTTAACTCTTTTGGAAGTAAGGTAACAGTTATAGAGTTCCTTGATGATATTTTGGCGAATTTTGATGGAGATATCATTGAGGTGATAACAGAAGAATGCAAACAGAGAGGGATAAAACTATACACGAAAGCAAAAGTTGAGGAAATATCCTTAGCGGAAGATGGGCAAGCAATCACTGGTTTCTCTCAAGGAGAAAAACACTTTGTTGTTGGAGAAACCGTTCTTATGTCAGTTGGCAGAAGGCCGAATTTAACCGCCATCAATCTTGGGGAGCTGGGGGTTGCCTTAAATGCAAAACAAAATGGAATTGAAGTGAATGAACATATGCTTACCTCGAAGGAGGGAATCTATGCAATTGGTGATATCACCAATAAAATGCAACTGGCTCACGTTGCCAGCCACCAGGGTATTATTGCTGCTGAAAATTGTATGGGGAAAGCAAGCTTCATGGATTATTCTGCCATTCCAAGTGCCGTTTTTTTATCTCCGGAGATTGGCATGGTTGGTCTTTCAGAAAAGGAAGCAAAACGTCAGGGCATTTCATATCAAACAAGTAAGTTTCCTTTTATTGCAAATGGAAAGGCATTAAGCCAGGGAGAACAAAAAGGATTTGTAAAAATACTTTATCACCAAGAAGACCATAGAATTTTGGGAGCAGCGGTAATTGGGCCGGGAGCAACGGATCTCGTTTCGAATTTCACCTATTATATTCAAAATAAGACGGACTATCGAACCCTCAGCCACCTTGTTTTTGCCCATCCAACTACGGCAGAATCTGTGCATGAGGCCATATTAGGTATTACTGGGGAGGCTATTCATTTTGTATAAGGTTTATCTTTCACAAAGCAATAATCCATATTTCAATCTTGCTTTTGAAGAATATCTTGTCCATAATGCTGGCGAACATGAAAAGATTCTCTTTTTATGGCAAAATGAGAATACAGTTGTAATAGGACGGAATCAGAACCCTTGGAAGGAATGTAATTTACAGGAATTGAACGATCAGCGAGGAAAACTTGTTAGACGGTTGTCAGGCGGCGGAGCCGTCTATCATGATCTGGGGAATTTAAATTACACATTTATTTCATCTTTTTCCGAGAAAAAAGTAGAGGAGAATATTGATTTTATTATCAGCGCTTTGGCAGCCAATGGAATTGATGCTGTTTTCAGCGGGAAAAATGACATTCTGGTGCAGGAATACAAGGTATCGGGAAATGCATTTTTTGTAGAAAACAATATTCTTTGCCACCATGGGACTTTGCTGATTGATTCTAATTTAGAAAAATTAAGCCGCTTTCTAACAGTCTCTGAGCAAAAATTGCGCTCCAAAGGGATAGATTCTGTAAAGGCCAGAGTGAAAAATCTTAAGGAGCTAAAACGCACGATTACAGCTGAAACCCTTATAGATTCCTTGACCAGTGAATTTTTAACCGACAGCAAGGCTTCTGATATAGAGTGTGTTAATGACGATTTCAAGGGACATAATTTTGCAGATGGGGAGACTTTTCAGGAGAGAATAAAGAGGTTTGAGAGCTGGGATTGGAATTTTGGTTCCTCTCCTGAGTTCAATCTTCATGTTTCGGAGCGGTTTTCCTGGGGCGAGATAGATTTATATCTTCTTGTGAAGGATGGTTATATTGTTGAAGCTGAGATTGCCACCGACGCTTTAGATGTTGATTTACCTCAAAAAATAAAAAGCGCCATAAAAAACAAAAAATTTGATTACGATGAGATTATCCCGTTGATTGTATCCGTTCAACAGGGTAAAGAACAACTGTTTTAAAATTGGTAAGTATGTTATGGATAGATTCCTATTTGTTCTGTAAAAGCAGTTTAAATGCAGACATAATTTTAGTGTAAAAAATGAGTCTTATGAGTGTTAAGACTCATTTTTTCTTTTACATTGTATCATGGACACTGTCGCTTACTGAAAATCATTATATTGTTAAACAAAAGCAATTCTGTGGGGAGATTGCTTTTATTTTGTTTGTCTATATTGGGAACATATTACTATGTATCTGAGTTTTGTTATTTTAAGATTTGATTATATTGTCATTCATCTGGCGAAACACAATGCGGGAGACTATACATAATCCGAGACAGACTGTAAATGCACCGAAATAAATGTAAGCTACCTGAGTTGAAAAGTATTGAAACAACACACCATAGACTGCCTGCCCGATGGGATTTCCGCTCATGACCAGACACAAGAGCAAAGCCATAACTTTGCCAGTAAGGTTAGAAGGTGTAATCTTCTGAACATAGGTAATCATTTCTACGCTTAATAGTGTTGAAATAGCCATCATAATAAAACAGAAACAGACAATAAGGAAATATGCGGGTACTGACCCTATTGGCAGTCTCAGAGCTAGGCCCATAGGGAGTAGGGTAGCCGTACAAAAGAAAAGCAGCGTTGATCCTTGGCTGACTTTTAATCTATGTCCAATGACGCCTGAGAGAAGCCCCCCTAATAGCCCGCCAGCAGCTAGTGCGCCCTCTGCATATCCATAAAGTCGGTTTCCTGTGGCTTGATCAAACCCTAGATGACTGGTGACGACAATGGGTAATCCTACAATAACCAGTGCAGAAAAGATTAAATTAATTGTGGCAAGCAACAGGCACACCTGCCCAATCTCTGGGCGGTCTTGGCGAATGAATTGCCAGCTTTCTTTTAGGTCAGAAGTTACCAGAGAGAGTACACTCCCTTCAAAATTACGCTTTTCAAATGGTATGTGAATGAAAATTTCCATAACTGCAGATAGAAAAAAGCAGACAATGCTGAGATATAATATTGGCTTAATACCAAAAAAACCAAAGATTATTCCCCCAAGCACTGGCCCTATCACTCCTGCCAGAGAATTTACCATGTTAATAACAGCGTTTCCCGCCATCAACTTGTCGGGTGGTACTAGCAATGGCAGTGACGATTGTACCGTGGGCTGATAAGCTCCCTGAACGCCATAGAGAATCATCAACACGGCAATGAGCAGGGGAACAAGGGGCAAGCTGTTGACGCTTATTACATAAAAAAGCATCAAAAATGCGGTGAAAAAATCTAAACAAACCATTACGTTTCGTTTGTTTACTCGGTCAGCTAGGATACCGCCTACCGGCGAGAGTAGCAGCATGGGTAGAAATGACACTGCCATTACCATACCGTAGAGTGCTGCTGATTGGGTTTTGTTGAGCAAATAAAGGGGTAGTGCATAGCGCAGGACGTTGTTTCCGAATAAAGAAATAATCTGCCCCACTACTACCATTAAAAAATCTTTTTGAAACAGTTTTGATGTCATATAATCTCCTCCTAATTAGATACCGACCGTCGGTATGTATATGGGTAAAAATAAATGCCCTCGTTGGGCAGTTATTTATTCCCGCTTTTGATTTGCCAGGTTGCAGTAATGTCGGTAGGATTTCAGCATTTGCTCATCGATCAACTCTATTCCCATGTTCTTCAATAACAAATTGAAAAAGTGCACTCGTTTTTCCATGCTATCCGCGTCTGTGTTAATCACCAACGGATTGAGCCAAAGGTTAGTCAGCATAATGATGACCTCCGAAAGCTCCTTTGGATACGCAGTCTGGATGGAACCATCCGCTATGCCTTGCTCCATGACAGGCTGCACATAGTGGGGGACAACATCTGAAAAAATTTCACGCATCTGCATGGCTAGCAGTTTTGGATTTTCAAGCATATTGGGTGCCACTGTAAAAACGATTTCACGATCTGAATTTGATAGAGACTGACAGAACATTTTTTTCAGCTTTTCATAGCCGGTAAGGGAACAATCATCTCGGATGGCTTTTAATTCACAAATGACTTGTTCATTATAGCGGTCGCCCACTGCGTTGAATATCTCTTCCTTGGACTTATAGTGGTGGTAAACGGCCCCTTTGGAAAGGCCACCAAGGCCATCAATAATGTCCTGAATGGAAGTGCTATCATAACCCTTTTCCAGAAACAGCCGCTGTGCCACGTCCAGTATCAACCGTATGGTCTCCTCAGGATATTTATTACGTGCCATAGTACACCTCTTTCTCTATACATACCATTGGTATGTATAGAGTGTAGAACGATAGTTTAGCTTTGTCAAGAATTTTTTTAGAATGAAAAGCAAATCATTTTATTTTATAAACTTTTTTGGATAGAAAGCCAGCGATATTGTGTGGTCAAACATCAATGGGGTCTATTCCTTTTTTAGGGCATTTACTTGATAAGAACCATGGTTATATATAGAAAAAAACAGACTCCTGTTGTTGGGAGTCTGTTTGCATTCTGGATTAAAATTTAAGGATATAGCTTATCAACTTCGCCATTCATAATATGGTGTAGAAATCTCTGTATCTTATCATAAGGCCAGTTCCACCAGCCGATTTCCAGCAATTTCTCTATGGTATCGTCATGGTAACGCTTTTTTATTTCTTTTGCAGGAATACCGCCAACCACCGTATATGGAGGGACGTCCTTTGTAACTACGGCTCTTGTGCCGATAATGGCACCATCACCAATATGAACGCCAGACAATATTACCGCTTCGTAACCGATCCAAACATCATTGCCGATAACAATATCACCTTTATTGTCCCATGCAGAGGCAACGTGTTTTTTGTCTAAATCCCAATCTTCAAAAAAGATGGGAAATGGATAGGTCGAAAGGGATTTTTGTGTGTGATTGGCACTGGTAAAAAGGAACTTTGCGCCACAGGCAATAGAACAGAATTTGCCGATAATCAACTTGTCTTGGTTAATTGAATAATGATAAAGCACATTGTTCTGCTGAAACTTTACGGGGTCGGAAACAAAGTCATTGTACATGGTATAATCACCAACAATAATGTTTGGGTTTGTGATTACATTTTTTAAATATACTGTTTCAGTATCGTGTGTTCTTGGATATATTTTATCTGGAATAGTCATAAAAACCTCCTAAGTTTTATTTTTTAGTGCACTATTCCAGTAACTG
>NZ_DALYUL010000010.1:91851-95574 GCF_031981185.1 Anaerotignum sp. | reverse complement strand
ATTTTCATGTTATCATCATCCTTACCTTTGTAAAAATAAAGAACACATCATAATTATAACATAAAGCCCGGTATCCTTCCACAAATCATGAGAAAATGGTAGTAGAATCATCGGTTTTTTCTTCGTCACATTTCGATATATTTCACATAATCCGAAATGAGCATAAGCTGCATTTCGAGTTTGATTTCGTTTCTTCCGAAACCTGATTTTGTGTTGCCATTTCAAATCCCGCTTGTTCCACCGCTTTCAAATACGCATCTATGTTTTTTAAAATTTCTTCATCGTTGCTTTTAAAAAGTTTCCCGCAATTCCATTAGATTTCAAGAACAGGGTCGCAGGATGCGAACACAGCTTTTATAATTTCAAAATTATTATTTCCCGGGAAACCGCAGTTTGAAATGACTATAAACTGCTGGTTTTTTGCATTTTCGCCATTCCCCTTAAGATTCTAGGGGAAGCAAAAAAATGTCCTTCTCTTTATCATATTGAAAGCCGCAAGATAGTAATACGCCACAAGACGCCTTATTCTCTGATTCAGGCTGCACAACAATGCGCTTTGCATCAGTATGCTCTTTAATTTTTGCAACTAAAACAATCACAATTTCCTTACCAAAGCCTTTGCCGATATAATCGAGTTCACCAATCATATAATCAATGCTATATGAGCCACCCATTTCTGTATAGCCGCCCCATGGCTCCTCACTATCTACACATGCGTAATACTGGCAAAAGCCAATTCGCCTATCTTCCACCTCAACAATATAATGATGTATCCAATTAAAAAAAACATCTTGTTGTTCTACCTCTGCTATCCAGTTAAGAGGGTCATGATACCATTTCGCTACATGGGGAGTATATAGCCACTGCTGAAAAAGAGTTAAATCTGCTAATGTCATTGGTCTGACAGTTATCATTTCCTTTCACTCCTTTTTATAGTTAATCAATTTTGGTGAATAACTGAAACTGTAGTCTGGTTAATTAACTTAGGCAGTTTCTCATTTTTCATTTCCTTTTTCCATCGTGAAGTTTATAAGAGAAACGCCGTTACGCACAACACAATTTTTACGCACAACACGATAACCTTGTTTTTCGAAAAAAGGTTTTGCAGTAATTGAAGCGTGTGTGGTAAAAGAAGAAATGCCATGCATGGCCGCGTGTTGTTCTAGTTCTTTTACAATAGCTGTGGCAATGCCTTTACCCTGATAATCCTTATGTACATACAGTTTATCAAGGTAGCCGTTGTCATCCATATCACCAAAGCCTACGATGGTATGCTTTTCTTTCGCAACAAGAGTGTTGTGTTCTAAAAAAGCGTTATCCCAAGTGGATATATCTGTATTACCTGTTGCCCAAGCATCTAGTTGAGTTTTGGTGTAGTCTTTTGCATTAACGACGTGGACTGTGGAGTAAAATAGTTCCACAATTTCAGCACAGTCAGTGGGTTTATATTTTTCTAGTTTCATAAAGTTCTCCTAAGCAAAGAATTTAGATTCCTGGTATTTTACGACATTAATCCAAAAGTTGTAATAGTTTTTTAGTCGTATTTGCATTTCTTATTGTGATGCTATGATATGAGGGCTTGCCTACGATTTTTGACAGTCTTGTTCTGGAAAAAGTTGTGATTGGTGCAGACCAAAAAATAACTTGTCCATAATAGCTTACTTTTTCATATTCCGGTTTCTCAATTCCAATTTGCTCCAAGATCTCTTTTGCAGTGGCAGGGGGGATTACAAAAATAGCATTATGTTTTGATTGTGAATCGCTATCCCACCATGATGGTGCATTTTGCAGAGCAACAGTCAATTCTTGGGCGGGTATGATTGTGACAGCAATGTTTAGATGAAATGTATTAGTAATAGCCAATTCACAGCTTTTTTTAATTTCATCTTCATCATCAATGGGGCTGGAAAAAATGATGTTACCACTATTGATATAAGTCTTTACATCTTGGTAGCCTATATTTTCAAAAGTCTTTTTTAACTCTGGCATAGATATTTTATTTTTGCCACCTACATTGATACCTCGTAGTAGAGCAATGTATTTTTGCATATATTAATCATCTCCATTGTTTAGTAGAAATTCAAAATTATCCATATGTTGTCTCGAATTTTACGGGTTTACAAAGTAGCATAGGCCGACTATTTGTCGCCCCATGCTACCAAAAAAGTTGCCCTTATTTGATTGCTACAAATTCAATATACCCTCTTGTACCGATTGGTTCAAGCTGTATACGTGGGTTATCTTTATCCCAAGTGTAGCCAATTACAGAAGGGTCATATTTCTTAATTGATTCCCAAATCTGTTCAATTGCCTGGCAATAATCTTCTTCGTGAAAAGGTTCCCCCTGGAACATCAAATATTTGGAAGGGGGAAGGTCAATTGCGTCAAATCCTTCTGGAATAATATCTGCATAATCCATTGCAACTTCAACACCCTGCACATATTCCGATGTGCCTGGCTTGATATAGCTTGCAGGAAGCCAAAGGGAAACAGGTTCTTTGCTAATGGATTTCATACTTAAAAGCAGCCCCCATACATCACAACCAACCTCTTCGCAGTAGGTAAAATAATCCGCGGCCTTGATTCCTCGTTTGATGAGCACTTTCCTGGCAGGTTTCTCAATCACTTGAATAAATACATTTTTTACGTTTTCCATTTTATTCTCCTTTCGGATAGCTTTATACTTTACGCCATAAGGGGTGAAAAGATAAAGAGGAATGGGAGAAACGGCATATTCCCGTGGATTGCAGCCGAACTCACGAAAAAAGGCACGCTGATATCCATCCACACTGCCAAAACCAAGTTCCAATGCTACATCAAGAATTTTGCAGGACTCATCACGCAGCTTCAGTGCTGACCTTGATAGCCGAAAACGCCGAATATAATCGGCAGGCGTTAGATTGGTGAGTTGTGTAAAAAGGCGATGGGAATACCAAGGGGAAAACAAGGATACCCGAGATAAATCTCCAAGGGTAATATTTTCGCATAAATGCTCTGCAATATAGTCTTGCATACGCTGGACAGCTTCTCTATGCTCCTCCATTTTTTTGCACCTCCTTATATCAAAATTTTAGCATTTAGCATTTGGAAAACTCTCGACTTTTTTTGCGAAATGACGTTTAGGCTTCTAAATTAAAGATTTTGTATATTATACAAGGCGTTTTTGATATCCTTTTCTACAAGGGGCCTCATACTATCTTTATATTTAGCGGTGTCAGCATTAGATAATGCGGTTTCAATATCAAACTTTAATTCTGGTTTATATTTTGCAATGGTTGGCAATACCTTAATGCACTGCCGTGCCGTAATTGGTTTATCATCAGTAATATGCTTTAAATAGGAGTCAATAATTTCATCAATTTTATAATCAATATCCCATTTGGCATTGGCGGCAATTAAGATCAATGCTCTTGTTCTAATATAAGAATTTGCATTGCTAAGCATGTCAACAAAAATATGAAAGAATGGATAAACATTCTCAGAAAGGTCACTTTCACTTTCCAGTTGTTTCAAGCATTGGTATGCTTTATTGACATCGCTATTTTTCAAACCTTCAATCAACGCAGAAATATCTGTCATCTTTATCCTCGCCTTTCCTTTTTTTTCTCTAAAGATATTGTGTATATTATAGCATAAACAATTGAATCTGTATTTTGAAAAATAAAATTGGATGGTATTATTTTGTATCATAAAGTGTATTAAAGTTAAACAAATGGAAAAGTT
>NZ_DALYUL010000010.1:88715-91841 GCF_031981185.1 Anaerotignum sp. | reverse complement strand
GGAAAAGTTAATTGACATAAATTATATTTTGTTGTATATTCATATCCAAATGAGAGTGAATTGGAGTGGGATTATATGAATAATAATTACTTGACAATATACGAGGTCGCTGATGCTTTAGGTTTGCACCATAAAACAGTTCGGGGGTTTATCAACAGTGGAAAATTGAAAGCAATGAAGGTAGGTAAGCAGTGGCGTATAATTAGGGAGGATTTAGACGCTTTTATGGGTAAAGATTCTTCGCTTGGGAAGGAATACAAAGGGGAAACATCTGATATTGACTTTGTAAACAATGAAATACAGTACACAAATAGCAATGTTATGGATGCCCCTATAAGTAGAATTAGCATTTCTGCAGTAGTGGATATGCATGTGGTTCATAAGAAAAAATTTGAGCGAATATCAAATACCTTATTAGCTGTAATGAACAGCAAAGATGTCAAAATGGATGGCGCAACTATGCATATAAAATATGATGATGCTGCCTTGGTTTGTAAAGTTTTTGTGTGGGGCAGTGCTGAATATATCAATGAAATGCTATCAATTATAACGCTGTTAGATAAGGAGAATTCACGATGAAGTGAAATCATGAAATATTTAAATCCGTGGATGCAAAAAAAGAAATTATACAGACGGATTTATGAAAGAATATGAATTTATAAAATTCCATGTGTATGAGGGGCAATATGTAAGGAGAGCCGGGAAAAAGATTTTCTTTACAAATGCCACTTACCGATAATTCATATTCTGACTGGTTACATGATGTGTTGGAAAAACTAAATATTAGGAAAGCAAACGAGGTTGGGTTATCACTAGGCGGATGGATGGCTCTATATTTTGCAATAAAGCGTCGGGATAAGGTAATAGGCTTGTTGTTTTATCTCCTGCAGAGATTGGAAAGGAGAGAGTATTTTTTCTATTTTGTGCTTTATTCTATGGGTTGCTACCATCACCTCAGAGGATTTTTTAATAGGAGAAGGGCATGCACTGGTGAAGGTTACCAGAGAAGTGTATATTTTTTACTTCATAATGAATTAGTAAGGAGGATTAAAATGAAAATTGATGTTAATCAGAAAAATGGTGTAGCATATGTACAAGAAAAATCAACAATTATCAGTAATGTACAATCAGCGTTGGAATTGATGGCTATCATTCGGTATGAATATGATTGTAACGCTATAATGATCCATAAAGAAGCGATCATTGAAGATTTTTTTGACTTGAGTTCTCGCCTTGCAGGAGAAATTGTACAAAAATATGTGAACTATGGAATGAAGCTTGCCATCATTGGTGACTTTTCAGCCTATACTAGTAAGGCGTTAAAGGACTATATTTATGAATGCAATAAAGGAAAAGATATTTTTTTTGTGGCAAATGAGGAGGAAGCAATTTCACGAATTATAAATTCCTTTTGAGATAAATGATAGAAATTTATAATGAGAATTATTTCTATTTTAGTCTAAGTGAGAGTTATACGCAATTTCTTGCGAAATCAACGAAAGCGTAGTATCATATTTATGAAAAAGTATTGTAATAAAAGGAGTTGGTTCAGTCCGGCGCACTTTCATATTGCAAAATTAGCAGTATAAGTGAAACGTGGAAACTAAAATAATCATGAATTGCATAAATCATTTCCTTGAAAGTTTAAGAAGGTTTTGTTTTTATGCCTAGAAGATTATTTATTTACCACACAATTAGGAATGCAAATTTTTAGCTGTGGAAATTTTCTGCAGCTTTTTTTATTTTTTAAAAAGAGAGGATGAACGAATTATGTTAAAGACTATGAAGCAGTTTGCCAAGAGAGCCCCCCTGGACGAAAGAACTGATGCAAAATTTTGGGATGATCCTCATATATCTCAAGGAATGTTGGAAGCACATTTAAATCCTGATTTAGAATCTGCAACACGGAAACTGGATTTTGTCCGCAAATCTGTCCACTGGATTTCTAATATAGTACCACCTGTAAAGTATAAGAGATTATTAGACTTGGGCTGTGGACCGGGTATCTATGCGGAGCTGTTTTGTAATAAAGGCTATCAAGTAACTGGGGTTGATTTGTCACAGAACTCAATTCAATATGCAAAGAAACAGGAGAGAGAAAAAGGCTTAGATATTGCATACCTAAATCGTGACTATATTCAGTCTTTCCTTTCTGGTGAATATGATTTGGTGACTATGATTTATTGTGATTTTGGAGTACTATCCAGTAGTGAGCGTCAGTTATTACTGGCAAAAGTTTATGATATACTAAGTCCTAACGGTTACTTTATATTTGATGTATTTACCCCATTTGAGTATGTCGGTAGGGAAGAGTTCAAAGAGTGGAGTTATGAGGATAGTGGCTTTTGGAGTGGTAGACCATATTTGCTGTTGCAATCCCTTTACCGCTATGATGAAAGCAATACATTCCTTAATCAATATATTGTAGTGACAGACAAACTTACCACTTGTTACAATCTATGGGAACATACTTTTACTAATGAAGAACTAGAAAAAGAGTTGCTTCAGGCTGGATTCAAGAATTTAAGATATTTTGGAGATGTGGCAGGAGCAGAATTTAGAAATGATAATAAGACTTTGTTGTTATTACTGAAAAATAGTATGATATTTATATGTTTACTAAAACGAGAATGTTTATCTAGCCATAGTCGCATTTTAATACAAAACGTTGATAAAGGTAAAAACCTCTCAATCTGCCAATACCCTGGTATAGGTACGCTTTTTATTTTAATTATAACACAAAACATTTATGAAATATAGACTGTTTGTTTTTGGATCATACCCATATAATATCATCATGTAATGGCTAAGATATTAGCAGCATGAAATTGTGTCTCTTGCAAAATGTACGCAGCATAACTCGAATACGGAAGGAGAATGGATATGATAGGGCCAGACAAGAAAAAGCTTTATCCCCATGAAAATATAAAAACAGTTTGCTATATTAGCAATCTACCTAAAAGACCCAATGTTGAGATTGGTGAATACACCTATTACAGTGATAACAAAAAGTCTCCCGAGAAGTTTTATGACAATATAGAGCATCACTACGAATTTCTGGGGGATAGGCTTATAATAGGCAAGTTCTGTGCAATTGCAGAGGGAGTTAAGTTTATAATGAATGGT
>NZ_DALYUL010000010.1:88060-88705 GCF_031981185.1 Anaerotignum sp. | reverse complement strand
AAGGAATCACAACCTATCCCTTTAATATTTTTGGTTGTGGATGGGAAAAGGTGACTCCGACGATTGAACAACTTCCTTTTAAGGGAGATACTGTAATTGGCAACGATGTGTGGATAGGACAAAATGTAACCATTATGCCGGGTATTCAAATTGGAGATGGTGCCATTATTTCCTCCAATGCAACGGTAGTAAAGAATGTGGAGCCCTATGCAATATACGGTGGGAATCCAGCTAAATTAATCAAAAAAAGATTTGCTGATGAGATAGTTGAATTTTTACTTAAGCTTCAATGGTGGAATTGGGACGAAGAGAAAATATTTCATAATCTTGAAAAACTAACATCAGAAAGCGGGCTAGAGCAATTTATGAAAGATTGCTTAGATCCAGGACCTCTTTATCATGGAACAAAAGCAGATTTGAAGGTGGGAGACTTGCTGGAGCCCGGTTATCATTCAAACTATGGTGAGAGAAAAAAAGCAAACTATGTCTACTTTACGGGAACACTAGATGCGGCTGTTTGGGGAGCCGAACTGGCGATGGGGGATGGAAGAGGTAGAATTTATATTGTAGAGCCTTTAGGAGGCTTGGAGAACGATCCAAATTTGACAGATAAAAAATTTCCAGGAAACCCTACCAGATCCTATC
>NZ_DALYUL010000010.1:51088-88050 GCF_031981185.1 Anaerotignum sp. | reverse complement strand
TAGAATCGTGGGGGAAGTATCTGATTGGTTGGGACACACTCCAGAGACACTTCAAAACATGCTAGATAACCTTGAAGAACTAAAGCGGCAAGGTATCGAAGCAATGAATGATGAATGATTGGGCAATCGATGATATTGTGCACAGATTGTCGGATGGATAAATACATCCTTTGATAACATTGATGAAGAAAGGAGGTTATTTCATGGATTCTATAAGTTATATGAATTATGCAATGGCATATATTGAAGAGCATTTAACTGAGGAAATTGATTATCGTGAGATTTCAAGAATTGCTTTCTGTTCAGAATATCATTTTAAGCGTATGTTTTCTTTTTTATCAGGGATCAGCTTGTCAGAATATATTCGAAGAAGGAGATTAACACTTGCTGCCCTTGATTTGAAAGATAGAAATTTGCGCATTCTTGATGTTGCTGTAAAGTACGGTTATGGTTCGGCGGATTCATTCACTCGGGCTTTTCATTCTATGCATGGTATTCTCCCATCTGAAGCGAGAAGTGGGAATATTCAATTAAAAGCATTTCCTAAAATGACCTTTCAATTATCCATTAAAGGAGGATGTGAAATGAATTATCGCATTGTAGAGAAAGAAAAATTCAATTTAGTAGGTTTTAAGAAGAGAGTTCCCATTGTTTTTCAGGGTGTTAATCCTGAGATTGCAAAAATGACCGAACTTTTGACCCCCGATGTTATAAAACAATTGAAGTCAATTTCCGATGTAGAACCAATGGGTATTATTAGTGCATCAACAAATTTTACAGAAGGAAGAATGGAAGAAACGGGTGAATTGGATCATTATATTGGGGTAGCTACAACAAAAAAGAAAAATGTAGAGTTTGATTTATTAGAAATTGATGCTGGAACTTGGGCAGTATTTGAATCCATTGGACCGTTTCCTGAGACTCTTCAAGATGTGTGGGGCAGGATATACGCAGAGTGGTTCCCGCCCTCAGGATATGAAGCGGTGAAGGGACCGGAGATTTTATGGAATGAAAGTCCTGATACATCAAACCCCAAATATAAAAGTGAAATATGGATACCAGTGAAGAAAAAAGAAATAGATATATATTAATGATTATGCTTGAGGCACTTACTGAAAGGACGTGCCTTTATCGTAATGGTGTAAAAAATCAAATGCTTATTATGTAGTGTTGACTGTTTTACACCCTTTGATATTATTTTAAATAGTAAAAGAGAAATGTTGCTGCATGAAAGCCCATAGTTTCGATTATCAATAAATGCGAAAAGACTGTAGAATTTAAAGCGGATCATCTCATTCTACACGCTTAAGAAATTAGTAAAAGAGATTGGAAAAGATTATTAATACCCTTGCTTTATATCATAATGAAAAGTCTTGAAAAAAATAATGAAGAGAGGAAGAAATATATGAAAGTTATTGCTGTAAATGGGAGTCCAAGAAAAGGTGGAAATACTGCTACACTGCTTCGGAATGTTCTTAAGGGTGCAGAAACAAAGGGAGCGGCCACAGAGCTAATCAATCTTTATGAATTAGAGTTCAAAGGTTGTTATAGTTGTTTTGCTTGCAAAAGGAAAGGAAATCATGGTAATGGAGTCTGTTCAATCAAGGATGATCTTAGAGAAGTTCTTGAAAAAATATTGAATTGTGATGTTCTTCTGTTAGGTTCACCCATATATTTTGGAAACGTTACAGGGGAAATGCGTTCTTTCCTCGAACGACTGATATTTCCTAATTTATCTTATAATACAGGAGATAGATCTGTTTTTCACGGGAAAATCGTTTCAGCGTTTGTTTATACCATGAATGTTACAGAAGAGCAAATGAAACAGCTGAATTATGAAGCGATCATTAAACAAAATCAGGCATTGCTAGAGCTTTTTCATGGACAATCAGAAATATTTATTTGCAATGATACCTACCAGTTTAAAGATTATTCTATGTATGAAGCATCTAAATTTAATGCAGTGCACAAGGCACAAGTAAAGGCTGAGCAATTTCCCGAGGACTGCCTGAAAGCCTTCGAGCTGGGAAGCCGTCTGGCAATGGGTTAATAGCTTCATCGGGATTGTACGTATTCCATTATGCCTCTCAAATTAGCTATAAATCAAGTGAAAGTTATAAAACGTTTTTATTTGAGTGGCGAGAACATAAAAATAGGCAAAGTCAATTTGTCTCAGGCCACCCAGGGGGTGGTCTAAGGGGAAGATTTAAATCGTAATGGAGAAATAGGTGACACGCTTGAGCAAGAATAGAATTGAAAGAAAGGCGCTTTGCATCTGGATTAAAACAATAAAGACCCTTAGGCTAAAGCATATCTAGCAGTCGCACATAGCCTTAAAATGAGAGTTCATTAATCACGTTAATATCCACTTTTGTCCATCTGGCATAACCATAAGAGATCCGGGTATTCTTTCTATTATTTCTCCTGAATCAATTTTACGCACCACAATTTCTTCATAGTAATCAGGATCCTCATACCATTTCCAAAAGTACAGTTTTTCGCTGTCCCTAAAGGAAAAGCCTTCTCTATCGTCTATAGCAAATTCTATTTTTTCTGGCCATAAAATTTGAAACTCATTATCGCTTGATTGTCTGGTGAGCATCAAAGGTGATGTTTTTAACATCAGATTATAGCAATCTTTTAAATTTGAAAGGCAAAGGCTAGTCAATATTGAAGTTTGTTGCATCAGCTCATCCATCTCCACTATCTCAATCTTTCCAGCTGGAAAATCGGCAATCAAAATTATAATGTGATTTTTGTAGTAAATTGGTTTTCCAAAATATTGCCCTTCCTTAGCTATCACTGGTTGAATGACGCTTCCATCAGGGTAATGAACAAATAATAGTTTATGTCTTGTTGGGAAATTTCCTTGTCTAAAGATTTCTTCAGCTTCATAGAGATCGCCATTTGTATAATTCATTCCCCAATACCATTCAGTACTGCCTTCTAACGGCTCTATATAGTCAATTCCTTGTAATTTAATAGTCTTCATGAAATCCCTCCTTTAGAAAGTAGTATATATTCTTAGATGTAATTTTATTAAATTTCGTTTTTCGAAACAAGTATTAAAGGGGGTATATTCATAAGATGACAGCCTAGAACCAAACCTCAGCTGTCAATTTAGTGAATTAGGTTTTCGAATAGTGTAGTGGAACTTACAATTGTGATTTTTCATTTATCAACATTAAACAAAAACAGATAATTGGAAATAACAGAGGACAATTACTTTAACATTAAACTGGTTCATTGACCCCCTATTTAAATAAAATTAAATTAAATTGTATTCATCCACTATTCTGGAAAAATCTTATATTTCTATCTCCATTGTTTCCGAACTATTCATAACGTCAAGTGCCGTTTGGGCTTTAGCTAATTCATCGGAAACCCATTTGTAGTCTTTTTCCGCTTCTTCCACATCATAATTTGTATACTCATATTCAATAATAGGTGTGCCACGGAAGCTTGAAGTATTTTCCCTCTGTTTAGGCAGTCTACTGCGCATCATTGATAATTTTTGCTTTCGTTCAGTTAGCTGAGGGATATACACCAAAATTTGATCTATGGTCATATCAAAACCCGGAACTATATGCTCAAGGTTAAATTTATTAATGGAGTGTTTAACACTGCGGATTTTTGCTTCAAGTTGGATCAACTTATTCTGCATGTCTTTATAATCATAAGCTGGGCGGGCGGATTCTAGATCTTCCCCTACTGCAGCAACAAAAGTAGAACTTATACTTTCTTTTTGCTTTAATGCATACTGTTCTTCATTAAGACTACGAAGCAACTTTGCTGCCTCTGCAGATGTATATTTCATTTTTAGCACCTCGCTTGAATTCATTTATAATATTAATTTCTAAATTTTACCATAAAGCATGGCGCTTATCAAGTTTAAAGTTGATGTTGTCCTTAAGTGAGTCTCCTTCTATTTGCGATTTGATATTAAAATTATGATAAAATTTTTAAAATCTCATCCTAGTTGTGAATAGTTTATGTAGCTAAAATAAAAGAAATAAAGCTCGTTAAAATATCAAATGTCTATACTTTGTTTTGAATGTTTGGGGGAAACTATGAAAGAAGATGCAAGCTTTCTTTTTATTTTGCATCGTATATTTTTAATAAATTATTATCAATGGTATTGTGGTTCGTATACTATGCTTTGTCGGCAAAGATGGAAAATCTAAAATTGAAATAGAGTATTCTTTTGAATTCATGGGATACTAAGAAAGCAAGTATTATAATAACTGATCAGCCGGCATAAACAAAAGGGGCAAGTGCTTTTTCGACTTTAATAAATTGAAAGATTGTTTCTTTAGTAGGAACAAAATATGGTGATAACCCTTGGATTTGCGGCTTATTAGCCTTTACTCAAGGTGACGACAATACAAGTGGGCGGAATGAACCGTTTCTCAAATTTTGTACTTCTCAGTAGAAGGTGTAAATCATGAGCGACATATTGTCATTACTTATAACACCTAGAATTCCTCCTTTGAAACGTATCTTGAGTACATTTTGGAGAGCATCTCATGGGAGTAAAAAACTATAACCTGCAAAATGGTGAGAAAGGCAAAATAGGCGTCAGTCTTTTCGTTTCATTAATAAAAAGGAGGAAAATATTATGTTACCAATGTTCCTTATAATAATCGCAATCATTGGGTTGGTTATTTTATGGATTATTTCTACCCAGCGTAAACTGGTAGTACTTGATGAGAATATTAACAATGCCATGAGCCAGATTGGAGTACAGCTTTCAAGTCGCTTTGATGCTTTGACGGCACTTTTGGATTTGACAAAGGGTTACGCCAAGCATGAAAGTGAAACAATCATTGAAACCATTCAATCAAGAAGAAGTGTGATTACAGCAAAGTCAACACCTGATGATGTACAGCGTCAAGAGGGCATTATTTCTGAAGCATTAGGCAGGATTGCTATGGTGGCAGAGCGGTATCCTGAATTGAAAGCAAATGAAACCTATATCAAAACGATGGATGCGGTGCAAACCTTTGAAAACATGGTGCGTACCAGCCGTCTGATTTATAATGATAGTGTGACTAAGCTGAATCGTAAAATACGAATGTTCCCAGCTTCCATGATTGCCTCAATGCTGGGCTTTCAACAAAGAGAATATCTTGCGGAACAGGCTGATAAGGCAAATATGCCAAGCATGAAATGAGGTGTCTTATGGGAAAAAAAGTGAGCTGTATAATTTTATGTTTTGCAATGCTAATTGTACCGCAGTTTCTTGTGTTTGGTGCAAATAAAGTGAATACCATAGATATTCAGGCTACCATTGAAGATGATGGCTCCATGACGATTACCCAGAACTGGGAAGGGCGTTTTGACGAGGGCACAGAAATCTACATTCCCATGAAAGCGCCTGAATACCTTACTATTCAGAATCTTGTAGTTTCAGATCAAAACGGAAGTTATGAAACTGTGAATGATTGGAACATCAATTGGAGCTTTGAAGAAAAGGCCAGAAAGTGCGGCATCCATCCTACAGATAGCGGTTATGAGATCTGTTTTGGAATCAGCCAATATGGCCAAAATCAATATGGGATTAAATATAAGCTGAATAATGTTGTGGGTGGATATTCCGATATGGATGGGGTGAATTTCCGCTTCGTAAATGATGAAATGAATACCACACCTACCGATGTGAAGATTGAAATACGACTTGCAAATGGCACCCCCATCTCCGATGAAATTGCCGATGTATGGGGATTTGGCTTTGCGGGACAGGTGGGCTTTCAGAATGGAGGAATCCTTGCCTATACAAACACCCCTATCTCTAAAGAAAACCATGTGACGGTGCTGTTTGCTCTGGATAAAGGAATTTTGTTACCCTCTCGGCAGGAAGAGGGAACTTTTGAAGAAGTAAAACAAACTGCTTTTGAGGGTAGCGATTACGATAATACTGATTCTGATGGCAAAGAGGTATCAATCATCACGGTAATGGTCATAATGCTGCTCTCTTTAGGTGTTCCAATAGGGTTGATCTTCTGGATTCAAAGGATAAGAAAGAAAAAAGCGGAGAAAAAAATGCAAAAATTTTCGGAAGGATTCGGCTATTTTAGAGATATTCCCAATGACGGTAATCTCAATGCCTCCTATTCCTTGGGTAAACTGTTTGATATGTGTGAGGATGGCGCAATTTTGGCCACAGGTATGCTTCGATTGATTCAGTTGGGGTGTTTGTCTCCAGTAGAAACACAGGAAGTCGGCTTTATGGGCAAAACCAAAGAGGCGGTCAACCTACGGCTTATGGGCAGTCAAGGTGATAAAATGAATGAGTATGATGAGTACCTTTATACCATTTTGGAGGGTGCAGCTGGTTCAGATGCTATCTTGCAGGAAAGAGAGCTGGAACGGTATGCAAGTCAAAATGACAAGATGCTCCGTTCTTACATGGAAAAATGTGATAGTGGGGGAAGAACCTATTTGAGTCAAAAGAATTGTTTAACACGATGGAGGATACCCGGCAGGCTCGCCGATTTGACACCGGCGGGGGAGCAGGAACTAGGTGAATTATTGGGGCTTAAGCGATATTTGGAGGATTTTTCATTGGTTGCTGAGAGAAGTGTTAAGGAAATGCCAATTTGGCGAGAGCTACTAACCTATGCCATGCTGTTTGGTATTGCTGACCAAGTGGCGGAGCAAATTAAGGAGCTTTATCCTGCAATTTCAACGCAGGTGAATGAATACAGCCAAAGCATGTCAACTGCTTATGCCTATCACTATTTGCTTTACAGAAATATGATAAAAGCCGAACATCAGCGGGAGCAGGATAAGCGCATTGGCGGCGGGGGCGGTTTTGCTTCTTTTGGTGGGGGCGGTGGTTTCATTGGCGGCGGATCCGGCGGGGGAACAAGATAATGAAACAAAGAAGGAAATGGTTCAGGGCTTTTGCTTATTTACAAAAGCCCCTTGCCTTTCCTAGGGGAATAGTTTAGAAACTTACCTTTAGTCGCATATGAGCAGTCATTTCTTTCAATTTTCTTTGAATCATAACCTAGATAAAGTATTCATGTTGCAATATATTATTAAATGCTATAGAATCGTCTTAGAAGAATATGTAAAAATTTTAGTATGCAGAGTGCTAAAGGACAGGTTGGGTAATTTAAAATGAAATATAAGATATTAGTTGTTGAGGACGATTTTATTATTTCGGGAGAGATTCAGAAACATTTGTTAGCGTGGGGTTTCGAGGTGCAGACTGTCTGTGACTTTGAAGCTGTATTATCACAATTTGTAATGTTTGAACCACATTTGGTGATATTAGATATTTCATTACCATTTTATAATGGATATTATTGGTGTACCGAAATTCGAAAAGTTTCCAAAATACCAATTATCTTTTTATCCTCTTCCAGTGATAATATGAATATTATTATGGCAATGAATATGGGAGGTGACGATTTCGTTGCAAAGCCGTTTGACTTAGCGGTATTATCAGCCAAGGTTCAGGCATTGATTCGTCGAGCATATTCCTTTCAAGGTAATTCTCATATTCTTGAGCATAAAGGCGTTATACTAAATTTATCAAATGCGTCTCTTGAGGTAAGTGGGAAGAAAGTAGAACTTACAAAAAATGAATTTAGAATACTACAGATATTGTTTGAGCATAAAGGTGAAACGGTATCCAGAGAAGCAATCATGAAGCACCTTTGGGATGGGGATTGCTTTATTGATGATAATACCCTGGCAGTGAATCTTACAAGACTTAGAAAGAAGCTGGAAGAAATTTCTCTTAATGATTTTATTACTACCAAAAAAGGAATGGGATATCTGTTGGAGGATTAACTTTCATGGAACATTTATCAACTGGTAAACTGTTTGGGAAATGGTTTATGGATCGAGTAAATTATTTTGGCCTATATTTTGTTTTTGCGGCTGTTTTCATCATTATCGCATTGCAATATAGAACCGACATTGAGCCTATTTTATATAGTTTGCTAATCTGCACATTTTTAGGGTCCTGTTGCTTGATCAATAGTTTTATTCAATATAAAAGGAAGTATCATGCTTTATATGAAGCTTATTTGAATATGGAAACAACCATAAATGCCCTTCCCAAACCAAGCAATTTTATAGAAGAGTTATATGGAGAGTTATTATGTGATTTATTTGACAGCCGTAGTAACTTATACTTAAGAATGAAAAAACAGGACATGGAGAGTAAAGATTATTACACCATTTGGATTCATCAAATTAAAACACCCATTGCTGCATTGTATTTATTGCTACAGGCAGAAGATAGTCAGAAAAATAGTATGCTGATGAAACAGGAATTGTTTAAAGTTGAGCAATATGCAGAGATGGCACTTTATTATCTTCGTTTACAGCACATGTCCTATGACATTTTACTAAAAGAATGTAATCTTTATGAAATAGTGAAGCAGTCGGTGAAAAAATATTCCGTCAGTTTTATTGGAAAAAAGATATCTTTGCATTTAGAGGCTTTTGATGGAATTGTCATTAGTGATGAAAAATGGCTTGGTTTTGTGATTGAGCAAATTCTATCTAACTGTATTAAATATACTGCAAAAGGCAGCATTTCAATTGAATATATAGATTTAAAGAATACTACCCAATTCAATGATAAATTGAAACATGCATATGATGTGACTTCGGCAGATTCTGTTTTATGTATCTCTGATACGGGAATTGGAATCAAGCAAGAAGATTTACCCCGTATTTTTGAAAAAGGTTTCACAGGGTACAACGGAAGGATGGATAAAAAATCAACGGGAATTGGTTTGTATTTATGCAAGCAAGTCTTAAATAAATTAGGTTTTGACATTAGTGTTTCTTCCGAGGTGGGAAAGGGCACTATGTTTCAGATCTATTTTGGAAAACAGGATGGCAGAGGAAAGAAGCAGGAATTGGAATAAAGCGGTCAATCTTACAATATTGAAAGATACTAATAAGAAATGTAAGCCAGAATAAAGGCAGAACATTTCTTTTTTTGTTAAAATGATCTTATAGAGTTAAGAAAAATTATAAAGAAAAGAGATGATTTATTTCATGGCATTTTTAGAAGTTAAAAATCTGAAAAAAGTATATACCACAAGATTCGGTGGCAATCAAGTGAAAGCATTAGAGAATGTTAGTTTTTCCGTGGAAAAAGGGGAGTACGTAGCAATCATGGGAGAATCCGGTTCAGGGAAGACCACTTTGCTTAATTTATTGGCATCTCTGGATAAACCTACTGAGGGTGAGATATTATTAGATAAGAAATCTTTCTCTAAAATCAAAAACAAAGAGTTATGTGCTTTTCGAAGAGATAACCTTGGGTTTGTATTTCAGGATTTTAACCTGCTAGATACTTTTTCTTTGCAGGATAATATATTTTTACCCTTGGTACTACAAGGAAAATCATTTCGTGAAATGGATGAGAGACTAAAACCCTTGGCAAAACAATTGGAAATTACAGCGTTATTACAAAAATATCCATATGAAGTATCAGGCGGGCAGAAACAGAGAGCTGCCGTTGCAAGGGCTTTAATTACACATCCGAAGCTCATTCTTGCTGATGAACCAACGGGAGCGCTGGATTCCAAGTCCGCAACCAGCCTTTTAAATATGTTTTCAGATATAAATAAACTTGGGCAAACGATTGTAATGGTTACCCATAGCATGCAAGCGGCAAAATGTGCCGGAAGAGTAATATTTATAAAAGACGGAAACCTATTTCATCAGGTTTATAGAGGGAACTCTTCGGATGATGAAATGTACCATAAGATTTCTGATACTTTAACAGTACTTCAGACCGAAGGAGTTGAAGAGCATGAATAAAGGGATTATCTTGCCTAAGATGGCTTTTACAGGAATAAGAAAAAACGGTATTGTATACTTTCCTTATATTTTAACATCAGCTTTTTCCGTTTGTGTTTTCTTTATATTTAACTGCATTATAAATAATGAGTTTCTTAAAAATGTACCCCACGCAGCATACGTTTGGCTGCTTTTACAGATTGGCAACGTGTTGTTGGGTATCATTTTAGTTCCATTTTTATTTTATACAAACAGTTTCTTGATCAAGAGACGCAAAAAAGAAATCGGCCTTTATAGTATTTTGGGGTTGGAAAAAAAACATATTGCGATAATGATGTTCTTGGAAACTTTTTTTATCTATATCATTTCTATGATTATTGGATTGATAACAGCAGTAGTGTTCGCAAAATTATGTTTTTTAATATTGCTTAATGCCAGTGGGCTACCTATTGATATTACATTTACTATACCAGTGAACAGCTTTTTATTAACCCTTGCTTTTTTTGGATTCGTTTCGTTTCTTAATTTAGGGACGAACTTATTTCAAGTAACCCGAGCAAATCCCAGTGATTTACTAAGAGAACCTCAAAAAGGTGAAAAGGAACCTAAGCATCTTTGGATTCTTGCTTTGCTTGGCATTTTATTCTTAGGTTGGGGTTATTATATTGCAGTTGTTTCTAAGATCAATAGCATGATTTTTGTTAACTTTTTCTTAGCAGTTTTGTTGGTCGTAATCGGAACCTATTTCTTATTTACATCAGGAAGCATTGTACTGTTGCGAACACTTAGAAAAAATAAAAAATTTTATTATAAGAAAAGTAATTATATTACTGTGTCGGGCATGATTTACCGGATGAAAAAAAGTGCAGCAAGCCTAGTGAATATTTGTATTTTCAGTACCATGGTGATTATTACTTTGTTATGCACAGTATCCTTGACGCTAGGGGAAAAGTCTGCCATTCGATTTGAGAATCCCCTTGATGCCAATTATATTTTTGAAAACGATAAAATCATGGATAAAAATGGTTTTGATTCAGAACTGTCGAGACTGGCAGAAGAGAATCAAGTTAAAATTACAGATAAGATTAATTTTCCCTATTTTATTGTTACCCTAGAGGAAAAAGATAATATATTTTCGATTTTAAGTGAAAACACAGGGGAAAATAAAAGCTCCATTAGATTATTGTCGTTATCTGATTTTAATGATATCGAATCTCAAAACATGACATTAGAAGATAATGAAATACTTGTTTATTCTAATACAGACGATTTCAAATATGATTCGGTGATTGTGAATGGTAAGGAATACCGTGTGAAAGAGGAGTTGAATTCCCTCCGCTTTGATACAAAAGAGAAAAACAATTATTCGTCAGGTAAAGTGTATTTTATCTTAAAGGATTACAAGAGTATGGAGGAGATGGCAAAAGCCTTTCATGGAGACACCGATTATCCTTTTTATTCCGTATGGTTTAATATGGATGGGGAGACAAGTAACAAGGAAGCACTTTTGGCTGATTTAGATAAAGCTTGTGCACAAATGCCAGGGTTTTATACCAGTAAGAATATCATTGATTGGGGTTATGATGTAAAGTCAATGGACGGTGGCTTATTATTTATTGGTGTGTTTTTTGGGCTGATTTTTACCATCTGTTTATTATTGATTATGTATTATAAACAAATCTCAGAAGGGCTAGAAGATAAGCAGAATTTTATCATTATGCAGCAAGTGGGTTTGAGCGATGATGATGTAAAATCAACAATTCATAGGCAGATCATGTTAGTATTCGGTTTACCATTAGTTATTGCAATACTTCATACGATGATGGGGCTTAAAATTACTATTCAGCTACTTTATTCGTTAAACCTTTATAATACAAATTTGATCTTTTTGTGTGCCCTTGGCGTCATTGTCGTTTTTACAGTTTTTTATATCCTTAGTTATTTTTTAACAGCAAGTACGTACTATAAAATTGTTAAAGGGAAGAGTTAAGGATTGATTTTTTAGCAAGCTTTGAGCAGTATGGGCAGGTTACGCCACGCCTTTATAGTCGTGGGAAAAGTGATTATGGAACCATACTGCTTTAATGTGTCGGAAGTCAAAGAACTCACAAATTTAAAAGCAAGGTAGAAATATCCCCTGGTTTGCAGGAAACAAAAACTGACGAAACATAACTGAATTTTAATGATATGGTAAGGGCTGTGTCTAGTCATTTAAGGAGCGTGAAAAACTAGTATGAAAGAATCAATTTTAATTGTAGATGATGAAAAAGAAATTGCTGACTTGCTTGAGGTTTATCTTAAAAAAGATGGTTATACAGTTTATAAATATTATAATGGGCTAGAAGCGCTCAAGTGCATCGAGGCTAAGAAACTAGATCTGGCCGTTTTAGATGTTATGCTTCCTGATATCGAGGGATTTCGTATATGCCAGAAAATAAGACGGAAATATTTTTATCCTATTATCATGTTAACTGTTAAGGATGATGATGCTGATAAAATAAAAGGGCTTACCCTGGGGGCTGACGATTATATAACAAAGCCGTTTCATCCTTTGGAGGTTGTTGCAAGGGTAAAAAACCAGTTACGTCGCTACGTCAAATTTAATGGCAACACCAAGAGGGTTTTCGATACAGTAAGAGATGAATATGATTTTAACGGATTGATGATTAACAAAAGCACACATAGATGTACATTATTAAATAAAGAAGTAACTTTAACGCCCTTAGAGTTTTCTATACTTTGGTACTTATGCGAAAATCGGGGTAAGGTAATATCTTCAGAGGAGCTTTTTGAAGCAGTCTGGGGAGAAAAATATCTTAATAATAACAATACAGTTATGGCTCATATTGGAAGATTAAGAGATAAGTTAAAGGAGCCTGCTAAAAATCCTCAACTGATAAAAACGGTATGGGGAGTTGGCTATACCATTAAATAACTCGCCAATTTTCTATTAAATTATAAAAGACAAACTTAGTGGAAAAATTGGGTTGAGGAGATTTGGGGCTTTTGTCGTAATAGTAATTAGTTCTCTTTTTATCACATTCAGAATATTCTTAGATTAGTTAGTCAATGCATTAATTAAAAATCATTCGCTTTCTCAAAAAGGTATTGCATTATTTCAAAACTAATGGTATTATATAGAAAATTTCATAAAATGTGGATGATGAATTCAAGAGAGACTGTGATACAGCACCGAAGGGGAAAAACTCTCAGGTAAAAGGATTGAATTTTGACGATACTCTGGAGAACAACAATTGAGTTGTACCGAAGAAGTAATTACCGAAATATTGTGCAAACAGATTCGGTACTAATCTTTCAGGTTAAAAAGGACGGAGACTAGTGTAAATATTTTTATAAATATTTGCAGTAGTCTCTTTTTTTATCTCTAAAAAGAAAAGAGAAGCAAAAAAATAATTTGTAAAGGAGAATAGAACATGGGATTAAAAACACCTCTATATCATGCGCACATAAATGCAAAGGGCAGAATGGTTGAGTTTGCAGGATTTACTCTTCCCGTTCAGTATTCCGGCGTCATTGGGGAACATATGGCAGTTCGTACCAGAGCCGGTCTTTTCGATGTATCCCATATGGGAGAGATACAATGCACAGGCAAGGATTCCCTTGCCAATCTTCAGTATATGCTTACAAATGATTTTTCGAATATGGCTGATGGTCAGGCAAGATATAGCCCAATGTGCAATGAAAAAGGCGGTACGGTGGATGATTTGATTGTCTATAAAAGAGAAGAAAATAATTATTTTATTGTAGTCAATGCCTCAAATAAGGATAAGGATTTCCAATGGATGCTTGAACATCAATTTGGAGATGTGACGTTTACAGATATTTCGGATAAGATTGCCCAAATAGCCCTCCAGGGACCAAAAGCGATGGAAATTTTAGGGAAAGTTACAGAGAGCAAAAGCATTCCTGAAAAATATTATACGGCTGTGTTTGATGGAAATATCTCTGGTATCGATTGTATTATTTCAAGAACGGGATATACAGGGGAGGACGGTGTTGAAATCTATCTTGATGGGGAAGATGCAGAAAAACTATGGAATCTGTTATTGGAAGCGGGCAAGGAGGAAGGGTTGATCCCTTGCGGACTAGGTGCCCGAGATACACTCCGTCTGGAGGCGGCAATGCCCCTTTATGGACACGAGCTTAACAGCGATACATCACCTCTAGAATGTGGGCTTCGTTTTGCAGTTAAGATGGCAAAAGATGACTTTATCGGAAAAACTGCCATGTTACATAATGAAGAAAACAAGAGAGTGCGTGTAGGCCTTAAGGGAATCGGCAGAGGTATTATACGAGAAAATGCCGCTGTTTATTTGGAAGACAAAATAATCGGTCAAACAACATCAGGAACTCATTTTCCATTTTTAGGCTATTCCGGTGCCATTGCGCTACTAAATACAAATTGTGCCACTGGAACAAATGTGGATGTTATGACGAGAAATGGAAAAATAAAAGCGGAGATTGTTGCGCTCCCTTTTTATAAGAGAACAAATTAATTATTTAAGGAGGAGAAAAAATGAAGATTTTAAACGATTTATTTTATTCCAAATTTCATGAGTGGATTAAATTTGATGGGGAAAGTGCAGTAGTGGGGCTGACGGATTATGCCCAGTCAGCGTTAGGAGATATTGTTTTTGTCAATCTGCCTGAAGTCGGAGATGAGGTTGATGTTGATGGCTCCTTTGCAGATGTAGAGTCTGTAAAGGCAGTATCTGATATTTATACTCCTGTGGGTGGTAGGGTAAGAGCAATTAATGAAGAACTTTTGGACGCGCCTGAAAAAATAAACCAAGATGCTTACGGGGCGTGGTTGGTGAAGTTTGAGAACATTACTGAAAAAGGTGAGCTTTTGAGTGCTGATGAATATAAGGCATATATCGAAAGCATCCAAGAAGAAGAGTAAAATTGGGGGCGAAATAATGGGAAGCTATGTTCCTACAACAGATTTAGAAAGACGTGAAATGCTGTCGGCATTCGGCTTGCATTCTGAAAAAGAGCTTTTTGAAGACATCCCCCATCAGGTAAGACTGAAAGAGGAACTTTGCTTACCCAAGGGCATGTCCGAATTGGAATTACGAAGAAACATGATGGGTCTTGCAAATAAGAATAAAGTTTTTTCCTCTGTTTTCAGAGGGGCGGGGGCATATAAGCATTTTATTCCTGCGATTGTGAAAAGTGTGATATCTAAAGAGAGCCTTTTGACGGCATATACACCCTATCAACCTGAAATCAGTCAGGGAATTTTGCACTCAATCTTCGAATATCAAACCATGATTTGTGAGTTGACGGGGATGGATGCATCGAATGCATCGGTGTACGACGGAGCAACGGCGGCCGCTGAGAGCATTATGATGTGTCAAGAAAGAAAACGGTCTAAGGCCTTTATTTCAAAAACGGTAAATCCATTTGTTTTGGAAACCGTTCAGACATATTGTTCTGGAAAGAATATAGAGTTAATCATTGTTCCGGAAAAAGATGGCGTAACGGATCTTTCTTTTATTGAGAACAAAATTGATTCCACTACTGCATGCGTGTATATCCAACAGCCGAATTTTTATGGCAGCTTTGAAGATGGAGAAAAAATCGGAGAACTGGTTCATGGTGTGGGCGCAAAATATATTATGGGTGTTAACCCCATTTCCCTTGGAATTGCAAAAACCCCCAGAGAATATGGTGCAGATATTGCCGTGGGAGAGGGGCAACCTTTGGGGATACCCTTAAGTTTTGGAGGTCCGTATCTGGGATTTATGGCAACAGTGGATGCCATGAAAAGAAAGCTTCCTGGTAGGATTGTTGGACAGACAAAGGATTCCAATGGGAAAATAGGATATGTGCTAACATTGCAGGCCAGAGAGCAACACATCAGAAGGGAGAAATCATCCAGCAATATTTGCTCTAATGAGGCATTATGTGCCCTTGCGGCAGGGGCTTATCTTTCTGCTATGGGAAAGAAAGGACTTCGAGAAGTGGCAGTTCAGAGTATGTCAAAGGCAGATTATCTGGCGGAAAGGCTTAGCGAATTAGGATATAAGCTAATCAATAAAGTGGAGTTTTTCAACGAGTTTGTGACGGAATCCCCAAAACCTGTCAGTGAGGTAATGAGCCTTCTGGAGTCCAAAGGAATATTAGGAGGATATCCATTGAGGGGAGAAAACGAAGGGAAAATTTTATGGTGCTGTACGGAAATGAACAGTAAGGATGATATAGATCAATTAATTCTTATATTGCAGGAGGTGTGAAAGATGCTGGTTTTTGAAAAAAGCAGAGAAGGACGGGAAATAAGCCTTTTGCCTACATGTGATGTGCCAGAAGTATTACCATCCCCACAATTTCAAAGAAAAATTCCATTACAGTTGCCAGAGATATCTGAAAATGATTTGAACAGGCATTACAGTGAACTTGGGGAGAAAGCATATGGTGTGAATCATGGGGCTTATCCACTTGGTTCATGTACCATGAAGTATAATCCAAAAATAAATGAAGAAATGGGTGGTTTGATTGGTTTTACAGAAGTTCATCCGTTGCAGAGCCAGGATACTGTGCAAGGCTGTCTTGAAGTGTTGAATATGTTGGAGATATACCTCAGCGAAATAACCGGTATGACTCATTTTACCATGCAACCTGCGGCAGGTGCCCAAGGGGAGTTAACGGGGCTTTTGATGATTCGGGCATATCACCAAAAACGTGGTGATAAAAATAGAACAAAAATAATAATTCCCGATTCTGCCCATGGAACAAATCCTGCGAGCGCCACAATGGCGGGCTTTGAAACGATAACGGTTCCATCTAATAAAGACGGCGGTGTAGATGTTGAAAAACTGAAAGAAGTTGTGGGAAGCGATACCGCAGGGCTTATGCTGACAAATCCCAATACCTTGGGTTTGTTTGATAAAAACATTTTGGAGATTACCAATATCATTCATGACTGCGGAGGAATCAATTACTATGATGGCGCCAATCTAAATGCAGTTATGGGAATAACACGACCTGGGGATATGGGGTTTGATGTGATCCATGTGAATTTGCATAAGACTTTTTCCACTCCCCACGGTGGCGGTGGCCCAGGAAGCGGCCCTGTTGGCTGCAAGGAATTTCTCGGAGAATTTTTGCCATCGGTGCGTAGTGAAGAAAAAGATGGGAAATTCCGCTTCATAAAAGCAAAAAACTCTATTGGAGAAATGAAAAGCTTTTATGGCAATTTTCTGGTAGTGGTAAGAGCCCTTGCTTATCTTATGACACTGGGAAAAGAAGGGATTTTGCAGGCAAGTGAAAATGCGGTGATCAATGCCAATTATATGTTTTATAAGCTGAAGGATTTGTATCCCCCCGCTTATGATAGAACCTGTATGCACGAGTTTGTTTTAAGTGCGGAAAAGCTGAAAAAGGAAACTGGTGTGTCTGCGCTGGATATTGCAAAGGCTATGATTGACAAAGGAATTCATCCTCCCACCATGTATTTCCCCTTAATTGTCCATGAAGCCTTGATGTTTGAACCTACAGAAACGGAATCAAAGGAGACCATGGACAATATGGTTCAAATTTTGAGGGATTTATATGAAGAAGCCTATACAAGCCCCGAAATATTGTGTAAAGCGCCTATTTCAACTCCTGTTGCAAGGTTAAACGAGGTTGAGGCAGCAAGAAATCCTATACTCAGGTATTGTCGGACCAAAGAATTAGGAGATATTTGAGATGGAGATTCGAAGGATAATGGAGCTTTGAGACCAAAAATAAGTTCACGTTACATAAAAAAGGCAGTTTCATAATAGACTGCTTTTGTTCAAAAATCATATCAGCATTTATGAATGATAAGGGGTTGAATGCATATGGAAAAAACATTTGATTTGATTGTAATTGGAGCTGGCCCCGGTGGTTATGTTGCTGCAATTAAAGCTGCAAAGCTTGGTCTTAGTACAGCGGTAATCGAATATAGGGAGGTGGGTGGAACCTGCTTAAACAGAGGATGTATCCCCACTAAGGCTATGCTTCATGCGGCCGATTTGTACAAAGAAATCAAAGAGTCTGAAAGATTTGGGATTTTTGCAGAAAAGGTCTCCTTTGATTATTCAAAAATCGTGGAATACAAAGAAGAAACCTGCTCAAAACTTCGAGAAGGAATTTTAAGTCTTCTGAAAGCCAACGGTGTGGCAATGATAACGGGAAAAGCTATACTTGAAAAGGATAAAACAATCACTGTATTTCATAATAATGAGGTGAAAACCTATCGAGCCCACAGCATTATATTGGCTACTGGCGCTGTTCCATCCAAGATTCCGGTAAAAGGATGTCAGCTTGATGGAGTATTAAACAGCGAGGACTTGTTTCTTCTTAAGGAAGTTCCCAAAAGCCTTGTCATTGTGGGTGGTGGTGTTATTGGTGTGGAAATGGCGAAAGTATTTAGCTCTTTGCATACAAAGATAACCATGATTGAAGCGGCGCCAAGGTTGATTTCTAATTTTGATAAAGAAATAGCCCAGAGCTTAAAAATGACGTTGAAAAAACAGGGAGTTGAAGTTTACACATCCTCTCTTATGAAAAATATTGAAAAAGAGAAAGATGGCTTCTTATGCTCTTTTGAGGAGAATGGCGAAAACAAGGAGGTTTCAGCTCAATATGTGCTCTTTGCTGTGGGACGTGAGCCAAATACCCATGGTCTATTCGGTGAAGGTGTAACAATTGAAATGGCAGGAAAAAAGGTTGCTGTTGATGATGGCTTTGAAACAAGCCTAAAGGGAGTATATGCAATCGGAGATTTATCTAGTGATATACAACTGGCACACAATGCAATAGCCCAGGGGATTCAGCTTGCCCATAGGTTGGGTGGTGGCAATACAACTGAAGATTTGAGTGTGATTCCCAGTTGTATTTATACAAACCCCGAAATAGCATCCGTAGGAATTACGGAGGAGGAGGCAAAGAAGAAGGAAATTTCGGTGAAAGTGGGGAAATTTATTATGGGTGGAAACAGTAAAACCCTGATATCTAAAGATGAGAGAGGATTTATAAAAGTCATTACCCATGGAGAAAGCGGCATTATCTTAGGTGCACAGCTGATGTGCGCAAGAGCAACGGATATGGTAGGGGAGTTTGTAACGGCAATTACCAATAAACTTACAGTGGATGATATGCTTAAGACAGTAAGACCCCATCCAACATATAATGAGGCTATAACGGAAGCATTGGAGGAGGTAGAGGGCCAAGGAATTCATGTATTGCCAAAAAGAAAACGATAATAAGATGCAACAAAAAGATGATACTTAGAAAGAGTGACAAGAAGGTAGATTACAATTCTTGCCACTCTTTTTTATTATGTAGAAATAGGAAAGTTAGAATTGTCCAACCTTACATTTACTGAAAAGATATGTTTTTATTAAAATAGTGCATCACAAAATCAATAAATGTTTTTGTGGCAGGAGAAGCATTCTTGTAGGATTTTATTCCAATTCCCAGAATCCTTTGATAAGAAGGAGCCAGGGGAAGTATTTGTAAATGCTCTTTTCTCTGTTCGACAATTAAACGTGGAAGAATACTGAATCCTAGATGATGTTCAACCATGGACATTATGGTAAAGTCTTCTCTGGAGGAGCAAAGTATGCAGGGTGAAACATTTTGTTCCTCTAATAATTTCTGTATATTTTCTTCGATACTTGGGTCAAACAAGATAAAAGGTTTCCCGTTAAAGTTGCTAATAGGATAAGATTCAAGAGTCATGTCTAATGGATAATCTTTCGGAAAGATTGCCACATAGTCATCTTTTTGTATAGGTATAAAATCAATATTATGGCTTGGTGAATAATTATAAAAAGAGAAATCTACATCTCGATTGGTTACCCAAGAGTACAGTTCTTCAATCCCCCCTTCTTTAATCAAAATTTGTATTTGTGGATGTTCTTTATGATATGCCTCTAATATATTAGGCAGCCAATGAATGGCAATGCTTGAAAATGTGCCAATATTTATCGTCCCAAATTCTATTCCTTTGATATCATTTATAATTTGTTCTAGCTGATCATGGGTAGTAAGTAGTTCTCTGACCTTAGGAATCAGTTCATGACCGACTGCTGTCAAATGAACACCATATCTATCTCTTGTAAACAGCTTTAATCCCAATTCTTCTTCAAGTCGTTTCATAGTATGGCTCACACTAGATTGCGTATATTTTGTTAAATTAGCAGCGTAAGAAATATTTTCGTGCTCTGCTACAATGTTAAATAATTTATAAGTATTGAGATCCATGAATACACACCTTTCTAAAAGAGGTTGACCTAATCGATAAAGTCATAACACTAGGATATAAATTTAGAATGAGGTCTTACTTAGTGATAACCATTAAACGAATGTATAGATTCCCCTAGCTAGTTCATCTAATGAGTAAAGGCATACAAGTTAAAACAAATTGTTTTCAAGTATTAAAACGTTTTGATGTCGCATTATCATATGAATAATCAGTAGGGCTCATATTTTGCATAAATAATGTTTTGTGCGTTTATTGGAACTTACGCAAGTTACCCTTAGTAGTATCTGTGCTTCCACAAATAAAGGTAATAATTATGCAACCGCCAATGCAATTTTCTTTTTATTTCATAGTCAGGGTGCAGCATGTCTTGATTTCATCAATCAAGGATTATGCTGTACCCTTTTTTTTACGTCGCTTACATTTTCTTTCGAAGTTTTTATGTACATTAGCGGTTACAAACATGAAAGCCCTTTATCAAGTGAAAAAATATACCTCCTATAGTCGTTATCAATTTTTTTGGCTTTTGGTTATTAGAAAATTAAGATTTGTTTCAAGAAATCGTCTTTGATTTCTTTTCTATGATGCAGTAATCAGTGGTATTTTTTCCTAAGTGTTATACATCGTGTATGTTTTTTTATCCAATACTCTTCCGGATAGAGGTGGAAATTTTTTTCGTTAGGCGTATGAGGTCATAGATGCTAATCATTGCAACATCCTGAAATGCTAGTTATATTTTACCAAATAATGCCTGTGTATTTCAATCGGGTCAAGTATGAATGTTTGTACTAACTGAATGAAAGATGATTCGTTATACAAAAAACAGTTTTATAAATATACTCTAAATATACGTGAATAGCTTTTCAGACGCAAAGGGAAAAGCATATCATATTTCGACTTTTTAATGCAAAAAGTGAGGGAGAGATGAAAATGGAAGGGGTATACACATATCCGCTGAAACAGCATATTGGTGGTCCATCAAAACCGATTGTGCAAAAGGGAGATAGAGTTTTGCGGGGTGAGATGATTGCTGAGGCTGCGGAAAATCAACTGGCAGCAAATATTTTTACTAGCGTATCAGGAGTAGTTGAAGAGGTTACTGAACAGCTAATTCGCATTATTGCCTATGAAACACAATCAAAAGAATTTGTAAAGCTCACGTCAAATACTCCTTTGGATTTGATTCGAGAATCAGGTCTAGTTGGACTTGGTGGAGCGGGTTTTCCTACATATGCAAAGCTGCAAAAGCCATTTGCCAATGGCGGAACGGTTATTGTTAACGCTGCTGAGTGCGAGCCGATTTTAGATCATAACATGCGCCGCATTGCCACTGAAGCAGATAAGTTAATTAAGGGACTCAAAATTGTAATGGAAGTGGTCAATGCAAACAAGGGCGTTATTGCAATTAAGGAAATTCACACAGAAGAGATTGAGGACTTAAAAGCGTCAATCAGCGAATCGAATATTGCAGTTGCAACCCTTCCAAACATGTATCCCATGGGAGAAGAACGAGCAATTGTGCGGGAGGTACTAGGCGTACTTCTAGAGGTAGATCAGCTTCCTTTGGCTGCGAATTGCATTGTTATAAATGCGGAAACAGTAATGCGCATTCGAGAGGCAGTGGAAGATAAAAAACCACTCATAGACAAAGATATGACTGTTGGGGGTAAGTTGAAGGGAGCATTAATGCAGGTCATGCTGGATGTGCCCCTTGGTATGTCAGTCGGGGAAGTTTTTAAGGAAGCCGGTGGAATCGGTTCGGAATACGGAGAAATTATTATGGGTGGCCCATTTACTGGGAAGAGAGTAAACATGGAAGATCCCACAATCAAAACAACAGGGGGTCTGATCTCAACAGAGGAATTCTGGAAAGGGCCTGAAAAAATAGGACTCTTGGTTTGTGCATGTGGTGGGAACAAAGAGCGATTGGAAGAAATTGCGGAATGCATGGGTTCAAGGGTAGTAGGTATAGAGTACTGTAAACAAGCAATGGAGATTAAAAACGGAACGCGAAAGTGTGAAAACCCGGGAAGATGTCCAGGCCAGGTTCAAAAAGTATTGAAACTAAAAAAAGATGGGGCACAAGCTCTGCTGATTAGTAATTGTACAGATTGTTCCAATACGGTTATGTCATGTGCGCCACAGTTGAAATTACCTGTTTATCATTGCACAGACGGGGCCTTGCGAGCGGTGAACATGAAATTGGTACGGAAAATAAAGACATAAGCTAAGATTTTGGGTTGGAGTTTGATTGAAAGAATAAACAGTGATACTTTACAACTCAATGAAAGAGTTGAAAGGATAAAACAAAATAAAAAGGGGTGTGATAACAAATGTCAATTACACAGGAAACATTAAAACATCATTTAAAAGATCCGGCAATCTTTTGTTGTCGTAGGGAGAAGGGAGCGGTAATTGGAGCGGCAGATTTGGAGGATCCAGGGCTGTTCGAGGATATGATTGATGCAGGATTGCTCACATTAAGTGATCATGCACTTACCATTGAGCAGGTTTTGGGAAGCACATTATTAACGGATGTAGAGGCTCTGACACCCATTACCAAGGATGTATTGGATAAGATAAATCAGGTTGAAACAGTGCCTACGCCTACAGCAACAGTGAAAGATGAAAAGACTACGGAACGGACAATGACATCAAGTACATATGTAGGAGGAACTGATATGATTCATGTAAATATTGATAAGTTAGAAGGTTTGTCTCTGGATATTCCTGTTGGTGTAGCACTTGCAGGTGGGATGCAAGTACCTGCACCCGTAGCAGTTCAAGAGAATAAGGGTGAGAAGCATGTAATCAGAAAACTAATCAAGAAACATATCAAGATTGTTGATGCAGAGATTGGAAAAACAACATCAATTAAAAATGGAAAGATCACAATTGACGGGGCTATCGTAAAAAAAGCGGCAGCAGAAGATCCTTTATGCGTTAGCCTGACACTTGATGTAATTAGACCAGAGCAACGTCACATTTATACAGAAACAATTATGGATGTGTGCCCTATTGCAACAAAGATTGAAGGAGAGTTGGGAGAAGGCATTACAAAAGTGGCAGACGGCGTGGTATTTATGCTTACAGGTGTTGACGAAGATGGCGTTCAAGTTCATGAATTTGGTTCCTCAGAAGGATTTCTTGATGAAAAGATGTACTATGGCCATCCGGGTTGTGCAGATGAGAATGATATTATCATCCGTTGTCATGCAGTTATTAAGAGACTTTCAGGTATGACCAGACCGGGGCCATTTGCCGCTCATAAATGCCAGGATTATATCATTCAAGCCATTCGGGATGAATTAAAGAAATATGATGGTGAAGTTTTAAGAGAAGAAGTTTGCGAAGATGTAAGAAGAAAAGGGAATCCTCGTGTGGTTCTTGTAAAAGAAATTATGGGGCAGGGGGCTATGCATGATAACGTACTGTGCCCCATGGAACCTTGTGGCGTTCAAGGTGGGCAAAAGAATGTTGATTGCGGCAATGTTCCCATTATCTTAACACCAAACCAAGTAAGAGATGGATCTATTCATGCACTTACTTGCATTGGGCCAGCAACAAAAGAGATGACACGTCATTATATTCGTGAACCTTTGGTAGAAGGCTTAGCGATGGATGAAGAATTGGATTTAATCGGCGTAGTTTGCATTGGCTCACCCCAGGTTAATGATGAAAAGTTATGGGTATCCGAGAGGCTGGGATCATTATTGGAAGGCCTTGATATTGATGGATGCATTATCACGACGGAAGGCTTCGGTAATAACCATATTGATTTTATTCAGCATATTGGTCAAGCGGGCAAGCGTGGAATTCCCGTAGTAGGCGTATCCTTCTGTGCATATCAAGGGCAGTTAGTTGTGGGCAATGAGTATGCTACAGCTATGGTTGAAGAAAATATGGATATGGGCGGATTTGAAAACAACGTTGCTGGTTGCTCCTGTGTAACAAAAGAAGTAGCAGTACGGGCGATTCAGATGCTTAAGAATAAAATGGCAGGGGTTGAGGTTCTTCAGGCTCCAAAGAAATGGAACAACGATGTTATTAATAAGAATAACAAGTTATTGGGGCTTCCAGAAACACAATTACTCGATAATGGGACTTTACACTAATGGGTGGCGCTACATATCAAATCAATCCTGTATTGATGGGTGGATTGGTGAAAGAGGTAACAGATGATTTAGTCAAAATTCATTTGCATGGGCGACTTGGTGTATTGGAAATTCCCCAAAGCATGATTGTAGGAGAAACAGAAATCGAGACTGGTCACGAACTACAATTTTATTTTAGCTATATCAAAGTTGTTGAGGATTTATTTGAGTATGACTATTCGGATTTAAATACAAACCACTGCATTAGACCATGTTTTATAAATGGAAAACTGATAGAGGTAAATGATACTGCAGGAAAAGTTGAGATGGCAAATGGATTTGGAACAGTAGCCGTTCCTCGCCGTTGGTTTTTTACACCCCTTTTTCTGCAAGTTGGGCAGGATGTTGAATTCTATCTCAGCTGTATGGACGTGATTGGAAAAAGAGAAATTCCCGTATCATTTATTTAGCAAAGTCGCTTATAACATACAAAATATTGAAAAAGTTATAACAGGAGGAGAATTTCATGAAATTAACAACACTTGAAGGAATGCAATCCGAAATCTTTGTTCCGGTGACACCAAAACCGATTTTTAGTGAATTGAAGAAGCCAATCAATGAGTGCAAAGTTGCATTTATTACTGCAGGTGGAATTCACAAGAAAAGTCAGACACCATTTAACACCTCTGGAGACTTCTCATATCGTACCATTGAATTTGATACACCATCTTCAGAATTAATGGTAACCCATGGCGGGTTTGACAATTCAGATATTAACAAGGATGTAAATGCAATGTTTCCCATTGATCGTCTTCATGAATTATTAAAAGAAGGCTTTATCGGATCACTTCCCAAAGAGACATACACTTTCATGGGCGGTGGCGGAAATGTTGAAAAATTTAGTAATGAAACTGGTCCCGAAATTGCTAAAAAATTAGCGGCCCAAGGCGTTGATATTGTTGTTTGCACAGGTGGCTGTGGAACCTGCCATCGTTCAGCTACTATTATTACCCGTTGTTGCGAAGCAGAGGGAATGAGTTGTGTTGTTATTGCCGCACTTCCCCCTATCGCACGTCAGCAGGGGGCACCACGAATTACGGCGCCTCATGTGCCCATTGGTTCCAATGCAGGAGCACCTAACAATATTCCAATGCAGACAGCGATTTTGAAGGAGTCCTTGGAATGGGTAAGGGACTGCCCAAGCTACAACGGCTTAAAAGTGCTCCCTTATGAATACAGACATAACGTATAACGATTGCGTTTGAATGGATGAATAGAGTACGGATGGAAATTTGTACTCTATTCATATATCAGAGGAAGTACAAGGGGATGTGTTATGGGACTAGGACCAAGTACAAAAATGACCACGCTGCATCACTTTCGTTGCCCAATCACAAAACAGTTACGTCAGGATAAGGAACTGGATTTTTGCGGAGTCATTGTTAATGGTGTTTCCGAGGGCTATGACGATAAGGTGTTCACAGCACAAAGAACCGGTGATATTGCCAGTTGTATTGGGGCTGATGGAGCAATTGTAGCAATAGATGGATGGGGAAATCATCATATAGATTTTGTAAATGTGATTGAACAGCTAGGAATCAGGGGGATTCCTTCAGTTGGAATGAGCTACATAGGGCAGCAGGGGCGATTGGTGTGTACCAATCAATTTGTAGAAACCATTGTTGACTTCAACAAGAATGCATCTGGTTACGAATCCTGTATTCTAGGGGACAACAATCTGAATGGGTATGATGCAATTAAGGCAGTTGCTTTGCTAAAGCGCAAGATGGAAAAGATGGGCAAACTTCGTAGAAATATGGTAATAGAAGAGAAAAGAGTAAGGCGGTTAATGCGGAAGAATTACCCCATACAAGAGATTCGATTTGGCAGAAAAACCGATATCTCTGGAGGCGTTTTGACAATCAGAAAAGACATTGTAGAAAACTTGGTAGACTCAGAAAGCCCAATAAACGAGATGGATATCCGAATAATTAAACCTAGTGAGCATCATCAGTTTATTCATTCAAATTTGGATTTCATGCCTCTAGCTTGTAAGGCAAGCGGAAATCTAGGGGATGGAGAAACAAGGTTTTTAACGGGTGTAACGGCTATGCTGACGGGAGTAGAGGATGTAAGTGGTTTTCAGCCATCTAATATTGGATCTTCGGAAGGGTTTATGGACCATTGTATTCGGTATAATCAGGCGGGCACACCGAATGAAAATGATATTATTATTCACATGGATTTTTTGTTTCAAAATGGAGAGGGGCGCACAGCTAGGGGAATTCGAGAGGCTCATCGACTGGCAGATCAAGCACTGGAAGAGATAAGGCAACAGATAGGCTATATAGAAGATATGTCTTATGTCACCGATGAATTCTTCGATGTGATTAGACCAAATGCCAGCAGAGTGATTTTGGTAAAAATCGTTTCCGGCCTTGGCAATATGTATGATACTGCAGTGTTTCCCGATCAACCCGGTGGATATATAGGTGCCAGAAATCTCATTGATATGAGGAACATTCCTGTGGTAATTACACCAAATCAATGTTTGGATGGTGCCATTCATTCTCTGATTTAGTAGTTTGCTTTGTTTTTGTAGAACGAGGGTGTATTACATTTCCATTTGAAAAAGATTTTAGGTGGCAAACCATTTGTTGAAAGATGTAGAACAAATAGTAAAAAGAAGAGATAGCAGCTTTTTTTAACTTAGAATAAGAGAGGAAGAAGAGAGCGTATGAAGGCCATAAGAACAATTCATGCAATTGATTCCCACACCATGGGCGAACCTACAAGGATTGTGGTAGGTGGAGTTCCGGTGATACCGGGAAATACTATGTCGGAAAAAAAGGCATATTTAGATGAAAATTTGGATTATTTACGCACAAGTATTATGCATGAACCAAGAGGCCACAAAGATATGTTTGGCTCAATTATTACCCAACCCACATCTGCAGAAGCAGATTTAGGCATCATCTTTATGGAT
The DNA here is from genome assembly GCF_031981185.1 of Anaerotignum sp. Lineage (GTDB taxonomy): Bacteria > Bacillota > Clostridia > Lachnospirales > Anaerotignaceae > Chakrabartyella. The sequence continues at coordinate 60,938 of NZ_DALYUL010000010.1, read as the reverse complement.
GCAGGGGGATATCTCAATATGTGCGGCCATGGTTCAATCGGTGCGGCAACAGTAGCTGTTGAAACGGGCATGGTACCCATTGAAGAGCCCTATACCTATGTAACCCTTGAAGCGCCGGCTGGCTTGATTAAAGCAAAGGTGAGAGTGGAAAATGGAAGAGCTCAAGAAACAACAATTACAAATGTTCCATCGTTTTTATATAAAGAGAATGTAGAAATTGATGTTCCTCAAATTGGGAAAGTCATGGTAGATATCTCTTTTGGGGGAAGCTTCTTCATTCTTGTGAAAGCAGAGGATGTAAATATCGAAATAAGTCCATCAAATGCTCATAAAATCTGCACCTTGGGTATGTCGATTCTAGATGTTGTAAATAAAACCATTGAAATACAACACCCAACACTGGCTCATATTCATTCCGCAGATTTGGTTGAATTTTATGGACCTGCAAAAAGCGAGGGAGCCTCTCTACAAAATGTTGTTGTCTTTGGAGATGGACAGTTTGATCGATCACCATGTGGAACAGGAACCAGTGCAAAAATTGCAACGCTGTATAGCAAAGGACGCATTGGAATCAATGAAGAATTTGTATACGAAAGCATCACTGGAACCATGTTTCGGGCAAGAATCGTTGGAGAAACACAAGTGGGGGATTTTAAAGCGGTGATTCCTGAGATTAGTGGTAAAGCTTTTATAACGGGTATTAACGAGTTTTTAATTGACCCTGATGATCCTTTAAAATATGGGTTTGTGGTGGATTGATGTTGGTTTTTGTTGTGGAAAGCTGGAGGGGAAGCCCTATTAAACATTGAGGGAGGAAAAAAACGTGCTGCAAATTGTTCTGGGACTGCTCTTTGTTATTACATTGTACTTTACAGTAGTCTTTATTAAAGATTATGTAAGAGTAAAAAAGGCAGGGGAACTTGAAAAAACAAACTTTTTTGCTCTTGGCGCTGTTGGGTTTGTTACAAATTTCTTTGATACTTTAGGAATAGGAAGTTTTGCACCAACAACAGCATTATTTAAGTTTTTTCATTTGTCAAAGGATAAAAATTTACCAGGAACTTTAAATGTATCAATGACAATACCAGTTGTGCTTGAAGCGTTTATTTTTTTAACGGTTATTCAAGTTGAGGCGGTTACCCTGTTTAGTATGCTTGGTGCTGCAGCGTTCGGTGCTGTGCTTGGTGCAGGGGTTGTTTCGAAACTGGATGAGAAAAAGGTTCAGATTGGTATGGGAGTTGCACTTTTGATTGTCGCAGTAATTATGTTGTTTAGTCAAGCAGGCATTTTTCCTGTTGGAGGAGAAGCAATTGGTCTTACAGGGGTAAAATTAATCATCGGCATTGTTGCCAACTTTATATTAGGTGCACTTATGACTTTGGGCATCGGATTATATGCACCTTGCATGGCCCTTGTATATGCCCTAGGCCTTAGTCCTAAAGTTGCTTTTCCCATTATGATGGGATCTTGTGCGTTTCTTATGCCGGCAGCAGCTACAAAATTTGTGAAAGAAGGTGCTTATGATAAAAAGGCATCCTTTGCCATCACAATATTTGGTGCAATTGGTGTACTGGTGGCAGCATACATTGTGAAGTCCATGCCATTGAATACACTGAAATGGCTAGTAATCGTGGTAATTCTTTACACATCATTCATTATGTTTCGGTCTGCCACGAAGAAACCGGAAATTCAGGAGGATATAGCAACAAATGAGGAGCTATAAAATTCTTCATTTGAAACGTGGGAACAAGGAATGAGGAAATTTATTTAGTATAATCCCACAAAAAATACATACCCGAAATTGATTTCCAAATTTTTTTTGTAAACTCAAATAATAACTAAAAAATATAGTTATTTTGGGCAAGACCCTTTTTGGTTCTTGCTCATGTTTGCATTCCGAAACCCCTTTTTTGAGAAAGTTATTGTAAAAAAAATTGGAGTTTCTACCATAATATATAGGTCTATCGATCGGTCTTCTGTGATGCGTTTTGGAATCATTGGGGACTTTTTATTATGCAATGAAAATGCAAAGATTACGATTTAATGAATTTTGGTATGTAGAATATATTCTTTTATGGGAACTTCCTATTTTCTGATTTGCAACCCGTTCTATGTTAGGGCTTTCATAGTCGATAACAAGCTTGGCATTTTATTAAGAATAATAAAGGCAAAGGACAGAATCAATAAAATTGACGCTGCCCTTTAGTAATTACCTATATATTTTTAAACGGATAAATTTGTGTTTAAACAAAATTGGTCAAACAAAATTTAGGGATTCTTTTTTATAAAGACTTTTCACAAGCTACTGTTAAGTCTGCAGGTAATGGTTTCCAATAACGAGACCCACTTGGTTCTCGACATAATAACCCGTTATCAACAAGCTCTCGCCTTAGAATGAAATAATCGGAAAAAGTATGCCATTCATCGCAAATACAATTTACCTCTTTTTCAGTATAATCGCGATTAACTTCAAATTTCTCTGCCAGATAGCTTAAAACTTCAATTCTATAAGTTTTTTTCTCCGGCAGTTGTTTGATTTTTCCCGATTCATCAAGAAACCTGCTGATGATATTTTTTTGTTCCAAATTTATAAACCTCCTTCCTTCAATTTATCAGTCCATATTTCTAAAAGAATATTAATATCTTCTGAAAATTCACTTTCTGTTTGCAGTTCCTTTTTTTTCAGTTCCTCTAAAATTTCATGGGAAAAGGAGGACTTCCCAAATTGATTCCATGCTTCTGCCATACATGGCTCGGGACTTGAGTCCATGGATAAAGAAAATAGAAAGCGATTTTTCGAGCCTTGTAAATCTGTTGTTGCTCTAACCCAAAATGCACCACTTCCATTACACAGAATCCGGTATACTCCTCCAACGAGTACTCTGTTTTTATATTGCTCTTTCAAAGCTTTTTTAGAAAGCTTATCCATTTGTTTCACCATCCTTATGATTTATGTTAATTGCTGGGTAAAGAGATCTCATGGCTTTTCATATAACTTTAATAACTCCCGAACATCAATGTCTAGGATATTTGAAAGCTTTAGAATGAGGCAGATATCTGGCTTACCCAATCCGCACTCCCATTTTGAGATTGCTTTATCGCTGATTTCTATTTTGTCAGCAAGCTGTTTTTGCGTCATTTTCTGTTCTAAGCGTGCCTTGCGAATGATAGAGCCAATTTGTTTGTTTTGCATGATTTCCCCTCCATAAACCAATTGTAACCCATTAAAACTTATTTTTAAATAAACGCTCCGTAGAGTTCTTGCGGTATCATATTATTTGTCATGGTTTTTCTTTTGATAAATATAAATATATGAAAACAAAATCCGAATAAAAATCTTAATCTAATGAGAAATATTATAAATTGTGGTAAAATAAGTATATTAATCTAAGAGAATAGCACGAGAAAATAGATTTTACGATTGAGGAGAAGAGGAGTACATTATGAAACGAACTTTAATGGGTATATGCTGTTTGATTTTAGGTTTTATTCTAGTGGCTTGCTAATAGCTCAAGCAGCATCTATAGTCATTTTACAGCGATGGAGGAAAATGATGAATATAAATTATCGGGAAAGTGTCATGTAGCGAACACTTTAAATATTGTATATATTTCTGCGTTAGAGGATACTAACGTGGATTTATCCGGCGAATTAAAGGGAATATCTGATGATGTTAAGATTGTTTATATAAATTCGAATAATGAGGAGACAGTCGTAGCTGACAGCAATAAAGTTGAGCAAAAGGGCAACTTGCAGCTGAATACAACCTTAAACTTGGAGAAAGGAGATAGCCGTCTTGAATTTAGAGGAAAGAAATGCACTTTTAAATTTCACCTATTGTTTTCCAACATAGATAAAAATAAAATTGAGTATTTCGGCGCTGAAAGAGAAGATGATGAGTTAGACGATGAAATTTTTGATGATGACGATATGGAGAGTCTTGATTTTGACGACAAAGATATATTAAATAATGATGATAATGAATTGTTGGATGAGACTACTATATCTTTCACAGATAAAGATGACAGTGGTAGTATCATAAATATATCTCTTGATAGAAATACGAAAATCAGGGTATTGGTTGATGCTAGTGTCAATAATATAGATAATAAACATACTTTATCCTTTAACGGTTTTGGTCTGGCGTATAAAACAGAAGATGATGATACAATCAAGGTTTTAAAATATAAGACAAATGAATTTGCTATGGGTGGTTATAAATGGATGAATAGCTTTGCTCAAGAAATTGATTTACCAAAGGGGACGAATGAATTAGTTTTTGATAGCTACGGAGGTAAAAACTATGAGATTACTTTAAATATTCAAGTCTTTGCAGTTGATGATATTGCGTGAGTATGACGAAACTGTGCTGAAAGCATAACTTAACGCAAACCTCATCTAATAAAAGTAAGGAGATACGTAGTCCGCATAAGACAACGTATCTCCTTTTTAAAGGTTTATTTGAAACTCAAGATGCTCAAGACTTTTTGAAAACGATTGAGTAGTAGTTAAAGTCGCCTTTTTTGAATTACAATAATTCTTTATAACTTTTTATGTATTTATCAGCATAAGTGCAAATTTCTCTTCTGTCTTCTTCGGTGACGGGATCAGCAATGGCATAAACGGTAAACCCACCTTTTTTCGCACCCTGCACAGCGTATAGGGCGTCCTCGAAAACGATGGTGTTTTCCAAAGAACCTCCTAATTTCTCCATGGCAATACGAAATACATCAGGCTCGCTTTTATAGTGTCCGGTCTCACTACACGTTAAAATAAACTTAAAATATTTTAAAAGATCAAGACGCTCTAAAGCAGGATGAATATAACTTGCCTCTGACGCAGTTAAAACGCACATTTTAGTTCCATTCTCCAGTTCTCTATCTAAAAAGTCTCTAGCATAAGGTTTTAAAGGAATTGTATTCTTATAAGCATCCTCTATATAATGAATAACCTCTTGAATGATTTCTTCCTGACTATGGGTTACGCCTAAATGAGAACGAAAGTATTCTGCCGTCTGGCCGAGTGTTTGCGCTTTTACTATGCTATGTAAATTTTCGGGGATGGGTAAACCATGTTTTAATAAGAAATTCCGCCCTGTATCTTTCCAAACGGGCATAGAATCAATTAAAGTTCCGTCTAGATCAAAAATAATACTTTTCATAATTTCTCCTTTGTTATTTGAATTTATCGGTTTTTTCAGCAATAGTCATTACACCACTGGGGCTATGAAAAATTTTCACATAAGACTTGGTGGAGGGAGCTCCAAGTTCCAAAGGGATTTCTTGACAGCGCTTTATGATAGACATTAGGGTTTCAAAATCACCCTCTACAGTGGTTTCAAATGGGCCAACCATATAATTGCAGCCAGTGGACTCGATGTATTCAATAACTTGATCCACAATGGCGCAGATTTTATTTATATCTGTGATATCGGGTAATACCTGAATGGCAATGCTTGTAGTATACATTTCATTCCTCCTTTTCGAGCAGTTTACCATTTTTCATTTAAAAACTCAAGAAATGATGGGGACTTTTTGTTAAGAAGCAATATATTTATTGGCAAGTTTTTGTTATAATCTAATCTAGAACTACTAGGTAGAAAATTAAGCATATAAGGAGATTTGTCATGGAATACCGTATTGAAAAAGACTCTATGGGCGAAGTTAAGGTTCCTGTGGGCGTGTACTGGGGGGCGCAAACCCAAAGGAGTTTTGAAAATTTTAAAATCAGCACCGAAAAAATCCCAATGGAAATTATCTATGCTTTTGCAATTTTAAAAAAAGCAGTAGCCCAAGCAAACAACCGTTTAGGCAAGCTGGATCATAAAAAGTGTGCATTGATTGGTCAAGTCTGTGATGAAATTTTGGCAGGAAAACTTGACGATCAATTTCCATTGGCTGTGTGGCAAACGGGCAGTGGTACGCAGTCTAATATGAATGCCAATCGTGGGAATGAGATTGCGGGGGAGAAACTTTTGCATCCCAATGATCACGTGAATATGTCTCAAAGTTCAAATGATACCTTCCCAACGGCCATGCATATTGCAGCAGCCTTGGAAACGAAAAAACAGCTTCTTCCTGCCATTGAGAGGATGATTTCTGAGTTGGAACGCTTAGAGGCAGAAAATAATGGAATTGTAAAAACAGGAAGAACCCATTTGCAGGATGCCACACCCATTACCTTTTCTCAAGAAATCAGCGGTTGGCGAAACATGCTGGAAAAAACAAAGACCATGATTGAAGTTAGCCTTGCAGGAGTGCAGGAGTTGGCTTTAGGTGGAACAGCAGTAGGAACGGGCTTGAATGCACCTAAAGGCTTTGCCGAGGCGGCGGCGGAAGAAGTATCTGGCTTGACTGGTACACATTTTATTACTGCAGAAAATAAGTTTCATGCTTTAACTGCAAAGGATGAGTTGGTATTTGCCCATGGTGCACTAAAAGCGCTAGCGGCAAATTTAATGAAAATCGCCAATGACGTGCGTTGGCTCTCGAGTGGCCCTCGCTGCGGGCTGGGAGAAATTTTTATTCCTGAAAATGAGCCGGGAAGTTCCATTATGCCTGGAAAGGTGAATCCAACCCAATGTGAGGCGCTTACCATGGTAGCAGTTCAAGTAATGGCCAATGATACAGCCATTGGTATTTGCGCATCCCAAGGGAATTTTGAGCTGAATGTTTATATGCCTGTATGTATTTATAATTTTTTGCAGTCTGTTCGACTTTTGGCAGATGGATTGGAATCTTTCCGCGTGCATTGTGTTTCAGGTATTCAGGCGAATAAAGAAAAGATGAATGAAAATCTTCATCGCTCACTGATGTTAGTTACTTGTTTAAATCCTTATATAGGATATGAAAATGCTGCGAAAACAGCAAAGAAAGCTTACAATGAAAATATCTCTTTAAGGGAGGCTTGTATTGCCCTTGGATTTTTGACAGAAGAAAAATTTGATGAGGTTTTCTGTCCGGAAAGTATGGTTTAGTCAATTTAGAAAAAAGTACACCATTAGACATAACCAAATGAAACCTTGTTCATTTTTAATAAGAAACAAAAACTTAAGAAAAAATTGTTTTAATTTAAGTAAATCTTAAAACAAAATCCTTCAAACTGATGTAAAATTATGTTATCCGGTTTGAAGGATTTTTTTAATCGAATTTAAATTTAAGAGGAAAGTTCTATTAAAAATGAAATTTTAATAGAACTGATATATTGGTTGATATCAACATAAGAAAAAAACTGTTTTTCACTTAAAAATTTCACATTAACTGCATTTTTTTCTAAATTAAAATGGTTATATATTTATCAAATAAAATGTAACCGATGATTGCAATTTTACAAATATTGTTATTTATAACCATGCAATAATTGTGTATAAGCTACAATTTTGATTAAAAGTAGTGTATACACAAATAAATACATAGTCAATGTGTATATAAAAGTCTCATATTTCTATACATAATTTTCCAGCTTAAAGTATGTAATATTTATACAACAATGTTATAATGATATCATGGGTAAGTTATTAAGAGCTGAAATGCCCTACGAAATGAATGGAACCGGGGGTGTGATAACGCAAATTTTCAAGTGTTTGATTCAGAAATTTTAGAGGAACGTAATGAAAAGGGGGAATACTTAACGTGAAGATTATAGTACACAACAAAAAGGCATTATCTATGGCGTTAGCTGCGGCTTTGGCAATTGCGCCAGTAAACGCCTTCGCTGCTTCAAATGACATTCGTGGTCATTGGGCGGAGAGAACAATCACACAGTGGCAGGATAAAGGTTTGATTGGTGGCTACCAAGATGGTACCTTTAAGCCAGATAAGCCTGCAACAAGAGCTGAATTTGCTCGTATTATGAACCAAGCATTGGGCTTGAATCATAAAGGAAACGTATCTTTTTCCGATGTTTCCAGCAGTGATTGGTTTTACAATGACGTAGCCATTGCAATGGGAGAGCAGTATACAGCGGGTTATCCCGATGGTACTTTTAAACCCAATGAAATCATAACCAGAGCACAGGCTGCAGTATTCATTGCAAAAGCCCTTGGTGCATCAGGTGGTTCATTGGCATCCTTTAAAGACGCATCCAGTATTCCTGCATGGGCACAGGGTGCAGTTGGCGGAATTGTTGAAAAGGGTTATATGAGCGGCTATCCTGATGGAACATTCAGACCAAATGCTGTTTTAACCAGAGCAGAAGCCGTTTCTACCTTAAATAGAATCATGGGTGAAACCCCTGTAAAAGAAGAAACAAAGAAAGTAGAGAAAGACGTTGTAATTGATCAGAGCGGTACAAAGCTGAAAGATCAGACTATTGAAGGAAACTTAACCATTTCTGATAAAGTTGGCAGTGGTAAAGTTACTTTAAGCAATGTCGAAATTAAGGGTGATTTGATTATCCAAGGTGGCGGAGAAAACTCCGTTTACTTAGACAACACAACTGTTGAAGGTAAGACAGTTATGGATAAAAAGAATGTTCGTCTTGAGCTTTCCGGAAAAACAAAGCTTCCTAATGTAGAAATTAAAAAAGCATGTAACCTAACTACTAGCAATTTCTCCGGAGAAGTAAAAAGAATGAGCATTACATCTTCCATTTCTGATAAAACAACAATTGGTGTGGCAGCAGAGAAACTGTATGTTGAAAGCAAAGCAGATCTCTATATTACAAAAGACATTGACCAAGTAGTTGTTGAAAAAGATGCTGCCGGAACAAAAATTGAGGTGGGCAGCAATAGTAAAGTATCAACCCTTACGGCAGATGGAAAAATTTCATTGAACGGTAAAGGTAAGGTTTCCACATTGGAAGCTAATGTTGATGGTATTACATATGCTTCAGACATTACAATTACCAAAACAGAAACAGCCAAGGGTGTTGATAAACCTGAAAAAACAAACAAAAACGGAACTGGTGGTGGGTCATCTTCTGATTCTTCCTCTTCTAGTAAAAAGAGCGTAAGTGCAATTGCGGTTACTGGTACTGCTGTAGTAGGCGCAAAACTAACTGCAACGCCAACACCATCAGCAGCTACTGGTACTTATCGGTGGCAAAAATGCGATACAGTTAATGGAACATACACAAATATTACAGGTGCGACAGCAAGCACATATACAATTGCTACTGGCGATGAAGGTAAGTATTTAAGAGTTGTTTTCTCAGCTTCAGGTAAATATAAGGGAACACGAACCAGTACAGCAACAGCTAAGATTGTAGCTGACACAACAGCACCTGTAGTTAGCCCTGGTGTTGCGAACAGAACAAGTGACACAGCAGCAACAGTGAAGTTTACATCAAACGAAGCTGGTAAGTATTACACAGCAGTAGTGGATAAAGATGCACCAGCACCTACGATTAATACAACAGGAGTTGGAACAGCCTGCACTACAGCAGAAACAACAGTAAGTGTGGCTTTGACAGCAGGAGATAAAGACGTATACGTAGTTGTTAAGGATGCGGCAGGCAATGTAAGCACTCCAGTGAAAATTGCAGTTGCAGCATATGTAGCACCAAAAGAAATCACAGGATTTACAGCATTAACGAAAGTAACACTTGATGCAGATGAACATTTAGTTAACTTGGCAGCATTAAAAGCAAGTGGTAAACTTCCAACAACAGTAACAGTAACTGATGGAACAACACCGGTTGATGCAACAATTACAGACTGGACAGGGACATTTGATGGAACAGCAACAGGAGCAAAGACATTAACAGCGGTATGGACAATGCCAGATGGTTATGTTGATGCAGTAGCACCAATTAGCGTAACTATCGCAGTTGATGTTGATGTGGTTCAGACAGTAGCAGAAGCAGCAGGTTCCCTGACTGTAACAAACGCAGCAGCAGGAACATCTAATGG
>NZ_DALYUL010000010.1:41135-50988 GCF_031981185.1 Anaerotignum sp. | reverse complement strand
TTCTAACAAAGTTGTAAAATATGTAAGTAGAAAGATTGTAGCGAGCGAGATTAAAACAGCACCAGAAGCAGCAGGTTCCCTGACTGTAACAAACGCAGCAGCAGGAACATCTAATGGAACAACAATTGTTACCATTAATGAAGCGGCAGCAGGTGGAAATAGCTTAGTTTACAAGGTTGGTGCTGCTGAAGTAACAGGCTTAACGGTAGCAGATACTGTAGCAGATGGAACAAACTTTGTTTCGGGAACAACAGAAATAACAGTGACAGCTGACCAGTATGTTACTGTATATGAAATTGATGGTTCTAACAAAGTTGTAAAATATGTAAGTAGAAAGATTGTAGCGAGCGAGATTAAAGCATAAAACTGAATGGTATTAATTATACTGTATCTGAAAGCCCCGTACCTCTGGTATGGGGTTTTTCTCTTTTACCAGCCATAATGAATTCATTATTCAAGTTTGTTTCTCCATGTCTTATTGACCATGCACGGAATTCCTTGTATAATTCAAAAAGATGAATTAAATCCCGGTTATATCTAGCATGAACTATAAAGGAGATCATATCCATGAGTATTGAAGAAGAGGCATTAAAACTGCATTATGAAATGCAAGGTAAAATAGAGGTAGTTTCCAGAAAAAAGATTACAACGAGAGAGGATTTATCCTTGTTATATACCCCTGGCGTTGCGGAGCCTTGTCGGGTAATTGAGAAAAACTATGAGGAATCCTTTCGGTTGACACGCCGTTCCAATTTGGTTGCTGTGGTGACAGACGGCACGGCAGTTCTTGGCTTAGGGGACATTGGCCCTGCGGCAGGCATGCCTGTAATGGAGGGAAAATGCGTATTATTTAAAGAGTTTGGCGGCGTAGATGCTTTTCCTCTTTGCATTGATTCCAAAGATGTGGATACTATCGTAAATACCATTTATTTGATTTCCAAAAGCTTTGGTGGCATTAATTTAGAAGATATTTCTGCGCCACGTTGCTTTGAAATTGAACGGAAGCTCAAGGAAATTTGCGATATCCCCGTATTTCATGATGACCAACATGGAACGGCCATTGTAGTTGCGGCGGCTATGATTAACGCCATGAAAGTGGTTGGCAAAAAAATGGGAGAAATGAAAATTGTCATCAATGGTGCAGGTGCAGCTGGTATTGCCATTGGGAAGCTTCTCATTGCCATGGGTTTTGGCAATATTGTGATGTGTGATATTAACGGCATCATTTGCGAGGGCGACGAAGGCTTAAATGATGGGCAGGAGGAAATCTCTCATATTAGCAATATCCATAAGGAAAAGGGGAGCTTGGCCGATGCTATGAGAGGCGCGGACGCTTTTGTTGGTGTGTCCCGTCCTAAAATGGTAACTGGGGAGATGGTGGCGTCTATGAACAAGGGTATTGTTTTCGCCATGGCGAATCCCGTTCCTGAAATTATGCCTGATGAGGCATTGGCGGCTGGTGCGGCTGTTGTTGGTACAGGCCGTTCTGATTTCCCCAATCAGATTAATAATGTACTGATCTTCCCTGGAATTTTCAAGGGGGCTTTGGCGGTTCGTGCCAAGGAAATTACAGAGGGGATGAAGCAAAGGGCGGCATACGCCATTGCAGCTATGATTCCCGAAAATGAGCTGCATGCAGAAAATATTATTCCTTCTGCTTTGGATAAATCTGTGGCGGATGCGGTGGCAAAAGCTGTTGCTGATGTGGCAATCGAAGAGGGCATTGCGCGTGTGAAGCCATAAGCTTAGCATAGATAAAAATATCTTGGCTGAATAGTTTCTATCTGCAAAAATTTACTTGTTTTGTTGCTTTGAAAAAAAAGGTCAGGCTTTTCATTTGAGAAGCCCGACCTTTTTGTTTTATGGATAAATTAATTTAGCTCACTGTACATGCTTTTTCAAAAACCGAAAGAAAGGTTATATCATCCTCTTTTGTCCGTTTATGGATATGTCCACTCCGTCCCTTTTTTTGCCGCCGCATTTCTCGGGAAAGATGGCGCTCAAAAAGCATTCGCTCAATATTTTCAGCGGTATAGAAAAAGCCATTTGGATGGATCGCCGTAGCTTTTTTTGCCAAAATCAAAGTAGCAAGGCCATAATCGGCGGTGACACAAATATCCCCTTTTTCTGTTCGGTTGGCAATGGCTAAATCAGCACTATCCGCCCCTTGGTCAACAGTTACAACATGAACGTTGGTTTCGGGGTAAAATAAAATATGAGAGGCATCAGTCACCATATAAACCTCTATATTATTTTTTGTAGCTACTTCAACGATAATTTCTTTCACTGGGCATGCATCTGCATCGACAAGTACTTTCATTGTATTCTCCTTTTGCCACAGGTTGAGATGCATGTTACAACGCAAATCTTGGGCATTTTTTATTAAGGACAGAAGGCCTAGGTTTTACTTAGGCACACTGCAAAAATTAATATCCCATTTCTTCTCCAACTACAATGACTTTAATTCTTTTTGCCGGTCTGCATAATCTTGTAATCAAAATTTGGCTGCAGATACAATCTGTAGTGGTACAGTTATGGCAGCTACCTGTGGCAACGCAAGGGGTTTTTCCCATAAAACGGAAGGCATTTGTTGCCGCCGCCACGTTTCTTGCCCGGGAAACTGCTGCATCAAGATTTGGAGCTACTTTATTGATACCACAAATGACGATAACATTTTTGGGGCCGAAAGACATGGCAGCAACGCGGTTTCCTGTGCCATCGATGTTCACTAAAATACCATCTTGAGAAAGGGCATTGGTACTAGTAATAAAATAATCAGCCAAAAGGCCTTGACGATGTAAATTTGCAGTTTCCTCAGGGGATTTTGCCAAATCTCTATCAATAACTTCAAAATCTCTGTCATGGAAAGCTTTTGTGAGACCCATGTTACGGATGGTCATTGAGCCTCCCCAAGAAACACAGCTTTTTTCTGGCACCAAAGATACTGCTTTTTCCAAAGCCTCTTTTGCAGTAGGACAGTAATAAGCCTCAAAATGTCTGTTTTCTAATTTTGAAACTACAGTTTTTCCTAATAGTTCAGTTCTCATTTCAATCGGTGTACTCATGCATAAATCTCCTTTCGTTATAAAAATATTGATAGTTTTATTCTAACATAAATTTGCGAAAACCTATATAGTAAACAAAGTTTTATTTTGTCCTTGGCAAGGAATAATACATTAGGGTTTTTCTCGGGGATTCTTTATCTTGCAATAAGAATATGTTTTGTATTATGATAGGGAGAGAATTTGAGAAACGAGGGATACATTATGGCGATAAAAATAGAGAGCCTTCAAAATAAAATATTTAAGCGGGTAAAAGGCCTAAATTTGAGAAAGAATCGAGATAAAGAAGGCGTATTCGTAGCCGAAGGACTCAGGTTTATTTCTGAAATCCCTTTAGATTGGCCAGTGGAGATGTTTCTGATGACCGAGGCGTTTGCTGAAGAAAATGGCACTAAACTTTTTGAAAATAGGGCAGTAACCTATATCCTTTCGGAGGAATTGTTTTCTCTTTTATCAGATACAGAAAATCCCCAGGGCGTTTTGGCTGTCTGTAAAAAACAGCAAGAGAACAAGGAGAAAACCTGGATAAAAGAAGATTCCTTTTTTCTTTTGGCGGAAGAACTCAATGACCCAGGCAACCTTGGCACAGTGATACGCACTGCTGACGCAAGCGGTGTGGATGGAATTTTTCTTTCAAAAGGTAGTGTGGATGTATACAATCCAAAGGTGTTGCGAGCAACCATGGGTTCAATATTTCATGTGCCTGTGTATCAGAATATAGTTTTAGAGGAAACTGCGAGAGAAATGAAAAAAAGAGGAGTTTTACTATATGCTGCCCACTTAAAGGGAGAAAGCTTTCCCTATCATTTGCCATTGCAAAAAAGTTGCGCTTTTTTGATTGGAAACGAAGCCAGAGGTCTTTCAGATGAAGCCGCAAATTTGTGTGATGGATGGGTAAAAATACCCATGCCGGGACAAGCGGAATCCTTAAATGCTTCAATTGCTGCAGGGATCTTGATGTATGAGGTAGTACGTCAACGGTTGAACTAGTCTTCGGTCCATGAAATTAAGGGAAAGGGATATAAATAATTGGAACAGGTGTCAGCAATGCCGACACCTGTAAAGTTTCATTCGAGTAATTTATCTGTTAATCATTTATCTGCGGATACTGTTGGCAGATTAGACAGGTTATTGTCTTCTGTTCCATCGGGGATAGATTTTAGGTATTCCGTATCCTTTCGATGGGCAATCCCAACACCGGCTATTTCTCCTTGTCTGGCCATTTCTATGGCTTGCATCTTATCAATCATTGTGTCATCAGACAGGCGATAGCCTGTGATTTTTCCACTTTGCTTTATCAAACCTGTAATTTTTTTGGCATCTGATTTTGGCGAAGGAATTTCATCTAGTGTGTTTTTCGCTAATGCTTCTGTTAACTCATTTTTATCAAGGGTTTGATTCATATCCACACCTCCTTTTCATTATCTTATCCATAAATTCAAAAAATATAGAAAAGAAGTGTAGGTGCAAATTATGTCAATTTTCAATACATGTTTATGCAAGCGTAGCAAAGATTTGAATTAAAGCTATGAAGGATTTATGATTTATATAAGAATGAAACATCTTTCTATATTGCACATTGCTATGAATCAATTGAAATTATAAATAAGCTCAAGTAATTAAAATGAAAATTCACCTATAAACCACGTTTAAGTTACAAATAATTACATATTATTGACAAATATCACGAATTGTGATATTTTAGTGTGAGATAAAGATAAGAAATGGGGAAAATTCTATACTTTATTAAAATTTAGGTGCTATTTTTCGTAAATTCCTCCCGCCGATAAGGCTGGGGGAGCTTGCGAAAAGTGATGATTTGGAAATGAAAAGAAGCCATTGCAGCTTCTTTTTTTATGGATTAAATTGTAAAATACATATAAAAATAAGTCAGGTTACATAGTTTGAATAAAGCTTTTTAGAAAAAATTTAAAGTTTTCAGGGCAATATTCACAATTTTCTGAAAAATAGGGTTTACATACAAATGTCTTTGTGGTAGTATGTTTAAAAATAACCAAATAAAATTAATTGTGAAAGAGGTTGCGAATATGAATCAGATCAATTTTGCTGCAACTACATACTTTTACTTTTACCGTGTTTTCAGAGATTCAAAGTGAATTTTACTGTGAGAAAAGACGGTTGGTTTTGATGGTTTTTTCTAGAATGAAGGCTAAATAGACTTCGCAGTGAAATTCGCTGCGGAGTCTTTCTTTTTATACTGGGAAACCCAAAATATGTAAGTATGTGATTTTATTATAAATAAAACATCTTTCAAAATTAGAAAACTAAGGGACATAATAAAGGAGGATAAAGATATGATCGTAGTGTTGAAAAACGGAACAAAGCCAGAACAAATTGATAACTTGAAGGCGTGGTTAAAAAGCATGGGTATTGATACGCATATGTCTGTTGGAGTGAATCATACCATTGTTGGTTTGGTTGGAGATACTTCTGGTGTGGACATGGATTTGGTGCGTTCTTTGGATATTGTTGAAAATGTTCAGAGAATTCAGGAGCCTTTCAAAAATGCAAATAAAAAATTCCATAATGAAAGACTTATTGTTGATGTAAACGGCGTGAAAATCGGTGGCGGCGAATTCCAGATTATTGCAGGACCTTGCTCGGTAGAATCAAGAGAACAGGTTTGCTTTGTTGCAGAGTGCGTAAAGAAATCAGGCGCTGGCTTATTGCGTGGTGGTGCCTTCAAGCCTCGTACTTCCCCTTATGCATTCCAAGGCCTATTAGGTGAGGGCATTGACCTTTTGCTTGAGGCAAAAAAAATGACAGGACTTCCTATTGTTTCTGAAATTATGAATATTACTCACTTGCCATTATTTGATCCCGTTGATGTGGTGCAGGTTGGTGCAAGAAATATGCAAAACTTTGAGCTTTTGAAAGAACTTGGAAAGACAAAAAAAGTAATCTTATTGAAAAGAGGTTTAGCAAATACCATTGATGAATTGCTGATGAGCGCTGAATATATTATGGCTGGCGGCAATGAAAATGTAATTCTTTGCGAAAGAGGTATTCGTACCTTTGAAACAAGAACCAGAAACACATTGGATTTATCCATAATTCCTGTTTTGAAAAAATTAACTCATCTGCCTGTAGTGGTTGATCCCAGCCATGCGTTAGGATACTCCTACATGGTGAAGCCTATGGCCCTGGCAGCAACTGCTGCGGGAGCAGATGGATTGATGATTGAGGTGCACAACGACCCTCCTCATGCATTATGCGATGGAGCGCAATCATTAACGCCGGAAGCATTCGATGATGTGGCAAAAGCGGTATTCCAGATTAGACCTTTCGCTTGCAAATTTGACAATTAATTGACGGAAGCTGAAAAGAATGGGCATCCTTACGAAAAAGATGGGAATGTCGTTTCTAAAAGAAAGGAGATTGAGGTGCGTTTATGAATATAGGAGTAATTGGCATGGGACTCATTGGGGGCTCTATGGCAAAGGCAATCAAACAAAAAACGGAACATACTGTGTTTGGATGGGATGAATCGGAAAATGTCCGCTTCAGCGCAAAGCTGGCAGAGGCAGTACATGGTATCTTGGAAGAAGGGAACCCTTCTGATTGTGATTTGGTGTTAATCGCTTTATATCCGGGAGCAACAGTGGATTATGTTAAAAAATTCGCCTCTCAGTTTAAAAAGGGGGCAATGGTAGTTGACTGTGCTGGCATAAAGCGCGGCGTTTGCCAACCTTTGCAGGAGGTGGCTGCACAAAATGGATTTGTTTTCTGCGGTGCCCACCCTATGGCAGGGATTGAGCGAAGTGGCTTTACTTATTCAACCCCTGACTTATTTGAAGGTGCAACAATGATTTTAACACCTTATACAGGAACAGATATTGCACCTATGAATGAGTTGAGTTTCTTTTTTAAAAGTCTTGGCTTTGCAAAAATGCAGGTTGCTACCGATGCAGAACATGACCAAATGATTGCATATACCTCTCAATTGGCCCACGTTGTTTCCAGTGCATACATCAAAAGCGAATTATCCCCTAAATTCAAGGGGTTTTCAGCAGGCAGCTTTCATGATATGACCCGTGTAGCAAAGCTTAATGAAACCATGTGGACAGAATTGTTTTTAGACAATAGCGATTTCCTTGCAGATGAAATTGATGGTCTGATCGAACGTTTGCAAGTATACAGCAAGGCAATTCGAGAAAAAGACAGTGACAAATTAAAGGCAATGCTAAAAGAAGGTAAGGAAAAACGCCTAGCAGTAGACGATGTAAAGGAATTTGAATAAGGGGCTGCCCATATGAGAAAAGTGAAGGTAAGTACATCTACACAATATGATATTTTAATTGGAAAAGGCCTGCTGATGCAGGTTGGAAAAGAAATGGCAAGCCGTATTTCCCCTTGCAAGGTGGCAATGATAACAGACGATAAAGTGGATAGTTTATTTTCCGCTACGGTGACCCATTCATTAACAAATGCAGGGTTTGATCTCTGTAAGTTTGTGTTCCCAAGGGGAGAAGGTTCAAAACATATCGGCACATTAAGTGATATCTTAGAATTTCTAGCAGAAAATGAAATGACTAGAAAAGATATTATTGTCGCTTTGGGCGGTGGCGTTGTAGGGGATATGGCGGGCTTTGCCGCCGCAGTTTATCAAAGAGGAATTGATTTCGTGCAAATTCCCACTACTTTTTTGGCTGCAGTTGATTCCTCTGTAGGAGGGAAAACTGCCATTGATTTAAAAGCGGGTAAAAATATGGCAGGTGCATTTTATCAGCCAAAGTTGGTTCTTTGTGATACCAATGCACTGCAAACTCTGCCAGAGGAAGTTTTTGCCGATGGCATTGCCGAGACTTTGAAGTATGGAATTATAGGAAATGAAGATTTATTTAACAGGGTCTCGTCATTAGAATTTACCCAAGACCTGGAAGAAATTATTGAAATTTGTGTGTCTATGAAAAGGGATATTGTAATGAGGGATGAGTTTGATAACGGGGAGCGTCAGTTGTTAAACTTGGGGCATACCTTAGGACATTCCATAGAAAAGCTAAGTGCTTTTTCCGTTTCCCATGGCCATGCGGTAGCCATTGGACTATACTTAATCGCCAATGGGGCAGAAGCAAGAGGTTTGGCAGAAAGTGGGCTGGCAGAGCGCATTGGAAAAGCATTAACAAAGAATGGGTTACCAGTAAAGACAGAATTTACTCCACAGCAGATTGCCCAAGGAACTTTAATGGACAAAAAAAGAAGGGGAGGAGCTATCAGCTTCGTCTTCCCCGAAAAAATCGGACAATGCCGCATTGAAAAAGTTCCTGTTGGGGAAGTAGAGCAATTAGTGGCGGAGGCCATGAAAAGTAGGTGAAGTGATTGAATATTAAAATCGGAAAAAGCATTCTTAAAGGAAATATAAAAGTGATTTCCTCAAAATCCGATGCCCATCGTTTGCTGATTGGGGCGGCTTTAGCAGATAAACCAACAAAGATATTCTTAGAGGGTTGGTCGAATGATATTGAAGCAACAAAAAATTGCCTTGAAGTTATGGGCTGCAATGTGATGAGGGACAACGACGGCGTACAGGTTACCCCTCTTTGGGGGGCACAAGCAGATGACATTGTGTTGGACTGCGTAGAAAGTGGCTCCACTCTCCGCTTTTTGCTTCCCATAGTGGCAGCTTTGGGAAAACATGCAATTCTAGAGGGACAAGGAAGATTGCCTGAAAGACCCATTGACGTATTATTGGAAGAACTCAGGGATCATGGTTCTTTGGTGAAGGAAAATAATTTACCACTGGTTATGGCTGGGCAAATTAGTGGTGGTGTTTACACACTGCCGGGAAATATAAGCTCTCAGTACATCACAGGTCTTTTATTTGCCCTCCCGCTATTGGAAAAAGATAGTGAAATTCGACTAACCACTAAAATGGAATCCAGAGGTTATATAGATATGACATTGGATACCCTGAGACTCTTTCAAATTGAAATGGAGGAAAAGGATTGGGGATTTAAGATAAAAGGTGGACAAACCTACCGCTCACCCCAAGAAGTTTCTGCAGAGGGTGATTGGTCAGGTGCTGCATTTTGGATTGTTGCAGGGGGCATTGGTGGTGACATTACCTGTACAGGATTGCGAAAGAACTCTTGTCAGGGAGACAAAGAAATTGTTGACTTGATGGAGCAGTTTGGTGCAAAGGTTGCTTGGGAAGAGAATGGAGTTAGAGTTTGTGGCGGCAATTTAAAGGGAATTACGATTGATGCCGCACAAATTCCTGATTTGGTGCCTGCCCTTTGCACAGCAGCGGCTTTGGCTGAGGGAACAACGATTATTTATAATGCAGGTAGACTGCGTATGAAGGAAAGTGACCGCTTAAAGGCAATGGCAGAAGGCCTACAAAGACTTGGCGTACGTGTTACGGAACAGCCGGAATCCATTATGATTGAAGGCAGAGGAATGCATCCTGTTGGGGAAGTGAGCTTAGATTCCTACGACGATCATCGTATTGTTATGTCCCTTGCAATTGCAGCAGCGGCATTGGGTGTGGAGGCGGTGATAGAAAGGGCGGAAGCTGTTTCCAAATCATATCCCACGTTCTTTGCAGAATTTACACGGTTAGGAGGTGCGGCGGATGTCTTCTAACTATGGAAACAAAGTGAAAATTAGCATTTTTGGTCAATCTCATTCTGAGGCCATCGGCGTGGTGATTGATGGACTGCCTGCTGGAGAAGAAATAGACTTAGAAAAGACACAGCGTTTTTTAGACCGCAGAGCCCCCGGCAAAAACGCCTATTCAACCCCCAGGAAAGAGGGGGATCAGGCTAGGG
>NZ_DALYUL010000010.1:30393-41125 GCF_031981185.1 Anaerotignum sp. | reverse complement strand
TCAGGTTTGTTTCAGGGGAAAACCTGTGGAGCCCCTATTTGTGCAATGATTGAGAATATAAATACAAAATCCAAGGATTACGACCAACTGAAAGACTTGCCAAGACCCGGCCATGCGGATTTTACCGCAGAAGTGAAATACCATGGTTTTCAAGACCATCGTGGTGGTGGACATTTTTCGGGGAGATTGACAGCACCCCTATGCTTTGCCGGTGCGGTATGTTTACAAATATTAGAGCGCAGAGGCATTACCATTGGTGCCCACATCCTTTCTATTCATGAAGGGAAAGATGAAAGCATCAATCCTGTTGATATTACAAAAGATGAATTAATACAAATTGCTGAAAAAGCTTTTCCAACAATAGATGATGGGATGGCGGAAAAAATGCAGAATATTATTCAACAGGCTAGGGAGCAAGGGGATTCCGTTGGCGGAGTAATTGAGAGTGTTGCCATTGGATTGCCGGTGGGCGTTGGTGAGCCTATGTTTGATGGTTTGGAAAGTAAACTATCTTCTATCCTATTTGCTATTCCCGCAGTAAAAGGCGTGGAGTTTGGTGAAGGTCTCGGCGTGGCAGAGCTTTTAGGTTCGGAAAACAATGACAGCTTCTATTATATAGAAGAAAATGGTGAAATTAAAACGAAAACCAATCATCATGGTGGCAGCCTAGGCGGGATTTCCAGTGGAATGCCATTGGTTATTCGCACCGCATTTAAGCCAACGCCATCCATTAGCAAAGAGCAATCAACGATTAGCCTCAAGGAAGGAAAAGATGCCTCTGTAAAGGTAGTTGGGCGGCATGATCCTTGCATCGTTCCCAGAGCAGTACCTTGTGTGGAAGCTGCCATGGCTATCGCTCTATTGGATTTATATGAGGAATATAAAAAGTAAAAAAGGATTTCGGCTTTTAAAAGAGCAGAACCCTTAATTATTTTTTAAATTTATCTATATTAATAAGATTTATATTTCAGAAAAACTAACACATAACATTTAAATTAGGAATAGCGACTATCAAGGAACCGCTATATTTAAGGAGGAACGAAAGATGGACTTAGATGCTTTAAGATTGAGAGTGAATGAAATTGATGATGAAATTGCAAAACTTTTTGTAGAACGTATGCAGACGTCAGCGAAAATTGCTGAGGCAAAAGCAGAAAAAAATCTGCCTGTTTTAGACCAAAAAAGAGAAAATCAGGTGCTGCAACGGGTGATGGATCAAGCGGGAGAAGAATTTGAATTATATATTAAAACACTGTATCACACTATGTTTGAAGTGAGCAGAAGCTATCAGGCTGGGCTTTTAACAAAAGAAACACCTCTTTCTCAAGAAATTCTTGCAAATATTCAAGAGCCCAAGCTGGAGTTCCCAAGAAAAGCAGTTGTTGCTTGCCAGGGAGTGGAAGGTTCCTATGCAGAGC
This sequence comes from Anaerotignum sp., assembly GCF_031981185.1. GTDB lineage: Bacteria > Bacillota > Clostridia > Lachnospirales > Anaerotignaceae > Chakrabartyella. The sequence goes on along the minus strand of NZ_DALYUL010000010.1, from coordinate 39,707 downwards.
GAGCATGCGGAAAGCTTTTTTCTATGCCCAACACCATGTTTTTCAATAGCTTTGAAAGCGTTTTCAATGCGGTGGAGATGGGCCTTTGCCAATATGGTGTTTTGCCGATTGAAAACAGTTCTGCCGGTTCTGTAACTGAGGTTTATGATTTGATGGTTCGTCACAAATTTTATGTGGTGAAAAGCTTGAAGCTGCATATCAATCATGCCCTTGTTGCGAAAAAAGGAATTAAACTTTCTGACATCAAAGAAATTATTTCTCACGAGCAGGCATTGCAACAGTGCAGTGAATTTTTAAAATCCTTACCTAATGTAAAAGTTACAGTGTTTGAAAATACTGCTACAGCAGCAAAGTATGTTGCGGAATGTGATCGTACAGATATAGCGGCACTTTCCTCACCAGAATGCGCCAAACTATATGGCTTAGATATTTTGAAAGAAGATGTTCAGAATAACGCAAATAATTACACCCGCTTTATTTGTATAGCAAAGAATATGGAGATTTATGCTGGAGCAAACAAGATAAGCTTGATGCTTTCAGTGGCGCATAGACCAGGCTCTCTCCATGAGATGATTGGGAAGGTTTCCTGTCAAGGTCTGAACCTTTCCAAGTTGGAAAGCCGCCCCATCCCAGGAAAAGATTTTGAGTTCCGCTTCTATTTTGATATTGAAGGTTCTGTATTCTCACCCTATGTATTGACACTGCTGAAAGATATGGAACTATCTGCAGAAAAACTATCCTTCTTAGGATGCTATTCAGAAATGTAAGGGGCGATGAAATGAAGATTCTCGTGCTGAACGGACCAAATTTGAATATGCTTGGTATTCGTGAAAAAGGGATTTACGGAAATGAAACCTATGAGGACTTGGTACATTTAATAGAAGAAACAGCAAAAGAAAAAGGCGTCGAGGTGGATATATTTCAATCCAACCATGAGGGCGCCCTGGTTGACCGCATACAGCAGGCCTATTTTGATAAAACAGAGGGTATAGTGATAAACCCCGCTGCCTATACCCATACTAGCGTTGCCATTTTGGATGCATTGAAGGCGGTAAATTTGCCTGCGGTAGAGGTACACATAACTGATGTAAGCCAGAGGGAAGATTTTCGACAGATTTCCTATGCGGGAAAGGCTTGTGTCAAAACCATAATGGGCAAAGGCTTTTTAGGATATAAAGAAGCAATGCTGTTTTTATTGGAAAGAGGAAATGGGAGAGGGGAATAAGCAATGATTTCAAAAAATATGAAGGAATTGGTTGATAAGAGTGCTGCTATCAGTGCACTTTTTACGGAAGGCCCACGACTGCGCAAATTATTGGGGGATGAAAATGTTTTTGATTTTGGAATTGGCAACCCAAACGTAAAAGCCCCCATCTCGGTGAATCAAACAGCAATTGAATTGCTGGAGAATATGGACTCCTTGGCGCTACACAGTTATACTGACGGCGCAGGTATACCTGAGGTACGTCAGGCTATTGCGGAGAGTTTAAATCGTCGTTTTGGTGAAGAATATACAGGAAAAAACATTATTATGACTACAGGTGCAGCAGGAGGCTTGAATGTTATTTTAAAAGTTCTGCTAGATCAAGGAGACGAGGTTTTGACTTTTGCCCCTTATTTTTCAGAATATGATGTATATGTTTCCAATGCAGGTGGAAGTTTGATATCCATTGCGCCTAATATTCCTTCTTTCTTACCGGATGCCCATCAATTGGGGGAAGCGATCACTTCTAAAACAAAGGCTATTATCATTAACAACCCCAATAACCCCACCGGCGTGGTTTATGATGAAGCGACCTTGAAAAAAGTAGCCGATGTTTTAAATAAGAAGGGAAAAGAATTTGGAACAACAATTTATTTGATTTCAGACGAGCCCTATAGGGAATTGGTTTTTGATGGTGTGACAGTGCCTTATATACCTAAGATCTATGGCAATACAATTGTTGCCTACTCCTTCTCAAAGTCCCTTTCTTTGCCGGGAGACAGAATCGGCTATTTGACCATCCCTTCTACGGTAGGTGATTTTGAGGATGTGGTTTATGGTGCAGGGGTTGCCAACCGTGTGCTGGGCTTTGTGAATGCCCCTGCATTACAACAATTGGTAGTTGCAAGGTGCTGTGATGAAAAGTCAGACATCGCTTTTTATGATAAAAACAGAGAGACTTTATACAACGCCCTAATCAGTTATGGTTTTGAATGTGCGAAACCACAAGGTGCCTTTTACCTCTTTGTAAAGGCGCTGGAAGAAGACGATGTTGCCTTTGTAAATAAAGCAAAGGAATTCGGTATTCTTATGACACCAGGTAGAGGTTTTGGGTGTAAAGGTTACGTTAGAATTGCCTATTGTGTGGCAAGAACTGTCATCGAAAGAGCCCTTCCTTCCTTTGAAAAGCTGGCAAAGGCATATAAAAAATAAATTTTAAATATTCAATTGGCAGGTATTGCATAAGCAGTACCTGTTTTTTTCGTGTAAGGGGAGGAAAGTGGAGAGGGAAGTAAAGGTTTTTCCTTTAAAATGAGATTGGTGAACAGATTTGTTTGGGTGGGTGGATAGTGGTGGTGAAATAAATTGTCGTTTCTCGTTGAAATATTCTCTTATATGAGTATAAACACTGAATTATCAAGGTTTTTTTCTGAAAACCGCAGAATTTTTTTGTGCTATGGGGCTTGCCTATTTCCGTTAAATATATTACAATGTGGTTAATAGTGGTGGAAAGTGGGCGAAAATGGTTTGGAATGCCCTGTATTTCCCTGAAAAGGTGAAGGGTGGTGACTACAAAATGTTTCTCGGTGAATTTCAACATTCCATTGATTCCAAAGGGCGCTTAATTGTGCCATCAAAATTTCGAGACGGCTTAGGTGAACATTTTGTGGTAACCAAAGGTTTGGATAATTGCTTATTTGCATATCCCAAAAGTGAATGGGCAATTTTTGAAGAAAAATTAAAACAGCTACCTTTAACTAGCAGTGGTGCAAGAAAATTTGTCCGCTTTTTCTTTTCGGGCGCCATCGAATGCGATTTAGATAATCAGGGAAGAATAAATTTGCCTGCAAATCTTAGAGAATATGCAGGATTAAAAAAGGACGTTGTTTCTATTGGAGTAAACAATCGAGTGGAAATTTGGAATAAGGATGATTGGGCTGAATATAACAACGAAGAGAATTTCATTAGCAATGAATTGGCTTTTGAAATGGAGAATTTGGGGATTTAATTAGACAATGACACAGGGACAAGCCTTGGACGAGAAAATAAGAAAATAAGTTTTGGTACTGAATTTTCTTTGAAATCCACGGTTTGACTGCTTTGATAAAATATTTTAAATCAATACAAGGGATTAATGTAAATCAGAAAGGATAAAGATGGCGGGATTACGCTGTCTAAGGTGGCCATTTTGGAATTTCATCATGTTTCCGTACTTCTTTGGGAGTGCATTGAAAATTTAAAAATTAAACCTGATGGGGTTTATGTAGATGGAACAATGGGCGGTGGCGGTCATTCCTTAGAAATTGCAAAAAAGCTGACAACAGGCAGACTGATTTGTATTGATCAGGATTTGAATGCCCATAAGGCGGCAAAGGAAAGACTAAAGGAACATTTGGATAAAATCACTTTTGTGCACAATAATTTTGGTAATATCGGCAGCATTCTGGATGGACTGGGTATTGAAAAAATTGATGGAATGCTTTTGGATATAGGGGTATCTTCTCATCAGTTGGATGAAGCAGAAAGAGGCTTTTCCTATCAGCATGATGCACCTCTGGATATGAGAATGGATACGACCAACCCATTTTCTGCGTATGCCATTATCAATGAATATAACGAGGACGAGCTAAATCGTGTTATTTTCAACTATGGTGAGGAACGTTGGGCAAGAAGAATTGCACAATTCATCGTGCAGGAAAGGCAAAATAAGCCCATAGAATCAACTGGTGAATTGGTTGAGGTAATTAAAAAGGCAGTGCCTAAGGGCGCCAGAAAGGATGGTCCTCATCCTGCGAAGAGAACTTTTCAGGCAATTCGCATTGAGGTAAATGGTGAGTTGGAGGTTTTGCAGCAGGCCATTGATGCCGTGGCAAATAGATTGAAGCCTGGCGGAAGACTTTGTATCATCACGTTTCATTCTCTGGAGGACAGAATTGTAAAAGAGGCTTTTCGTAAGCAAGAAAACCCTTGTGTTTGTCCCCCTCAATTTCCTGTTTGTATGTGTGGAAAAAAGCAAACAGGTAAGGTGATTACAAGAAAACCTATTATATCTAGTGAAGAAGAACTAGAAATGAATCCCCGTGCCAGAAGCGCAAAGCTTCGTGTATTGGAGGGAGTAGAAAACTAAATGGAAAGGGGTATTAGGCATGGCAGCGAAAAAATATAACAGATATGGAAATAATTTTAAAGGTTCTTCCTACTATGCCTACGGCAACGTCGCATATGACGTACAGCCGGAATACACCCCTTATTATACAGATGAAGAAGAAAAAAATCGCATTGCAGAGGAAAAAGCCCAAAAGGCAGAAAACAGAGAAAGCAGGATTACTGCATTTAAATTGATTATTATTATGATTATTCTTTTTGCAGGAAGCATTGTTTTCATGGGTATGAATGTTAGAGTGGCCAACGAGAGAGTGGAGCTGCGGAAGGATAAAAATCAACTTGCCGAATTAAAATCAAGCAACGCCATTTTAGAGGCGGAGCTAACGGAGCAGATTGATTTGGGCTATATTAAGGAGCAGGCTACAACACGCCTTGGTATGGCTGAACCTCAGCCTTATCAAATCGTATACATAGACGTACCAAAGCAGAGCTATACTGTGCAATATGCGGCGGACACAACAAATGAAGACAATAATTCTGGTTTTTTAAAATTTAAAAGTCGATTGAAAAAGGATTGATGTATGATGAAAAAAACGACAACAGGAATAAAGGCAAACGGAAAATTTGCTTTTATTCTTTTTGTGTTTATGGCAGTATTCACAACTATTTTTGGCAGAATCGTTTATCTGAAGGTAGTTCATGGAGAAGAGTATGAGGCAGCTGCGAAAAATCAGCAAATTAACCGTTATGATGTAGTTATTGCTGCCAACAGAGGGAGTATCCTTGACCGAAACGAGCAAGTGCTTGCAATCTCCACGGCGGTTTATAACGTGGTTCTTGACCCTTTGATTTTAGCAGAAAATAAAGAAGCCGAGCAAGAAAAAACGATAAAAACATTGTGCCAGAAATTTCCTGAGTTGGACTATGCAACCTTAAAAGGCTACATTACCGTAAATCCCGCAACTGGAAAAATAAACTTACCGAACAACTGGAAATACTTAGTGAAAGAGATTGATCGTCCCTTAAAAGAGGAACTAGAAGCTCTAAAATTAAAAGGGGTTTATTACGAGCAGACAACAAAACGCTCCTATCCTTTGAAAACGTTAGGGTGTCACTTGCTAGGCTTCATCCGAGGCGATGCGCAATGGGGCATTGAGGGGAAATATGATGACTATATGGTAGGTACACCTGGACGCTCTTTTATTCTGTACGATGGCGCCGATGGCGTTTCTTATCAGGATTATCCTGCAAAGGATGGTGATACTGTAGTAACCACCATTGACTACACCATTCAGCAGTATGCCGAAGAAGCTGTGGCAGAGACTGCCGCCAAGTGGCCTTCTGAGCATATTGCCTCGGTTGTGATGGACCCCAGTACAGGGGAAATCATTGCTTTGGCGGAATCCAATCCCTTTGATTTGAATCAGCCCGGAACACCATTACAGACTGAAACAGACCCTGCATTTAAGACTGCATGGGGAGCTAAAAGCAGCAAAGATCAAATGGATTATTTAAATAATATGTGGAAAAACTTTACTATCAGCAGTACGTATGAGCCAGGTTCCATTTATAAGCCTTTGATAGCGGCCGCAGCGCTGGAAGAAGGGGTGATTACTCCACAAACAACCTTTTATTGTGGTGGTTCCATAGATGTAAGTGGTACGCCAATTCACTGTCATTTAAGAACGGGACATGGCACTGTGAATGTAAAAGAAATTTTAGCGCAATCTTGTAATGTAGGTATTATTCAGATTGCCCAGAAGCTTGGAGCTGAGAAAGTATACCGATATCAAATGGAGTTTGGTTTCGGTAAAAAAACGGGCATCGATTTACCAGGTGAAGAGGATGCTTCAAAGGTGCTTCACTCTTTATCAGGCATTGGCCCTACAGAATTGGCTACCATTTCCTTTGGACAGACCTTTAACTGTACAACGATTCAAATTATTACAGCATTTTCTGCTTTGATAAACGGGGGGAATATTATGAAGCCCTACGTTGTTTCTCAGGTCATAGATCCCAATGGTGATGTTGCATTTGAGAATAAACCAGAGGTAGTGCGTCAGGTTATTTCCAAAAAGACTTCTGATTATTTGCGCATTGCCCTAAAGGCAACTGTGGAAGAAGGAACGGGTAAGAAAATACAGATTCCCGGTTATTCCATCGGATGTAAAACGGGAACTGCGGAGCAGGGCTCCAGAGAAAGAGATGACCTTTGGACATTGACCCATATGGCATATTTCCCTGCTGAAAATCCAAAGTATATAATCCTTTCGGTAATTCATCTTCCTGAGACTTATGTGGATGGGGTACAAAGCACTGCCCCCATGACAAAGAGTTTGATGGAAAAAATAATAAAATATAAGAATTTGGAACCTACGGAAAAAGCAGCAAATGCTTCAACGTTGACCACGAAGGCAACTGTTAAGCTCCCTGACTATGTTGGCAGTTCAGCTTATGATGTTGTGTCTGATTTGGATGGAAAAGAATTAACCTATAAAGTGGTAGGAACAGGCAATACCATTACAAATCAGGTGCCTAAGGGTGGTACGCAAGTAGAAAAAGGTAGTGAAATTATTCTATATGTGCAAAGATCTGAAAAGGATGAAGGGGCAGCATCTGTACCAAATGTAGTTGGTAAAACCTATAATGAGGCAACGGCAGCTTTGAAAGAGGCAGGCTTTGAAGTGGTTTTTGAGGGTGAGACTGAAGGAGTTGTTTCTTCTCAGAACCCTAAATATGGTGTATCAGCCAAAAAGGGCTCTGAAGTTAAAATACAGCTCACAAAAAAGGATGGGGATAAAAAAAATACATCTCAAAGTGAGTGAAATTATAACGTTAAACAGTAATAATTTTTCAATGTCTATATATTTTTGAATGATCGCTGAGGTTAAGAGCAAGATTTACAATAGATATGTTATCTAAGTTCAAAAGGAGATACAGTCGCCGTTATATTTTCATAACCTAAGACTTGTCTTTCTGAATTAAACGCATACACGCCCTGTTTTTTCCATATATTTTTTATAAATGGAGAAGACAGGGGTGTTTTTCATGGAAAGACCACCTATAGGGGTTAAAAAAAAGCTGCTGGTATTTTTGTTTGGGGCAATGTTTGGTTTTACACTATTGCTCGGCAGAATTATTTATATTGAGCTGTTCCGTTCCCAGCAGTGGCAGGAAATGGCCTATGAACAGCAAACAAGAGATAGGCTAATTATGCCGAAAAGAGGCAGTATTTTGGATAGGAATGGTGTGGGAATTGCGTTGACGGAAACGGTAAATGCTGTTAGTGTTATTCCAGTACAAGCAAAAGATAAAGAAAAAACCGCATCTTATCTAGCGGAAAAATTGGATTTGGATTATGAGACTGTTCTAAAAAAAGTTCAGGAAAAAGTGGCTTTGGTTAGAATAAAAACCAAGGTTGACAGTGAGCTGGCGGCGGAGATTCGAAAAGCGGAAATCCCTGGTGTCATGGTTGATGAGGATGTAAAGCGGGTATATCCCTTTTCGGAAATGGGTGCCCAAGTAATTGGTTTTGTAGGGAAGGACAATCAGGGCATTTTGGGTCTTGAGGCAAAATACGACGATATTTTAGAGGGTAAGCAGGGAAAAATTTTGACCCTTACCGATTCCAGAGGAAATGAAGTTGACAGTCAACAGGAACGAATTCCTCCTGAGGATGGAAAAAATCTTGTGACTACCATCGACGTGGTGCTGCAACAATATGCAGAGCAAACCATTGCAAAAGCGGTTGAGACGAAGGACGCAGATCATGGACTAATCATTGTCTTGAATCCACAAAACGGTGAAATATATGCTATGGCAAATTATCCGTTTTTTGACTTGAACGATCCGTTTACCATTAATGATGACGCTTTGGCGCAAGTTTGGGGCACCCTTTCAGAAAAGGAACGAAATGATTATTTGAATGCAATGTGGCGAAATACTGCCATTAATGATACCTATGAGCCGGGCAGTACTTTTAAAATTGTTACCTCGGCGGCGGGGCTTGAAGAGGGTGTGGTAACGCCGGAAAGCACCTTTCAATGCAACGGATTTTATGTAGTTGGTGATAGACGAATTAAATGCTGGCGTTTTCCCCGTACCCATGGTACGGAAACCTTTGTGCAGGGTGTGCAAAACTCCTGTAACCCTGTTTTTATGCAGGTTGCCGAGCGGGTAGGTGCAGAGAAGTTTTTGAATTATATGAAGAAATTTGGTTTTGACCAAAAAACAGGAGTTGATCTTGCCGGTGAAGCGGTTGGCATTATCCATAAGCTTGAAAACATTGGCCCGGTAGAGCTGGCGACAATGAGCTTCGGTCAATCTTTTCAAATTACACCGCTACAGCTTTTAAGAGCGGCAGCGTCTATTGTGAATGGCGGGAACCTTGTAACCCCCCATTTTGCAAAGGGAATTGCTGATGAAGATGGAAATATGGTTGAAGAATTTCAATATGAAAAAGGGGAACAGGTCATTTCAAAGGAAACATCTGAAACCATGAAGATGATACTGGAAAGTGTAGTATCCCAGGGAACTGGTAGCAAGACCTACATTCCGGGATATCGCATTGGCGGTAAAACAGCCACATCCGAAAAGTTACCACGTAAAAGCGGTAAATATATTGCATCTTTTATGGCCTTTGCACCGGCAGAGAACCCCCAAATAATGGCGTTGGTTTTAATTGATGAGCCCAAGGGCGTTTACTATGGTGGTACCGTGGCAGGCCCCGTAATGCAGGATTTGATGAAGAATACTTTGCCATACATAGGCATTGAACCAGTTTATAGTGAAAAAGAAGCACAGGAGGCGGCAAAGGAACAAGCAACTATGCCTGAGGTGATAGGAATGAGCTATCAGGAGGCAAAAAATACGATACAAAAAGAGGGATTGTCTGTTAGCATTCGAGGAGAAGGAGAAACTGTGCAAAGGCAACTTCCGCCCTCGGGAGAAACGATAAATAAAGGAACACAGGTAATTGTTTATTTAGAATGATTAGAAATAACTT
>NZ_DALYUL010000010.1:23220-30383 GCF_031981185.1 Anaerotignum sp. | reverse complement strand
GACATATTTTAAAATAACCTTCTTTTATTATTATATTGTAAAAAAGAGACTGGAAATGGTAAAAATAATTGGTAGAAGACCGTAAATGTGGTATACTTTTCCTTGCGATTTCCACTGGTAGACAAATTTGGAATGGTATGATTTAAAGGAAAAGATACCCCATTTACGAAGTAATGATTTACCTATTTGAAAGATTTAACTTTTTATTAGTCAAAGAACCAAAAATACTTTTTGAATACTATTGAAAGCTACTATGCCATATTTTATGAAAAAAATTAGAATGAAATACGAAAAAGTGTTGTAATTACTGCTCATTGAATTTAAAATGATGAAGTGATTTTACATAAATGTTTTAACTGACGACAAAAGCTTTCCTCAACATATGCCGAAGGCTGGCAATCGTTTAACCAAAGGAGGAAACAGCCATGAAATTGCAAAAGCTGTTGGAAGGAGTTTCCTATAAATTACTACAGGGAAATCTGTCCATTGAGGTCGAAAAAATTGAGTATGACTCCCGAAAGATTCTTGCGGGAGATGTTTTTGTGTGCATAACCGGTTTTCAAGTGGATGGTCATAAGTTTGGAACGAAAGCAGTAGAAAATGGGGCTGTTGCGTTGATTTGTGAACATATGCCTCATGGGATCGATGGGGAAATTTCGGTTGTACAGGTTGAGAATGCCCGTGAGGCTTTGGCCCTCATGGCGGTGAATTATTATAATTTACCTTCTGAAAAAATGCATGTAGTTGGTGTTACTGGAACAAACGGAAAAACCACTACCACATATTTAATCAAGTCCGTATTAGATCATATGGGGAAAAAGGTTGGCATTGTGGGAACCATTGAGAATCGCATTGGGGACAGAATACTCCATACAGAGCGTACTACGCCAGAATCCAAGGAACTTCAGGAGTTGTTGGACACTATGGTAAAAGAGGACGTAAGCCATGTAGTTATGGAGGTTTCTTCCCATTCCTTAGATTTGCATAGGGTAGATGGCATTGTATACGAAGTTGGAATTTTTACAAACTTAACCCAGGACCATTTGGATTATCATAAAACCATGGAAAATTATAAAGAAGCAAAATCAAAGTTGTTTCAACGGGCAAAAAAAAGTGTAATTAATTTGGATGATGCCGCTGGCAACTTTATGAAGGAGAAGGCTACTGGTCAAGTATTGACCTTTGCTGTTGATAACGCCGCTGATTTGCAGGCAAAGGATATACAAGTTACTGCAGAGGGCACGAATTTTTCCTTGTCTTGGAGTGAAAAAGAATATCAAGTCCATTTGAGTACACCTGGCAGATTTAGTGTTTATAACGCCCTGGGTGCAATTGGTGCATGTTTGCTTCTGGAAATCCCCATGGAGGATATTATTATGGGGCTTCAAGAAAATCATGGGGTAGCTGGTCGTTTTCAAGCAGTGCGCAGTAAAAAAGGATATCAAGCAGTCGTGGATTATGCTCATACACCTGATGGGCTAGATAATATTTTAAAAACTGCCAGAGAGTTTGCCAAAGGACGCATTATTACTATTTTTGGCTGTGGTGGTGACAGAGATAAAACAAAACGGCCAATCATGGGCGAAATTGCTGGGGATAGTTCTGACTATTGTATTATTACCTCGGATAATCCCAGAACTGAAGACCCTCTAACTATTTTAGACGAGGTAGAGGCAGGGATGAAAAATACCAATTGTCCCTATAAAAAAATTGCTGACAGAAGAGAAGCGATTTTGGAAGGTGCAAAAATGGCAAAGGCCGGCGATGTAATTATCATTGCAGGAAAGGGACATGAAACCTATCAAATATTTAAAGATTGTACCATTCATTTTGACGATATGGAAGAGATACGAAAGGCTTTTGGTGAGGATTGCTTATGAAAAAAATGACCATTGGAGAAATCATTGAGGCAACGAATGCGCAGGTAATTGCAGTTGACGGTCTGGATGAAGTTTTAAATAAAACCATTTCTCATATTACCCAGAATTCTAAGGAAGTTACAAAGGACAGTCTGTTTTTCGCTGTACAGGGAGAGCGTGTGGATGGACATCAGTTTATTGAGGAATGCTTTGAAAAGGGCATTGCTGCTTGCTTGTCCTCAAAAGTAATTGCGCCAAAAAAAGGGAGCGTTTTACTTTTGGTTCCTGACGTAAAAAAGGCTTTGCTTAAATTGGCGGCACATTATAGAAATAAATTTGATATTCCTTTTATCGGGATTACCGGTAGTGTTGGGAAAACCACTACAAAGGATATAGTTGCTTCTGTTTTGGGGCAGAAATATGATGTTCTCTGGACACAAGGGAATTATAACAATGATATTGGTGTTCCTTTGACATTATTCCGCTTGGAGGATCATCATGAAATTGCAGTGATTGAAATGGGTATGAACCATTTTGGGGAAATTCATGCATTGGCGGAAGTGGTTCGTCCACAGTTAGGGTTGATTTCTAATGTTGGTGTTGCTCATATTGAGTATTTGGGCAGTAGAGAAGGCATTTTGAAGGCTAAATGTGAGATGTTTGATTTTATGCCGGAGGATGGCGTTGCGGTATTAAATGGAGACAATGATATGCTGGGCACTTTGGAGGGGAAGCTTCCTCAGAGACTGCGTTGGTTTGGTATTGAAAGCAAAAAGGATATTTATGCTGAAAACCTTGAGCTTATGGGCATGGAGAAAACAAAATGTACCATTCATACGCCGGTGGGTTCTTTTGATGCGATTATATCAATCCCAGGAGAGCACATGGTTTTAAATGCCCTTTCTGCCGTTGCCGTAGGGCTTGAGATGGGTCTTAGCTTTACTGAAATAAAAGGAGGCATTGAAAATTTTGTGCCTACTAAAAATCGAATGAACATTATGAAGCTAGAAAACGGCATAACGGTTTTAAATGATGTTTATAATGCAAATCCTGTATCTGTGAAGGCATCACTGAATATTCTTGCAAATGCAGATGGCCGTAAGGTAGCAATTTTAGGATTTATGGGAGAACTTGGAGAATACGCAGCCCAAATGCATGAAGAGGTTGGAGCCTATGCTGCAGAAAAAGGAATTGATCTCCTATTTTGCATAGGCGGGTTCAACAGTGAAATGGAGCGAGGCGCAAAAAACGGTGGACTCAAAGAGGTTTACTGCTTTGATAGTCAAGAGAATTTTTGGAACGAAGGTTTGGCAATGCTGAAAAATGGGGATGCTGTTTTGGTGAAGGCATCCAGAAGTATGGCATTGGAGAAAACCGTAGAAAAAATACAGGGAGTGAACTAAAGTGGGGTCATTGGAACAGGCGGTATACGCGATCATTATATCTTTTGTGGTGGGGGTTATCCTTTGTCCGGTTATGATTCCTATGCTGCATAGATTAAAGTTTGGGCAAAATGTACGGGATGATGGACCCCAAAGCCATTTACAAAAGCAAGGGACCCCAACAATGGGGGGCATTGCATTTTTAATTGCATTTGCTATAGCAGCAACCTTTTTTATGAAAGGGAATACCGATGGAACGGTAATTGTTTTGGTAACGGTTTGCTATGGTATTATCGGGTTTTTGGATGATTATATCAAGGTTGTAAAAAAACGTTCCCTTGGACTGCGGGCGATGCAGAAAATATTGCTCCAGCTCATTGTGACAGGGGCTTTTTGCTGGTATATGTATTATAGCGGCATTGGCACAGAAGTTTACATTCCTTTTGGTCGTGGAGCAAGTATAGATTTAGGAATTCTCTTTGTACCATTTTTATTTGTAACCATACTTGGTACAGTAAACGGGGTAAACTTGACCGATGGCTTGGATGGTTTGGCAGGCGGCGTTACGCTGATTGTGGCAGCATTTTTTGCCGTGGTGGCTTGGGCGGCAGGAAGCACCGTTTCACCCATTTGTGGGGCGATTATTGGTGGATTGTTGGCATTTCTGATTTTTAATTCCTATCCTGCAAAGGTTTTTATGGGGGACACAGGTTCCCTTGCCTTAGGAGGATTTATTGCCGCTACGGCTTTTATATTGAAGATGCCAATTTTTATTTTGATTGTAGGCTTCATTTACCTGTTGGAATCCATCAGTACAATGCTTCAGGTGGGTTATTTTAAGCTGACAAAACGTAAATATGGTGCAGGAAAAAGATTGTTTAAAATGGCACCTTTTCATCATCATTTAGAGCAGAGCGGTTGGAGAGAAACAAAGGTTGTCACTCTTTTCTATGTGACGACGGCAATGCTTTGTTTAATTGGTTTTTTGGGCTGCAATGATATGTTTTAAAAGGGATATACTATGTTTTGCTTCAAAGCATATTTCAGTTGAAAGGGTTTTTATGAAAGAAAAGTATGGTTTGCATCAATAAAAATGTTCTATAGTTTTTAACTTTTGCATAAAATTCGCTGAATATGGTAGTTCCATAGTGAAAATATTGGTTTATATTTAGAAGAAATATTTTTTTGTTTTACTGAAAACTTTTGGAAAGAGGGAATCTAAATTGGACTATAAGGATAAAAAAGTTTTGGTTTGCGGTATGGCGAAAAGCGGCATTTCTGCTGCCAAGCTTTTAAATACACTGGGGGCGAGGGTTACCCTTCAGGATATGAAAAAGCCAGAGGAAATAAAAAATTCTCAGCTTTTAGAGCAAGAGGGGATCACTCTTTTTCTTGGAGGGAATCCAGATGAAATTGTTTTAAACCAGGATTTAATTGTGCTAAGCCCAGGGATTCCATGTGATCTTCCATTTATTCTCAAGGCAGAGGCAGGTGGGGTTCCCGTAATTGGCGAAGTTGAATTGGCATATACCCTTACGCTCTGTCCTGTGACGGCAATTACAGGTACAAATGGAAAAACCACTACAACTACTCTAGTGGGGCAGATTATGCAGGCAGTAAAGCCAAATACGGCGGTGGTGGGAAATATCGGGGTTTCTTACAGTGGAGAGGTTTCACGGCTAACAAAAAATGATTGGGTAGTGGCGGAAATCAGCAGTTTTCAGATGGAAAAGGCAAAAACTTTTTCTCCCCATATTAGTGCAGTATTGAATATTTCGCCTGACCATCTGAATCGTCATAAAACCATGGAAAATTATATTGCAATGAAAGAACGAATTTTTGAGAACCAAACGGAAGAAGATTTTTGTATTCTAAATTATAGTGATGATGTGTGCCGAAAGATGGCGGCAAAAACAAAAGCGAGGGTGTTTTTCTTTAGTAGTCAAGAGTCTTTAGATGAGGGCATTTATCTGGAAGGCGATATGATTTGTGTACGCTGGGATGGCATTCAGGAAAATTTAGTTTCAGTTCATGATCTGCAAATATTGGGCATTCATAATTATGAGAATGCCATGGCGGCGGCAGCAATGGCAATTGCAGCAAATGTTCCATTGGGTATAATCAGAGAGGTTTTGAAAAATTTTTGTGGCGTTGCCCATAGAATTGAGTATGTTGCTACAGTGGATGGCGTAGATTATTATAATGACTCTAAAGGCACCAATACAGACGCATCTATACGTGCAGTGCTTGCCATGAGAAAACCCATTGTTTTAATTGGTGGAGGCTATGATAAGGGTGTATCCTTTGATGAATGGACGAAGCTTTTCCCAGGCAGAGTGAAGCATCTTGTTTTAATTGGTGTTACAGCCCAACAAATCAAGGAGTCTGCGGAGAAATTTGGTTTTACTGATGTTTCTATATGTGAAACCTTTGAAGAGGCTGTCAATCTTTGCAGAGAAACATCTCAGGGTGGGGACTGTGTTTTACTTTCTCCTGCTTGTGCAAGCTGGGGGATGTTTGATAATTATGAGCAACGAGGAGATATGTTTAAAGAACAGGTAAAAGGATTTAACGCTTAGGGATGCTAAAACTGGAAAGGGAATTGAAAGGCAAAGACCTTAGGAACGCTGTCCCTAAAACCTTGCAAGGGCTTTGCCCTTGACCCAATATGGAAAACTTTGTTTCCCGAGGGAAAGTATTAAATATTGATTGTATATCCGTCAAAAAATATAGTTTTTGAAAAAGGTTCAAGGGATGAAATCCATTGCGGAGATTAGGCAGGCCTTAAGGTTTGGTGGATGTTTTCCAAGGGGAAGTACTAAATAAGGATCAAGGGATGAAATCCTTTGCAGAGATTGAGGCAGAGCATCAAGGTCTAAAGACCTTTGTGTTATTTAATGGAATGAGCTCAAGGTTTTAACTAAAATCGGAAGAAACGGAGTGAGGAAATGGGAAGAGGGTATAGCCAAAGGAAGGGTCCAACTGCAAAACGAAAGCGAATTAAGCCCGATTCCTTCGATTTCACGGTTTTGTTCGTTGCATTGACACTTATGTTATTTGGTGTTGTAATGATTTTTAGCGCTAGCTACTACACAACCATGACCGGTGCTAAGTATAACTACGATATGTTTTTTTTCCTGAAACGACAAAGTGTTTGGGTGGTTTTGGGTGTAGTGGCAATGGTATTCTGCATGAATATTCCGTATAGTTTTTGGAGGCGTTTTGCACTATTGGCCTATTGGGCTTCAAATGTTTTCTTGCTTTTGTTACCGTTTATTGGTATTGAGGCCGGTGGTCAGAAACGCTGGCTAGGAGTAGGCATGTTGCAGTTTCAGCCATCAGAATTTACAAAATTGGCTTTAGTGCTCTATTTTTCTCAATATATTGTTAGTCATAGACAGGATTTGGCGAATTTCAGGGGTTTTGTTAAGGCATTGATGGTTTTGGCTTTGCCTGTAGGGCTAATTGCCATTTCCAACTTCTCCTCTGCTTTGCTGATTCTGTTGATGGGCCTGACCATGCTGTTCATCGGAAGCCCTAAAATTTGGTACTTCGTTGCGGGTGCAGGTGCAATTATTCCAGCGGGCGTACTTGCGGTTGTATTATTCCCATATCGACTAAGCCGTATTAGGGTCTGGCTAGACCCTTGGTCTGATCCCCCAGGAAAAGGATTTCAAACCATACAAGGGCTTTTTGCAGTTGCATCCGGGGGGATATTCGGCCTTGGTTTGGGTCAAAGCAGGCAGAAGACCTTCGTGCCCGAGTCTCATAACGATATTATTTTTGCAATTATTTGTGAGGAGCTGGGCATTATCGGGGCAGCTCTGGTCATTATCCTGTTTGCGGTTTTAATTTGGCGTGGCATCAAAATTGCCATGAATGCCAAAGATACATATGGAACATTGATGGCAACAGGCATTAC
>NZ_DALYUL010000010.1:0-23210 GCF_031981185.1 Anaerotignum sp. | reverse complement strand
CAAATACGATACCAAATACAGGGCAGCCGTTGCCCTTTATCAGCTATGGCGGTACATCTCTATTGTTTTTGACAATTATGATCGGTTTGCTTTTGAACATTTCAAGATATCAAAAGGACTAAAAAGAAAACAGCACTAAATCCAAAAAGGATTGTGCTGTTTTTTATGTTTTGTATACCAAAGGATCATATGTAATACTAAAGGCTAAAAATACCGCCCATATTAAGTACAAGAAATGTGGCGTCGGAGCCTTGTTTTTCCCCAATATGGGAAAGTAGCTGAGGGCCCGAGACATTCAAACAGCTGGGGGGCAAATCTTTCATTGTTATTGTCTCCACTGCTAATACTTCATCAACAAGTAGCCCCAATAAAGAGCCCTGCTGATCCCTTACAGTGACACACATGGTCTTGGTGTTTTCACGGAATATTTTTTTTGTTTCGTCCAAAAGCTTTACAACAATATCTTTGTAGGTGTGCGCATCTTGCTTAAGCTGATCGCGCAGGCATTTCTCTCTTTCACAATCATCACATTGACGAGGGCATTCAAAAGCCAAATGAGCTGTTTCATGGAGTTTTTTATGGGGCTCATCAATTTTATTTAAGTGAAACGCAATGGCATGGTTATTGGTCTGATAGGTATCATACCATTTTCCAAATGCGCATTTATGAGGATCGGTGGCTAACCGAAAGGTATCTTCCTCCAGAAGGCATCGTTCCATTTCCTTCACCCAACGAATATGGTCATTTTTTCTTTGTTCTAACATTGCATCAAAGTCATCTTGTTCCTGATCAAGAGTTTTTAAACCTAATGCGGGTCTCAAATTGATAATTGGTACTACGTTTCCCCTTGAATGGATAATACCAGGTTTTATCGTACTGCTTTCAGGCAAGACGCTAACTGGTTCTTCTAATACAGAGATGGACTCAACATAAGAACTATCAATGGCATATAATTGTGATTCAAGTTTTAAGCTAAGCCATAGGTTCGATTTATCTTCTATTAATTCATCATTTTGGTTCAGCATGTAGGATCACTCCTTTCTATGTATCTATATTATATTCATCATACAACAAGTTTTACCATTTTTCAACTGTAATACATCTGAAAAGAGACCCTTGAATTGTATACTGTTTTCGTAAAAAGGATGATTCGAAAAAGAAAAATCAATTCCATTTAAAATAATTATGATTTATGGGTGTTTTGATTAAAAGATGCTTGACAAATTTAAAGGAATTGACTAAAATCTTGTGATATAGAAACTGCAAAAGACAGTGAAAAAGAGGAGTATGTATCGCATAATTGTCAGAGAGAAAGGGTCATCGGCTGTAAGCCCTTTTCAAAATAGGATACAGAAGGTAGCTTTTGAGTTGTTTTGCTGAAGGATCAATTCTGCGTAGGCAAAAACGGTTTACCCCGTTATCGGTTATTGAGTGTCTGCCCTTTGGCAGAAATTAAGGTGGTACCGCGAGCTTTCGTCCTTTTTAGGATGGAAGCTTTTTTTATGATTTTTTTAAGTATATGTTTTGTAAATCCATGAAAGGTAGAATAATCGCTGTAAGGATGTGAAAAAATGCTTCTGGAGAAATATTTCATTGATTTTTCATGAAATGCATTGCCTATATAATATAGTATTCAACTTTTATATAGAATCCTTTTTATAAAAGTACCAAGACATGGTTATAACAAACATAGGTGCATCTTTTATAGGTAATTTTAATCTTAAAGAGAAAAACAAACTGCATTGTTTGATGAAGAGAAATATTTTAGGAAATTATTAGGAGGAGAGTATTATGAAGGAATTGGCTAAAAGTTATGATCCATCAATTGTTGAAGAAAAGCTCTATGAAAGATGGATGGAAAAGAAATATTTTCATACAGAGGTTGATAAAAGTAAAAAGCCCTTCTGTATTGTTATGCCACCCCCAAATATAACAGGACAGCTGCATATGGGTCATGCCCTGGATAATACCATGCAAGACATTCTGATTCGTTGGAAGAGAATGGCGGGCTTTAATGCATTATGGGTACCAGGTATTGATCATGCCAGCATTTCTACGGAGTTAAAGGTTGTTCAAAAGATGGCTTCCGAAGGCTTGACAAAGGACGATGTTGGCCGTGAAGGTTTCTTGGATCGTGCATGGGAATGGAAAGAAGAATATGGCGGTATTATTTTGAACCAGCTTCGTAAATTAGGATGTTCCTGCGATTGGGATAGAGTTCGCTTTACTATGGATGAAGGATGTTCTGACGCCGTTTTGGAAGTATTCTGCCGATTATATGAAAAGGGCTATATCTATCGTGGTGAAAAAATCATTAACTGGTGCCCTGAGTGTCAGACCACAATTTCTGATGCCGAGGTAAATCATGTTGATTCAGCAGGCCATTTTTATCATATTGACTACCCCATTGTTGGTTCTGATGAAAAGTTGAGATTGGCAACAACCAGACCGGAAACAATGCTGGGAGATACTGCTGTTGCAGTTCACCCTGAGGATGAAAGATATCAGCACTTAATTGGTAAGAACTGTATTTTACCTTTGTTAAATAAGGAGATCCCTATTATTGCCGATGACTATGTTGATCGTGAATTTGGTACAGGTGTTGTAAAAATTACACCTGCCCATGACCCTAACGACTTTGAAGTTGGTCTAAGACATGATTTGCCTCGTATCAGTGTTATGAATGATGATGGCACAATGAACGATTTGGCGGGCGAATATGCAGGCATGGATCGTTATGCGTGCAGAGAAGCAATTGTGGCTAAGCTGAAGGAAGAGGGTTATTTGGTTCGTATTGAAGACATTACCCATGCTGTAGGTTGTCATGAACGCTGTAATGTTCCTATTGAGCCAATGATTAAATTGCAGTGGTTTGTTAAAATGGAAGAAATGGCAAAACCTGCAATGGAAGTATATGAAAACCAGAAGCTGCGCTTTGTGCCAGATCGTTTTGGTAAGGTTTATATGCATTGGCTGGAAAATATCCGTGACTGGTGTATCTCTCGCCAGCTTTGGTGGGGACACCGCATCCCTGCATACTATTGTGCAGACTGCGGACATATCACTGTTGACAAGCATACACCGGATAAATGTGAAAAGTGTGGATCAACAAACATTAGACAGGATGAAGATACGCTGGATACATGGTTCAGCTCTGCATTATGGCCTTTTTCAACCTTAGGCTGGCCTGAAAACACCGAAGAGATGAAGCATTTCTATCCTACAAGCACTTTGATTACAGGATATGATATTATCTTCTTCTGGGTAGTAAGAATGGTATTTAGCGGTATGGAACAAATTGGTGAAATTCCATTCCACGATGTATTAATTCATGGACTGATTCGTGATGATCAAGGACGTAAGTTCTCCAAGTCTCTGGGTAATGGCATTGACCCCCTGGAGGTTATTGCAAACTACGGTGCTGACCCTCTTCGTTTGATGCTCATTACTGGCAACGCACCAGGAAATGACATGCGTTTCTATTGGGAAAGACTAGACAATTGTAGAAACTTTAGTAATAAAATTTGGAATGCAACGCGTTTCGTAATGATGAATTTAGACGAAAAAGTAGAAACAAAACTGCTCATGTTGACATCTGCGGATAAGTGGATTCTTTCAAAGGTAAATACTTTGGCGAAAGAAGTTGCAGATAACATGGAACATTATGAATTAGCTCTGGCAGCCCAGAAAGTTTATGATTTCCTTTGGGACGAATATTGCGACTGGTATATTGAAATGGTTAAACCTCGTTTGTACAATAAGGAGGACCATACCAGAGAGGCTGCTCTTTGGACGCTGAAAACAGTTTTGATCAATGCGCTGAAGCTGTTGCATCCATTTATGCCTTTCATCACAGAAGAACTGTTTTTACACATTCAGGATAAAGAAGAAAGTATTATGATTTCCGACTGGCCTGTATACAAGGAAGAGTGGAATTACAAGGAAAATGAGATGGAAATTGATACCATCAAAGAAGCCGTTCGTAATATCCGTAATATTCGAGGTGAAATGAACGTAGCCCCTTCCAAGAAGGTTCAGGTATATGTTGTTACTGAAAATGAAGAAATCAGCCATATTTTTGAGCATGCAAAAGTATTCTTTAAAACTTTGGCATATGCCAGTGAGGTTATGGTTCAAAATTCCCGAGAAGGCATTGATGAAGATGCGGTATCAGTGGTAATTTCCAATGCAACAATTTATATGCCTCTGGCAGAATTGGTTGATATTTCCAAGGAAATAGAGCGATTAGAAAAAGAGCGCGATAAGATGTTGGGAGAAATTCAACGTGTGGAAAAGAAGCTGGCAAATCAAGGTTTTGTGGCAAAAGCACCGAAGTCTTTGATTGATGAGGAAAAGGCGAAGGGCGAAAAATACAAAGCAATGTTAGCACAGATTGAAGAGCGCTTGGCCCAGATGAAGAAATAAAATAAAAATATTGCGATTTTTGAAATTAAAATGATAATTGGACTGGGCTCACTTAGAACTCAGTCCTTTTTATATTAAAGTAGAAATTTGGGTTTTCTGAGTGATTAATTATAAAAGTAATCATGGCAAATTGTCGTTTTTCCCTTTGCATATCAATTGGATAAATATACTAACCTCTTTTCCTAATTTAGTTAAATTTTTAAAAATTCACCAAAAATTAAAGTATTTAAAAAACCCCCGGCGATGGCCGGGGGAATGATGTGGAACTACAGTATTATTTGCAGTTGCATCTGTTGTTGCAATTACAGTTATTGTTGCAGTTACAGTTATTGTTGCAGTTATTTACGGTATTGTTACTGTCAACGACATCGCAGTTTGGGGAACTGTAGCCTGGTGTATATGAACAACAGGATTTAGGTTCTTGGGAAGGTACAAACGCATCCCAAGGGAAACTCATTGCATTAAAGTTTGAACAAGGATCACCGTTCTGCAAAGGTGATACGCAGCTTTCAGGCAAGCATGTGCCTAAGGACTGAACTACCATGTTTACAGGGCGATACAGTTTGATAATTGTGAACAAACCGATTGTGACATTTACAGCTACCGGAGCTGTTTGAGGATCACAGTAATCGTTGCATCCGTTGTTGCATCCATTGTTGTTACTACCGTTGTCACAGCCACATCCGCTTTCACAGCCGCAAATGCAACTACAGCAACAGCAGCAGCAGTTGTTGTTACTAGGACTAGCATACTTCAATTCAGCATCCAAAGCGATAGCTTTGCCTTCTGCTACAACATAAGGACCGCCGATGCCGCTAAAGCAGCAATTAAACATTTCGTTTACTGTTGTTGTTTCAGCCTCGGTAGAACCAAATAATGTTGTTTTCAGGGTGTAGCTGCTTGTTGCATCAATGCGTCCGATAAAGCAACCATCAGCACGACGGAATTCTAAAGTATATTCAAAAACATACTTTAGTTCAATATCCCAGCAACCAGTTTGCAAAGAGCTAGGGCTCTTGCGGATAATTTCAATTTTTTTCAATTCAAAATGTTTGATGATAACATCCGTTGCGTTGCAAGGGGGAACGATGATATCACCCTCGCAAATCATTTCGTTACCACAAGGACCGCTATTCCTTGCAGCTCTAGCAGGCCCCAAAATATCGGGGGTTAAACATTTTTGAATACGGCATTGGTCGAAGATTTTTTGTGCGATGATACATACTTCGCCAGTTCCAGCGTTGGAGCCACATCCACATCCACAGCTTCTACTACTGAGATCTGTATTGTTATCAAATTCAAAAGCTCCCATAAGATTGCCTCCTTTGAGTTGTATATGTTCTTATATATAGTATGTAAAGCGAGAAAATGGGTGATAAGAGTAAAGTAAATATATTTGCAGTATTTTAGCTTTTCTTTTGCGGCGGTTAGAAGATTTAACCTTAATTTTAACTTAAGTAAAATTTTTTTTATCTATTTTGCCAAGTACTTTTTTGTGGCTAAAATGTTATACTCTGGTTATAGTCCTTTACAGAAGATGCCTAATTGTTTCTTCAGAATAAGGGAATATATTTTAGTTGAAAAGAATAGAGAACTTGTGTGAAACAGCCAGGACGAGAGATTATTTGAGAAACAAAAAAACACCTTATAAAAGGAAATGGAGGATGAAAAAATGGGTTTGAATTTTGAAGAAATAAAAAGTGTAGATGCTGAGGTTGCACAGGCAATTGAGGCCGAACTTGTACGTCAGCAGCATAATATTGAGTTAATTGCATCGGAAAATATTGTTTCCAAGGCGGTTATGCTGTCAATGGGTACGCCCCTGACGAATAAATATGCCGAAGGTTATCCTGCTAAGCGTTATTATGGTGGTTGTGAAAAGGTTGATATTGTTGAAAATCTGGCTAGAGATCGGGCAAAAGAACTATTTGGCTGCGATCACGTGAATGTACAACCACACAGTGGTTCTCAGGCAAATCAAGCTGTTTATTTTGCAATGTTACAATATGGTGATACTGTAATGGGCATGAATTTGGATCATGGCGGTCATTTAACCCATGGTAGCCCCGTGAACCTTTCTGGTAAGTATTTCAATTTTGTTGCCTATGGTGTGGATGATAACGGATTTATTGATTATGAAGCATTTCGCAATAAGGCTTTAGAGGTTAAACCTAAAATGATTGTTGCCGGTGCCAGTGCATATGCAAGAACCATTGATTTTGAGTTTATGGGCAAAGTGGCAAAGGAAGTGGGAGCATATCTAATGGTAGATATTGCACATATCGCCGGACTTGTGGCAGCAGGCTTCCATCCTTCGCCTGTGCCCCATGCTGATTTTGTTACAACCACAACCCATAAAACCCTGCGTGGTCCTCGTGGAGGCATGATTATGTGCAAAGAGGAATATGCGCAAAAGATTGACAAGTCCATTTTCCCTGGTATCCAGGGCGGCCCTTTGATGCACACCATTGCTTCTAAAGCAGTATGCTTTAAGGAAGCGCTGGACCCATCTTTTAAGGAGTATATTGGTCAGGTTGTAAAAAATGCAAAAGTTTTGGCAGAAAGCTTACAAGCAAATGGAGTAGATATCGTTTCCGGCGGCACGGATAACCACTTAATGCTGGCTGATTTACGCTCCTTGAATATTACAGGCAAGGAAGCTGAGAAGAAATTGGATGAGGTTGGCATTACAGTTAATAAAAACACCATTCCCAATGATCCTCAGTCTCCATTTGTAACCAGTGGCATTCGTATTGGTACTCCTGCTATTACCTCAAGAGGCATGGTGGAAGATGATATGAAGGAAATTGCAGCAGTAATTGCCCTAGTTTTGAAGGACTTTGAGAACAATAAGGATGAAGCCAAAAAACGTGTAAAAGCGTTAACAGACAGATATCCTATTTATGAGGATTAAATCAGCGCTGATGCCATCTACATCCATACGGATTTTTCCACAGGGTGCAGATGTTAGCTGTTGTGTTGTGTTTTTTAGATGAAAAAATTATTACTTGGTGAAGTAAGAAATTTTCGGCTCGTATAAATCTCTTTCACAAAATAGTCCCCTTGCCTAGGTTGGTGAGGGGGTTTTTGCTTCAAAAAATGACCATACAAAGGAGCTTTTAAAGCATCACGTGAGCTTTGCTAAAATGTTATGGGTAGAGATAAATACATAAAGTGACATTTAAGCCAGAAGAAATTTCATACGAATTTTGCTTTTCTATCGATTTTATGCTATACTTTAGACTTAAGTGGTAAGGCACTCCAAAATGATGAGAACCATTGTTTTCAGGAACATAAAAATCAATGTGTCTTTTACGACGGTATCTAATGATTATCGAAGGATGCTTTTATAGGATTCCTATTGAGAATAAGAAACGAAAATTTTTTGCATTGGAGGTGAGATGAAAAAAATGAAAATATTAGCAGATACCCATACCCATAGTCTGGCCAGCGGACATGCCTATAGTACCATTCAGGAAAATGTTCGGGCTGCGGCAGAAAAGGGGCTTAAGCTAATTGCTTTGACGGAGCATGCGCCTGCAATGCAAAATACCACATCCCATGCTTATTTTGCAAATCTCCATGTAATTCCCGATGAGCTTTTTGGCGTTCGGGTACTAAAAGGAGTGGAGCTCAATATTCTGGATTTTGAGGGGAGCGTTGATATGGATGAGCGAACCCTTTCCGGTCTTGATCTTTCCATTGCAAGCCTACATATTCCTTGTATTGCACCGGGAACCATGAAAGAAAACACAAATGCTTGCATCCGTGCAATGGAAAATTCTTTTGTTGATATATTAGGACATCCGGGTGATCCAAGATATCCTTTGGATTATGATGAAATTTTTAATGTGGCAAAACGGACAGGTACTTTACTTGAAATCAATAATGCGTCCTTGGTACCGGGAGGTATCCGCTCTGGAAGCGATGAGAATATTGAAAAGTTATTGCGTAGAGCCATGGCAGAAGATGTGCCTATTGTAGTGGGAAGCGATGCCCATTTCTATACAGGAATAGGTGATATATATTATGTAGAACGCCTGTTAGAAAAAATCGGCTTTCCCGAAGAATTGGTTTTAAATACAGACCCGCAGAAGCTTTTGTATACAATAAAGCGCAATAAAAGGCAGAAAAAATAGAAGGAAACCCCTTTACTTTAGCACTTTAGTATGTTAATATAAAAAGGATTATAGTGCAAAAGAGGTGGCCTTGGCAGATGAATAAAAAAATTAAAACAGAACTTACAGATAAGCTATTTCAATGTATTTTGTGCATGAATACAATTGAAGAATGCTATCAGCTTTTTGAGGATCTTTGTACGGTGAATGAGATTCAGGCCATTGCCCAGCGTATGGAAGTTGCAGCTATGCTGGATGCAAAATGTACCTATGTAGAGATCGCAGAGAAAACCGGTGCTTCAACAGCGACGATCAGCAGAGTAAATCGCTGTCTTCATTATGGGACAGATGGATATAAGTTGGCGATAGATCGCGTGAAAGCATTGGAGCAGACGGAAGAAAATTAAGTTTTATGAATGTATGAATAAAGCGTGGGGCTGATTATTGACGAAGCAGTGGGAAACGAATCCGAACTTCATCGATATCAGCCTTTCTTGGCGCTTTTTAAAGGCTTTTATAAATGCTGATTCAGGTGATAATGATACAAGACTTTTGGGTGGGACTCCCCCAACAGATCATTTCGTAAATTTCATCTGTTTTTTTAATTATATCTTACAAAAATTGAAAGAGTATACTATGGAGTTTATTTAGGAAGAGGAGAATAATATGATAGGGTTTGAGCAGCTCAACACGATGCAGCAAAAGGCTGTTTTACAAAAGGATGGTCCCGTTTTGGTTTTGGCCGGGGCAGGCAGTGGAAAAACCGGAGCGTTAACCGTTCGTATTGCCCATTTGCTGGAAACGGGAGTGAAACCTTGGAATATCCTTGCCATTACCTTTACAAATAAAGCCGCAAAAGAAATGAGAGAGCGTGTGCTAAAGCTGGTACCTAATGGGGCAGAGGATATCTGGATCAGTACGTTCCATTCCACTTGCGTTCGCATTTTGCGCCGAGAAATTCATCTTTTGGATTATGAAGGGCAATTTTCCATTTATGATGCTGATGATCAGGAAAAACTGATGCGTGAGGTTTTTAAGCAACTAGGCTTTGATACCATGAATAAATCTTTCTCTGTGCGGGGTGCTATGTCTATCATCAGCAACCTGAAAGAGGAAATGGTTTCATGGGAGGATTATACGAAAAACGCCGAACAAGGAGACGAAAAAGCAAGTCGTATCTCTGTGGTTTATCGTACTTATCAAAAACGTTTAAAAGAAAACAACGCTTTGGATTTTGATGATTTAATTTATAAAACTGTTTTATTATTTAGAAATCATCCTGAAGTTTTGGAGAAATATCAGGATAGATTCCGATATATTATGGTGGATGAGTATCAGGATACAAACACCTCTCAGTATGAATTGGTTTGTATGTTGGCATCTAAATATAAAAATCTCTGCGTTGTAGGGGATGATGACCAAAGTATCTATGGTTGGCGTGGAGCCAATATTCGAAATATATTGGAGTTTGAAAAGGATTTCCCTGACACCGTAGTGATAAAGCTAGAACAAAACTACCGTTCTACGCAAAAAATTCTGGAGGCAGCAAATTCCGTTATTCAGAATAATCAGACAAGAAAAGATAAATCTCTTTGGACAGAAAATGACGGCGGAAATATTCTTCATATCTATAAAGGGGAAAATGAATATGCCGAGGCACGCTTCGTTGCTGAACAGATTCAAGAAATCGTAAGCAGTGGCAGAGAGTTTAAGGATATGGCTGTGTTATATCGCACCAACGCCCAGTCACGTGCGGTGGAAGATCAGTTTGTGAAAAAGGGTATACCATATCGTTTATTTGGGGGGGTTCGCTTTTACGAGCGTAAGGAAGTGCGAGATATTCTTTCTTACTTAAAGGTATTGGCTAATCCTGTGGATACCATCGCTCTGCGCCGCATTATCAACGTTCCCAAAAGAGGGATTGGTGAGGCTTCTATAGATAAGGTTGCAGCATTTGCTGAAGCAAATCAAATATCTTTGTTTGATGCGTTGTTGAGGCTAGACGAGATAACAGAATTGAAAACTAGAGCTTCAAAATTCCGTGATTTTCTTGAAATTATTATTAGTCTGCAAAAGGACGCAGCTGATCTTTCTGCATCAGAATTGATTGATACAGTAGTGAAACGCTCAGGATATTTCCAACTGTTAATGACAGAAGGTACAGAAGAGGCGCTTTCACGGTTGCAAAATATAGATGAATTTGTGAATAAAGCAGTAGAATACGATAAAAATAACCCAGAAGGGGGATTGATGGGCTTTTTAGAAGAGGTTTCCTTAGTGGCGGATATTGACAGCTATCAGCCAGGGGAGGATGCCGCTGTGCTTATGACATTACATAGCGCTAAGGGCTTGGAATTTCCCTATGTATTTATGATTGGTATGGAAGAAGGCATGTTCCCCTCTTTCCGCGCAGTGATGTATGGAGGAGAAAAGGATGTTGAGGAAGAAAGACGCCTTTGCTATGTGGGCATTACCCGTGCAAGAGAAGAATTGTTTCTTACCCATGCAAAAAGCCGCATGCAGCATGGGATTACACAATACAATCCCCCATCACGTTTCTTAAAGGAAATCCCCCAGGAGCTAGTGGATATGCCTACACGGGAAATTTCTGAAATGGCGAAAAAGTATGCTATGAAAAACAGTATGAAGCTTTCACCCATCACATCTTTAAAGCAGCAGCGTGTTGGTGGAAGAGGAACAGGAATACCTGCATCTTTCATTTCTCCTTCCGCGGAGAACAAGAGAATGCCTGCCCCTAAGGATTTTGAATTGAGCTATAAAGAAGGCGATAAGGTGCGTGCTCCAAAGTATGGCATCGGCGTGGTAAAATCTATTCAGAATGGTGGCGCAGATTATGAAGTTGAGGTATCCTTTGGCGAAAAGGGAACAAAGAAGTTTATGGCCAAATTATCAAAACTGATTAAAGTAACTGAATAAAGATTTAGGAGTTGAGGCTGAATGGTAAACCAGATTAAGAAATTGGTTTCTCTTTTGAATAAGGCTGCTGAAGCGTACTATCAAAAGGATGAAGAAATAATGTCTAATCAGGAGTATGATCGTTTGTATGATGAACTGGAGCGTTTGGAAAAGGAAAGTGGAATCATACTAGCGAATAGCCCTACTCAAAGGGTTGGTTATACAGTATTGAGTAATTTGCAAAAGGTGAAGCATGACAGCCCCATATTATCTTTAGATAAAACAAAAGAACCACTTAAATTAAAAAGTTTTTTAGGCGGAGAAGCTGGAATTCTTTCTTGGAAGCTGGATGGTTTAACCATCGTACTAACATACGAAAATGGAACACTTCAGCAGGCAATAACCCGGGGGAATGGGGAAATAGGCGAGGATGTTACCCATAATGCAAGAGTCTTTGCAAATTTACCATTGCAAATTAGTTTTAAAGGAAGCTTGGTTCTCCGTGGTGAAGGTGTAATATCGTATACAGAGTTTCATCGCATTAACGAAGGATCTCAGGAAGAAGAGAAATATAAGAATCCAAGAAATCTTTGCAGTGGTACGGTCCGTCAGCTAAATAGCGAAATTGCTGCGAAAAGAAGAGTGCAATTTTTTGCGTTTACATTAGTAAGCGCCGAAGGTAGGATATTGTCCGATAGTAAGGCTGAAAATTTACATTGGCTAGCGGGTCTTGGTTTTGATGTGGTTGACCACAGGATGGTGACAGCTGAAACTGTGGAGCAGGAAGTTGAGTGGTTTCGTGCCCACGTTAAAGAGAATGACATTGCATCAGATGGTCTTGTTTTAACCTTCGATAGTATTGCATATAGTGAAAATCTTGGCAGAACAGCGAAATTCCCCAAAGATTCCATTGCCTTTAAGTGGGCGGATGAAATGGCAGAGACAACTTTGCGGGAAATTGAATGGAATACCTCAAGAACTGGATTGATGAACCCTATTGCTATTTTCGACCCTGTGGAATTGGAGGGATCTCGAGTTAGCAGGGCCAGTGTGCATAACGTAAGTATTTTGCGAGAACTCAAGCTGGGTATTGGAGATAGTATCAAAGTTTACAAAGCAAATATGATTATTCCCCAAATTGCAGAAAATTTGACGTGCTCTGACTCAGTTGAAATTCCAAAGCAGTGCTTTGTGTGCGGTGGCGAGACGCTGATTAAGAAACAAAGGGACGGGGAGGCTTTATACTGTACAAACCCCGAGTGCTCTGCCCAGAGAATTCAGAGACTTACCCATTTTGTGTCCAGAGATGCTATGAATATGGAAGGATTTTCAGAGGAGACCATAAAGAAGTTTATTGAGATGGGCTTTATTCAGCAATATCCTGATATTTTCTGCTTGGAAGAACATGAAGAACAAATTAAAAAAATGGACGGATTTGGGGAGAAATCCTATGGGAATTTGATTAAGTCCATTGAGAAGGCAAAACAGGTGGAACTTCCTAATTTTATTTATGCATTAGGCATTGATCAGGTGGGCTTGCGCAATGCCAAGCTTTTATGTAGTAAATTTAATTATGATTTAGATAGAATTATCCATGCGTCGGAAGATGAGTTAATTGGAATTGATGGATTCGGAACTGTAATTGCCCATAGTATTCATCATTATTTTGAAGAAGAAGAACATAAATATCTGATAAATAGAGCATTGAAATATTTGGAAATTAAGGTTCCGGTGGAAGTAAAAAGCGAAGGTTCCCTTGTAAAAGGGTTAACCTTTGTGGTAACAGGAGATTTAGAAAGGTTTTCAAACCGAAAGACTCTTGCAGAGGCAATTGAGTTGCTGGGAGGGAAAGTAACAGGCAGTGTTACAAAGAAAACCAATTATTTAATTAATAATGACATGTTTTCTCCATCTTCAAAAAATGAAAAGGCGAAAGAATTGGGAATTCCCATTATCAGTGAGAATGATTTTATAGTCAAATTTGGAATTAAACCGGAAGAATCCCAATAAATTGAAAATTAGCAGAGCTGTCTAACTTAAATTAAATTAAATTATAGCGATGGATAGTGATAATTTAAATTGCTGATATTTTATATATGTCAAGAAAATCTCCTTTGACTGTAGTTACAGTCAAAGGAGATTTTCTTATTGCTGCCATTTTAAACACTTTTTTTCAAGTAAAGCAATACCTTCATACATTAGGGCGGCTAGGATAGCAAGTATAATAACGCTGAGCATTACCCAGTCTAATTTGAATATCTGACTTCCATATACAATTAAGAATCCCAACCCAGATTGGGCAACCAAAAATTCCCCTACAATAACGCCCACAAAAGAGAGACCTACGTTAATTTTCAGGGCGTTTAGAATACAGGGGATGTTCGCTGGAAAAACCACTTTTTTTAGCACCTGTGCTTTTGTTCCGCCAAAAATTTGAATCAGTTTTATTTTTTCTGTATCCACCTGTAAAAAACCGTTCAAAACGCTCATTACTGTAACAATCACTGAAGTTAACAAAGCAACGGCTATAATAGAGGTTTGATTGTTTCCTAACCAAACGATAATAATTGGAGCAAGAGCAGTTTTGGGTAAAGAATTTAGTACTACTAAATAAGGCTCTGCAATATCTGAAATAAAACGATTCCACCATAATAAAATGGCCGTTAAAGTACCGAGGAGTGTTCCAAGAACAAATCCGGCCACAGTTTCCCAAAGGGTTGTTCCAATGTGAGTCCATAATGTGCCATCTTTTCCCATTTGTATTCCGGCTGATAGCATTCTGCTTGGCTGACTAAAAATGAACGGATCAATCCAGCCAACACGAGCTGCAATTTCCCACAGAAGTAAAAAACCAATCAGGAGTATCCATTGAATGCCATGCACAGCATTTTTTCTTCGCTGCAAGCGGTCTAAAAAAGCTGCTTGCTCTTTTGACATGAATTTTGCGACCTTTTGCTTATGCCACATGAACATCTAACTCCTTCCAAATTGCATTAAAATATTCTCGAAACTCGGGTGCTTCTCTGGCCTTTATGGGGCTATATTCATCAATAGTCAGGTGAATATCATAAATCCTTTTTACTTGTGCGGGTCGAGAAGAAAGAACTACCACTCTATCTGCAAGGCTGATTGCTTCTGAAATATCATGGCTGACTAGAATTGCAGTTTTTCCTTCTTTGCGTATGATAGACCCGATTTCGTCGGAAACGGAAAGACGCGTCTGATAATCTAAGGCAGAAAATGGTTCATCCAGCAACAGTATATCAGGGCGTATGGCCAATGTACGAATGAGGGCAACCCGTTGTCGCATTCCTCCGGAAAGCTGATAGGGATAATGCTCTTTGAAATCAGAAAGGCCGTATTGGTCAAGCAATGCTTCGACAAAAGCAATATTTTCGGGAGTAAGCTTATTTTGTATTTCCAAGCCCAACAGAGCATTATTACGTATGGTACGCCATTCCAAAAGATAATCCTTTTGCAGCATATATCCGATTTCTCCGTTTACAGAAATTTTTCCGTGGGAAGGTGTAATTAGTCCTGCTAGCATGGAAAGCAGGGAGGATTTACCGCATCCACTGGGTCCAACAATACTGAGAAATTCACCAGCTTGAACGGAGAGACTTAAATTAGAAACAGCCAATGTTTCGCCATTCACACTATGATAGCGAAGGCTGACATCTTCTAAAGAAACGATAGGGCGCATGGAAACGACCTCCTTGTTGACTTATACTCACATTATATCAATTACAGGACAAAAGGTGCTTTTCCTATTGAAAGAATATATAGAAAAGCAAATACATTTTTTAGAATTGAAATTGTTTCTCCAACATAATATGATAAAAAATAATCTTAAAATGTAAAGCCCGTATTGCAAGGAGATACTCCAGTTGCAATCGGGCTTTTTAAGAAAAAACAATGAAGATTCTGAAATACAGAAAACTTCATTTTTAAAAACAGCAAATAATACCTAACTAAAATTTACTGGATATGGCTATATTCCAAAGAAATTTTAATCCTCTTCCGTTTCCCAATAATCATTCTCTAGTACAACCGTTTCCATTCTCCGTGGCCTGCTTTGTCTCCGCCAATATTGCTGCCACCACCAATATTTGCAGGAACAATGGCAACCATAACAACAATGTCTGCACCATCTGTTATAAAATCTTCGTTGATCATACATGATATATTCTCCTTTCTGTTTGATAAAAAGTTTTAGAATCTATTCCATCTGCAACAGCAACGATTGCATCTGCAGCACCGACAGCCTCTGCGACAGCAACCTCTACAACAGCAACCTCTATAACATCTGTTATATGTTTGTCCAATCATTTTTTATCCTCCTTTCTTTTTTCAGAGAAATAAATGGTTGTTCTCTTTTCTATAAAATATGAAGGAAGGGACAAATTGGTGAATGTATAAAAATTGAATTATAAGAGTTGCAATAGATGCCTATAGGAACATTTCATCAGTCGGTTGTAATATGGTTTTATAACTTTTCAAAGAATACTTTTTTATTTTGTGGTGCTACATATATGTAGAAAAAAATTGGAGGATTTGGTATAATTAATGAATTAGAATAAATTATGCTTCACATAGGTGTTTGTTATTTTGTTTAAGACTTTATAAAACGTGCACGCCTTTATACAAAGGGATTTATGACAGCTCTGTGTACCGAAGATAAGAGGCGTCATATATATTGAACCAATTTTCTAGTAATTACTTTATTAATCAAAGTACAAATGTGAAATACTTCATACCAGATCTAAGTCCCTAGTAGTTGAGAATACGTTAAGGATGACACATTATTGCGACTTATATGAGAGCCAGCCTGTGTTAGAATGGATTATATAGAATGTTACACTTCCTGTATATGAGGAATGGCTTATTTTAATAAATGGATCAATTTCTTTTATAGTGAGGATAAAGGGATGGGGATGAAAGATGGACAGTGAAATTCTAAAAAGCTCCGGTATTGATTATGATAAAGGTGTTGCCCGCTTTCTTGGTGATAGACAGCTATATGAAAGCATATTAATTACCTTTTTAAATGATGATACATTCGAGAAGGGAAAAGCAGCACTGGAAACAGAAAATTATAAAAACTTATATGAATTTATACATACGCTAAAAGGGGTTGCGGGTAATACGGATATGACCACCTTATATCTAACAACAGCAGTATTAAGTGAGTATCTGCGAAAATGTGAGGTTCCTGAAAAAGATAAAGTTTTTGATCTATTTTGTGGAATGGAAGAGGCATATTATGCTGTAATGAAGGGCATTGCTGCCGCAAAGGAGGCATGATGAATCAATGGATGCAGATGGTGGTAAAAAGACAATTCTAATTGCTGACGATGCTGAGCCAAATCGCTTATTGCTTAAAAAAATATTTGGCGAAGAGTATTATGTAGAGGAGGCCGTAAACGGCGTTGAAGCCTTGGAGAAGTTGCGGCAACTAAATGATGTTGCTGTGTTAATATTGGATATTGTGATGCCGTTAATGGATGGGTTTAGTGTGCTTGAAGAGATGCAGAAGGATGAACTATTGCGTACCATTCCTACGGTTGTGATTACAGCCAATAACGAAGAGGACATTCAAATACGAGCATTATCCTGCGGCGCTACTGATGTGATGGCCAAACCTTTCAGCCCCCTCATTATCCTTCATCGTATTAAAAATATCATGGCCCGTAAGGATTGGGAAAAACTTGCGGAGCAGAATCGAGCTTATAGACTTGAGCTAAAACTCATGGATACTGATGAAAAATCTGGCTTATTTAATAAAAATGCATTCCTTCGATATACAGCAAAAATGCTCAGAAAAAATCCAGATAAAAAGTTTGTATTAATTCGCTGGGACATTGATAATTTCAAGGTGTTTAATGATTGGTTTGGAACTGAGGTAGGAGATACTTATTTGAAGAAAATCGGGGATTTTTTTCGCGAATATGAAGAAAAAAATGATTCGATCAAGACCTATGCTCGATATGATGCAGACCATTTTGTATGTTGCCAAGAGGCTGAAGGGTTTGATCCTGAGGAAATCACACAAATCATTGATGACTATATGACCCAGCTAAAAACAATTGAATTTGAGTATACCCCTCGTGTTGGACTTTATTTGATTAACGATCCTTCTCTGGATGTTGCGTTAATGTGCGATAGAGCCTTGCTTGCCTTGCGATCAATCAAAGATAGTTATGGAAAGCGCTATGCGTGGTTTGATGATTCTATGAGAGAGGCTCTACTAGAACAACAAGAGATTGTGAATGAAATGGAGTTTGCTTTGCGAGATGAGCAGTTTATTACATATTTTCAGCCACAATATAATTATGAAACAGGTAAAATGATTGGGGCAGAAGCTTTGGTTCGCTGGCAGCATCCAAGGAAAGGCACTATTTTGCCAAGTAAGTTTATTCCTCTGTTTGAGAGGAATGGGTTTATCTCTAGGTTGGACGAGTATATGTGGGAGCGGGTTTGTATTCAATTAAAGGAATGGCAAAGAAAAGGCCTCAGCCTGGTTCCTATTTCCGTAAATGTATCCCGAAGAGATATTTATAATCCCCACCTAGTGGGGAATATTCTCTCTTTGTTAAGGGAATACGATTTAAGTCACGAAATGCTTCATCTAGAAATTACGGAAAGTGCCTATACGCAAAATGCCGAGCAGTTGGTTAATACAGTTAATCTTTTAAGAACCCATGGTATAGAAGTACATATGGACGATTTTGGAAGTGGGTATTCATCCTTAAACATGCTTCAGAATGTTCCGGTAGATATCTTGAAACTGGACATGAGATTTTTAGGAGGAGATTATAAGGATGAAAGGAGTGGAAATATTCTAAATGCAGTTGTTCGTATGGCAACGGCATTAAGGCTCCCTGTGTTAGCAGAGGGAGTAGAAACGAAGGAACAGGCGGAATTTTTAAGAAGCATTGGTTGTTTGCTGATGCAGGGCTACCTATTTTCAAGACCAATGGCCGTTGAGGATTTCGAGAAACTTTTAGATGGTTCGCAAAGAGTTTCAACACTGGATAAAAATTATGTAGAGAGCTTTCAAGGTTCCATCGATTTGTTAAGTTTTACATCCCAGTCCACTTTACTGTTTAATTGCTTTGTCGGTGGAGCAGCAGTAGTAGAATATGACGAAAAAGATGAAGTATTGTTAGCCTTGAGAATTAATGACCAATTCCTAAAGGAAATCGGGATAACCAGAACGGAATATGCCCAGGATGGACAAGGTATTTTTCGCCATTACGACGATGAGAACAGAGCTCTGATTATCTCTACGTTACGAGAAACCACTCAAACGGGAAAAGAAACTTGTTGTGAGGTAACGAGAAAATGCAATCTACATGATAGGGAGGTTAATTGGTTCAAACTTCGAGCGAGACTCCTTAAGAATAGCATGAGCAAGCATTTTTTCTATGTGACCATCGAAAATATTACCAAATATAAAGAGCAAACCGTAGAAAATGAAAAATTAGTGCATTGCCTAAGGACGTTGACGAATCATGTGGATGAAGGACTTTTGGTGCTAGAACTTTCTGAGAATATAAAAATTCTATATTCAAATGTGAGGATAGCTGAAATGTTTGGCTATACACAAAAAGAATTTCAGGGGCTTTTTGGAAATGATTTTCTTTTGTCAATTCATCCTGATGATAAGGTGCTGGCCAAGGAATATATGAAGCAAATAATAAAGGCTGGTAATGGGGCGAGAAAGAGAGTTTATCGACAAGCTTGCAAAGATGGATATTATCAGTGGGTTAATATAACTGGATGTGTCGTTGAGACAGAGAAAAACCATATTTGCATCTGTACTACTATTGAAAAAGGTGACGAAAACAAACAAATGTGCTAAAACTATTTGTCTCATTGCAAAGGGAAGTTAATATGAAGTATTAGCTCTTTAGTAGCAGGTATTAAACAATCCATGAAGACATAAGGATTTTTAAAGTACACTATTTAATTAGGTAAATATTCATCAAGTCAGCGCCATTAGGTGCTGACTTTTATTTTGTTTATTATTATATAGTAGAATTAGTGGCGTGAAAACTAAGAAATTCAATCCATAACTTTCTGCTGATTTTTTAAATAAGAGGAAAAACTTATTAGATAAATGAATAATTGGTTTATCGTTTTTTCGCCCCAAATTGAGAAGAAAAAATCGTTGAAAGTTACTAAAAAAGAAGTGAAACTGAAATTATACTTTTTTTGAGTGGTCAATTTTGTAAAAAACAATGCAAATTTTGGCATTTCGCAATTTTGGGCTAAAAAAGTGGTATTCTTTTCTTGTACAAATTATTCCAACTATTCTTAAAGAAATGGGGTGTTTTTTTTATGAAAAAAGGAACAAATAAAGTGTGTACGGAACTATGGAAGGTGATTGCCTCTTTGGCTATGGTGATTACAACAATATCGGTTAATACAACCTGTATGTTTGAATATTACCAACCCAAACTACCTCAAGGGAGTGAAAAGTTGAGAAGAGAATAAAATTAATAGTGTACTGTTCGGGGTGATTGCACATGACTGAGAAACTGATGGATGGAATTTGGAAACAAATGCAGCTATCAAAAGGACTGCAGGAAGACGATAAGGATATATATGTATTCGGCGTTTACCAGGGTGCGATTTTACTGTTGAATATTTGTACAGCTCTGCTCATTGGGGTCGCCCTGAACATGCTTCTTGAAATAGTTATTTACTTGATTTGCTTTCTTCCGCTACGCATTTTTGCTGGAGGTTATCACGCTAAGACACAGCTTAGGTGCTATATCATGTCAAGTTTTACAACAGTAATTATTTTGTTGGGAATTCAATTTTTGCAGCAACAAGAAAGTATATGGGAGTTCTTGAGTTATTTTGTTTCTTTTGGAATTATTTGGAGATTTGCTCCGGTGGCAGATGCGAATAAGCCTTTGCTGGAGAAGGAGCAAGTAAATTATCAAAAAAAAGTTCGTAAAGTACTATTGCTTCTAACAGGGATTGCTGCGTTGACATATTTTTTAGGCTTTAACATTATCACCACAGTAATAGAAGTTTCAGTATGTTTTCTTTCGCTTATTTTACTTATGGGTATTTATAAAAACAAAACACATTGTGAGATCATTGAAGAATTGGGATGTAATAAATAAGATACGAGACCGCAATATAATTATGGATGTAAAAGCAGGCACATCGGGGGATAGTTGTTTGCTTAATAGTAGTATGTATAGCAGGTAAAACCAATTTATATTTAATATGCCACAAAATCATGCCTTAAAAAACTGGCACAGCTCTATTGCTAGTTCTGTACCAGTTTATATGAAACTAACTAAAACTAAAATGGCATGTTAAATGAAGAATGAATATTAGTGGATATAAAATTTTAGTATTTTATATTTTTATTTTGTGATGGATAAATTACATATGTTTATACATACATAACTATTTCTACATCAAAAAAGTTTTCTTCTGTGAGAATGGTTAAAACACCACTGTATTTTTCAACAATTCTTTTTACATTGCTTAAACCGATACCATGGGGTTCATTGGAATCTTTTTTTGTGCTGAAAAAAGTATTTCCTTTCTTTTTGATTTCCCCAATGAATGAGTTTTTAGTGTGTAAATAAATTGTTCCTCTGTCATAGACAAAATCCATTCGGAAAAAACCATTTTCCTGTTCTTGTAATGCTCTAATTGCATTATCAAGTAAATTTCCTAATATAACGATTTCATCAAAAGCATGAATATTTATATTTTGCGGAATATTAATATTTAACTCTACGTTTATACCTAAATCATATAAGGTTTGTAACTTATAGTTAATTAAACCATCTAGTGATTCATTACCTGTCATTACAAATTCGGATTTCATATCAATTTTTTCTTCTATCGATCGAAAATACTCTTTGAAGTTTTCAGTATTACAATTTGAAGACAGTTCTTTTAATGCAATCAGATGATTCTTGAAATCATGTTGCAATCTTTTCATGTTATCTTCAGCAGTACGTATCACAAGAAGTTGCTGATTGTAAGCTTTATTTTGGTGCGATAAGGATTGATTTTGCATTTCCACTTCATATTTTTCCACTACTTGTGCGTAAAGATAGAAAAAAGCAATATTGATGATGAATAGGCATGAAATAACGGTAACGTTTACCCATTGTTCATATCCTCCTAAAATAAGCGTAATATCAGCTATTGACGATATACATGGTATAATAGTGATACAGAGCCAATGTAATTTTGGTAGAAATATTTCTTCTCGTTCTATAAAGAAACGCCTCATGATTAAAATAATAAAATATAACAAAAAATTGCTCACAACGTATGTAATTATTTCAATTTTAGGACATAAGCCATATAGTAAGATTGCCGTTCTTGCTACGATACCCTCGCATATTACGCCAATCATAAAAATAGAGCAAGTAGCAAATAATCTGCGGCCGATGGATGCCCTATAGGGGAGGGTTAACACTAAAAACAAGACTGCATTGGTAACAATTGTTAAAACGGGATTTCGCGCAAACAAATAAACTCCACTGTTGATAATAAAATAAAGAAATAATACTGCTGTTTGAGTCCAGGGTTGCCATCTCAGATTTTTATTGTAGAAGAAAAACTCTAGGAATAGTTTGATAGCAAAGATACGAAAAGCATTAGAAATTAAGTAAATTACTTCGTTATAAGAAATTATTGCCATTTTATAAGACCTCTCTTTGTAGTAAATTTAATTGTCTTCTTACTTCTTTCCGATAAATGCGGCTGATAGGTAATTCTTCGGAATTACTCAATAAAACCCTGTCGAATCTAAACTGAATTACACAATGCCTATTTACAATAAAAGATTTGTGTATACATAAAAAGTCTTCCGATGGTACGGTTAAGTCACCCAATTTTCCATAAAAGTAGTCCTTTCCATTTTTCATATGTAAAAATATTTTTTTACCTTCACTACTAAAATAAAGAATATCTTTGAAAGATACTCTTTTTTCTGTGCGTTCACTTTTGTAACAGAAGAATTTAGTTTGTCGGCCCTGTAATTCTAAAGTTTTTTCTATAATTTTGAAGATTTGATCCTTTGCAATGGGCTTTATCAAAAAGTTAATAGGACGCACTTGAAAAAGATCTAAAGCGTAAGATGATTTGGCAGAAATAAAAGCAATTTGTGTATTATCATCTAACAACTCTTCTCGAATATAACGTCCCACATGAATGCCATTAATACGATCTAACTCAATATCTAGAAATATTAAGTCATATTTTTCCTTTTCGCTTAAGTTTGACAGTATTTCTTCTCCGGTAAAAAACACTTCAATATCATAATTTATCAATTCTGTTGAAAAAAACTCATCAATTTGCTTTTCAATTTGAGTACATAATAATTTGTTATCATCACAAATAGCAATTTTAAACATCTCAGCCATCCCACCTAAAAATCTGAAAATTTAATATTAATATTCTACCATAATTTTAATGATTTTGAAATCAGATAATTATTTTTTGAATAACATCATTAATCATTAATAGGTTGTTGAAATTAAGTTCATGCTAACTTTGAAATTAATTACATCAGTTTTTTTTGAAATATTTACCGCGCGTAAGAGAAACGATTCTAAAACGATATAGGATGGAAAAAGCGTATATAATTGAGTCTCATAAATCAGTCTCAGTTCATACGCTTTTTCAAGCTAAAGAAAAACTTATTGTAACGCAGTATAAATAATACTGTGATGAAGTGAAAAAACCTTTTATATCAAAGGA
>NZ_DALYUL010000009.1:112363-125554 GCF_031981185.1 Anaerotignum sp. | reverse complement strand
GCAACGGTATCATAAAAATCAAAGGTCGGTCGTTTATAACAGTATTTCATTTTGATTCCTCCTCCCAAGTGGCACTATCTGCAAGGCACTGTGCCAATCGTTCACGCTCATCTTGGTACATTTGAATTCCTTTTTCGGTGATGCGGTAGATGCGCTTACGTCCATCAGTGCGCGTTTCCATCAAAATCTGTTCCTCTTCGAAACGGCCTAAGATGGTATAAAGTGTGGCAGGACCCAATCGCACACGACCTTTGGTTAATTTTTCAACGATGCTTGCAATTTCAGCACCACTATATTCGCCGTACAAAAATGCCATAAGGGTATAGAACATACTTTCACTGACGACTTCTATACGTTTGTTTCCCATGTTTTATTCTCCTATCTATCGAGGGTTGATATTATATATTGTAAGCATATCATCGAGGGTTGATATTGTCAATGGCTATCACCGTCCTTGTGCAAGGATACTCCGGACGATATTGGTGATGTAGTATTTTGAGTGATATTCTATTGATTTAATATGTCTTGCAGATGTCATATTAACGCCGTATAATAAAAAATAATCGAGGTGATACTATGCAGATTAATAGGCTGTTTGAAATGATTTGTTTGCTCCTGAACAAAGAAAATATAACAGCCAGGGAGCTTGCAACCCACTTTGAGGTTTCTCCCCGCACCATTTACCGGGATGTGGAGCTTCTATCCTCGGCGGGAATACCTATTTATATGACCAAGGGCAAGGGCGGTGGAATTTCATTACTCCCTGGTTTTGTTCTCAATAAAACCGTACTGACCGATGGCGAAAAGTCAGATATCCTGGCGGCACTTCACGCGGTAGAGGCGGTCAATTTGGAGCAAACCAATACTGCGGTGCAAAAGCTATCCTCCTTGTTTGGAAACACCAATGCCGATTGGGTTGAAGTGGATTTCTCTGGTTGGGCAAATGCGGATGAGGAAGCACAGCTGTTCAGCCTATTGAAAACTGCCATTCTTGGAAAGATGAAGGTGACATTTCATTATCATAGCAGTGACAGTAGTTCGCAGCGTACAGTAGAACCCATGAAACTCTGCTTTAAGGGGCAAGGCTGGTATCTTTACGCTTTCTGCACAGTGCGTCAGGACTATCGCTTTTTTAAGCTGCGGCGAATGAAAGAGCCGAAGCTGATGGAGGATCACTTTGAACGTGCCGCCCCTAAAAAGATATTTGACGACAATATATTTAAAGATGATTTCGTAACCATCACGCTGAAGCTGTCAAAGAAAATGACGTATCGTGTATATGATGAGTTTTCACAGTGTAAGACCCTCCCAAACGGTGATTTTATTGTACAGCACACCATGCCAAGAGGCGATTGGATCTATCAATATCTTGCGACCTTCGGTGAGTATTGTGAAATTTTAGAGCCAAAAGATATCCGCCTGCAAGTAAAAGAAAAACTGCAAAAAACGCTGGCACAATATTTATAATATGACATGCTGTTGTCAACTGCTCTTTGCTATGATGATAACATCAAAGACAAGGAGAGTTATTAAATGAACTATGAAGCGCCACCAGCAACAGCAACCCTGAAATGGAGAAAATCATTGGTTTGCTTTGGGAGAAGTTGTACAAAGGCGGTTTCAATGCCATGATAAAAAACAAAATAAACGAGTATGCTATTGGGCTCTATCCCGATTCGTGGGGAGAGATTTTGCAGACGGATTTAGACCGCAGTTTTA
Organism: Anaerotignum sp.; assembly: GCF_031981185.1. GTDB lineage: Bacteria > Bacillota > Clostridia > Lachnospirales > Anaerotignaceae > Chakrabartyella. The sequence continues at coordinate 123,835 of NZ_DALYUL010000009.1, read as the reverse complement.
CAGGCGATTTGGAGGAATACCGAAATGCCGACCCGGAAAACCTTGATATTGATATTTACATTGCCCTGAAGTAAAAAGGAGGAAACATGAAATTAGATGGTTTTGGAATTTTCGTGAAAGATATGCCTACTATGGTTCGCTTTTACCGTGATGTACTTGGTTTTGAAATCAAAGAGGAGGATAATGCAAGCAATGTCTATCTGATGAAAGATGGAACTTTGTTTTTGCTTTATCGTAGAACCGATTTTGAGCAGATGGCAAAAAGATCATTTTCTTATGCCAATGATATTAGTGGCCATTATGAAATTGCAATGAGTGTCCCAAACTATACCGCAGTGGATGATACCTTCAAGCAGGTTGTTTCAAAAGGTGCGGTGCCTATCTTAGAACCTACAACAGAGCCATGGGGACAGCGGACTTGCTATATTGCAGATCCGGAGGGCAACCTAATTGAAATTGGCTCATTTACGAAATAAGTACCCATACGATTGGAGGATTGTGCATGGCATCATCAATGGATTATGTTTTGTACGTTTGCGAGCAGATGAGCCTTGCAGGATCGATTACCTACAAGAAAATGTTTGGCGACTATGCTGTTTATTGTGACGGTAAGTGTTTTGCCCTCATTTGTGACAATCAGCTCTTTATTAGCCCCACCGAAGCAGGTTTGGGACTTTTGCCCGAAGTTACCATGGGCATTCCCTATGACGGAGCAAAGCCCAGAATATTGCTAGAAGATATTGAAGATAGGGATTTTATGTGCAGGCTGGTACAGGAAACCTGTGCCCAATTGCCGATGCCCAAGCCTAAAAAGAAAAAAGGAGGTCAATAACAAGTGGATTATAAAAAAGAATTTGAACGAATGATGGAAAAACAGACAGCGATGGCAATCGCAACGGCTGTGGATGGAGTGCCCAATGTACGCATTGTCAATTTTTATTATGATGGGGAGCTGAAAACCCTGTATTTCTCTAGTTTTGGCGACAACAAAAAGGTTGCGGAATTTGCGGAAAATCCTCATGTCGCTTTTACAACAATTCCGGAAAAGGGAGAAGAACACGTGCGAGTCAAGGCTGCTGTTGTCAGAAAAAGCGCTGTTTCACTTGAAATAATAAAGGCAAAGTTTCTATGGAAGATGCCGGAATACATTATGAGCATTCCTGACGTACTCCCTGGGCTTATCTTGTTCGAAATGACCTTTGACGAGGCGGATGTGGTCATTGATTTTGAACACATGGAAACCATTGTGGTATAATAGGATAACCCGGCTGATTTTTGCAGCCGGGTTTTGTTACGACAGAACGGGATAGATGTTTTATTTTTTTGAGGGTTTACATTTGTGTGGAAACAAGTCGAAAGTTCGGTCTGCAATCCTCCTTTTTATCGGAAGGGGACAGTAAAAAATCGATGTTTTTTGGAGTTTGACTACTTATCAATCTGTAAAGATTGACTAAAACTATCCAAATGATTATTATAATATTTGGATACGATTGTAATTGAGGGGGATAAGGATGGAACATTACAAATCCTGGGCTGAACTAAAAAAACAACTAAATGGATTTTTATGTGAAGCATTAAAGAATAGAATAACTTATTTTCTTACCAGATATCATGAAGTCCATAATTCGTATGGAAGAGCTTCTATCCTGTTTGATGGTAAGGAACTTGTTTGCTTTTCGTGGATAGAAATGTATTATCAGGAATATGCTGTTTCTGCTGTTCATAAAATAGACCCAAAGCTGAGCTACGAAGATACATTAGAACAGTTGAAACCAGAATGGGATAAAAACTGCACTTATTATGAAATGGATTTTCTTAATGCAGCCTTGAAATTTCGTAGTATGTCGATTAAAACAGCTTTAGAATCAGATAACTATATTATTAAAACACTAGCTATCCTTGATAAACGTGTAGGAAACAGAACGCTGGCAAAATTATCAAACAATAAAGAATACGAAACATATCCTGAATGGGTTCAACAGTTTTATAAAATCCGTTTTACATCAAGTAAAATAACGTTTTAGTACAGCAATCAAAATATTGAAGCAATATGTACCCTATAATGGATGTTGTATGAGGTATATGCGGACAAAGATTCCGGAGGTAATGCAGTACGTTACGGGTTCTAGAAGATGATTTTCGACTGCTGTGAAAATAGGTTTCTAGCTGATTGAAGATTTCAACTTCAACACTCCTAAGGCAGGTTACCGCTTAGATGGTTTTCGCCACAACAATGTTGATAATCAGCGATATTGAGTCATCGCTGAATTAATGAGGAAACTAAGAATATTCTTATCTACCGCGGTACCCACGAAATTGGTGGGTCTATCATTGAACTGCAGTAGGAAAATAGGGAAATCCTGATAGATGTAGGTTATCCACTGTTTTAAATAGCCAGCCTATTGAAAGTTCAGTAGCACCATTAAGTTATGAAGTGTTCTTGGAGATTGGAGTATTACTGGATAAATTAATGGGCGCATTGGGTGGGATTATATCATATCTAATTTCTAAACCAGATAAAAATATTGAACTATTAGTAGAACGAATGCGGAAAATTTGGTTTAGGTTTTAGTATGTGCTGAAAAAATCATCGACAATAGAAATGGAATGTGGTGTTAGTATGAAAAGAGTAAAATTGGTTTGTTTTTCAGGTACAGGTGGTACAAAACGATTTACCTCACTATTAGAAACTTGCCTTATAAAGAATAGCTGTGACGTAACGGTTTTATATTTAGAAACCAAGTCAATAGAAATTGCTAAAAGAGAAGGTACTTTTTATGACAACTCATACGATCTTATAACAATCCTTTTTCCGGTTCATGCGTTTGATGCACCGGAGCCAGTTTATAAATGGATAAAAGCCCTTCCGAATTGTAAGAGTGTTTCTGTTGCACTGATTTCTGTTTCGGCTGGTGGTGAAATTTGGATTAATCAAGCTTGTAGATTTGGTTTAATAAAAGTTTTATCCCAGAAAGGCTATGATGTTTTTTATGAACGAATGATTATTATGCCGTCTAATATGCTGATTGCTACAAAAGAGACTTTTTCGATGCGTCTACTTCAATTGCTTCCGATTAAAGCTGAAAATACAGCTAAAGAAATTCTCGAATTAAAACAGCGAAGAATAAAAACGAAATTTAAAAGCAGGCTATTAACCAGGTTAGCTAAAATTGAAAAGGTAACGTCAAAGTTATTCGGTAAAGAATTAAGAATTAAAAAGTCATGTACCCAATGTGGTCTCTGTGTCAAAAGCTGCCCCATGGGAAACATAAAAATGAATCATGGAACACCTCATTTCGGATGGCATTGTGTAGAATGCCTTCGTTGTGTATACATATGTCCTACGCATTCCATTTATCCTATTATATCCCGATATATGGTGATTAAAGAGGGATATGATTTAGAAAGAATTGGAAAACAATTAGAAAATACTGTGCTTGAGTCGGATGAGGAAATTACTTCCGGAGGATACTCATTTTTTAAGGAGTATATCAAGAACGACTGGGTATGATTAAAAGGAAAAAGATTTGAAAAAATAAAAAAGCAGAAAAAGAAATATTCCCTTTTCACAAAGTAACCATTGGGTACTGACGGCATCGTTATTGCAACACCATGGCACATTGAATGTGTGGTTCTGATGGCAATGTGGTTCTGCTAACAAATAACGAATACTGAGCACTATATTTCATAAGTTTGAAAAAAATGGGGCAAAAATCGAGGGTAAAAATGACGATTTTTGCCCTTTAAAAATAGGTAATATAGATGACATATATTAAAATTGAAAATAGAAACGCACAAAAATATGGAGGGAAGTCATATGAAAGCAACTGTGTAGTAAGGAAGGTTCTATGTGTAAAAGAAGAAAAAAAGAAAAAAAGATTGACTAAAACCAGTTTGTTAGCAAAACTTCCGAGGGTTGGGGTTATCCGAGTGATAATCCGGCTCTCGGATTTTTTTTGTTTATGAGAATTTATGCAGAGACGAATTGCGTTAAGTTGAGTTAATAGGATGGCTTTAGGGTGGTTTGATGAAATGGGATTGATAAAGGGTTAAAAAATGACTTAAAAACAATGCTTTTAGAGTATTGTAAACTACCAAAATACGAGAGGTAATTGTAACTGGCTAAAAATTTATTGCATTATTTTAACAAATAAAATACAATAGAAATGTAGAAAAATGTAGAAAAATGTAGAAAGATTATATATTCCTGATGCTGCAAATTATGCAAAATAATTACTTTTTCAGAATTGTGGTTGGTTCTAACTTTTATTTGATTTTACATGAAATACCTATCTTTAGGTGTCTTTTTTATTTTATGTTAATAAATTTATTGATTAAATTGTATCTCTTTTTTGCTGGATGAATGTAACCGAGAGGTGGTGAAAATTTTTAAAGAAATTTTAGGCAGAAAAAAACCGAAATAATAATTTATTTGACTTTTAATAATTAGTATTACAGTTACAATTAATACTTGAATCATTCAGCAAAATTATGATAGATAAACGACTGTGGATGCACCTATTAACATTTTAGAAAGGAATGACTGCAATGATGAAAAAACTGAACATCAGTTTAAAAGTAAAACTAAGTATAATTATTTTGTTATTTTCACTGTGCCCGTTAATTTTAGTTTCTACAATATTTATAAATTTCACCACAAAAAGTATAATGACTGAACAGAAAAGTGCGTCTAATAAACAACTGGAGATGTTTAATAGTAATATTGATTCAATGATTGAAGAATTATTAAATAACATAAATGAGTTTGCTAATGAAGAAACAATAAAACAGGCAGATGGTACTCTGACAAGTTATGTAAGTAGCACTGGAAATTATAAAGTTACTTCAAATAAAAATAACGACATAGAAAAAGCAATATATCGTCGTTTTGAAGAATTTGGTAAATCACATCCTAATTATCAATATGTATATATGGGCACTCAATGGGGTGGATATGTACAATATCCGGAAGGAAATATGGATGGTTCTTATGATCCAAGACAAAGACCGTGGTATCCAATTGCCTTGGAAAATTCGAATGAGGCGGTATTAGGAAAACCTTATTATTTTTCAACGGACGACATTGTTATTTTGGGTGGTTCTCAGGCTTTGAAAGATGCAAATGGAAATGTAATCGGTGTTGTTGCTTTAGACATGAGTTTAGATAAGATTACAGAAATGGTTGACAAAGCAGGGAAAGACACAAAAGGATATTTTATGATTGTTGATGATAGCGGAACGATTATTGCCGATCCAAGTAATAGTGCGAATAATTTTAAAAATCTTGCAGAGGTATATGGTAATGATATAAGTAATGTCATTTTATCAGATGCTGATTATGATGAAGTCATGTACAATAATAAATCTTATTTAATCAAGTCGTTAGAAAGTAATAAAACAAATTGGCGATATGTCTCAATTTTACATAAAGACGAAATACTTAGCCCGATTAAGAATTTAGAAAGACTGGCAATTATTATTATTTCAATTGTGTCAATATTGGCAGTTTTGTTTGCTATTTTTACAAGCTTAAAAATCTCAAAACCAATAAAAGAAGTGTCCAAAGCAGCAAATAAAATAGCGGGAGGGGATTTTTATGTGCAAATACAAACCAAAGCAAGCGGAGAAGTTGGTGAACTGATTGATTCTTTCAAGCGGATTGGAATAACTTTAGTTGACTATAAAGAGTACATTCAAGAGATATCTTATATTTTAAATCATATTGCAGAGGGTGATCTAAATTTCGAATTGAAGCAAGAATATATAGGAGAATTTTCGAAAATTAAGGATTCTCTTTTAAACATTTCAGAGAATCTTTCTGGAACAATTGAAAATGTTAAAATATCCTCGGAACAAATAGCATTGGCTGCGAATCAGGTATCCGCGGGGTCACAAACACTTGCGCAAGGAGCAACGGAGCAAGCAAGCGGCATAGAGGAACTTTCTGCAACGATTGGTGATATTTCAGTTCAAATTAAAAACACTGCAAGTAATGCGGATTTGGCAAACACGGAAGTTATTTCTACTACTGAAGAGGTTCAAAATAGCAATAGTCAAATGCAAAATATGAAATTAGCTATGAATAATATAAATGAAAAATCAGTAGAAATCAGTAAAATTATTAAAACAATTGAGGATATTGCATTCCAAACAAATATTTTGGCACTCAATGCTGCTATTGAAGCTGCAAGAGCTGGTTCTGCTGGAAAAGGATTTGCTGTTGTTGCGGATGAAGTTAGAAATTTGGCACAAAAATCAGCGGATGCTGCACAGAATACGGCTGTGCTCATTGAAGAAACAGTACAAGCGGTAAAACAGGGCTCTAATATTGTTGATTGTACTGCACAGTCAATGATAAATGTTGTAGAGGGCTCAGAGCAAGTACGTGAATTTGTAAATGAAATTGCACGTACTTCTAAAGAACAATCTAATGCTGTGGCTCAGATATTAATAGGTGTTGAACAAATATCTTCTGTAATTCAAAGCAATAGTGCAACAGCGGAAGAAAGTGCCGCAGCAAGTGAGGAGCTTAGTGGACAAGCTGATTTATTGAAGGAACATATGAGGAAATTTCAGCTTCGAAATGATATAAACGTTAATTTACATAAGCCAATAAACGCACAAGATATTACGATAAGGTCAAGCCAAGGCGGTATGGGAGTAGGTATTATTTCAGAAATTGAAGGTGATTGATTTGAGAAAAGAATTTGAGATTCATGGTTGCATAGAAGTTGCAGATGATTTGTCAGAAGAAGTATTTTGGAATAAATTTATTGATTTCATCGAGTCTAACGATTGGACATTTGGTGGAGGAATAAACGAGATTGACGACGGCTTTTATATTAACGCAGATGGCATTATGGGGAAATATGTTCTGGATGAATAAAATGAGTAAATCTAGCAGTTGGAACAATTATGGGAATTTTTGTTTTAACTGCTAAATTCGGACAAACAATTATTTTTACTGTGAATATCTTTATAGCAATAGGTGTAGTTGTACTTTTATTTATTATACATAAATTATTAAGTAAAGTTTAGTTATATTTGTTTTTGATTTATATTAGAAGTTTTTTTCACAAAACCTTGAGACAAATTTATACATAGGGGCTAATAATAGGAGTGAATAGAAAAAACTATTATTAATTGTAATTTACGTTATATTGGCACTGACTATTCGTTAGTTTAACAATATCCATTGTACTTTGTAATGTTGATTTAGATAATGATGTGGTGTTAACACTGCAATTATCTGTGCGGTTGCTATGATTCTAGCTGGTACAAGAGATAGTGAAGGGCATCGAGGAATAATTTTGTGCAACAAAAAAAGAGCGTACCTGAGGACATGACCGTCCATTAGTACGCTCTTTTTTGTTGTTTCATGTTCTTCCTGGGCTGGTGGTTCGTGTTTATAGGCATGGGGGATTGGAGGGTTCTTTAGAAAATTCAAGCGTAGAGATAGCACCGCTGAAGCCCCTTTTTTTGTTTGGCTGGTGCCACCTGTTATAGTGTAATATTTGAGGAAACAGTTTGTAAAGCTTTGAATGTGCAGTTATCACATTTGAGGCATTTTCGATTCTTCATATTAAACGACGATAATATTATGATTGAAAAACAATCTATTCTAATGATCTTAGCCGTTCTACGACGGATTTCTTATTTAGCTGTCGGGTCATGATGGAAGAAATAGCCGCACACAATAAGTACATAAAGCCCAGTAGGAGCAAAAAGTCCAGTGCAAAGAGATGGAGGCTAAACCCTGTAAACATAGAAGATGATGCCACTGTCATGGTAAGATAGCTTCCTGCTGTCAACATAATCCCTGCTGATATAAGGCATAGCCTTAAACTGTTTTTGAAAAGGAACCTCCAAAGTTGTTTTTTTGTCATTCCTACAGCCTGAAAAATCAGTATCGTTTTTTTCTGCGCAAGCGTATCGGTGATTAGTGTATTCACCATATTGGATACCCCGATAATCCCCAGCACCAACGCGAAGAAAAATCCTAAAATTGTTATGGCTGCTTTTCTATGTGTATAATAGCCCCTGTCATCATATTTAGAATTAATACGCAGTTGTATATTATGTTCTTTCTTTACTAAATTTGTGATATCCTCGATCTGCTGTTTGTTAAAGCTGTTCTTTGAAATAATCTGTATGCTTGATATACGCTCTCCATAATTGGGATATATGGATTGAAATAGAGTGTCCGGCATTACAATATTGCAGTAACGGATATTACCTGTTCCATAGTTATCCATTATCGTTACAACCGCCATTACTGTCAACTGCTTTGCTTGATACGTCCCGGTAACATCATCGTAAAAAGATAAATCTAGGACATCGCCTGCATGAATCTTCTGGCTTTGGTCGATCTGCTGATCGGTTACATTTAAATAATCCACATCCTGATACAAAATGTAGCTGCCAGAATTAAATTTTTCTGCATCTAGCTGTCCTTCTTGAATTTTTATAAAGGCGGCTTCCTGTTCCAGCCTTCGGGCAGGCAACCCACAGATGTCCAGCTTTGTGTTTCCGTTTGGCAAGAAATGAACAAAGTTATGGCTTCCTTGCACTTGGGCGATTGCCTCGATTTCCTTTTTTAGCTTCCCCTCAAGTTTAACCTCCGCCCAAAAATGTTCATACAGCTCTTGAGAAGCGACTTCTATCAAATCGGGCATTGTTTTTGCCCGATATATTACATCGGTTCTCTCTACGAAAGGCAGCTTTTCTATAGCAGAGGGTAGTTCCTTTGTGATAGGTTTATAAGGTTCGTTCAAGGCCCAGAAGCTGGCGGTATGAACAATTCGAGCCTCGTCTTGATTATGCCGGACAACCATCTTTTCAACCTGATAACCAAAAGCCACGTTGCAAACAGTCAGAAAAATAATTCCGCTCAGTGCAAATGAAATGACGGTAAATGCTTTATTTTTATGGCGGGGGAAGTGTTCTGGAACAGCTGATCCAGACCGTAATCCACGAAAATAAGACTGTAAAACAAAGGACTAGCCACAAATTTGGCGACTTGTAGTAAAGAGCGTAATCAGTCATTCGAATGACTTCAGGAGCCAATAGCAGGCCCACCCCATATCCGGCAAGAACGCCCAATGCAATACCTACAAAAGCTAAAAATTGCATTTGCTTCATGTAAATTGATCGAATCTGTTTCTTTGTTGTACCAATGGTTTTCATCATCCCAAACCATCGGATGTCCGATGCAACGGAGATGGAAAAAACATTATGAATTAGGAAATATCCGCTCATCATGATCAGCATCACAAAGAAAAGCAAAGGTAGAGCAATCACAAAGGAATAAGCAAATTCCATATAATGTCTGGTTTGAACAGAATCTGCATCAACCAATTCACTCAAATCGGACAATTTGTAGTACACATCGCTTTTTAGCAAAAGAGGATTCAAGTTATTAAGCTTAACATAAATCAGGTTCCGATTTTCAGACAATTCGGGATTATATGCGTCTGTGAAGCCTTGAGCCGTATAAATTTCTTCATAGACGCTGCTGATATTTGCCAGTGGGTTTTTATAGATTCCGCAGACTTTCATAGGGATTTCGGTTTCAAGCTCTTTTCCATCCTGCAATACGACTACTTGCAAGGGAATCTCTGCACCTAACTCTTGTGATCCCATCTTTTGTGCAAGCGTGTCCGATATTAAAATCTGTGTATTTTCTTTTGGAAAGGTTCCTTTTACCAAGGTAATATAGTTATGGGTATAAAAACTCTCATCTGGCGCAAGCAGCTCTGTTTGAACACCGGCAAACACATCATTGTGCAAGGATGTCGTGCTACATTTTTTTACAAAGTCCGCCCATTCAACTTGTTCCTGAAGCACAGCCTTTTCGTAAGTGGTTTTGCTACCGGTTAGTGCTCCGTCGGCTGCCGGTCCCGGTGCTGCTTGGGAGGCCTCGTACATGGTTGTAAAAAAGCTGAACCCAGCCGTTAAGATAAACGAAATCAGAACTGTTGTTAAGAAGATTGCGGTTACCATAATCAAGTCGCGATTGGGGTTGGCTTTCATATTTTTTATAGCAAGTTTCTTTATGATTTTTCCGTTATTATTTTCAAACATTGATTTGCCTCCTTATGCCACAATCCTGCCATCTTCAATGCGCACGATGCGGTCGGCAAGCTGGGCGATCTCACTGTTATGGGTAATCATGACAATGGTCTGATGAAATTGCTGACTTGTCATCTTAAGAAGCCCCAACACTTCCTGACTAGTCTTGCTGTCCAGATTCCCTGTAGGTTCATCGGCAAGGATAATGGCTGGCTTGGTTGCCAATGCTCTTGCGATTGCCACACGCTGCTGCTGACCACCGGAGAGGTTGTTGGGCAAATTGTTCAGCTTCTCTGTCAGCCCCAGCATTTTTACAATTTTGTCAATGAAGGCTTTGTCCGGTTTTTCTCCGTCCAGCTCGATGGGTAGAACGATGTTCTCGTACACATTCAGGATTGGCACAAGATTATAGTTTTGAAAGATAAAACCGATATTCCTGCGCCGAAAAATTGTGAGCTGATCGTCATTCATTTTGGACAGCTCCTTACCATCCACTTCCACGCTGCCAGAGGTAGGGGTGTCCAGCCCGCCAAGCATGTGTAGCAGAGTGGACTTACCGCTGCCGGAAGTGCCTACAATGGCTACAAATTCTCCTGGCTCCACGTTCAAGGCAACATCATCCAGAGCTTTCACAAGATTTGCACTGGTTCCATATTGCTTTTTTAATTGGTTAGTCTTTAATATACTCATAATAAATCCTCCTGCTTTCATTTTATCTTCTTCATTGTACAGAACAAATGTCTCCGAAAAGTCTCAATCACAAAATCAATTGTCACAGTTTTGAGATATTTCATCTGCATAGAAAAAAGACAGCTCTCATAGCTGCCTTTCGTTTGGTAGGAACACCGAGAAGGTGGAGCCTTGGCCTATTTCAGATTTCACCTGAATGTAGCCACCCTGTTTTGAGATAATCTCACGGCACAGGTAAAGGCCAACGCCAATACCACTGATATCATGCACTTCATCTTCCCGATAGAAGCGTTTGAATATCTGTGCGTAGTGCTGTTCTGGAATTCCTTTACCTGTGTCGGTGATATCAATTTTCGTCGTCATTTCCCATCGCTCTACCGTCACGGATATTTTACCGCCTAAGGAAGTGTATTTCACCCCGTTGTCCAAAATGTTAAACAAGGCTTCCGCTGTCCATTTTTTATCATGGGGTACGATTATGGCAGGATCACATTCCACAGTTACTTCAATTTTTTTCTGCTCAGCTGTCCGTTCGATTCCGGAAAGTGCAAGCCCTATGGTGTCATAAATTGGTGCGGGAGAAACAGAGAGGGCAATCACACCAGTTTCCAACCGGGACATCTTCACCATTGCCTGCATCAAAAAATCCAGCTTGTCAATTTGGGACTCCATCAGTTTGTGAAACTCCCGTGCTTTCTCTGGCGTAAGCTG
>NZ_DALYUL010000009.1:95014-112353 GCF_031981185.1 Anaerotignum sp. | reverse complement strand
CCAGCAAAGTGGAGTTATACATGTTCAGATTTGTCACCGGGGTTTTCACCTGATGGGAGATGTCGGAGATCATTTCCTGAATAGTCTGTTTTTCCTCCTGTACTTGCCTTTTTCCGTTTTGCATGATTTCATACAATCGCTGAAGCTTGTAGTTGAATTTTCCCATCAGTGTTTCCGATTCCAAATCAAAGGTTACATCTTCTTTTCCTGCTACAATATTATCAATACAAGCGTTGAGGGAATCCGAAAAGGCTATCAGCTTGCCTTTGATCAAGACAATCAAAAGGATCCCCAACAGCAAAACCAGCAAGGAGAATATAATAGCCATGCCAAGGATAATCCGATTTTCAGTTTCGTAAAACAGAATAAGATAAAATACGACTGTACAAATGAAAAAAGTAGCGCCGATGCCGATATAGATTCCATTTGTTGATAGGTTCTTTTTCATTCCTTATCACCAGCCCATAGATAGCCCATTCCATAAACAGTTTTGATATATTTTCTGTCCCCAGCTTCAATTTTGTTTCTTAAACGATTGATGTTGACGGTCAAGGTGTGTTCATCCACAAAGTTTGAATCCACATCGTACAGCTTTTCCAGTAGCACCTGGCGGATAAGTAGTACATTGGGATTACTGGTAAAGATTTTCAGGATTTTATACTCCGTGGGGGTGAAAACCACCGGCTCATCCTTGATAGCGGCTGTCAGCTTGTCGAAGTCTATGACAAGATCGCCGCATAGATAGAGTTTCTGATTTGCCGGTTCTGCCCATCGCTTCAAAACAGCGGCTACTTTTTTTCTGAAAATATTGCTGTTGAACGGCTTAGTGATGTAATCATCCGCACCTAAATCAAAGCCTTTCATTACATCAGCTTCCAAATCACGGGCGGTCAGGAATATTATCGGAACATCCTGTGCAGCACTGATTTTTTTGCACAGTTCGAAGCCGTCTCCATCCGGCAGATTAACATCCATAATCACCAAATCAAAGGTTTTGTCCCTTATTTTTTTAAGAGCTGTTGCCGCATCATGGGCAGGTACAGCTTTATATGCATCCAGTTCCAGGTTATAGCACAAACCGGAATTCAGCATTACATCATCTTCTACTACAAGAATTCGTTTCAAGGTATCACTCCTTTTTCCAGTTTTCTTTCAGACTTCCCTGCGTAGGCTTTGGTGTATCTTTGGTATTGGCCATGCATGACCAAAATGAAGCGCTCGGTTAATTTGTTTGCTTCACTGAGCCTTTGTATTCTCCGGTTGCAGCTTCCCCATTTATCAGAAGCCTGTTGTATATATATTCAAACATTTGTATTTCTCCGTTTCGCATCTATGACTTTTAGTGTATACGCCGAAGGGGATAAAATCAAGATAGGAAATCTTAACTTTATCAGTTCGGGTAGCCCCGTCACTTTTTCCGTAATAGAAGTGAGGGGCATTTTTTATGTCTTTTCTCTCGTAGCTCTCCACAACGCTATGGCAATAGAATTAAGTAAAGATGTAAGGTTGAAGGCAAATGGAACTAACATCTATATTTTTTCTGTAAATGGATTGGACGAAACGGGCGAAATTATCAATATTGATGGGAATTGTAAACAAATTGCATCTATTTTCTATGGTCATGAGAAAGTATACTTCGTGGTTGGGAAGAATAAAAATGAAAAAGATTATGACAGTGCTTTGTATGGTGCCAGAAATATAGCAGCACCATTGAATGCAAAACGATTAGGTGTAGAAACTCCTTGTGCTGTTAAAGGCGATAAATATTATAATTGTAAAAGTCCAGAAATAATTTACAGAGGACTTTCTGTTTTGTGGAACAAGCCAATGACAAGTGAATTTGAAGTGATTCTAATTGATGAAGAATTAAGATATTGATATAGAAATTCTAATTTGAAGGGTGATTATGATTAGGGTCACTCTTTTCTTTTGTCCAAAATCGAGAAAGGAGTCCGTTATGCCCAAAGTTAAATTTACCTCACCCTACTTGCGAGATGGACCTCCAACCCAGATTGCCAACTATGTAAAATACATTGGTACTCGTGAGAGCGTAGAAAAAAATTTTTTAATTGCTTTAAGCAAATTTATTTCCTGGGGAACACAAAGATTCCTAAAAAAATCAGGGGTAGGTACAGTAACTTAGCCACCGTATGGTTTCCGGGTCAACAATAATAAAGAGGCTAGACGTGAAACCTAACCAAAATTTTTTTTCTAAAAGTGAGAGAGCTTTTTCCCTGTGCCCTTTAAAAATTGAATATCTAGCCATTTCGTTGCATTAGTTGCTCAATAAAGAACGAAATATATTAGTGGTTTCGTTAACTTGTTTTTGTTCGGCTTTTGCGTATATAATTGGTAATATAGATAAAACATGGAGGAATACAAATGCTTGTCTATATATCCGTACAGCAGTCTTCTGATAAATGGGTAATCTCTAGGCGATGAATTCAAAAGCTCTATGAAGAAGACAGGATTGAAGGCGGTGTTCGTTTTGGTCGTGCATGGCAATGCCAAAGGATGCTCCTAAGCCTTCAGATGGCAGGCGGAAAGAAAATTGAAAATAAATTTGCTTTTACCTTTACAAAATAATAATTAACATGGGGAGGATAAAATTGGATTACAATATTTTGATAATTGACGATGATAAAGAGCTATGTGCTTTGATAAAACAAAGTGTAGCAAAAGAAAATATAAGTGCAGAGCACTGCTATTCCGGTGCGGATGGTCTGGAATTGCTGGTAAAAAATGAGTACCATCTTATCATTTTGGATGTGATGATGCCGGGAATGGATGGATTTCAGACAATGGAAAAAATGCGAGTTCAAAGCAGCATTCCCATCTTGATGCTGACTTCTAAAAATGACAGTATGTCAAAAGTACATGGACTTCGTTCCGGTGCAGATGATTATCTCACAAAACCATTTGATATGGAGGAACTGATTGCCCGAATTATTTCCTTAATACGCAGATACACACGTTTTAATTTTGCAGACAATCATTTGTTGCCCCTCACTTACAAAGGGCTGACCATAGACTTTGACAGCCGAAGTATTACTACGCGAAATGGCATATTTGAATTGCCACCGAAAGAATTTGATCTCCTTTTGTTCTGCGCTAAAAACCAAGGCAGAATTTTAACGAAGCAGCAGATTTATGAGGAAGTCTGGGGTGAATCTTACGTTTATGATGACAGCAATATTATGGCAATCATCAGCCGTTTGCGTAAAAAGATTGAACCTGATTCGGGCATGCCGTTTTATATCCAGACGGTGAAAGGAATTGGTTATCGTTTTAATAAGGAGGTGTAGGGGATGATTCTCTATGTAACTTTAGGCATATTATTTTGCCTTGCCCTCCTTTTCGGGATTGTCTGCTTAGCAAAACTGATTGGTGTTAAAAGGCAGTTGCAGGATATGACGGATGCTCTCAGTGATATTCAGGCTGGAAAAGGTAGTCGAAAAATCCTTGCTGTTGGTAATGAATTGACGGCAGACCTTTCCTATAAAATGAATGAAATTGTCTACGATTATGAAGAGCGGCTCTCGCAACTCAGAGCAGCTGACGAAACCAATCGTCAACTTATGACCAGTCTTTCTCATGATGTGCGAACACCGCTTACTACCTTGATTGGTTATTTGGACGCAATTCACAGAGGTGTAGTTGCACCAAAAGACCGAGAGGATTATCTTGAAATTGCAAGACGAAAAGCACATGATCTAAAAGAGTATATTGATATTTTGTTTGACTGGTTTAAACTGAATTCCAGTGAATTTTCTTTATCCATAGAGCAGACAGAGCTTGCGGAATTAACGAGAAATATTCTGAAAGACTGGATTCCCGTTTTTGAAGAAAAGCATCTAGATTATGAAATAGAAATTCCAGAAAAGCCATTGCTTGCAAAAGTAGACTTAGACGGTTATACTCGCATCATCAACAATTTAGTACAAAATGTCATGAGCCATAGTCAGGGCACACAGATTAAAATTAGAATGTCAAAAAAGGAAGAAGAAATTAAAATTCGTGTTGAGGATAATGGAATCGGCATTGAAAAATCAGATCAGCAGCATATTTTTGAAAGATTGTATAAATGTGATAAAGGCCGTTCCAATAAGGGAAGTGGATTGGGGTTATCCATTGTTCGGCAGATGGTCGAAAAAATGGATGGAAAAGTTACGGTTCAAAGTGAACCAAACCAGTATACAGTTTTTACCATTTGTTTCCCTGCGAGGAATTAAGAGAATCCCTGTCTGTTGGCAGGGATTTCTTTTTACGCCATTGCAAGGTTAATGCAAGGTGTCGGCAAGGTTAATGCAAGGTTGGCGTGATAGACTTATTTAAACAAGAAAAGGAGGTTCTTAGCTTGAGTGATTTTATAATTGAAACAAAAAACCTAACAAAACAATATGGAGAGCAGAAAAGCGTTGCTAACTTGAATATCCATGTGAAAAAAGGCCGTATCTATGGTCTGCTTGGACGAAATGGAGCAGGAAAGACTACGACCATGAAAATGCTGCTGAATCTGACTAGACCTACTTCAGGAGAGGTTCAGATCTTCGGCAACAATATTCAGGGAAACGAAAAGAAAATCCTGCCCCGCATTGGGAGTTTAATTGAAGCACCAGGATTTTATCCGAATTTGACAGGTACAGAAAACCTGAAAATTTTTGCGCTGCTCAGAGGTGTTTCGAAGCGTAATGCTGTTCAAAGCGCATTAGAGGTTGTGGGACTGCCATATGGAGATAAAAAGTTGTTTTCTCAGTATTCCCTTGGTATGAAGCAGCGCTTGGCCATTGCTCTTGCCATTATGCACGATCCGGAGCTGCTGATTTTGGATGAGCCGATCAATGGGCTTGATCCAATCGGGATTGCCGAGGTGCGTTCGTTTATTCGGGAACTGTGCGATGTGAAAGGGAAAACCATTTTAATTTCCAGCCATATTCTTTCAGAAATCTCCCTATTGGTGGATGATATTGGAATCATTGACCACGGTGTATTACTGGAGGAAGAGAGCCTTGCTGAGTTGGAGGAAAAAAACGGCAAATACATTCGTTTTGTTGTTTCAGACACTGGGCAGGCAGCCAGAATTGTGGAGAGAAACTTTGGCGTAAAAAACTTTACAGTGGAAAATGACCACGGCTTACGCCTATATGAAAATAATTTGTCTGTGGCTGCACTCAACCGTGCTTTTATTGAAAACGGATTGGAGGTATCCGAAGCTCACACCTGTGAAGATACCTTGGAAGATTACTTCAAGCGTATAACCGGGGGTGAGGGCATTGCATAACCTGCTGCTTAGCGAATTGAAAAAATTCAAAAGAATGAGAATATTTCTCTTTGGAATACTGGCAGCTTTTATTTTTCCTCTTTTCAATGCAGCATTGTTGTCAGATTCTAATTTTGCAAGTATCCAGTCTGGAGTAAGAGAAGATAATGCTTTTTTGCTATTAATGCCCCTGCTGATAATTTTGGCGGCTAATCTGTTTTTTGTAGAGCAGGACAATGACACATTAAAAAATCTACTTTGCTTACCAGTATCAAAAAAGCAATTGGTTATTGTAAAGCTATCGGTTCTGTTGATTTTTTCAGTCGCATTTCAATTAATGGGTTTTGCAGTTGGCACTGCGATTGCTGTTTTTCAGAATGTTCCACTACATGATTTTCCTTTTCAGTTTTCCTTGACAGTATTGACAGGGGTACTCATATGGGCGGCTGCGCTTCCTTGCATTGTACTGGTCATCTGGTTTAATAAAAGCTACATTCTCTCGGTCATTATCGTGTTCTTTTACACACTGTTAAATTATGTGATGCATTTCAGCGATGCCATTATGATGCAACCTATTGGGGTAAATGCCGGAACGCTCATGCCCATCCCTATGATTTTTCGATGGCTATACCAATTTTACACGCCTATCGGTGAAATTCAGGCGGCGTTTTACCATCGTTTCAGCCAATACTTTGCACCGACATCTGTATGTTTTGGCGTGCTTTTGTTGGAGGCAGCAGTTTGCATCTATTTAATGATCCACATTTATCAACGCAGAGAAATTTGAAGAAAGGAGGTATTTTTTATGCTTCGAATTATAAAAACCGAATTTTTAAAATTAAAGCGATTTCATATTTTGCTCATTGGCCTTATCGGCATGACTTTTCCTGCAATTTTGTCTGTATTCACCCAAGCAGTTGCCACTGGGGAGGCCAAAAAACAATATTTTGACTTTTTCGCTCTCTTTAACAGTACCATATGGAACAGTGCAACGATTTTCATGCCTGTGATTTTCACCTTGATTGGTGGTTATTTAATCAACAGGGAATACACAGATAACACCTTGAAAAACATCTTACCCGTTCCGGTAAGTTTTCAGCGTCTGTTGTTGGGAAAACTGCTGGCAATGGGGATATTAAGTGTGCTGTTCGGGTTATATAGCTATGTGGTAACGCTGGTTGTGGGATTGCTGTTCGGTATTACAGGGCTTAGTGCTGCAGTTCTTTTTAATGGGTTTTTGCAGATGCTAGGAACAGCGGCTTTCACATACACTGCAATTTTGCCCATCATCGCTTTTACAAGCAGGAAGCCGGGGATTTTCATGGGCGGCGTTATTGTATCTTTTTTGTTCGGATATAGTGCCATGTTTATAAAAAATGCTACAATGCGCAGTTTGTATCCGATATTGTCTGGACTAACAGTTATGAGATTTGATACGGCAACATTCATGAACACTTCTGAACCTGGTAATCTCACTTTGTCCATGGTATCCTTGGCTGTCATGCTATTGCTTGCAATTGCCATTGTAATATTCACAAATCCACCGCAAACAGTTTCCAACCATAAAAAGCGCAAAACAGCAGGTATGTTCCTCAGACAAGGGCAAAAAAATTGATAATTACTGAGAAAGTTGTTTTTTTAGTCGCAGCGGTTGTCCTCTAGGCTATGGAAATTCTTACGGGCTATTCAAAAGATGTGATGCAACCACGACTCGGATAGAAATACAACATGGGTTTTCCCGATACTGAGCCGTTTCCGAATAGGAAATTGCATGACATGGCTATTCGTTTAGATTGCCTGTATGATATAATAGTTGAGTTAGAAGAAAAAATTGAAGAGGGGAAATTAAAGAGCCGTTCAGTTGAAGCGAACGCTATTACGCTAGATAATGTTTATAAACTGATGATTAACTTTGAAAAGTACATGATAAAATCAGTGAAGAAGAACGGAACACACTTGTATCTTCTCTGATTAAAGAAATTCAAATGTTCAATCATGATGAAGCGGACGTTCCTTTAAAGTCCATTTCTCTTAACTTTCCTGTGTATAAAGATAGACTGGAAGTACAGGAGCTTTTATGGGATAAAGGCAATACTGTCGAATTTTATTGGCAAGTGGTTTGTTAAACCAGTATTTGATAAGTAAATGTTTTAATATTTAGATGAAATACCTATTCAAAATTGGATTGATTAAAAGGAGGTTTTATTATGAAATATAAAGGATCATGTCTTTGTGGAGAAGTCACTTTTGAGATTGAAGGAGAATTTGATAATTTTTTTCTTTGTCATTGTGAAAGATGCCGTAAGGATACAGGCTCAGCCCATGCAGCCAATCTTTTTTCTTCTACAGCGGAGTTAAGATGGCTGTCAGGTGAAGATAAAGCTAAAACCTTTAACTTTCGTTCAGAAGGACACATAAAAAGCTTCTGCATTAATTGCGGATCAGCTTTGCCAAATTTTCAATTTGACGGACAATTACTGGTTGTTCCGGCAGGTTGTATTGATAGTGACATAAACATTAAACCGCAAGGGCACATCTATTATGCAAACAGAGCAAGCTGGGATCATGACTTAGAGAAAGTACCAAAGTTTGAAGAACTCCCAAATGGATGAAGAAAAGAAATATTATTCTTAACAATTGGCTTGTATTTAGAACCGTCGCCAAGGACCATTAGCTCCATACAACATCTTTATTGATTTCTCAAGGCACGTTGAGTGCGTGGCATTGATGTTGAGGGTAAATTGATGGGTGTGTAGAAGGTCCAGTATTACTGGGCTTTTCGGGATTTGAGAGCGAAAAGCCGACGTGCTGAAATCATAAGAATATTGCTTTGCGGGAACAAGTCCAGAGGGCGAATTTCGGACGCGAGTGGACGATATTGATGTCAGTGCTCGGTGAGTGTACAGGATAGATGTTTCGGCATTTTGGGGCTTGGCGAGTGAACGAGATAGATGATTTATGGATTTGGCGGGGTAGAAAGAGCAGGTTGGATGTTAGTATAACGCTGTGTCACGATTAAAGCGATAAATCGGAATTTGTCTTTTTATTGGATAAATAGATGATGCCGAGAATAATTTGCAAGGCTTTAGTTCTTCCTCTGCAACATATCAAACATCATACCACGACTATAAAACTTGAATGTTAATATGCGTTGCTTGTAGCAACGGGCAGTTCCTCATACAATAGTGTTAACGACTGAAAGAAAGGAGGTTATTCCTAATGTTAAACGAAAACATTAAAGCAAGCAGAAAATCAAAAGGACTTTCGCAAGAAGAACTTGCTATCAAGCTGAACGTGGTGCGACAAACAATCTCTAAATGGGAGCAAGGATTGTCTGTTCCTGATTCTGATATGTTAATCTCCATATCGGAAGTGCTTGAAATACCCGTAAGCACTTTACTTGGGGAAACTGTTATTGAGTCGAAAGTTGACGATATAAAAGCGATTTCCGGAAAACTGGAGATAATAAACTTACAGCTCGCACAAAGGAAGGCCACGAGACGAAAAACGCTTCATTGGCTACTTATCTCATTGTGTGTGGTCATAGTAACAATTTCCGCGGTCCTAATAGCGGTTAATAGTCCTTACATAGGTTGGAATTATAGTGACCCTGAAACCGCCGTTGTAGGAGTAGCTTTTCACTCATTTGAATGGCTGTTTGTCAGATTAACACCTATTATCCTTATAGGGGCAATCGTCGGAATTTTCTTGACACGGAAGAAAGTATAAAACAGCTCTACTTTTGGGTACAGTGCAGACTTAAAAATTACAATTTGTCTGTAAACTAAACAAAAAATAATGTAAGGTACCCTACGTTCGATATGCGTAGAGTGCCTTGCTCTCTTTCAGCCTTATTCATTTACGTCCACCGTCACGCCGGACTTGAATTCCACGGTGAATTTGCCCGCAGAACCCAGCTGGGGTACTGTATAAACGGTGACCTTTTCAATCAACCGCCGGACAAGCGGCTCGTCGTATTCCGTCAGGGTGGTGGGCTGCTTCTCGGAAGTTTGTTCATTGACTTGTTACCATGAACGGTGATTAGTATAATCACGCTGTAGACATTATCCCGCAAGCAGATAAGCTTGGTGGATATATTTTCCGCGTACGGATTGACTATATAAATCCATCAATCTGAAGACCTCGTTCCACGTTGAAACGATAATAATAATGACGAAATGTGGCGTAGAAGATAAAAAATAAATCTTAACCAAAAGATGTTGTGGTTTTGGAACAATTTAAGGCTTAAAAATCGGCAAATAGGTGCCATTTCTATGCCTTAAAAATTGGAAAAAAATCATTGATTATGTATCTGTAAATTGTTTCTTTAGAAAAATAATTATCCACTACTTAATTGTTTTGTCTCTTCTATATATGATTTCTTAACAACCAAAAGATGCTTATTTCTAATGGCTACTAAGTCAGAATGTGCGTCCTATTGCGGTAAATTAGCTTGTAAACCATTCTATTAATTTTATTATGTATCCTTCTTATCAATATTTCCTTTGTAAATTCTGTGAAGTTTATAATTTCCTTAACATAAATTAGTCTTAGATTTTAAAAGAAATTTGTATTAGAATTTCTAATAAAATCAATAAATAATCTGTCACATTGATTTAGTATATTTCCTGTTTTATAAGCTATTCCAACTTCCCATTGCAAAGGGGGGGTATCTAAACTAAAAAATTCTAAGTCCTTACTTTGTGCAGCATCAAGAACGGCTCCTTCTGGAATAAAAGTAACGCCCATACCATTTCGCACAATATTGATAGCGGTAACAATGTTAGAAGTTTCTAACAAAATATTCGGCCTAATATTGCACTTATTCAAATAATTATCCGAGATATGTCGTATGTTTTGTAAAAGTATAAATGGGCTTTCTGCAAACCTTTCAAAATCCCTAGAAGACATACGGTTTATCCTTCCAGTGGTGTAATGATAATTGTCTAAGAAAGGATTTTTTTTATTGATACAGAACAGGATTTTTTCATAATATAGATGTTCAAAAGTAAAGTTGTTGTATACATTTGGAAGATGAAAAATACAAAAATCCACCATTTTCCTTTCTATCATAGAGGCCATTTCTTGATGCGTACCTTCTTTTATAGTAACAGATATACCTGGATATCTTATTTTAAATTCAGGGAAAACACGGGGCAACAAAACAGAGGAGCGCCAAGGTGTAATTCCTATGGTAACCATTCCATTTTCTTCATTCTGTAAAGTTGATAACTCTTGCGCCATCAACTTTTCTTTTCTAAGAATATCGGTTAGATAGGTTAAATATATTTCTCCGGCTCTGGTTAGTTTTAATGGGTAAGATGAACGATTAAATAGGGGTTCTCCTATTTTTTCTTCAAGACGTTTTAAATATTTACTCAAAGAAGGTTGGGAAATATACAAATGATCTGCCGCTTTAGAGATGCTTTTTGTTTCTACAATTGCCATAAAATATTCATAGTTTTTGAATAGCATAGAAGCCCTCCTTTTATCTATATGCCAAAAAAGCTATATAGTTAATAGTTTAATAGATATTGGACAGAAAGTACACTGAAATATATAATGAAATTATTCAACAGTGCAAATTAAACAATACGGCCGCAATATTTGCTTTACTGTTTTAAAATATTCAAAATAATGGAGGAAAATTAATGTATCAAGCAGTGATGGTTGATAGGTATTACGGAAGTGTAAGCCTAGAAAATCAAGAATATATTAAAGAAGCATATAAACAAAATGGCATAAATCTTCGGTTGGAGCACTACATAACGCCTGAGGAAATTATCGCAGGCTGCCCGGATGCGGATGTGATTTTAGGGACTGGTAATCCGCCAATTACCCGAAGTGTTTTGGAAAACTTACCTAAATTAAAAGCAGTGCAGCGTTTTGGTATAGGTGTAAATTCTATTGATCTGGAAGCAGCTAAAAAAGCTGGTGTTTTAGTTCTAAATATGCCAGGATTTTGCGTAGAGGAACTTGCACTTCATGCAACCGCATTAATATTAAATGCTATTAGAAATGTAGGCTATTACGATCGTGGTATTCGCAATGGTGAATGGCGTAAAGCACAGGGACATGTGCCAAGAAACCCCAAAGATTTGACATTAGGGTTATATGGATTTGGCGGCTCTGCAAAGCCACTATACAATATTTTTCACAAAGGATTTGGAACCAAAGTGATTACTTGTGATCCATATGTTTCTGATTCTGTAAAAGAAACATTTGATATTGATATTGTATCTTTTGACGAATTATTGGCTCAGTCAGATATTATCTCTATCCATGCGCCATTAACAGCAGAAACCAAAAAAATATTCAACAAGGACGCGTTTGCGAAAATGAAATCGGATGGCATGATTGTTAATATTTCCAGAGGAGAATTAATTGATCAGACGGATCTTATCCAAGCATTGAAAGATGAGGAGATTCGCTTTGCCGGTTTAGATGTGTTTGAACAAGAACCATTACCCAAAGATAGTCCATTAGTGAATATGGAGCAAGTGGTTTTGACGTGTCACAGTGCTTTTTATGGCGACCATGCGCAACAAAATCAAATTCAATTGTCTATTGACCTTGTAAACAGCGTATTGAATCAGTCTTGCGTTAAGCAAGTGTATATTGCAAATAAAGGGGTAGTAAGTAAAATTCAAAATTTTAAAATCTGTAATTAAAGGGTGAAGAAAATGAATATTGGATGTAAAATTGTGACCGGACATAAAAGAACAGAAGACCGATTAATTAATATTTTTAAAGAGTATCCAGTGGCCAATATTGGCGATTGCATGAACCGAATGGCTTGCGTAGCGCAAAATATTAAGCCCGTTAATAAAGCAAAGCTATTAGGACAAGCATTCACTGTTAAAGTTCCTTATGGTGACAACTTAATGTTTCATAAAGCTATGGACTTAGCAAAGCCGGGAGATGTTATTGTAATTGATTCGGACGGCACCAGTAACAGAGCGATTTTTGGTGAACTTATGATTAATTATTGTAAATCACGGGGAATTGCAGGGGTTATTGTTGATGGAGCAATCAGGGATTATGATACACTCTCTAAGATGGACTTCCCTGTGTATGCTTCCGGCGTTAGCCCAAATGGACCTTATAAAAATGGTCCCGGAGAAATAGGTACCACCATCTCATTCGGCGGACAAATCGTAAGACCGGGGGATATTATTGTTGGGGATGATGATGGAATTGTCGTAATAAAGCCAGAAGAAGCAGAACAACTGGGGGAAATGGTAGGCCAAGTTTTCAAAAAAGAAACAAATATAATGGAAACGATGGAAAAAGACGGAACCTATAATCGCCCATGGGTTGATGAGTATTTAGAAAAAATCGGTTGTGAATATTATGAGCTTAGGGAGGAATAAATATGACACAGGCAATTATTTCATTGATAGTACTTGCAATTATGGCAGTTATATTTGTAACAGATAAATTACCTTTAGCACTTACTTCCATGTTGGGTGCAGTCTTTTTGGTATTGGCAGGGGTTTTGCCTGTGGAAAAACTTTTTGCTGCTTTTTCTGGGAGCACCATTGTGCTTTTGGCTGCAATGATGGTAATTGGTTCTGCACTTTTTCATACAGGCATAGCCGAAAAAATGAGTGATATTCTTGTAAAAGCAACAGGTACATCTGAAAATGGAATATTAGTGGCAACCGTATTGGTCTCCGCTATTTTATCTTCTATTTGCAGTGGGGTTGCCGTAGTTGCCATGTTGTTACCTATCGTGATTGGAATTAGCATGAAAGCTAATATTTCTGTGTCACGTCAATTGATTCCGTTGGCATTTGCAGCAAGCTTTGGTTGTAACTTAACCCTTGTTGGTGCAGCCAGCAATGTTGTTGTAAACGGTCAGTTAGAAGAATTAGGCGCAACACCTCTTACGTTCTTAGAATTAGGAAAAGTGGGCATTCCTATTAGTATCTTTGGCATTCTATACTTCTTAACCGTGGGAAAAAAATTCATGACTCAGGGTGATAAATCTGACAAGTCTTATTTAATGGAGTTCACTGGGCAAGCAGAGGATAAAATAGAAAAAGGATTCAGCACACCAAAAGCAGCTTTATGTTTAGTTATTTTGGCTGTGGTGCTGGTTGCGATGGCATTAAATAGCCCTAAATTCCCTATGTACTTAGTAGCAACTGTAGGTGCGCTTATTATGATTTTAACAGGGTGCATCAAAGAACAGGAAGCCTATAAAGCAATTGATTGGTCAACCATATTTATTGTGGGGGGCATGAGCGGTGTATCTAAAGCAATGGATATCAGCGGTGCCGGGAAAATCATAAGTAATGGCGCTGTGGCTCTTTTAGGTGATAGCCCAAGTAAAATGATTGTTCTCTTTGTTATCTTTATCTTAACAGTTTTCTTAACAAACATTATGATGAATACCTCAACGGCACTTTTGGTAACACCTTTGTTTATTCCAATAGCAATTAATTTAGGAATCAATCCTACTGCCATTGCAGTAGCAATTTGTGTAGCTGCATCGTCTCCGTTTTTATCACCAGTAGGTTCGGGAACGAATACATTAGTAGTCCGCCCTGGCAACTTAGGATTTATGGATTTCTTCAAGCCTGGGCTAGGAATGACGCTAGTGGTTACTGTTGTATCCATGATATTTATTCCTATTTTTTGGCCACTATAAAAGACTGAAAACTTCTTTGTAGATTTAATGAAAAAGAAAGACTTGAATCTAATTGAACTGGCGACTTGGACACATGGAGAAGATTATCAACTGATTCATTGCGGGTTTTTACCAATTTCCATAGCCAGAGAAAACAGATTAAATTATTATCAGCTGGATAGATATATTTTTATATACCAAAGCTGAGCCAATCAATAGCTGAATTAAATAGTATCAGACTTTTATCTTATGCAACCTAATTAAGTTTCTATTTAAAAATGCAACCTTTTTGGGTTGCATTTTTGCTTTGTTGTATTATAATGATAGCTAGAGGTGATGTTATGAAAAGTTACACAGCATTAATAATAGATTTAAAAAGATCAAGGTCCTATTCGGTTGAGGACAGAAATTCTATACAGAACTACATTATTACTGTAATTGAAGAATTAAATGAAGTATTCTCCAATTCATTAGCCAAAGATGTTGAATTCAGTGGGGGAGATGAGGTTCAAGGTTTGTTCCTCACTACAGAAGCTGCATACCTTTATTTCAGAATGTTTTCCATGCTTATTTTTCCTGTTGAAATAAGAGCAGGAATTGGCGTAGGGGAATGGAGCGTAAAAATTGAAAATGCAAGCACCACGGCTCAAGACGGCCCCGTATATCATAATGCAAGAAAAGCCATTGAAAATGTAAATGATGCCCTAGGATATTCTGTACTTCTATACTCAGGAACAAAAAATGATCTATATTTAAATGCTATCATGAATACTTCTTTTGGGCTAACTAGAGGCCATAGCCAATATCAAAATGAACTTATGCTGCTTTCAGAATTGCTATATCCTATAGACTATGGTCAAGTGATTAACCATAGTAAATTTAATCGGATTTCCCAACTTGTAACAACAAAAAACAGACTTAATGATAAAAGTAAGTCTGTAAAAAAATATCCTTTTGACGGGTTGGAATTTATACAATTGGAGCCTATTCCAATAGATGCGGTCATTGATGATAAAAATTTTTATGTTTCCGGCGGAAGAAAAAGAGGTATGACTACACATATTTCCGAAATTTTAAAGATAAGCAGACAAAGCATTGAAAAAACTTTTAAAACTGCCAATATCTACGAAGCTAGAAATGCAACGATTGTCGCTCTGAAATTTATGGATATGTATTTATAAGAGGTGAAAAGTGATGATATTTGTTTTGATTATAGCCCATTTTCTTGCTGATTTCACATTTCAAACAACGAAAATGGCCCAGAGAAAACTAAATAGTTTTAAATATCTAATATACCATGCAAGCATTTATGCTTTCATATTTTCAATTCTAATGTTCCCCTTGGTAAAATTCCAAAAGGCAATTTTACCGTACATAATAATTATATGTTCACACTTTTTTATTGATTGGATAAGAACTCTTGTAGATAAGAAATTTACCAGAAAATCCATTTTATTTGCCTCTTTTATTGTGGATCAAATGATACATGTTTTGATTCTTGTGGTTTTATATAATTATTATAAACTAGGGGCTGAAATCACTTCACTATACGATTATATTCAGCAATGGCAGTACAGTAATCGATTGGTTATTTACTGCTTAACATTTGTTACATTATGGGATCCTACAGCTGTTTTTATAAAAAAGCTATTCTTGTTTATTGATGATGGAGAGAGTTGTAATCAGGAGGAAAATGATCCTCAAGTAGGGAGTATTATTGGAAAACTTGAACGAATTATTGTTTCGATTTTAATCTTATGTAATCAATTTGGAGCAGTTGGCTTTGTGTTGACTGCAAAAAGTATTGCCCGCTATAAACAACTTGAAGACAAGAATTTTGCAGAGAAATATTTGGTAGGTACCCTAACCAGCGTGGCGATTGCGTTTATTACAACTTTAATTCTAAAAGAATTTTTATAATAAAGAAACCTAATTCGGTTTCTATGATGAAAGGCATTAGAAAATGGCTGCTTTTATGAGGCCTACTTTTTGAGGGATAAAAAATATTTGTTGTGGTTTGAATATTACAAGAAATGCAAGATTCGATTTTAAAATGAAGTGAGTTATGACAAAGTATCTATGATAGGTTTACTGTAGGGGCAACGATTGCTCGGAGATATATGTATTTTGCCATTATTAAAAATAGTATAGATGAAAAGTATTTTTATTTTATGCTGAAATCCAGTAGAAAGAAATTTAACCTCTGTCGGTGAATGAAGGTGTGTTTTATATAGGCATTTTCGAAAGTGGCAGAAAATAGAGAAAATCTGATTACTTAGAAGGAGCTAATACCCTGTTGAAATCGGGACTATGCGAACTGTGAATGAAATAATTAACTAATCTTAATAGTTTCTTTGTATAAGCTTAAGATTTGTGTTTTATACTACTTTTATATTAAGTAGGGGGTAATGGTAAAATGGATGTTAGTTATTTTATAAAACAATACGTGAAAAGTCCAAGAATGGTAGGAGCTATTGCGCCAAGCTCAGAGAAATTAGCATACAAGATGGTGGAGGATATTAATTTTATTAATGCTTCTTGTATTATTGAATATGGGCCAGGAACCGGTGTTTTTACAGAAAAATTATTGAATAAGAAGAAAGATAGTACTATATTTATAGCTATTGAATACAATGCAGATTTTTATAAAATACTAAAAGAAAGATTTAAACATGAGACGAACTTTATACTTATAAATGATTCAGCAGAGAATTTAAAAAAATATTTAAATAAGTATAATATTGAAAAGGTTGATTATATCGTTTCAGGTCTTCCATTTGCAAGTTTACCTGAAGCGATGAGTAAAAAAATATTATTCAATACAAAAGATATACTAAAAGTCAATGGTGAGTTTATAACATTTCAGTATAGTTTATTTAAAATGAAGCTTTTTAGAATGTATTTTAATAGAATTAAAAAGAAAAAAGTGCTTTTAAACTTACCTCCAGCTTATGTTCTAAAATGTAAAGTTAATTATTAGTACAAGCTATTAAAATATAGTAAAACGCGGGAAACCTTGTAATCAACATGATAGCATTTGTTATTGATTTGTTATTGATTTCAAGGTTTTATTTGTTTTTCCATCAGCTTAATGGTTAACGCTATTTATGTTTCAGTAGTTTGGTATTTCTTTTTGTGACAAGCTCGTCCCATGTTGGTTTCGGTTTTTCCAAGATAGGTTGTTCATGCATGGGTTTCACAGGACTGGATATTAAAATAGATGAAACGATTAATTGAAATGAACTTTGTTGAGACATCATATACCATCGTAAAATTTAGATTTCTCAATTTTTTTACTGAGTTTTATATTTTTTTTAACGCAAATGTTTATTTTATTTGATTTATTTTCAGAATACAGTTAAGATGAATGTTTAAGTATGGAATCAAACAAGGTTTTAAAGAATCATAAATTGAAATGAATATAAATTACGGAGGTATCTAATG
>NZ_DALYUL010000009.1:78006-95004 GCF_031981185.1 Anaerotignum sp. | reverse complement strand
AATGATTAAAGTCTATTTAGCAGGTATTGCATCCTTATATGAGGGTGAGGATATAGAAATTCAATATAGTATTTATGATGATCTGGAACTCATAAGCAAGAAATCCATCAGTATGGATTATGTGAAGCCAGCAATTGTAGGGCAAGTTGCCATGAGAACGGTTTTAAGTAAATTAAAAAAATATATGAGCAAAGAGGTAGTAGTTGTTGTTAATGACACAGCGTTATACGAATCGATTAGAGGAACATTGAAAACTAAAAATATAGATGTTTTGAAAATGGCCAAGGAAACAAGAAAAAAAATAGCTGGTTTTGAAAATTTTACAATTGAAAATGTAAGCGGTAACCATGTTAAGACAGAAAATTGGGTTCAAGCATTAAAAGATTGTAAACGTACTTGATGCTCGGAGCATTATTACCGAAAAAAGATTCACTAGTTAAAAAAGGTTTAACGGCATTTAGAAGGAGAATTTATAAATGGACAATAATGATATATTAATTAGGATAAGATATGCACTAGATATAAAGGATGCAGATATGGTGGAAATATTTAAAAATGATGGCGTAGAGCTAACAATAGAGGAAGTACGGAAAATGCTAATAAAATCTAAAGACAGTGGTAGCGTAGATGTCGAAGTTCTTGATGAGATAGAAGAAAATAGAATATGCTCGAACGCTGAATTAGAATCGTTTTTAAATGGGTTAATTATTTTCAAAAGAGGAAAACAGGATGAAAAATCAGATCAACCTGTAAAACCTGTTTTGTCTATAAAAAATAAGCAAAATATTAATAATATTGTGCTTAAGAAATTGAAAATTGCCCTATCATTAACTAGTGAAGATATGCTTGATGTATTTAACGAAGCCGGAATAAATGTAACAAAAGGGGAATTAAGTGCTTTATTTAGAAAAGAAGGGCATAAGCATTATAAAGAGTGCGGTGATAAATACGCTAGAAATTTCCTAAAGGGATTAGCTCTAAAAAATAGGAGATAGGTGGTTATACTAAGTCGGGTTTTAGTTCTGGAGCATTAACTGTAAAAGAGCTTCATAGTTTTGCTGTAAAACAACATTACCTGTCGTAGCTAGGAGAAATGCGCTTAAAAAGTGAATGAAATACCAAAGAATATGAATGAAACAGTCTGTTTTTTTTAATTAGCCTGCCTATATTAATTTTACAAACAATTTACTCTGTTATGATGCATTTTTGTTTAAAAAAAATCTTTTGAGCATGAATACGAAGTTCGTTCTGTAGTAAAAAGACGAAGTGAAACATCACAGGTATTCGTTTTCTATTTGGTAGATAAATTCATTGGTATACTTAGATATCTCCCTATATTCCACCTTGGTTTGCAGGAGGAGAAAAGATTCTTCTAAAAATTCAGTATAAATGAGCCGTTTTACAATAAGATATGTGTGCCTAACCATTTTATTAAAGAATAGAATAATGTGAGTAATACAGTTTTTTAAAACTTCATATGAAATCAATAGGCTAAGTGTGTAGGTCGATTTAAGCGACCTACACACTTAGCCTATTTTTTATACTCGGAACAAAAGGATGATAATTCAAAAGCAATATATCTATTCACCTTATCCACGGAACAAAAAAATGAACATTGAAGAATATCACTGGGTAGATTTTATCTAGCTCATATTAGTATAATTCGCAGATATAAAATCCCAAAAATCTAATCGGATATCTACTATCACAGTATAATAATTGATAAACAAAATCATTATAAACGTCCTTGATAAAAAGGTTAATTACTTGCCATCAGCTTTCTGCATGATATGACTACCAACTGGACACTGTCTCTGGTTATTCTGTTCGGTGTTGTCGGATAATAAAGCCAAACTTAAAACTTCAACTTTAATTTAAATTTATACAATCCCGAAAGCTGTTATTACATTACTGTTTTATTAATCTGTAAATTAAGCTAAAAACCGTGAATTGTAAAGGACATCCTATATACCTTAATGAAGTTTTATTGATGGCAATACAATTTCGGCTTTCAGACCACTACTGCTATCGCTGGATAAAATGAAATGTCCCTTATGTGCCTTTACAATTCTTGCAACCATTGGCAGTCCAAACCCATGCCCATTCTGTCGAGGACGTTTTCTTTTAGAAGAATAGGGTAATTCCAATAGATCAGCAAGTTCATTTTGGGGAATTCCTTTGCCTTTATCATCTACGATGAAACTACAAGTGTTATTGTCTGCATCAAAAGATGTTTGTAACAGTATCAGGCAACCGTCAGGATTATGATTAATGCTGTTTTGTACCAGATTAGTTACGGCTCGTGTTAATAGCTGCTCATCTCCCATGACCTGTGCGTTTTCATCTAAAATAGCTACTTCCAAAATAAAGCGCTCATCTAATCCGCCATTCAGAAATTCAGAAGCGATTTGTCTTGCTAATACTGATAGGCGAATAGCCTTTTTATTAAGAGGTTGCATTTCATATTCCAGCATTGAGACCAGATTTAGGTCGCTAACAAGAGAGCTCAGTTTTTCTGCCTGTTGCCGGACGATACCTGCTTGCTGCCTTTGTTCTGTTGGAATATCACTATTTTCCTCCATATTACTTGCATATCCAAGTACCATGGAAAGAGGCGTTCGAATATCGTGTGAAATACCCGCAATCCAATTTGAACGAGCTTCGTCTCTGGTTTGCAAACTATCGTTTTTTTGTTTTAATAAAGCTGAGGTACGGTTTACACTTTGTGCAAGGTTGGCTAAAACTCCTTTTGGCTCTACATATATATTTTTATCTTCAGCAAGATCTTGAATACCTTGAGTTAGCGGATGGATAGATCGAATTAATCTAGAGCCGATGAAAAGAGAAAAAAGTAATGCAAGGGCAATATTTCCAACCAGTAAGGAAATAATTCGCAGCGGTAAAGAAGATACCCAGCTTGTTGGAAGTATATGCTGGTATTTTGTCATGCCTTCTTTTGGGTATCCGACAACTACCAACCCTTCATCATGTTGCCACACAAAAACAGGATAATCCTTCAAGTAGTAACGAGTAAATTTGGCCACGTCGACCAAAGAATATGTTTTACTTAGTTCTTCAGGAAGCATATAATCCCATGCTACGTGTCCTGTATTGTCAATCAGCATTGCCCATCCATTATTCTGTTTCAACAGTTTCACTGAGGAAGAATCTAAGGAATAGGAGTTGGACGATGAATGCAATCCTTCTGCTACGTTTTGAACAACAGCACTAGGAGCGTTTACATCGTTCATACCTTTGGACACCCAAGCAGCGATCAGAATAAAATTGAAAATTAAGAGAAGGAGAGAAATAATAATGGTTGAACCAATAAAGCGTCTCAAAATTCGTATTGTTCCCTCCATTTTTACACCCCCTGAACCATCAACTTATACCCTAACCCTCTAATGGTAAGCAAATATTCTGGACTGGATGGGTTAGCCTCAATCTTTTCTCGGATACGTCTGATATGGACCATAAGTGTATTTTGGTAGCCATAATAATCATCCCCCCATGCAGCTTGGCAAAGGGCATCGCTGGTTACGATACGATTTCTGTTTTCATAAAGCTTTAATAGCAATATAAGTTCTTTTGCTATCAAAGGATATTCAGTGGTGCCATCTCCAACAATACCACCTTCTAAATTAATAGTACGATCTCCTAATTGGAAAGCAGGACGTTGCTCCTGTTTTGGCGGTGAATAAACCCTTCTCAGAATTGCCGTTAGACGAAGAATTAGTTCTCGTGGCAAAAATGGTTTTGCAATATAGTCATCAGCACCAAGGCCAAGCCCCAATAGACGATCCTCATCCTCTCCTCTTGCTGATAAAAAAAGGACAGGCATATTTGATATTTGTCGCAAGGAGGACAGAAGGGAGAAACCGTCTCCATCTGGCAGCATAACATCTAAAATTGCAATGTCTGGTTTTACAGACCGACAGGCTTCTAAAGCCTCAGCGCAATTAGAGGCCTTATAAATGCGCATAAAGCCTTCTTTACGTAAGAAACTATCAATCATATTTCTTATTTCATGCTCATCATCTACGATGAGCAGTTTTTTATTCTTTATATCATTCATACAATATCACCCACATTAATTATATATTACTTTAATTATTAGTCCACCCTTACAGTGTTATTTTTTATGATTTAAGGTTGGCGTAAGGTGAATGTCAGCTTAAAGAAAGGTTGATTCTTTATACTATAACCTAGGAAAAGAACAATAAACCTAACAAAATGGAGGAAATAGATATGAATCTCATTGTTTCTACTCATAATCTTTCCAAACGTTATGGAGATACCTATCGTGTGAAAGATGTAAATTTGGAAGTATCTGAAGGAGATATTTATGGGTTTCTTGGTCCTAACGGGGCAGGAAAATCAACTACATTAAAAATGATTTTGGGACTAACACAGCCCACTGATGGAGAAGTGAGGGTGTTTGGAAAGGATCTTGGCGCAAACCGCCAGCTCATTTTGAGCGAAACCGGCTCTCTCATAGAATCTCCATCTAGTTATGGGCATCTTACAGGATTAGAAAATATGCGTGTTATTCAAAGGCTCAAGAATGTGCCAAATAAGAATGTGTTGGAGGCTTTAAAAATTGTCCGATTAGAAAATCAAAAGGATAAAAAAGTGGAACAATATTCCTTGGGGATGAAGCAACGTTTGGGGATTGCCATGGGGCTCTTGTCCTTTCCAAAGCTATTGATTTTAGATGAGCCTACAAATGGTCTTGATCCCGCTGGTATTGGTGAAATCAGAGAATTGATTAAATGTCTGCCCCAGCGTTACGAGATGACAGTGTTGATTTCCAGTCATTTGCTTTCTGAAATTGAGCAGATGGCAACCGCAGTGGGTATTATCAACGACGGAATGTTGATGTATCAAGGTAGTATGGAAGATTTAAAAAATAAAAATCGACCAACAATTTCGTTAAAGACAAAGAACAATAAGTTAGCGTATCAGTTGCTTTTCGATAAAGGCTTTTCTCTCCAAGAACGAGAAGACGCTTTGGTATTTGAATACATGACGAACAGACAGGTGGCGCTGGCAAATAGAAGCTTAGTTGAAGCTAATATTGATGTGTTGCGTATTGAAGAACACAAGATGAATTTGGAGAGCATTTTTTTGGATATTACAGGAAAGGGGCATAGCTTGTAATGAAAATGGTTGGTCTTGAATGGTACAAATTGCGTCATAAGCATCTGTTTTTGATGGTAACAATATTTTCATTCGTGGAAATTGGATGGGCATTCATGGCATCTAGTATGTCGATTTCACGCAATCCGGATAATGCTCGATGGGAGTTGCTAATTGCCATGTTATCCTCTATGAATGGTCTATTCCTACCCATTCTCTCAGCGATATGTGTATCTCGCATCTGTGACATGGAGCATAAAGGGAACATGTGGAAGCTATTATTTACTACTTCAGTAAGGCGTAGGCAACTCTATGGAGCAAAATATATTTCTGCGACTATCGTCATATTGTGGGCATCCATACTACAAGTGATTGCTATTATAGCATTTGGTATTATGAATGATATTGAACAGCCTGTGCCATTATTTTTAATAATCCTTTTCTTTATAGGGACGGGTTTAACCAATATGGTGGTGATAGCATTACAGCAATGGGTATCCATGGCAGTAAAAAACCAAGCTTTTGCATTATCCCTTGGTATGGTAGGTGGATTCATTGGGTTAGTAGCGGACATGCTGCCGTCTGGATTACATAAGATTTTTGTATGGTCTTACTACACGGGGTTAAGCCCCATTACACAAAGCTATATAAGTGAAAAAATGCAGTTTATTGTACGTGATATAAGTTCATTACTGCCTACCGCAGGGGTGCTGATTGTATCTGGAATTGGGATTTATTTGGCGGGGTGCTTTCATGTATCCAGCCAGGAAGTATAAGGAGGGTTAATTATGTTAAGACGTTGTATTTCTGCAGAATGGATGAAATTACACCATTCCCATATATGGATAATCCTGATGATACTTCCCATAATAAGTGTTTTGATTGGCTGTGCTAACTTTTATATGAACCAAGGCGTACTAACAAAAGAATGGTACAGTCTATGGTCTCAAGTGGGTTTGTTTTATGGAGAATTCTTCTTTCCCATTCTTATTGCTATTTGCTGCGCATACATGTGGAGACTGGAGCATCATAATAAGAACTGGAATATGATCATGACTGCACCCGTGTCAACAACTAGTATCTTTTTAGCCAAATTGATAGTAGTCGGCGTACTAATGATTTTTGTTCAACTTTTCTTTTTTATATTATATTTTTTAGGAGGTAAATTGGCTGGTATAACCTCGGAACTTCCAGGGGAATTATTTGGATGGCTACTCCGTGGATGCATATCAGCCCTTACAATCAGCGCCTTGCAATTAGCTTTGTCTAGGGGTATCCGCAGCTTTGCTGCTCCGATTGGAATTGGTTTGTGTGCTGTTTTCATTGGTCTAGGTATGTATGTCATGCACTTGGGATTGTTTTTCCCCCATTCACTACTCACTACCGGTATGGGGGTACTCAGTCAAACAAGTCTTTCGCCTAGAGAGAACCTTTTGTTCATTATGATGAATCTGCTGTATCTTATTATTATTAGCGTAGGTGCAATACATCGGATGGGTAAATCTGATATAGTTGCTTAAAACAGAAAGGATGTCATTTAATGAAAACTAAAACAAAACTGCTAGTTGCCGGTTTATTCATTATTATTTTTGGAGGGGGTTCGATTTTCTTTTTTAATCCTAATCGGCTTACTCCGGAAAATCCAAAAGGGAAAACCAGTTATTATACTATGATAATTAATGATGATGATATGAAGTTAAACGACTCGCAAAGATATGAATATACTTTAGATGCTTATAACGAGAAGGCAAAAAAGAAATCTCTTACATTTACCAGTAATAAGCAACTGAGAGAAGGGGCGTATTTAGAGTTGTACGTTGCACCGTTTCGTGGAGTTACCTACTGGCAAGAGACTCAGTTGGATGAACTACCTGACCAAGTCAAGAGTATTTTTACAACTGAGCCTACGCTATAAATAATTGTAGGGTATGAAATGGTTGACGCATATTCAGGAATTTTAAACAGCTTTAGATTACTTTGAAATGAATTTTTGCCAAGAGCATACTGACCTTAGATGGAATTTCTAAAGTACTAGGATTTATAAAATTCCATTTCCATAGAAGTTTTAAGAGAAGTTGTAATCTTGTTTTATTATTATTTTAGAAAATGAAGGGTTTGAAGCGCCACTTCCGTTGTTTGGGATGTGATGGATTTAGAAGTAATATATTTTATCTGGGGCAATGTTACCTTTTGTGTTTAGGCAGCAAATCTAATTTTGAATGTAAGACGACCAATATGGATTGTTGTCATCAAATAATTCAGATACAATTTTTGCAATTTCATCAGAGGATTCCTTTGCTCCGGTGGATAGCCAATGAAAGAGAATATTACAGAAACCTCCAATTATAAAAGCTGATTTATATTGGAAATTGCTTGGTATTTGCTCATGGAATTCTGTATAAATCGTAGGAATAAATTCATTAGTTACTTTTAATATTAGGCTCATAAGAATGTTGTTTTTATGCAAAGCCAGAAGAAATTCTAAATGCTCTTTCCAAAAGTCAAATTGCGCTTTTGCCATACTGTGAATGGTACGAACCTTTACATATTTAAGAGTAGCTAAAAATTCACTCTGCAATGTTGCTATGTAAAATTCCATTACATCATCTTTATCCTTAAAATTGCGATAAAAAGTACGTCTATCTAATTGAGCGTTTTTACAGATTTCTGTTACAGTGATTTCATCGTAAGACTTGCGATTCATCAAATCAAGTAAAGATTCTAAAATCCATTTTTGAGATTTAATAGCGAGTGTATGCGTACTTCTAACCATAACGACCTCCTTAATGCCACAAATAATATGTAAATGTAGCTAGTTGCTTGGGTTAATTGAATAGCATCTTTGCTTATATTATAATCATATTATAAAGACGCCACAAGTGTAGCGAGTAAAAAAGGAGGTTGTATTTCATGAAAAAGTATGTTCTTATTACAGGTGCTTCATCTGGGATTGGAAAATCCTATGCCAAAATGTATGCTCAAAAAGGAAATAACTTAATTATAGTTGCTCGTTCAGAAGATAAATTAAAACAATTAGCTAGAGAACTTGAATTAAAATATAAAGTGAATATTGAAATCATTGTCATGGATCTTTCCCTTGAATATGCTGGAAAAATTCTATATGAAGAAATTGAGAAACGCCACTTAAATGTAAATGTTTTGGTGAATAATGCTGGTTTTGCCACGAAAGGACTATTCAATAAAATTGATTTTGATCAACAGCATAAAGAAATATTATTGAATATGGCAACCCTTACAGAACTTACATATTTGATTCTTGGAGATATGTGCGAAAAGAAGCAAGGAACCATTATTAATATTGCATCTGCTGCGTCGTTTAATCCATTACCTTATTCAGCCGTATATGCTGCTACTAAGGCATATGTTTTATCACTAACAGAAAGTTTGAGTTATGAATATAAAAAATATGGTATTAGAGTTTTAGCCGTATGTCCAGGGGCAACGGATACTCATTTTTTTGATAACTTTGGTGCAGTAACTAATAATCTGCGTAGACCTGAGGATGTTGTAAATACAACTTTTCATGCCCTAGAGAATGAAAATAAAATTATATGCACAGATGGTATGTTTTGCAAACTTCAAGTCCTACTACATAGAATATCAACTCGAAAACATGCACTGAAATTCATGGGAAAGGCTGGCGAAAAAACCTGGGGTGGCAAATAACCTAAGGCAACATCATTTGTCAGGCCAATCGTTTTGCAAAATAGAAAGAGGACTGAAAAATTAAAGTACTTTCATTAAGGGAAACACAATTGGCTGTATCTGGAGCTTCTTGAATATCCGAAAGGGTGTTTATGGACGATGAAAAAGCAAAGGAGGAAGCGAAAATTAAGGATTTTATCATATGCAACAAAGCATAGATAGTACTGGGAATTATATTATCAAAATAACGGTAAAAAAGTATTGACAAAATAGCTAACAGTAAATATAATAAACAGTATTAGATAATATGTTGATATGAGAAGGTGATAAATTGGATATTGAGCAGATGGCACAAGAGTATATGGAAGCGATGTTTCACATGCGAAAGGTGAACTCACACAAGGAGATTCATAATTCCGTCCATGGAGAAAATTTTGTACTCCTTTTTGTTTCTCAAAATGGAGGAAAAGCAATTCCCAGTGATATCAGTAATGAGATGGGGATTTCTTCGGCAAGGGTAGCTGCAGCACTCAATAGTCTGGAAAAAAAAGGGCTTATCATAAGAAGGATTGACGCGCAGGATCGGAGAAGAATTTTAATTGACTTAACAGATTCTGGCAAAGAACAAGTAAAAAACCATTATCAAATGGTTATGAACATGGTAAAGAATATGCTCCAGTATCTTGGAGAGAATGATGCAAGAGAGTTTTTACGAATCATGAAAAGACTTGCAGAAAAAGGGCCAGAAGGTTTTAAATAATATGCAGCCACAGGTGTGGCTGCATATCTTCTGACCCAATACCTAACAATATTAGATTATAATACCATTAGCAAAGGGAGAATGAACATGATAAAGCTATTAAAACGTTTCGATATATCAGAATGGATTCAGGTGTTAATCAGTTTGATATTCATTGTGGCACAGGTCTGGTTAGACCTAAAGCTTCCTGATTATATGTCCGAAATTACAAGATATTCACAGATGCCCGGTGGTGAAATGTCGGATATATGGTTGGCTGGGGGCAAAATGATGCTTTGTGCCATGGGTAGTTTAGTATCATCAATCACAGTAGGTTTTTTTGGAGCGAGAATAGCAGCATCTTATTCTAGAAGAATAAGGAGCCTTCTGTTTACAAAAGTTGACTCTTTTTCTATGGAAGAAATGAATCGTTTCTCAACAGATAGTTTGATTACAAGGTCAACAAATGATGTTACACAAGTTCAGCAATTTATTACAATGGGATTGCAGATGCTAATTAAAGCACCAATCATGGTGGTGTGGGCCTTAATAAAGATTTCGGGAAAAGGATTTGAATGGACAGTTGCAACGGGTGTGGCTGTAGGGATTATGGCGACGGTAATTGCCTTAATTATGGTGTTTGTAATGCCTAAGTTTCGTAAAATGCAGGTGCTCACAGACAATTTGAATCGGGTTACAAGAGAAAATCTTACAGGGCTACGTGTAGTGAGGGCATATAATGCAGAAAGCTATCAGGAAAAGAAGTTTGAGGGTGCAAACCAAGAGTTGACTTCTACTCAATTGTTCGCAAATCGGGGCATGGCGGTTATGATGCCCATGATGACAGCACTAATGAGTGGGCTGTCGCTGGCAATTTATTGGATTGGTGCATATCTGATTAATGGAGCACAAGCAATGGATCGGCTAATGCTTTTTTCCAATATGGTGGTGTTTTCCTCCTATGCAATGCAAGTAATTATGTCATTTATGATGCTGGTAATGATATTTGTAATGTTTCCTAGAGCTTCCGTGTCTGGAAAGCGTATTAATGAAGTATTGGATACAGAAGCTACCATTTTGGATGGAGATAAATGTCAAGGGAAAGATGGCTTAATAGGTGATGTTGAATTTAAAAATGTTAGCTTTAAATATCCAGGGGCTGCCGATTATGTTCTGGAGAATATCAGTTTTACTGCAAAGAAGGGGGAAACGGTAGCATTTATTGGATCCACTGGTAGCGGAAAAAGTACTTTAGTAAGTCTGATTCCAAGATTTTATGAGGTTACAAGTGGTGAAGTAATCGTAGATGGAATAAATGTAAAGGAATATAAACATGAAGAATTATATAACAAGATTGGATATGTTCCTCAAAAAGCTGTTATGTTCCGTGGCACAGTAAGTAGTAATGTAGGTTTTGGTGAAAATGGAAAGCAAAAGCCAGAGCAAAAAGAGATTGAGGCTGCTATAAAGATTGCACAGGGAAGTGATTTTGTAGAAAAAATGGATCAGCAATATGAAGCAGTGATTTCTCAAGGGGGTACCAATGTGTCAGGTGGACAGAAACAACGTTTGGCCATTGCCCGGGCTGTTTGCCGAAAACCGGAAATGTATATTTTTGATGATAGCTTTTCAGCTTTGGATTATAAGACTGATCGAATCCTGAGGTCTGCTTTGAAAAAGGAAACGGCCGGTGTAACAAGCCTGATTGTTGGACAACGAATTGGCACGATTATGGATGCCGATCAAATTATTGTTCTGGATGAGGGGAAAATTGTTGGCAAGGGAACACATAAAGAACTTTTAAATACTTGTGCCGTATATAGAGAGATTGCTATGTCACAGCTGAGCGAGGAGGAGTTATTAGCATGACCGAAAAGAGAGAAAAGCGAAATACACAAGCAGGTCACATGGGGAAAGGTTCCATGGGGGTGCCTGTAGAAAAATCGAAAAATTTTAAAGCAACAATGGTAAGACTATTAGAATACAGTAAAAGATACTTACCTGTTATAATACTTGCTTTGATAGCAGCCATGGCAGGAACGTTGCTACAGATTGTAGGGCCCGATAAATTGAAAGAACTGACCAATGAAATCATGAAGGGCTTGCCGGCCTTAGTTGAAGGTACCACGGTGATTGGAAGTATAGACATGAAAGCCATTTCTAAAATAGCCTGGACTTTGTCATTGCTTTATGGTATTTCTTTTTTACTTAGTTATTTACAAAGCTTTATAATGGCCACGGTGACTCAGGTGATTTCTAAAAAAATGAGGACAGATATATCGCAAAAAGTGAATCGTCTGCCTTTGAAATATTTTGATTCCACCAGCATTGGTGATGTATTAAGTCGCGTTACCAATGACGTGGATGCCATTGGACAGACTTTAAATCAAAGTGTTGGTACACTAATTACTTCTGCAACGATGTTACTTGGATCCTTGGTTATGATGTTTTATAATAGCTGGATTTTAGCACTGACTGCAGTGGGTGCAAGCTTTTTTGGATTCACCTTTATGATGATAATTATGAAGGTTTCTCAGAAATATTTTAAGGAGCAACAGGCAGAGTTAGGCAATATAAATGGTCATATTGAAGAGGTCTATACGGGGCATAATGTTGTGAAGGTTTACAATGGAAGCAAAGAAGCCAAAGAAGTATTTGAGAGAAGTAACAGTAAATTATATACGAGTGCTTGGAAATCTCAATTTTTATCTGGACTGATGATGCCTCTTATGAGTTTTATAGGCAACTTTGGTTATGTAGCAGTATGTGTGGTTGGCGCAGCGCTTGCTATGGATGGAAAAATAACGTTTGGTGTCATCGTAGCGTTTATGATGTATATTAGATTATTTACCCAGCCCCTCTCTCAGATTGCCCAGGCAATGAACAATTTACAAAGAACAGCTGCGGCCAGCGAGCGCGTTTTTGAATTTTTAGATGAGGAAGAATTGGAAAACGAAAAAGAAAAACAAAATCATCTCCACGATGTCAAAGGAGAAGTGTTATTTAAAAATGTAAAGTTTGGATATACATCAGATAAACCGATCATTCATAATTTCTCGGCAAAAATTAAGGCTGGGCAGAAGGTAGCAATTGTTGGTCCAACTGGGGCTGGCAAAACAACAATCGTAAATCTGATTATGAGATTTTATGAGTTGGATGGAGGCGAAATAATGATTGATGGAGTTCCAATTCATGAGGTTCCAAGAGAAGATGTCCATGCGCAATTTAGTATGGTATTACAAGATACC
This sequence comes from Anaerotignum sp., assembly GCF_031981185.1. Lineage (GTDB taxonomy): Bacteria > Bacillota > Clostridia > Lachnospirales > Anaerotignaceae > Chakrabartyella. Next base: position 82,212 of record NZ_DALYUL010000009.1, on the reverse strand, counting down.
TGGCTTTTTGAAGGAACGATACGAGATAATATAAAATATAGCAAACAGGAAGTTACGGAAGAAGAAATCATTAAAGCTTGCAAAACTGTGGGATTACATCATTTTATTAAGACTTTACCAAACGGATATGATACGATACTGAATGATAAAGCAAGCCTATCGGAAGGACAAAAGCAGTTAATCACCATTGCAAGGGCTATGATACAAAATGCGCCGTTGCTGATACTGGATGAAGCGACAAGCTCAGTGGATACCCGTACGGAGCGTATGGTACAATCTGCTATGGATCAGCTTACAGTTGGGAGAACCTCGTTTGTAATTGCCCATCGCCTATCAACGATAAAAAATGCGGACTTGATTTTGGTCATGAAAGATGGAAATATCATTGAGAGCGGAAATCATGAAGAATTGCTTGGAAAGAATGGATTTTATGCTGAACTATATAGCAGCCAGTTTGAAGTAGCGTAAGGAAAAGTTGTATGTTCTAAACCCAATAATTAATAAATCAGAAAGCATGCAGGACATTTGTTCTGCATGCTCTTTTGTGTTGTTAAAAGTATGTTCCCAAATTTCAAACTACACTGAAAATGCCATGATAATAAAGCGTTTAAGGACAAAAAAATTATTATAGATAAAGCGGACAAATCGGTATATACTGTAAATATTATTTAAAATATTCCGCATGAAAGAGGGTGAAATATTTGCAGAATATTAATACCATATGGATTATAATATGCGGTTGCTTTGTTTTCTTTATGCAAGCCGGATTTATATGTTATGAGGTAGGATTTGTCCAGAGTAAAAATGTGATTTTTGTTGCAATCGAAAATTTATTAACATTCATGATAACCACCGTTGGGTTTTGCCTTTTTGGGTTTCCGCTGATGTTTGGTAATACTTATCATGGAATCATTGGAAATAGTTTTTGGTTTTTCAGAGGGGTATCTGAAGCATCGCCATTGGGATATTCATTTATATTTTTCCAATTAATGTTTGCTGCGACTGCAGTAACAATATTTGCGGGCTCTATGTCTGAACGGGCGAAGCTGTTACCTTTGCAGATGGCAGCTTTTATTAGCGCGGTATTCATTTTCCCGGTTTACGGCCATTGGGTTTGGGGTGGATTGTTTCTCAAGCAAGATACTTGGCTTTCCGGCTTAGGCTTTATTGATTTTGCAGGAGCTACAGTTGTGCACACAACAGCGGGATTTATAGCGTTAGCTGGATCAATTGTTGTGGGGAGAAGAATAAAAACGAAAAATGGAAAGTCGAATATTCCATTTGCTGTTCTAGGTGTATTCATCCTATGGTTTGCATGGTTTGGGTTTAATGGCGGCAGCATTCTTGCTTTTAATGATAAGGTAGGACTTATCCTTCTAAACACTAATTTAGCGGCAAGTTCCGGTATGCTGGGGGCATTGACGATGAATATGCTTCTCCGAAGAAAAGGCGGGTTTTTAATATCAATATTTAACGGTGTTCTTGGCGGACTGGTTGCTATTACGGCAGACTCATATTATTTAGGACCCATTGCGGCCTTAGCAATAGGATTTTTGTCGGGTATGACAGTTGATTTGTCCAGACATTTATTGGATAAATGGGGTATTGATGATGCAGTGGGGGCTGTGCCCATACATTTATTTGGAGGATTATCAGGAACATTGTTGTTGCCTTTTTTTATGAATGCTGAATATTTACATACAGGCAATAGAATTAGGCAATTTTTTATCCAATTCTTGGGCTTGTCGGTCAATTTTTTCTGGGCTTTCGGAGTGGCATTTTTGATGTTCAAAATAATTGATAAAAGTGTAGGATTGCGTGTTACAATGGAGGAAGAAGAAAAGGGTCTTAACATTGTAGAGTTTTCTGATATTTACTCATGGGAAAAATATATAGAAATCTCTGGATATGAAACGGAAATTAAACAGAAAAATGATTTGCTCAGAAAGCAGGCTCGTTTATTGACTGTTACAGAGGAACAAGAGAAAACCAAGCTTGCGAGAGATTTACACGACGGAGTGGGACAGAGCCTTGCCGCACTTAAGTTAATTCTGGGTATGACCAAAAAACAGTTGTTAACATCTGATGCTCAGCCAAAACAGGAAAAACTTCTGAAAAATACGGAAAAAGCAGTGGTTTTAGCGGAAAACTCCATAGATGAGATTCGAAATGTCTTGAATAATCTTAAACCTGAGCAACTAAAAGAAAATGGATTGACCGGCGGGCTAGAGGCTATGACAAAGGATTTAAATGAAATGGGCGATCTATCTTGCAGTTTGAAAATCATGAAGCCTATTCCTCCTTTTGATGAGATTATAACACTTAATATTTACCGGATTATTCAGGAGGCACTTACCAATATAGTAAAACATGCGGAGGCTCAGAATGTGGTAATTTTAGCCGGAGCCATTGGTAAATACGATTTTTATGATTTTCAGATTACAGATGACGGTATTGGTTTTAATTCTGAAAATGGTGAGTATGGAGTGGGCATTCCGTCAATGAGTGACAGGGTAAAAATGCTCGGAGGACAATTTAAAATTGATAGCAAAGAAGGCAAAGGAACCAGGGTTGTTGTGGAGGTGCCAATTGATTAACGACAAAATTAAAATTTTTCTAGCGGATGATCATAAAATATTGAGAGAATCGTTGATTATGCTTTTGGGACAAGAAAGCGATATTGAAGTGGTTGGAGAGGCTCAGGATGGAATTGCAGTGGAGGAAGAGGTTCTAAGAAAAACCGTTGATGTTTTGATTTTAGATATTTCAATGCCTAAGAGAAGCGGAATTGACGTTGCAAAAAACCTTGTAAGACAGCTGCCTGATTTAAAAATTATATTTTTAACCATGCATAAAAGCGAAGAAATTTTAGCTGAAGCATTCATGAATGGGGCTAAGGGCTATGTTCTCAAGGAAAATGCCTTTGAAGAATTAATTAAGGCAATTCATGCTGTTGTGGAAAATAAGGTGTATGTTTCCTCATTGCTGGCGCCAACCTTACTTCATGGTTTTCTTGAAAATGAGAAAAAAGGAAATGCTCTGTCAGTCAGGGAGAGAGAAGTGCTTAAGTTGATTGCGGAAGGGTACAGTAACAAGGAAATTTCAAATATGTTGATGATATCAATTAAAACAGTTGAAACCCATAGGGCTAGTATTATGAGAAAAAATAACTTTAGAAATATTACGGAGCTTGTGCTTTATGCCGCACGAAATCATATGATTGAGATATAATTAAACAATACAAACAGAAAAGCATAAAATAGGGTCTTTCCCTGAAGAAAATAAGGGTTTTCTGGTATTCCTAAAAACTTTTATTTTTTTATAATTAAAAGTGGAGGTATGAAGATGTCTCCAATTAAAATGAGGGGAAGTGACTTTTATGATTAATAGCGGAGATACCGCGTTTATCATTATTTGTGCTGCGTTGGTTTGTTTAATGACCCCAGGACTGGCATTTTTTTACGGTGGATTAGTATCCAGAAAGAATGTTTTGACAATAATGATGCAGAGCTATATTTCTATGGGCATTGTAACAATTATTTGGGTTACCATCGGATTTTCACTTGCATTTGGACCGGATGTGGGCGGACTTATCGGAAGTCTTAAATATGCATTTTTAAATGGTGTAGGATTGGCACCAAACCCAGACTATGGCCCAACGATTCCGTTTTTATCATTTTTTAGTTATCAGCAAATGTTTGCAATTATTACACCAGCATTGATAACAGGTGCATTTGCAGATCGTGTAAGTTTTAAAAGCTATTTGTTTTTTTTAGTAGCATGGAGTATTTTAATTTATGTACCTGTTGCTCACTGGGTTTGGGGCGGAGGTTTTCTACAACAAATGGGCGTTGTTGACTTTGCTGGCGGAATAGTAGTTCATGCTACTGCTGGTCTTGCTGCCATAGCATCCGTTTTGTTTGTTGGAAAAAGAAATATGTCTGCCAACCAAGACAGAGAACCTCATAACATTACTCATGTAGCTTTGGGTACCGCTTTGTTATGGTTTGGATGGTTCGGATTTAATGCAGGAGGAGCCTTGGCTGCAAATTCCATTGCGGCGGTTGCTTTTATAAATACAGATATCGCTGCTTCTGTAGCAATGATTACTTGGCTGTTTATATCATGGAAAAAAGAAAAAAAACCAAGCTTTTTAGGTGCCTTGACAGGTGCTGTGGCGGGTCTTGCTACAATTACACCCGCTGC
>NZ_DALYUL010000009.1:75420-77996 GCF_031981185.1 Anaerotignum sp. | reverse complement strand
TGAACCTTGGGCCGCTGCAATTATCGGATTATTAGCCGGATTTGTGTGCTATTATGCTGTGCAATTAAGAATTAAGCTTGATTGGGACGATGCATTAGACGTATGGGGAGTCCATGGTGTAGGCGGAATTTTAGGAAGTATCCTAGTTGGTGTTTTTGCAAAAGAATCGATTAACGGAGTCGGGGGATTGATTAATGGAGATGTACATCAACTTCTAATACAAACAGTAGGCGTGCTGATTATATCAGCCTATGCATTTTTAGTAACATTGATAATCTTAAAGGTTGTTAATAAATTTGTTCCCGTTCGTGTTTCGGAATATGAAGAACAAAGGGGCTTAGATATTTCCATCCATCATGAGGAAGCATACAGATAAAAGTTGAAAAAAGCCCACACATTTTCATGTGTGGGCTTTTTTCAAAACTATGAGCTAAACGTAGCATCAGTTAAACGAAGATGGCACTGGATAACTATCGGGAGAGGTAGCATAGCCATTTTGATACTTTACAGTCATATACAAAGTTTCTTCCCCATTTACTAGCTTAATATAGCAGACATTATTTTCGAATTTATCAGTAATATCAATTTTTTTGTCGAACCAATAAACCCAAACAGAACCATTGTCTTCATAGTTAACATCAGGGGCTGTTATAAGTTCTAATAATTCATCTTCTGTCAATGGTCTTTCTGAACCATCGTCCTCGATAGCCATACCACCGCCACCATGATTTTTACTGTGTCCCTCATCATCAATATAGTCCATGTTGTAGTTTCCATTTCCATCAAATTGAATCGTTACATTTGTTTGATCCCCATGGATCCAAAGCTGAATGGTCCGCTGAATTCCACAAAAATCAGTGGCATATGCAGCTGTAGCACTGCCCACAATCAGTACACAAGCGGCGATACTGGCAACCAAGCGATTCAGTTTTGGCTTATTATTTGTAGTTGTCATTTTTTTTACCTCCAAAGAAAATTCATCAGAGATATGCATTGTAGAAAAAGCCTGTTTGTACTTCTCCTTATTCGTCATCTTCCCATACCTCCTTTAGTGTGTTTTTAAGCAACGTTCTTCCACGTGAGAGTCTAACTTTAACATTGCTTTCAGATATTTTTAGAATATTTGAAATTTCTTTTATAGAATAGTCCTCATAATAATACAGATGAATAATAACACGATATTTTTCTGGTAGATTTATTACTGTCTCAAACAATTCAGAGGATTCAGGAGATTCAAAAGTTAATGTTTCCATGTAATCCTCTAAAGAGCGGGTGTTCCGCCTGAAAAAAGTCATATTCTTATTTTTAGCTTTATTAATCGCTACTCGAATCAGCCATGCGCGTATGTGCTGCTCTGTTTCAAAATCCTTTTTTAGTGATATGTACTGAATAAAAGTATCTTGAACAACATCTTCTGCATCATGAATATTTTTACAAACATGAAATGCAATTACAAACAAATTGTTCTTATACTTGTCAATCAGCACGTCTACTGATTCTCTCATGAGTTCCTCCTTTGTTCTTGAAAAGCCTTTCACTAATAGTACAAACGGGGATGGCAAAAGGTTACACGCAATTGTAAAATATTTTAAAAATAGCTGTCTGCGAATGCAAACAGCTTAAAGAGAGGTCATATTAATTTGCTTACCCAGCGTTAAATTTTCTCACTACTATTTAAAAAAAGTTTTATTTTAGGTGCGATTATTCCGTGAATGGAATAACGTATCTTGTTTCTTAGTCATGGAATTATATTTAGCAGAAGAAGGCCTTATATCATAGACTGCGCATAACCGTTGCAGGTGGGATTTTACTTGTTTGTGCGCTTTTGTTTTATAATTATTTTTATGATAATGGATATTAACAAAACAATTATGGTAACACTGCCATATATTAAAATGCTAGTATACCAAGGTGCAGACTGTATTGCATATAAATCGGGAAATTTTTTATAATTAATATATTGATATAAACTGTGACCAATAGTTACACCAATAGTTGATCCCATTATAATATTTAAAGTATTGTTTAACTGTTTTAACATAACCTTATCTTATCTCCTTCGTCAAATATAAACCTGATCAAGTACAAAGGGAATAAATACATTTACTCTATCATTTAATACAATAGGTAGTTTACCATAGCAAATCAAGACTATCAAGTAATAGAGAAAGCAACAGCCGTTGCATCTATTTCAAGGTGCAGCGGCTGAATTTATAAAAAGTTAGATTTTGATTTTACTGACCACACATTTTCTTTAATTAATAACGTGGATTTTGTATTTGTATACTGGGATATGTGGTCATTGAACCTTTTTTTGAACACGCAGGTCAATGAGTTTTTTCACATCTTCCAGAATTTCCGCAGAAGTGATAGATACCATTAGCCAACGCCCACCGTTAAAGGGTTTTGTATTCCGATATAGGCTACGAACATAATCGGTGCAAGTTGATAACAGAAGCTCCGCTTACATGGCCTCGCGGCTACCCACCGAAACAAGACAGGTAAAAAAACCTTTAGCAGGATAGAGTGTGCAAAGAGACCGCCCGCTCTTTTTGTACTTTATATTCCAACCGGGC
>NZ_DALYUL010000009.1:71363-75410 GCF_031981185.1 Anaerotignum sp. | reverse complement strand
CGCACCGGAGCAAATGCTATGCTCTGTTTTTGGCAAAACACCATAGCAAGACTCTATATGGGCACAAAGTTCATCCCATAAAGGGCTTGTTACAAAGCAGGATACCTCTTGTAAATTCGGCATCGTGATTTTGGGATATTGCTCGTTCCAATTCATCCTTTACACACTCCTTGTGTTTACTCCCAGCGCTTTAGTTGTGGAAAAAAAGCTGCCATCTGTGCTTTTGCTTCATCTGCGGTCATGCCTGTTGCATCTGCCATGGGCTTTGCACAAAGATCAATCATCTGCTGCATGGTTACATCCGCACAGAATTTACCGCCATTATAACAATAATTACAATAATCACCACTTTTGCTTCCATCAGATTCTGTGCCATACGCGGCACCATCCATTGGCATTGCGCAGCTTTGGCAAAATTTTTGATTTTCATTTGACATAATCTTGTCCTCCTTTAAGCTTTAGTATCTCCATGATACCAAACAAAAGCTGACAACAGTCTGTCAGGGTTTATGATGAGTTGAAATTTTTTCTGCATATTCTGAGAGCTGATATCGAAGCTCAGGTGGCTGCAGTATCTCTACATCGGTGCCAAAAGAAAAGATATAGCTTATCACCCATGAATCAATGGGGAAACATGCCTCCACCAACATACTGCCATCGGGCATTACGGTAATATGCTCACGATCAAACTCGTCATACACCCGAAAGGCAAGTCGTGCAGAGATTTTCAACTTAATAGTTGTTTCAGAGCATGGCACATCTGCCATTTCGATGGGTGGTATTTCCCCTTTATAATTCTGGGTGAAATGTTCGTCTATAGGTTTGATTTCTACAATTCGCCTTACTTTAAAAAGGCGAAAATCCTGGGATTTTAGGCAATAACTCTGCAAATACCAATGTTTATCTTTATAGATAAGGCGTAAGGGTTGTATTCGACGGTTAGTTATTTCTCCTGATGTGCCGCAATAAGAAATTTGCATAACTTGTTTTGCTAGTATAGCATTTTTAATGGTTTCAAAGCGAACACTGTCCACTTGTGTTAGCCCCCAACGGGAAAAATCTACGGTAATCCAATCCTGTGATGGTTTGCGAAAGGCTCCGCCCAGTTTAGACAGCAGGCTGTCTACCTGTTGGTCAGCTGCTTTCAGACTTTGTACTGCAAAAAGCAGTTGATTTTGCTCGTAGTCGGATAATAAGGTTTTGTCAAAGCTGTAGCCTTCCATCAGTGAGATACCACCATTTTTGCCAGTGGTTGTGTAAATAGGAACTCCTGCTATCGATAAGGTTTCTACATCACGATATACCGTTCGCACCGACACTTCAAGCTCTCTTGCCAGTGTGGGTGCACTCATGCTGCCTTTTTCAAGCAGTAAATATACAAGCTGAAATAATCGGTCATTTTTCATGGCACACCTCTCAAGTTAGAATAAATATCATTATACAGCAAAACCATGACAATGTCATGTCATGGTTTTAGACAAATATCACCGAGAAATGTAAAATCTGCATAGAGCCTTTTGCAAGGATACGCTGAACGACACTGGGGATGGGATAGCGAGATAGAAAGAGGGTACCCAAGTGAAAGACAGGAAAGTTGCCCTTACTTTTGTAGTTAACAAAATTAGCGTTTGGTAAACTTAAAAAGAGCATACGAAACGAATGCTCATATCTTAAAAGATACTAGCCTTTTATGAATAACTTCAGAAAATTTCATATAGTTTAACACTCTTTCTCTTTAAGAAATGGCGAATCAAGTTTCATCGCTAGACGGAAAATAAAATAAAGTGAAATTAGCGTTTAAGTTTATGTCATAAAAAGACACTTTGGTTCCTCTATTATTATTTTATATAGAAATATTATGCTGAAACATGTATAATAAGTAAAAAGGTGCAATGTGCGGAATATCGTGGCGCTTGAACTCTATTAATAGTAAATTGAGACGAGAATTGTTTGGAAAGGAGAAATTCAGAATGGCGTATAATGAAGACTATTATGATTTACCAGAAAGCACATTGATACCCATGGCGGACGGAACAACAAAAACGATATCTACGGTTATTATTGGGGATTCGGTGATAGACAAAAATGAAAATTTGTGTAGAGTAGTTGATATTTTGACCGGGCTGAACGAAGTGGAGAAATTAAACTACATGAATAAAATAGAGAAATGTAAAGTACCATTGTACACCTTGTTGTTGGAGAAACAGTAAAAACCAGCCTGCGAGAAGAAAATATAGGGAATGAGAAGCAATGATGCCTTAAAGCTAGAGTATACAATTTGCAATATTTGCATATTAGCAACTCATCTCATAATAAATATAGAGGCTTATGATATATCAATAAAAGGGTATTTTTATTCTATACTTTTAATAAAACAAAAAAATGATATACTAATAGTACACCAGAAAAAATTAAACAAAATGTAATTGACAAGGTGTTTATCAGGAATTATACTAATGAAAGTTGGTTATTATTGGTAAATTTTGTAGAAAAATATTAAAAAATATAAGTGGGGCTGGCGACTGTCTAAGAACATACATGTTAAGCCAAGTGCATGAAGCATTCAGACAGGTTCTGAATGCTTTTTATGATTATTTAAAAAAGGAAAAGCCATAGGAATCAGAATTACCCTTTAAAAATCGGGGAGAATTGATAAATCAACTGGTAAGAAGGCTACCATAAATATTCAGAAGAATGATGAATGCTATCCAAACCCAGTTTGGATGAAAATTGTGAATGTTTAGGTGATGGTAAAATAATTACAGAATTTACATGGAATAATTATCCAGAGATTATGATGTTTATCTAGGCAAATATGGATAAGTATATATCTATATATGATGATAGCAGAAATGAGCTGGTTGAAATACAACGTGATACACACAAAATGAGATTTAATAATGGAGAAAACAAATGAAAATGAATGGTTTGAACGATCAAGAGGTTGAACAATCAAGAGCAAAGTATGGCAGTAATGTGATTCCGGATTCGGAGCCAACTACGTTTTGGGACGAGTTTAAAGAAACTTTTAGTGATCCAATGATAAAAATATTACTAATTATTGCAGTAATCATGATCGTAATGTTTTTTGTTGGGTATGCAGAGATTTATGAACCGGTTGGGACGATTATTGCAATACTCATCGTTGCAACTGTATCAGCAAAAACAGGAGTTGCAAGTGATAGTAAATATAGAGAATTAAAAGAAAATACGAAAAATGAAGAGTGCAAAGTTTACAGAAATGGTGTTATAACGGTCATAGATGTAGATAAAGTTGTTGTTGGAGATATGGTCCTTCTTCAAGCAGGAGATAAAATCCCCGCTGATGGCATACTCATTTCCGGAAATCTTAAAGTCGACAATTCAGCGCTTAATGGCGAGACAGAAGAATGCAATAAAACTTTCGCTGATGGCCCAACTGATTTCCCTGATAATATTACAGGTGACACATTTGTAGATAAGCATTCTTTATTTCGGGGTGGCGTTCTGTTTGATGGCGAAGGTGTGATGGATATCCGTCATGTGGGACTAAAGACTATGATGGGGAAAATGGCGGAAGAAATGCAAGAAGAAGAGCCAGATTCACCATTAAAAGTAAAGCTCTCAAAACTAGCTGGACAGATTTCCACGTTTGGTTATATAGGTGCAGTGGTTATTGCCGTTTTTTATATGGCTTTCTTTGTAATGAATGCAGGGGGTTTTTCGGGCTATTTGGCGACTGGCTGGACTTCAATTCTTCAGGATTTCATTCAAGCAGTATCCCTTGCAGTTGTAATCATTGTTTGTGCTGTTCCTGAAGGTTTGCCATTAATGATTTCCCTTGTGTTGATGCAGAATACCAGTAAGATGTTGGATCACAATGTTTTGGTTAGAAAAGCGGTTGGTATAGAAACAGCAGGTTCATTAAATATTCTTTTTAGCGATAAAACTGGAACAATCACAAAGGGTGCTTTAGAAGTTGTAGAGTTTTTTTTGGCAGATGGAACAACCATAAAGGCACATGATTTGAGCAAACATAGCAAAATCAAGGGATTATTAGATATTGCT
>NZ_DALYUL010000009.1:68436-71353 GCF_031981185.1 Anaerotignum sp. | reverse complement strand
ATGTATGACAGTAAACATAGGGTAATCGGTGGTAATGCAACAGATCAAGCATTAACGAAGTTTATGGGTGAAGAAACCTTCAAAATGCTTGCAGAGGAAAAAGAATATGCAATGACAATTTCCCAAGGGTTTAATTCGAAAAATAAATTTAGCCAAACCCATGTACAAGCACTAGGAAAGACATTTTATAAAGGAGCTCCTGAAAAGCTAATTGCTGGAGCCACAAAATATCTTGATGATGAAGGCAAGATTCAAACACTTGAGAAAGATGTTTTAGATTCAAAAATTTCCGAAATTGCAAAAAAAGCAATGAGAGTATTGGCATTTGGGTATTCGGAAAAAGATCTTGTTCAAGATAGTATTCATGATGATTTAGTTCTTATTGGATTAGTAGGTATAAGAGACGATGTTAGACCAGAAGCAAAAGAAGCAATATATGAAGTTCAGAAAGCTGGTATTCAGGTAGTCATGATCACCGGCGATAGGCTGGAAACCGCCGTTGCCATTGCGAAAGATGCGGGATTAATTCATTCTGAAAAAGACAAAGTTATGACGTCCGCTGAACTGAATCAAATGAGTGATGATGAGGTGAAAAGTATTTTACCTGAAATAAAGGTGATTGCAAGGGCATTGCCAACAGATAAATCTAGAATGGTTAGATTAAGCCAGGAAATGAATTTAGTTGTGGGAATGACTGGTGATGGCGTGAATGACTCACCAGCATTGAAACGAGCCGACGTAGGATTCGCTATGGGAAGTGGAACAGAGGCTGCAAAAGAAGCAGGAGAAATTGTTGTTCTGGACGATAATTTTAAATCCATTAAAGACGCTATTTGGTATGGCAGAACAGTGTATAATAATATTTTGAAGTTCTGTAAATTCCAGTTAGTTATTAATGTTGCGGCAGTTGTAATCAGTGCTATTTCCCCATTCTTTGGAATAAATGAACCCTTAAAAGTAACGCATCTTTTATTTATTAATCTTGTAATGGATGGGTTAGGTGCAATTATGCTTGGAAATGAGCCTGCACTTGAAAAATATATGAGTGAAAAACCAAGAAGAAGAGATGAGGGCATTATAAGTAAAAAGATGATGGCTCAAATAATCACTATGGGTCTTTGGCTGACCGTTATAAGTTTTCTATTTTTAAAGCTCGATTTTTTTGCTGGTTTCTTCCAAACCCAAGAGCAGCAATATACAGCATATTTTGTTTTGTTTATTTGGGCAGCTTTATTTAATGGATTTAATGTTAGAGATGACAACTATAAAATTTTTAAAGGATTGAATGAGAATACCGGTTTTATGAAAGCATTCGTCATTATTGTTGCAGTTCAAGCATTAATTGTGAATGCTCCCTTAATACCTTTCCCATTATTTAAATGGATTGGAGAAATGTTTAGCTGTGTTCCACCGGGCATGAATGGTTGGGTGGTTGTCATAATCCTTGCTTTTACTATGATTCCTGTAGACTTAATTCGAAAAAGTATTGTTAACAGGTCATAGAACAATATGAGAAAAATTGTTTTAATTAGCCTTCGTAAAGGTCAAGGTTGTTTTCTATAGCAAGAACATCTGATGCTTGTAGATTTCCAGTAAACAATAAGAAGTAAGAGTAAAATAAATTACTGAGTAAGAGTATTTTTCGTAAAAAATTAAGGAGGAAATACAAATGGCGATTAATTTACAAAAGGGACAAAAAATTGATTTGACAAAAGGCGGGTCTGGGTTAAGTCAGGTGATGGTAGGTCTTGGTTGGGATGAGACAAAACAAGGCAATGGATTTTTAGGCGGTTTATTCGGCGGGCATCAATCTATTGACTGTGATGCGTCGGTTATTTTATGCGGAGCAAATGGCAAAATTATTAATAAAGACGTGAAACAATGCTGCGTGTATTTTGGAAACTTAAGACACCAAAGTGGCGCAATCGTACATCAGGGGGATAATCTTACGGGAGCCGGCGAAGGCGATGATGAACAGATTATGGTGAATTTACCATTGGTTCCACAAAATATTGACAAAATGATTTTTGTAGTCAATATTTTTGATGCAGCAGCAAGAAAACAACATTTTGGCTTGATTCAAAATGCTTTTATTAGACTTGTTGACATGGGGACAAGAAATGAGATTTGCAGATTCAATTTATCAGAAAACTATAATGGGATGACAGGTCTTGTTGTTGGAGAAATTTATAGAAAAAATGGTGAATGGAAGTTCAATGCAATTGGTCAGGGGGTTCAGCAAGCAAGCAGACTAGACTCATTGATAAAAATCTATGCATAAAAGGGGAAAATATTATGGCGATTAATCTGCAAAAAGGACAAAGAGTATCCTTAGACAATACGATGAAATTAGCGCTTGTTGGATTAGGCTGGGACACTAATAAATACGATGGTGGACATGATTTCGATTTAGATGCATCAGCATTTTTGCTGGGGGAAAATGGAAAGTTAATAAAGGACGAGGATTTCGTTTTTTATAATAATCTTAATGGTAGAGACGGAGCTGTTGTTCATACTGGGGATAATCTTACTGGCGAAGGCGATGGCGATGATGAAGTAATTATGATTGATTTCACTAAAATCCCAAATGAAATTAAAAAAATTACTATTTGTGTAACTATTTTCGATGCAGAAAATAGAAGGCAGAATTTTGGGCAGGTAACAAATGCGTATATTAGAATTGCTAAGATGGCAGATGAATTTGATACAGTGGGAGAACCTGTTTTAAAATTTGATCTTGAAGAAGAATTTTCGATTGAAACAGCACTTGTTGTTGCTGAGATTTATCAGAAAAATGGTGAGTGGAAATTTAACGCTGTTGCTGCTGGATATCAGGGTGGTCTTGAGGCAATTTGCCGTTCTTATGGTGCAATTGTATAATTGAAATAACAAAATACGATGAGGGAAGTTTTGGTTA
>NZ_DALYUL010000009.1:53237-68426 GCF_031981185.1 Anaerotignum sp. | reverse complement strand
GTCCAGGCGATTACAAGAACTTCCCCTTATTTTTATTGGAAAAAGGTTACTTTACTAACTTTGTTGGAATCATAACTGCTACGTTGTTTGTTTCAGAAATGAATTTACTGAATATCACACAAGAGAATTTAGGTATCATTGATATTGCTTCAATGGAGAAAGCTTAACTAGTATGACAATCATTCGTTTTAGCTTTTTGAATGAAGCGAATTGATATGGGTCATCTTATTCAATGGTACTACTACTTGTCATTTTGATGTACATAGGATAATCTGTATAAAATGGGTTACAACACATAAGCTAAGAATGTTTAAAATTTCTCACCTACGGCGCTTTTAAAAATTCCACTGATTAAAGAAATTTATATTGTAATCTGAAAAAAGCCTATAGCGGGAGTTTTATTATAAAAGAATCCGTGCAAAAATAAATTATGTCTATGGTAAGCACAGAGAAGGTGAATTTATATGGTTAAAAAAATTGAAAAGAAAACTGTTCTTGCATCAATTAAAAGGAAATTTATGAGTGTGTGAGTGCTGACTTACCATATGTTTCTATATTAAATAGCATTGGCATAATTAATTTTCAGGAGGAAGAGTGAAATGACAAGAATTTGGTTAAACCATTGGTTTAGCACTGCTTATAACATAATAAATTTAATAAAAGAGGACAAGGATTTTTATATCGTTGGCAGCAATGAAAACAATGAATCTGTAATCCGAACGGTATGTGATGAGTGGTATATTGAGCCTAAATTGAGGGAAAAAGAATACGTCACGTTTTGCTTGGACTTTTGCAAGGAGCATCACATTGATGTATTTATGCCAAGACGAGGGATGCTTGCAATCAGTAAAGAAAAGGCTCGTTTTGAAGCACTTGGAATAAAAGTCATGGTTGAGGACTATGAGACCATGAATATGTTAAACAAGAAAGACCTTGCTTATCAGTATTTTCGTGAGAAACAAATTGGTACAGTGCCATTGTATGAAACAGTTACAACAGTAGCGCAGTTTAAGAATGCCTATGAAAATCTATTGAATCATTATGAGCAGATTTGTTTTAAATTTGTGAAGGACGAGGGCGGAAAGAGCTACCGACTTATTGATAATCATAGAAAAGGGTATGCAGCTTTATTTAAAAAGCAAAATACCAGAATGACTTATGATAGCGTTATTGAAGCGTTAAGCGAGCGGGAAGAATTTTCACCAATTATGATGATGCCATATTTACCTGGGGATGAAGTTAGTGTTGATTGTCTGGAAACAAAAAATGGAATTATTATGATACCAAGAATCAAATCTGCTGGACGGGTAGAATGCATTAGGTATGAGAAAGAAATTCTTGATATTTGTCAGGATTTATATAGCAAAATAGATTTAAAAAACCCGTGCAATATTCAATTTAAATATCTAAAGGATATTCCGTATTTTTTGGAAGTGAATACACGAATGTCCGGTGGTGTGCAGCTTAGTTGTGTAGCCAGCGGTATAAACATACCCAATTTAGCAGTGAATAAAATCATTGGGAAAGAGAAAGAATGGAAAAATAATTTTCAGGAAAAGTTAGTATCTCATGTTGAAATTCCGGTGGTACTCTAACGGCGTTATAGTTTTGACAAACAAATGGGAATTTCATTAGCGCCTAGGCTGCTATGATATGAAACAGAAGGAGATAAAATGGTAAGGTTCTTTACAGATTTGGATAATACAATGATTTTTTCCCATCGGCACATTATTACGAAGGACTTTAGATTAATTGAAATGCTTCATGGAAAAGAGCAAGCCTTCATCACAAAGTATACCTATTCATTTCTAAAAAATGCAACGTGGCTAGAGCTTGTTCCCATTACCACAAGAACCCAAGTACAGTATTCCAGATTGGGTTTTTTACAAAATGAATTGGGCTGTAAGCTGGCTTTGGTAGGAAATGGAGCAGTTTTGCTAGAGGAAGGAACGAGGAATCAACAGTGGTATGACGAAAGTATTTCTATTTGTGAAGGTGCAATTCCAGCTGTAAAAAGAGTCACAGAAATCTTTGAGAATCTTATGGAAGAAAAACATATACATGGGGAATATCCATTTTTTACATATGCAAGTAGTGACAATGTTGAGTCAATTTATGATATATTGAAAAAAGAAATAAAAGCAGATGACATTGAGATTATGGTAGATCGGAAAAAAATTTTTTGCATTCCAAAAATGCTGACCAAAGGAAACGCTATTGAACGATTTCATGGGAAATATGGAAAAATAAAAACTTTGACAGCAGGAGATAGTGAATTTGATTATTCCATGTTGGAAATGGGCGATTTTGCTTTTGTTCCAACCCATATTTCCGACAGAATTATAAATGAAAACAAAATAATAATTGAAAATAGTCCGATGATTTCCGATGAAATCTGCGATAAAATAAGTCTATTATATAAGAAGGGACTTTTAGATGATAAATAATATTGAAATGAAATATAGCGTTGGAGCACTCTTATATGCCCCAGCTTTAAATAATACAGTGGCTCACTCCGTGATTTCAGAAAAATTTGGGAAGAAATATTCCTTGGCACTTTGTCTTGAAGACACAATTCCAGAGGATTCCGTTGCTATGGCTATTGAGCAATTAAAGAACACCTTGAAAAGCATTTATGAAGAACATAAGAGGAAAGATTTTTATTTGCCTAAAATATTTGTAAGAGTGCGTTGTGCCAATCACTTACTGGAAGTATACAAAAAAATATGTTTGTATGAAGAAGTCCTCTGCGGGTTTATTTTCCCTAAATATTCCGTGGGTAATGGAGATGAATATAATGATAATTTTCTAAAGATTAATGAGCTTTCCTATAAAAAGCTTTATATGATGCCAATTTTAGAAAGTAAGGATATTGCAAATTATAAAACTAGATTTGATGTGCTCAATAGGATTAAAGAGAAAATTGATAAAATGAAGGAGCATGTTTTAAATGTGCGGGTTGGGGGAAATGATTTTTGTAATGAGTTTTCCATCAGAAGGCATTATGATGAAACAATTTATGATATATTGCCGATTTCACAATTAATGGGTGATATACTAACCGTATTTTCAAGAGAATATGTGGTATCAGGTTTGGTTTGGGAGTTCTTTTCAAGTGATAATGATGAGTGGAAAAATGGATTAGTAAGAGAGTTGAAATACGATAGATTAAATGGATTTATTGGTAAAACGGTCATTCATCCAAAACAAATAAATGTGGTGAATGAAATGCTTAAGGTATCAGAAAAAGATTTTCAGGATGCAAAAGCAATTTTGAATTGGGATATTCGAAGCCTACAGGTAGGCAAAAGTTTTGCCGGTGAGCGAATGAACGAAGTGAAAACCCATGAAAACTGGGCAATGAAAATGACAGCTTTGGCAGAATTATATGGAGTATTATAATGAATTACAAATTAGAAGACTTAGTCAGAATAGCCAAGAGAGATAATAATAGCATTCGACCATACCTTTATGTGGATCCCTTACAAGGGAAACATCTTTCTGTAAACCCTGGGAAATCCATGGACTTATTTCAGGAAATGGCAGGATTGCTAGAGGAAAAATATCCCAAAGAAAGAATTTTAGTGATTGGATTTGCAGAGACGGCAACGGGAATTGGAGCTGCAGTAGCCTATTTTGGCAGTAATGTAGCCTTTATGAGCCAAACTACACGAGAAAATATTGAGAATTCCAATTATTTATATTTTACAGAATCCCATAGTCATGCCAAAGAGCAAGGGATCATCATAGATAACTATTCAGAGGTTTTAAAAAAAGTAGATAGAATTGTATTTGTGGAAGACGAAGTAACAACTGGAAATACAATTATGAAATTAGTAACAGCTTTAAATGAAACGTTTCCAGAATTTAAAATGAAATATACAATCTTATGTATCTTGAACAGTATGAAAGAAACAAGAATGGCAGAGCTTGCCCAGCTTGATGTAGATTGTTTATATATTGCAAGAATGGAATTTGAATATAAAGTCAATGAGATTGACAAGTATCAATATGAAGATTGTAAACACCAGAAGGTATCTTCTGATTCTAGCATGGCAAATGAAATTTTAGTCCATGATATATGTGATATGAGAGTAATCAAGCCCAAGGATTTGTACATTGAAGCTTGCGACGGGTTTGTTGAGAAGGTTTTAAGCCGTTTGGTAATTAAGAAAGAATATAAAAAAATACTGGTTTTAGGAACAGAGGAATTTATGTTTTTACCCATGTATTTTGCAAAAGAACTGCAAGATCAATATAGAAATTGTAAAGTGGAATTTCATGCAACAACGAGAAGTCCAATTATGATTAGTAAGGACGAAGGTTATCCGCTATTTAATCGATATACAATTAGCAGTTTTTACGAAGAAAACAGAATCACATTTATCTATAATCTGGAAAAGTATGATTATGTTATTGTAATTACGGATTCCCAGACTGATACAAGTGGAGGCCAACAACTGATAGCCGCATTAGAAGCCCAAGGAAATGAAAATATCCAAATTGTGAGATGGTGTAAATGATGAAAAGTACATATAACAAAAACGATGTTCAATTACTCTTAAAGGATATTTCCGGCTTGGTTGAGCCATTACCCACGGAGGAGAGAGAAAAGAGAATCCAAGGGGGAACACATTACTGTGAAATGCTGCCGGTAGAATATAAACCGTCTGAAAAGTATATGAAAACATACGAGATGGCTATGAAAAATTATGCTAAAATCACTGCGGATGCTACAGCCAGGATTTCAGAAAAAATGTTCCAAGAAAAAGGAGAAAATCTGGTCATTGTTTCATTGGCAAGAGCCGGGATACCCATCGGTATCTTAGTCCATCGCTATATTTTGAATAAATATAGTGTGAATGTTAAGCATTACGCAATTTCCATTATCCGAGATAGAGGCATTGATCATAATGCAATGAATTACATTTTAGCTAGACATCGTGCAGAGGATATTCAATTCTTAGATGGTTGGGTTGGAAAAGGTGCCATATTCCATGAATTAGAAAAAGAGCTTGTGAACTATCCTAACATTGATAAGAGATTGGCGGTGGTTGCCGATCCAGCAAATATCACCGATTTATGTGGAACACATGAAGATATATTGATTCCCAGTTCCTGCTTAAATAGTACAATAACAGGATTGCTTAGCAGAACCTTTTTGAGGAAAGATATTATTTCAAAAATGGATTTTCACGGAGCTGCATTTTATGGAAAGCTTTTAAGGGAAGATAAATCAAACGAATATATAGATGATATTGAAAGATGTTTTGATTATAAGACAGTAAATTGTGATATAGTAAAAGGAATGGCTGGATTACAGATTGTTCGAAACATTCAAGAGGCATATGAAATAGACAATGTAAATCTTGTTAAGCCAGGAATTGGAGAAACTACCCGTGTATTACTGCGAAGGGTACCATGGAAAATACTCATAAATGAGGAATATGATACTGTAGATGAGCTAGCGCATATTAAACAATTAGCCATAGAAAAAGGTGTTCCTATAGAAAGAAGCAAGGTGAACTTAGGAAACTACAAGGCTTGTGGCATTATTAAGAAAATTGCTGACGTATAAGAGATACAAAGGTTGTGATGAATATTGATTGAGCGAGTTAAGATAACTAGATTAAATGATTATTTTTTAAAATTATCAGAAAGAAATCCTCAGGGGGTATTTTTTTGCAGAATCGACCAGTATTCCGTTGAGCTGAAAGAATTTTTAATTAAATTTATAGGTTCCATAAAAAATGACGGAATATGGTTGGATCAGAAAATGAAAAATCCTGATGAGAATCAATTAATGTACTATGATAATATCATAGGTTCTGAGTTCAATATGGAACTGGAATTTATAAAACGAAGTACAAAGCTTATGTTTGGGAATCTGAGTATAACCCAGATAGACCTATTGTCGAATGCCATATGGACTGAGTTGAAACAATTACAAAATGCAGGTAAAAATATGAATATAATAAAAAATGCTTTTGTAAAATTCATGTGTTGGTTTTACTATAAATTCAGACCTACCATTGGAAATATTGGTTCGGATCTTCCGCCTAAGATATTATATTATGGTGAAATATCGAATTATGAATTAATCGCGCTCAAGATATTGTCTCATTCAGGATGTGATATTGTTCTATTAAGATATGGCGGGGAAGAAAAATATCAAAATGTAGATTCCACCTTAAGTATATCTGAAAGACTACAACAAGATAATTGTGAAGCGTTTCCCTCTGATTTCTCAATCTTAGCAATCAAACAGTTTATTGAAGAACAACAATATTTGGAAAAGATGTATCGTAAAGATGCTCTGGTTGTAATGGCTACAAATACATGGCTAAGTGGAGATGTTTTTACAGATTTGCTAATGAAAGACCACGAAAGAGGAAATGGCAAGGATACTTGCTATAATGCTTTTATACGGATGACTGGGGTTGAAGATAAAACCGAGTATTGCAAGGAGCTATTCCATTTAAAAACGGAGCTAGAGAAAAAAGGAAAAACCGTTTATGTACTAGAGAAAATAATACCACCAACACCAGAAGAGGTCAGCAAAATTCAACATGGAAACTATATGGATGCCATACAAATGATTACGGATTTGGTAGGGAAGATCAGATGCCCATATCCAAAATTACGTAATCAAGCCCAAAAAGCATTTGTGGATTGTATTGTGGAAGAAAGCCAACATGAAGAAGAGAATCTTGCAAGGTTAAAGAGCAAAGGGGTCTATTTGATTGCTTGGTTTAATAGATACGTAAAATTTTTGTTTACCAAAGAAAACGAAATAAATTTACCTGTTCTTATTTACTTTGGAACTTGTAAAAATATAGCAGAAACCATGATGTTTCGATTTTTTGCTTCATTGCCACTGGATGTTTTCGTGATTAATCCCAATACCCAGAAGGAGTGCTTGCTGGCTGATCCAAGATTGTTCGATAGAAAATATGAGGAGTCTGTTGAGCTCGATAAGTTCCCAACAAAGATAGAAGATGTTCATTATGGAACCATCGCCTATCATGCAGAGCAGGATTTGAATTCTTTGTTATATCAGGATTCCGGTCTGTATAGAAATCAACAATATAAGGATGCTGTGGCTGTTACATTAAAAACCATGTATGAGGAAATATATCTATTATGGGATCAAGAAGTGAATATGCGTCCTAATTTTGAAATAATTCAAAATAAAGTAGTAATACCTGCAATCGTTGCGAAGATAAGTGGTGTAAAAAATGAGGACGTGGGACAATATTGGAAAGAAATAAAAAAATTATTGGTTGATGATACCATATTGATTGATGAAGTTTCTTTTTATAAAAGTTCTGATGAAAAATTTGATTCTAAAAATGCAATTAAGAATGGTGTCTTACAGAAAACAAGTATTTTTAGAAACAGAAATTATAAATATGGTATTTTCAGAGAAGAAATACAGGAGTATATGCTTCATAAACTTCAAGAATTGCTGGACAGTAGGCTCATTCAAGGTACGTTTACAGCAGGGGTTGAACAAAATATAATTAGTGTTGTTATGAATTTGGATAAGAATATTACAAGATTAATTCAGAAAATGGATTTTACCAAGAAAAATCCAAAGTTAGTTTTAATTAATACTGGTGAAACGGAATATGGGTTGGAAGAAAGTATTATTTTAGCATATTTGCATTTCATTGGTTTTGATATTGCATTATTTGTACCTACTGGTTATCGACTCATTAAAAAATATTATACGCAACCATTCTTTATTGAGCATCAAATTGGCGAATTTATGTATGATTTGAAAATTCCCATTAGTGTACAAGGAAGCAAATTAAGTGAACAAGAGCAAAAAGAAGGATTTCTAAAAAAACTTCTGAAAAGATAACGAAAGGGAGGATTCTATAATGGGGCTGAATTTAGATAGTACAAATTCACAAATAACTTCCAGACAGGAAGTAGTTCCAGAATTTGATATTCAACAAGAAAAGAAAGAACTAACACAAAAAATGGTGAATTCACCAGAAGTTGATGCCATTGTAAGTAACATTGATGTTTTTAATATGGAGTCGATGGTGTCTTTTGGGGCAGAAGTTGCAGAAAATATTTCTAAAGCATCAGATGTGGTGTTAAATAGTATGAACATGAACCAAATTGACCAATCAAGTCAACTGCTTGTTTCTTTAAATGATATTATGAAGCGATTCGATATTAATGAAATCAAGGAAGAACCCGGATTCTTAGGGAAAATATTTGGTGGTGCTAGAAAACAGTTGGACAAGATTTTGGCAAAATACCACACAATGGGAGACGACGTTGATAAAATATATGTTGAATTAAAAAAATATGAGGCTGAGATAAAAGAATCTAACAAATCCTTGCAGACGATGTTCGATTCAAATGTGGGATATTTTCACGAGCTGGAGAAATACATTTTAGCAGGGGAACAAGGGGTTAGAGAATTAGAAGAATATATTGAAAAAAGAAAAGATGAATTTGCTAATACTGGAGATAGTAGTATTCAAATGGAGCTATCAGGCATAGAACAGGCAAAAATGCTACTTGAACAGAGAACACAAGATTTAAGAATTGCGGAAAATGTTGCTATGCAATCTGTTCCAATGATTAAAACAATGCAATTTAGTAATATGAATTTAGTAAGAAAAATTAATTCTGCATTTATTATAACGTTACCTGTATTCAAACAGGCCTTATCACAGGCGATATTATTGAAACGCCAAAAAATTCAGGCAGATGCCATGGCAGTGTTAGATGAAAAAACAAATGAATTACTGCTTAAAAATGCACAAAATACAGTGGAACAATCTAAAAATACAACTCGCTTAGCATCAAGCAGTTCTGTTAAGATTGAAACATTGGAAGCAACATGGCAGACAATTTGTAACGGTATCGCGGAGACACAACAGATTCAAGAAAATGCCCGGTCAAAGCGAATTGAAGATCAAAAAAGACTTAATCAAATTAAAGAAGATTTTAAATCAAAACTGTCAAATCATTAATATTTTAGAGGAGGTACAATATAATGCCAATTAATTTACAAAAAGGACAGAAAGTGGATTTAACAAAAGGAAACGAGGGGTTGAACAGCCTGATGGTTGGCCTTGGATGGGATGTAAATGCATATGATGGTGGGTCGGATTTTGACTTGGACGCTTGCGCATTTTTATTGGGCGAAAACGGAAAAATCACAGTTTCTGAAGATTTCATTTTTTATGGAAATAAGGTACACCCAAGTGGGGCTGTAGACCATAAGGGAGATAATCTTACAGGAGAAGGGGATGGCGATGATGAGCAGATCATGGTTGAGCTTTCTAAAGTTCCTGCAAACATTGCTAAAATTTCTTTTACAGTTACGATTTATGATGCAGAAGCAAGACGACAGAATTTTGGACAAGTGAGCAATGCGTATATCCGAATTGTAGACAAATCTACGGGAGCTGAACTGATTCGATATGATTTGGGCGAAGATTTTTCTATTGAAACCGCTGTGGTTGTAGGTGAGATTTATAGACATAATGGCGAGTGGAAATTCAATGCGGTTGGAAACGGATTTAGCGGTGGATTAGCAGCATTGTGTGCTCATTTTGGCGTAGAAACAGCATAGGAAATAGGCGGTATCATTTAGATTACCCGTAGATATCTTCTGCTTGTAATATTAAGTAGTTAACTATGAAAGTCTATTTCAATTTTCTTAGTGGTATGAGGATTTTTTGATAAACTAAATCATTAGTATATTAATTAGACATAACTGATGATGTATATAATCAGAGATGGGTGATTTCCCATTTCAGTTCTAATGTTTTAGGTGTTGTTTTCGCTATTTAAAAGGATTTATTACCACTTAAATCATAATATTAAGTATCATAATCTGTAAGTTTATTTCCCAGACACATCAGGTGTTGAAGCTTGACCAAATAGTTGATTAATCAAAGGGAGTAAAAATTTGTATTCCTCAGAATCTACGTTTAATACGTATAAATGAGTTGGAGAAGAAATAAGGTTTTCTATTTTCTTTATAATTCGACACAGAATACAATAATCATGAATGCAATTTATATATTCGTTTGAAAGTTCATCTGAATTACACTTTGAACTGTAAAACGATTCAAGCTTTTGTAATTCTTTAAGGATTCTATGAATGTATTCAACTGGAATGGTAATTTGTATTGGTGCCGTAGCGGGTGAAGACCAATATTCTTTCAGCAAGGATACTAAATATTCATTCATGTTCAAAGTTCCTTTTTTTAAAATTCTATTCATAGAATAGAAAAAAAGACTATTTGAATTAGCCAAGAAAGGGAAAGTAATTAAGGAATTGATATTAAGCCAGTTGTTTCTTATGCTTATTTGGACAGCAGGAAACTGTATAACCAATAATATAAGTATAAAAGTAAAAGACTATGGATGATAAAAAATCAGAGGCTTTGAGATAAAAATCTTGATGCCTCTGATTTTTTTACAGGTAAAAGGAAAGACCCATTGGTGCCAAGTGAAAAATGTTTGATTTATATAAAGAATCAATCTCTATTATTTATCTAGAAATGAGAATACAATTTTACTTAAAGTTTTAATGCCATTTTCCAATTGTTCTTGCTCCAAAGAAGAGAAGCTTAGGCGTATATGGTTAAATTCTGGCTCGCTTGAATAACAAGTTGATCCGGATAGGAAGGCAATATTGTTATTTTGAGCTTCAAAAACAAGACTCTCTGCACTTAGCCACGCTGGAAGAGTAAGCCAAATATTTGGTCCTCCCATGGGAGAAGTCCATGCAACAGTGTCTGGCATATGTTTTTTGAGAAGATCTAGAACTAAATTACGCCTTTTATATAAAATATGATTCATACTTTTTAGATGTTTTTTCATGAAGTTTAATTGAACAAAAGGTAATAACGCTTTTTGAGTTAATAATGGACTGCCAAGATCAGAATTGGACTTAGCCGCAAGAAGTCTATTTAGGATGGTACCTGATGCTACCAAAGCACCAATTCTGCAACTAGGTGATAGAAATTTACTAAATCCTTTTATATATATAACATGACCATCGGTATCCAAACTTTTTAAAGCAGGTAATTGATTTTCTTCAAATGAAATTTCACGCCAAGGATCATCTTCAACAATTAAACAATTAAAGTCTTTGGCAATTTCAATTATTTCTTTTCTTCTTTGCATACTCATTACAGTTCCCGTTGGGTTGTGGTAAGTCGGTATGGTATAAATTAATTTTGGAGAATAGGTATCGCATAGCCGTAAAAGCAAATCAATCCGCATGCCATCTTTATCAACGGGAACAGATAAAATAGTAGCTCCTTGCCAGCGGAAAACATCAATAGCAGCGGTATAGGTTGGGGCTTCCATTACTACAATGTCCCCTGCACCTATAAATGTTCTAGCGACTAAATTAATTGCTTGTTGCGAACCATTGGTTACGATAATTTCATTTTTAGATATTGAAATACCGCTGGAAATTAAATAATCAGCTATGGCAGCACGAAATTCCAAATCTCCTTGGATAGATCCGTACTCTGAAAGAATACCTGGATTTTTTAAGATGAAGGATGATATATGTCTGGAAATAAGGTGCTCGGGAAGTAATGAACCGTGAACGGATGCGGCTGATAACCATAGTTGTGATTTTGCGGTTAAACTAATGTTTTGCCACCAAAATTGGGCTCTTGGAAGGTGATCTGGGATGGATAGCTGCCAATTAAGAGAAGTGGAATTGACGTTATGATTTTTATGAATCTTCCTGTTTTCTGTTTGCACATAAGTCCCTTTTCCCTGTATTGTAGAAATGATATTATCCTCTGCCAACATGGAATATGCCTTGGAAACGGTAACCATACTCACGTTGAGTGTTTTTGATAGGCTTCTGACAGAAGGTAATCTAGAGCCTTTATCCAAAAAACCCGAGGAGATACGATCAGCAATTGACTGATAAATTTGTTTGGATAAAGATATATTTGTATTTCTATTTAGATCTATTTGAAGGTCCATTTTGCTCTCCTAAGTGTTATAGTCTGATGTTGACTGTTATGCTTGATATATAGTAATTATATTATAACATACTATAACAATTTTGCGCATGAAAACTTGAAAGGAGCAAATTTATGGATAAAAGTTTAAAAGAGGATTTAATTAACATGAATACTTTATTAGAAAAAGCAAAGAACTGCTCATTTGACTTTTTAGAAAACATTAATGCAATATCAACTTATCCTGACAGGAGTAATGTTTATTCGCCTGCACAATTAAATAAAATTGGATTAGGCGGCGAAAACACATTGGAAGAGTTTATGCAAAGATTTTACAAGGGAATTGTTTCAAGTGGGGGATCAAGGTATTTTGGTTTTGTAACGGGCGGGGCAACTCCAGCGGCGTTAATGGGAGACTGGTTGGTGAGTGCATTTGATCAAAATGCTACTGCTTGTGATCATTCAAGTGCCGCAAAAATTGAAGAAGAGGCTATAAATTTATTAAAACAGCTCTTTGGGTTGCCAGAACAATTTTCAGGCGCATTTGTAACAGGCGCTACCATGGCGAACTTTGTAGGATTGGCAATTGGCAGGCAATGGGTAGCCAATCAATTAGGTATACATTTATCGTTAGATGGACTGTATGCAATTCCACCGATTCAGATTGTGAGTGCTACGCCTCATTCCAGTATTTTAAAAGGGATGTCTATGCTGGGTATGGGAAGAAATCATATGCATTATATTCCAACAATAGACAAAAGAGAGGCAATTGATATTGTAGCATTAGAAAATTACTTAAAGCAATTGAATGGGGAACCATGTATTGTTGTAGCAAATGCAGGAACTGTGAATACAGTTGATTTTGATGATTTAAAGCAGATTGGAGAATTAAAGAAAAAATATAATTTCTTTCTCCATGTTGATGGCGCCTTTGGTGGATTTGCTTCTTGTTCTGAAAAATATTCCCATTTTATAGAGGGAATGGAGGAAGCAGATTCTATTACGATAGATGCCCATAAATGGCTCAATGTTCCCTATGATAGTGCAATGCAATTCACAAAGCATCCCCAACTTCAGCTGCAAGTTTTTCAAAATAACGCCGTGTACTTAGGGGATATTTCTGAAACACCTGACTATGTTCATTTAGTTCCAGAGAATTCAAGGAGGCTTAGAGCCCTTCCTGCTTGGTTTACTATAAAGGCGTATGGTAAAAATGGATATCAGGATATCGTCGAGAGGAATTGCGAATTAGCTCAATTGCTAAGTGAAAAAATCAATGAATCTAACAACTTCAAATTGCTGTCAATTACTAGATTAAATGTTGTCTGCTTTACCATTCATCTTGATGAACATACGATAACATTAGAGAATATACAACAATTTTTGGATTTAGTGAATGCAGATGGTGGCGCATTTTTTACTCAAACCGTATACAAAGGAAAACCTGGAATACGTGCTGCAATCAGTAATTGGAGGACAGAAGAAAAAGATATTGAAATTGCGTGGACAGTTTTAAATAGGGCATATAACACTTATGTTAAAGCAATAGTGTGAATTTCATAATATCTTGAAATGCCGGGTAAGAGATATGCAGAATTTACAAATGAAAGAGGATGTCTCCGTGCATAATCGTTCAAATAGTAACAAGAATTTAAGGTGAAACGATTTTTGAACAAAACCCATGGAGAAAAAATTTTTAATAAAAATGACGAAGTAGAGGTTTAGATTGCTTAATCGTAAGGTAGGAGGAATATATGAAAAATTTATTTGTGATTGGAATTGGTGGAAGTAGTCGCAAAGCAAATATTGAAGTACATGATGTGCAACTGGTTATAGCAGATTGCATCGAAAATACGTATGAGACCCTTAAAGAAGATTGGTATGGTGAGTATTTACACCTAGATGAATATAAAATACTTACAGGCGCTGATGGGTATGCCATTCAGATTGCAGATTATCCCCAAAATACACATCTTAATCTGTTTTTTATAAATATGGGTGGATATTTAAAGGAAACCTTCGGAGAGCAGCATGAATATGGTTTTTTTGTAGCAGAAACAGAAAAAGAAGCTAAAGAGAAGGCGAAAAAAGAGTTACTAAAAAATGTTGTTGAAAGCCATGTTGACGGTGTTTTCAAAGTTGAAAATAGTTTGAAATTTGCAGACGGAAAGACTGTTTATATTCATTTAAATCCCGATGGAAAAATTTATAACTTGAATCCCGATTGGAGTGGTTATAAGAAGCTAATATAAATCTATGCCCAGATTTCTTCTTGGTAGTTAAAAAGGTGAATTTACTTCTGGATGGAAAGAAGATTATTTATTGTTGTAAAATATATTTTAATGAATCTTCCGAAAAAAGGGGTTCTGTTTTTCGTTTTGAAAAATAGAATCCCTTTTTTTATTTGATCAGGTAAAAAAGGAATGATTAAAGTGATTAACAGATTTATGAAAGATACACATCACTCTGCTGTAGAAATTGGAACTGGGAATACAGCAAAAGGAGAGTAGGTTCCATGGGGAAACAATCGCCTTGAAACAAACATACTTTGATCATAACGCCCGTTGCTTTATCGTTCAATCATTCTAATTTTGAAGTGTTCTTTTAAAGACATATCATAATACGAAATATTATTTCGTATTATGATATGAGGGTGAAAATATAATCCGGATATGAAAAACCACAGGGGTTAACTTTTACTCTAATAACATTGAAACCATAGAAGGGACATCGTGTGCTTTTGATTGAGAAGATATGTGTTCATCAAAAATTATATTGAATGTCACCTAGAAGAATATGATGAGCAGTGGAGTTTTCGTTTAACCGAATTGCTGATAAAAGCAAGGTGCTTTGGGAGGATAAAATAAAATGAATGCTGTTGCGAAACGAGAAAATTGTGTCAAATCCATATTAAAGGCGTTTCAGATTATTGAGGCTTTAGACAAATTAGGAGAGCTTTCTATTGGGCAGTTAAGCCATGCGCTTTCCATGGATAAAACCACTGTGCATCGTTTGACTAGTACCATAAAAGAGGCCGGATATATTGTGCAGAATCCATATACCAGAAAATACTCAAATAGTATTAAGCTTTTTACCATTGGAAATAGCATTATCGAAAGAACCGGTTTGAAAGAAATCGCCAGACCATACATAGAAGCTCTTGCAAGTGAAACAAAGGAGACGATTAATTTAAGTATGCATAGCGGTAATAACATCG
>NZ_DALYUL010000009.1:52123-53227 GCF_031981185.1 Anaerotignum sp. | reverse complement strand
ATCGTTTATGTTGACAAGATTGAGAGCAATTCTGCTATAAAGGTTGGCATTAAAACTGGAACAGCCCTTCCTATGTATTGTACTGGAATGGGGAAGGCGATTCTTGCTTTTCTTCCAGAAGAAACTCAAAATGAAATTATGAATAACACAAGCTTTCAAATGCGTACGGAAAAGACGCTTCCCAGTAGGGAAGCCCTCATTGACCAGTTAAAGCTTGTCAGAAAAAATGGTTACGCCAAAGACGGAGAAGAATTTGTTGATGGACTTATTTCTTTTGCTGCACCAATTTTTGATTTCAGGAATAACCCTCTTGCTGCCCTCAGCATATCCATGCCGAAGCTTAGATACAACGAAGAGGAAAACAGGGAGTATTATGTAAGTCTTGTAAAGAATACGGCGTCAGTACTGTCTAAAGAGTTAGGAAAACGATAATTTATTATGTGAATACATTTAATAAGTAAATAACTCTTGGCAGTGTAAAAAAAAGCACAATTGGTGATAGTCTTGGTTTTTTTCATGCCAATCGAAAAATTCTCTGATGTTTTATTAGGTACTAAAACTATAAAAGGAGGGGTAAGACCATGGCAAAAGTAAAAATGACGGTGGGAGATTTCAAGAAATTTAAAAAGGAGGGAAAGAAATTTAGCTTTGTAACCGCTTATGACTATACAACAGCGACTATCGTTGATGAAAGCGATTGCAACATTATCCTAGTAGGAGATTCCTTAGGTATGATTATGTTGGGTTATAAGGGGACAGAATCTGTAACAATGGATGATATGGTGCATCACATTCGCCCAGTGGTAAAGGGTGCTCCCAATACATGGATTATTGGAGATATGCCTTTTGGGTCCTATATTACACCAGAAATTGCAGTTGCCAACGCTGTTCGCCTCATCAAGGAGACAAATTGTGACTGCGTGAAACTGGAGGGCGGTGTTGAGATGCTCCCACAGATTAAAGCGATCGTAGGAGCTGGCATCAATGTCATGGGGCACATTGGACTCACACCACAAACAGCCTCTTCCTTGGGAGGATTTAAGGTACAGGGTGGCACGTCTGAAAGCGCGGCAAAGCTTATTAAGGATGCGGTAGAATTAGAAA
>NZ_DALYUL010000009.1:51540-52113 GCF_031981185.1 Anaerotignum sp. | reverse complement strand
TTGTATTGGAATGTGTGCCTTCTGGGGTTGGCAAAGCAGTATCGGAAGCTGTGGAAATCCCTATCCTGGGAATAGGAGCAGGCCCCCATGTTGATTGTCAGGTTCTTGTAACCCAAGACCTTCTAGGGATGTATGGTGATTTCAAGCCAAAATTTGTGAAGCAGTTTGCACAGGTAAGACAGGTTATGATTGAAGGGCTGAATGAATTCCATAAGGAGACTTTGGATGGAACTTTCCCATCCCCTGAATTCTCATTTAATAAACAAGTTGATATCCCAAAATTGTATTAATGGATCCAAAGTGGTTTCTCATATTCTGGGATTTATACAATGTAGAAAGGAAAACGGTCAAATGAAAATTGCGATAATTGGTGCAGGAGCAATGGGATGCCTTTATGGAGGGAAACTATCTACGGTGCCTGGTAACCAAGTATTCCTCCTTGACATTTGGAAAGAACATGTAAACGCCATTAACAATGATGGTCTTTATATGGAAGAAAACGGTGAGTTGTTGTGTTATAATAATTTGACCGCTGCAACAGATGCCACAGTGGTTGGCATTGTTGACTTGGCA
>NZ_DALYUL010000009.1:14765-51530 GCF_031981185.1 Anaerotignum sp. | reverse complement strand
AATCCACGCTGACGGAGCAGGCCATAGAAGCCAATAAAGCTGTATTCGGGGCGAACACCATGGCAATTACCTTGCAAAATGGGATAGGTAACATCGAAAGTATTGGTTCCTTAATAGGAGCGGAAAAGGTGATGGCGGGAACCACCGCTCACGGTGCTACCATGTTGAAACCTGGAAAAATACGACATGCGGGCGTTGGAAAAACAATGATTGGCGAGCTTTCAGGAGTAAGGAGTAAACGAATCAATGAAATTGCAGAGATCTTTTCAGCAGCAGGCTTAGAAGTTGAAGTTTCGGAAAACGTATTGGGGCTAGTATGGGATAAACTTCTTGTTAATGCGGGTATTAATGCTTTGACGGGGATTACGAAGCTGACAAACGGAGAACTTCTTGCACACCCCGAAATTGAAGGAATATTGGAAGAAGCCGTGAAGGAAGGTATTGCAGTTGCAAATGCCAAGGGAATTATTTTAGGGTTTGCAGATCCTGTGGAACATACCAAGGAGGTTTGCAAAGCAACGGCAGCAAATAAATCATCTATGCTTCAGGATGTGTTGAAACATAAACCCACAGAAATTGATATGATTAATGGTGCAGTTGTGAGAGAAGGGAAAAGTGCAAGTATTGCCACCCCAGTAAACCAAGTGCTTTGTGCTCTGATTCATTATTTTGAAAGGGAAAAATAAGCATACCAACTTTGCGGTTATCGGCAAGGGTATGCAGAGGTGATTAGAACATGACTAAAGGAGGGAAAGATATGGTGCCAAAGCTGACGGAAAAGGAGAGAAATCTTCAGATTAAAAAAGAAGCTCTTATTTCTATAGGTCTTTATGTGGTTTTCTTTTTATGGTGGTATTTTGCTGGCTATGGTTTGGCAGACACTTCGAAAGGGTATATTTATATTATGGGGTTACCCCTTTGGTTCTTCCTAAGCTGCGTTGTTGGCTATGTATTATTCAGTATTGCTGTAATTGTTGTTGTTAAGTTTTTTTTCAAAGACTTTAGTCTTGATGAAATAGCTGATGAGGATAGTGGGGAGGAGGATGAAGGATGAGTTCATATACGATTACTTTAATGACAGTTTTAGTGCTCTATCTCCTCGCGAATTTGGGCATCGGCCTTTTTATTAGTAAAAAACAGGCTAAGAGAGATGCTGAAGCCGGGACTGGGTTTATCAATAACTATTTTATTGGTGGAAGGTCTATGGGCGGTCTTGTTTTGGCGATGACGTTGATTGCTACTTTCACAAGTGCCAGCAGTTTTATTGGGGGACCTGGTGTTGCATATTCTAAAGGACTTGTTTGGGTATATTTATCAATCATTCAGGTTCCTACAGCTTTCATCATTTTAGGCATTTTGGGCAAGAAGTTTGCCATTATTTCAAGAAAGACAAACGCTGTAACGGTGACTGACTACTTAAAAGCAAGATATAAATCACCTGCAGTGGTTATCATTTCTTCCTTAGCCCTTGTTTTGTTCTTCATTGCACAGATGATGTCTCAATTTATTGGTGGAGCTGTTTTGTTCCAGACAATTACAGGGCTTCCTTATGTTTACGGTTTGCTTTTCTTTGGAGCTATTGTTATCCTTTATACAACTATTGGTGGGTTTAAGGCGGTCGTAACAACGGATACCATACAGGGCTTAGTTATGGTAATGGGCGGTTTCATTATCTTGGCTACCATTATAAAGGTTGGCGGAGGTTTTGAAGCCATTGTTGACAAACTTAACGTTGTGAATCCCACATGGAATGACCCTACAGTAGGTGGTACAACACCAAAGGCATACGTAATGTCTTTCTGGGTACTTGTTGGTATCGGTGTGTTAGGTCTGCCCCAAACGGCTGTAAGAGGCATGGGTTTCAAGGACACAAAATCCCTCCACAGTGCGATGATTTATGGCACCATCGTTGTGGGATTTTTGATGCTGGTTATGCATATCTCAGGGGCATTTGCACCTGCTATTTTGGATCCATCTGAAATTCCTTCTTCTGACTATGTTGTGCCTACTTTAGTACTGAAATATATGAATCCGGTAGTGGCGGGTTTATTTATTGCAGCACCTCTATCTGCAGTTATGTCAACAGTATCTTCCCTATTGATTTTGGCTTCTGCGGCGATTGTCAAGGATATTTACCTAAACTACATTGCAAAGGAGAATGGTAATGTAGTTAAGACAGGGGCAAAATTTGAAAAGAAAATCGGAAAGATGAGTATGATAACCACATTGGTCGTAGGTGTTATTGTATTTGTATTTACAATTTATCCACCTGATTTAATTGTTTGGATTAATCTTTTTGCTATGGGTGGCCTTGAATGCGCATTCTTATGTCCAATCTTATTTGGGCTATATTGGAAAAAAGCAAACGCCACAGGCGCAGTTTTATCCAGTGTCATCGGCATTGTTTCTTTCTTGCTTATGACTACTTATAAAGTGAGTATTTTTGGGACCACTCCCATTGTACCATCCATTGTGATTTCAATTGTGGCATTTGTGGTAGGCAGTTTGATTGGTAAGAAACCAGATGAAGAAGTTATGAAATTGTTCTATTCATAAATAAAAAAATAAATTCACATTATTTAACAGAAGGGAACCCCTACCTTTCTGGTGGGGCGTTACTTTAATACGTAGAGAGGCATGCAAACTTTCACTAAACAAACTAGTGTTGGTAATACCTTCTGCTATGAGGATTTGATAGGGGGGAGGAGTCAATGACCTTTGATTTTTCATATATAGACACTGCGTTTATAGGTGGCAAAGTGATTACTGTAAATGAAAAGGACGAAATTGCAGAGGCTGTTGGGATTAAGAGGAATAAAATAGTTTTCGTTGGTTCAAATGAGGATATATTAAAGATTACAACAGATAAAACAAAAATAATTGACTTAAAGGGCAGAACTTTAATGCCGGGTATGATAGACTCTCATTATCACCCCATTCTCTCCGGTCTTTTAGGAACGGATTTTGATGCACCAATGATTGATACTTTTTATGGAAATTGTAAATCTCTTTCTGACATGCTGAATATGGTGCAGGAAGCAGCAAAAATGAAAAAGCCGGGACAATGGATTTCCATGATGGGCTATGAGCCTACCCTTTTTCCCGAACAGCGCCATCCTACCATTGAAGAATTGGACGCCGTGGCACCAAACAACCCTGTCCACTGCATGCATGGGGGAGGACATATCTGCATGTATAATTCCAAAGCATTGGAATATTTGGATATATATTCTCCACGGGACGCCAAAAAATATCCAGAAGATGAAGTGGAAGTTGTGGATGAAAAATTGACAGGAATGGTTAGGGGAAGTACCCATTTCTGGCTCTGGGGCAAAGTGGAATATACACAAGAAGATCAGGCAAAGGCAGCAATGAAAGCACATCAACACTGTTTGGAAAACGGTATTACATCTATTCACGACTGTGGAGAATGCGATAAACCATCGTATCATATTATGCAGAAACTATGCAGAGAGGGCAAGTTTAAAGTTCGTTCCTACATGATGTTGCACAGCATTTTTGGTAAAAGGTATTCTTTGATGGATAACGAGCATTTTCTGGAATTAGGTTTATCCAGTGGTCTTGGAGATGAACATTTTAAAATTGGCAGTTCAAAATTTATGATTGACGGCGGCTCCGGCGGCCCCTCGTGCGCAACCAGGAAGCCTTATTCTCACAATCACAACCTTCCAAGGGAAAGAGCCTGGGAGAGGGAGGAAGTAGCAGGGTATATTCAAAAAATCAACGAAGCCGAATGTCAGGCAACGGCACATGCCATTGGAGATTTAGCAATTGAATTTATGGTAGAGGGATATGAAAAAGCCTTTGAAACAAATCCCAGACCGGATCTTCGTCATAGAATTGAGCATTGTACCATTGTGGATCAAGACTTAGTAAACCGCATGGCAAAAATGAATATCTGTCCCAGTGTAAATATTTCATCTATTCAGAAGATGGGAGCAAAATTCGTTGATTTCTATGGTGCGGATCGAAATAAATATATATGTGCTATTCGAAGTATGCTGGATGCCGGAATAAAATGCTCTTTACATAGTGATACACCATCGTATCCTGCGGGACTTTCCCTTTTAGATGCCGCTGTAAACCGCTATGACAGGTCTGTCGGATTCCAGTGTGATAAAACCCAGGCAGTATCCGTTCTTGAAGCAATTCGTTGTGCTACGTTAAATGGAGCTTATAGTTCTTTTGAAGAAGATATTAAAGGAAGTGTGGAGGTTGGAAAACTGGCAGATTTGATAGTTCTCTCAGATGATATTCTTTCTATCCCCCCTATGAGCATTGTAAACTTGGAAGTAGAAATGACTATGATTGATGGTGTTATTGAATATCAAAAGTAAAAGGCTTTGTTTATACATATCAAGTCTGATAGAGTTCGTAAGATGTTGTTTATTGTGATATAGGAAAGGGGGCGCTGAACTATGGCTCAAGAATCGAAACGTGTCAAATATGCCACATCGTATAGGGAACAGCTAACTGTTCGTGGTATGATTATTGGTGTCATCGGTGTAGTCATTGTAACATGTTCATCTATGTTTATAGCATTGAAAGCATCATCGTTACCATTCCCCATTATGTTTGTTGCATTGGTATCTATGTTTGCATTAAAAGCATTGGGAAGAACCAATATTAATGAAATCAACGTTACACATACCGCAATGTCAGCCGGTTCTATGGTGGCCGGTGGCGTAGCCTTTACCATTCCAGCAATTTATATGCTCTATCCAAATACAGACTTAAGTTTGGTTAAATTGCTTGTCATCACAATTAGTGGTACTATGCTGGGGCTTATTTTTACATCTCTTATGAGAAAACAGTTCATAGAAACATCAAAACTTCCTTATGCCATGGGTCAGGCAGCTGCGGAGACTCTGATCGTTGGCGATGAAGGAGGGAAAAAGGCCCATACACTCTTTGGGGCATTGGGCTTCGCTGCTATTTGGACTGCACTTCGTGACTGGTTCATGAAGATTCCCGCTATCCTTTGGTTTGGTGGCGGCAGTTGGCTAAACTATGGTTCTTATGGCGGTGTTTGGCTTTCGCCTATGCTTGTATCTGTTGGCTACCTTGTAGGACCCATATTTGTAGGTGTATGGTTTCTTGGAGCACTCATCGGCGATGTGGGTATTTTAATCGGCGGCCAGCAATTAGGTTTTTTTGACGCAGCAACAGCAGCAAATATCAAAAGTGGACTGGGATTAGGAATGATGGTAGGAACAGGCCTTGGTGTATTCATAAAAAACATCATTCCGAATTTTAAGGCCATCTTTGGGTCTATGGTGTCTAAAGATTCCATTGGGGATTCTATTGTCCCCTTGAGATGGGCACCAATCCTGATGGCACTTTTTGCAGCACTTTTTGTAATTATTGTTGATGTACCAGTTATTGCTGCAATTATTACTATTATAGGGGTTTGGCTTGCAACTGCTATGTCTTGTCAAACGGTTGGCATGTCTGCCATTAACCCTATGGAAGTGTTTGGTATTTTTGTACTGATTCTTGCAAAGTTGTGCTCTCCTGGAATTACAGAAGTTGCAGCCATTTGTATTGCGGCGATTGTTGCAATTGCCTGTGGCCTTGTGGGCGATGTTATGAACGATTTTAAAGCAGGGAGCATTTTGAAGTCCAGCCCCAAAGCCCAGTGGACAGGTGAATTAATTGGTGGTCTTGTAGGAGCGGTTATATCTGTATTTGTCATCATGGCTATCATTCAGGCATATGGTCCTTCTGCTTTTGGCAATCCGGAACTTTTCCCTGCAGCTCAGGCATCTGCTGTTGCTGCTATGGCTGGTGGAATTTCCCATGTCCCAGCGTTTTTAACTGGACTTGTGGTGGCTGCCGTGCTTTATATTGCAGGATTTTATCCTGTTATGACCCTTGGACTTGGTGTTTATCTGCCGTTTTATCTATCCTTTACGGCATTTATTGGAGCAGCTATCCGCTTCATTCTTGATAAAGTTTATCCTCAGTTTGAA
Organism: Anaerotignum sp.; assembly: GCF_031981185.1. GTDB lineage: Bacteria > Bacillota > Clostridia > Lachnospirales > Anaerotignaceae > Chakrabartyella. The sequence continues at coordinate 45,537 of NZ_DALYUL010000009.1, read as the reverse complement.
AGGGAAGGAAAAGGCATCATTATTGGTGCAGGCCTTTTGGGTGGCGAAGCGGTGGTAGGTGTCATTATTGCAATTATTATGGCAGTGCAGTTTATTGCGTAATTAAAACAATGATGGAAGATGAGGGCGGCAAAAGTCGCCCTTATTTGAAGAAAGGAAATGTGTATGAAGGAAATAAAAATATCGGAAATAAAGGGAATTAAGATTGGGCATGCCCAGAGTCTTGAAGGTGCAACGGGATGTACTGCCATTATTTGCGAAGCTGGAGCAATAGCGGGAGTTGATGTGCGTGGGGGCGGGCCGGCATCCCGAGAAACAGAGCTGTTAAAACCCGTCAATATGGTTCAGCAGATTCATTGTGTTATGCTCTCCGGTGGTAGTGCTTACGGTCTTGCGGCGGGGGACGGTGCTATGCAATATTTGGAAGAACGGGGAGCTGGTTTCGATGTTGGTGTTGGCGTTGTGCCTATTGTTTGCGGAGCATCCCTCTTTGATTTAGTCGTTGGCGATCCGAAATGCAGACCAGATAAGGCCATGGGTTACAGAGCTTGCCAAGTGGCAGGAACATGTGAGCCTGCGGAGGGAAATGTAGGTGCAGGGACAGGTGCATCTGTGGGCAAGTTTCTGGGGCCTGAGAGAATGATGAAAAGTGGTCTCGGAATCCACGCAGTGCAGATTGGTGATGTTCAGTGTGGTGTAGTGGTTGCGGTCAATGCCCTTGGAGACGTGATTGATTATGATACGGGAAAACGAATCGCAGGAATTATATCAGAAGATAAAACTGCTATATCGAGCACGGAGGAAGTGATGTATGCAGAAATTGGCAGAAAACGAAATGTTTTTTCCGGTAATACAACGATTGGTTGTGTTATAACCAATGCAAAACTTACCAAGGTTCAGGCAAGTAAGCTGGCAAGCATTACCCATAATGGGTATGCAAAGGCCATTAGCCCCGTGCATACCTCTGTTGATGGAGATACGATTTTTGTTATGGCAACCGGAGAAGTGGAAGTTGAGCCCGATGCCCTTGGTGCGCTTGCAACGGAAGTGATGGCAAGAGCAATCTGTAGAGGGGTAAAGGCTGCTGAACCTGCTTATGGACTGAAAGCGGCGAAAGATTTTAAATGATGCAAATGCTTGTGCAATTAAGGTATGCTTAAGAGTGGTAAACTAAAAAACAACCCAACAATAAAACCAAACCTAAAACGAAAGGTTTTATTGTTGGGTTGAATTTTTTAAGAAGCACCAGCAATATATTTGAAGAAAAGGTTAGCAAGAAATTGGATTGTTGGATGGGTCAAGAGCGACTAAATAAAAGAGCGTTTGATTGGGTTAGGCCTTAGTTTTTAAGCATTCGAGGGAAATATTTGAATAAGGTATGAGATAAAATGATGTTACGATTTTGGATTATTCGGGGAAGTTGCTGTCTTGCTTGTGTTTGATTTGGTTTTGGGAAATAAGCCAATTGTGTGCAAAATTTTAAAAAGTGTTATTTCTTTCCATATCATGTCGATAAATATAATATAAGATACTATGATACATAAAAACAGGTGTGACGGAATGTAAAGAAGATCGCTACCGTAGCCTGTGGTGAAAGGAGAATACAGTGAACAGCAAGTATATTGTACGACAGCCAATTAAAGACAGAGACAGCAATATCATCGGCTACGAACTTCTCTACTACGGCGAAAACCAGGCCTTTGGCGCTGAAGAACCATCATCTTCTGGGGAGGTAAAAGTCCCCACGGCTTCTGCATCCAATGCTCCGGCTTACAGAAATGACTTTGCAGCAGCAAATGCCATCTATAATTTTTTGACCCAGAATACAGATAAATCCCTAACAGGAACTTTGAATTTCATGACTTTCACACCTACTCTGTTAATGAAGAGTGCGCCACGGATATTCAAAAAGTCAGAATTGGTTATTCAGATTGAAGATAATGTAATTATCTATCCACTGGCCATGAATTTCGTACAGAAGTTTGCAAAAGAGGGCTACAAAATCGCGGTGAATGAATTTAGATTTGCTCCTCGTTATTTAGCGCTGATGGACAAAATTCATTATATCAAGCTGAATTTTTCTACGACTCCGGTGTCGACATTGTCCAACATTATTGAGCTAGCCCATAGCATGGAAAAGAAATGTATTGCAACAAACATTACAAACGAGGAGCTTTACAATTGCGCAATAAATCTGCAAGTCGATGCGTTGGAGGGGACTTTTGTAGCAGAAAAGCTATCGTCTAAAACACACACCAGCGGATATCTGCAAAGCAACTTTTTTCGACTGATAGTAGCCATTACCCAGGATGAGCCGAATATTGACGAGATTGAGCAACTGGTCTCCCAAGACGCTTCCATGGTCTTCGGCCTGTTGCGCATGGCGAACTCTGCCTATTTTTCTTCCAAACACCGTGCTACTACCATCCGTCAGGCCATTATGACACTGGGGCTTGGTCAGCTACGTCAATGGATCTATTTTCTTAGTGCCAGCAATGTGGAAAATGAAATCGATCCATCGTGTGAGGAGTTCCTCAAGTTGTCTTTCTTGCGGGCGAATTTCTGCAGTGATTTAAGTGATTACACACAGAATAGCCTCTCCATCTCTAAGGGCGACGCCTATTTGATTGGTATGTTTTCCACACTGGGCTGTCTGGTAGACGCGCCCATGGAAGAAATTTTATCTGAAGTCCCAGTTGCAGAGGAAGTTAGAGATGCATTGCTCTACCAAAAGGGCTCCGCCGGCAAACTGTTTTCTTTGCTACTCAGTTATGAACGGGCTGACTGGAATCGCATCACTACGCTAGCAGACGAACTTCATATCCCTACGAACCTGCTCACTAGTTTGTATTTTGATTCCGTGGATCGGGCAAACATGATCTGGGAGAGGATCACGGCTCCTGCCAATCTACCAGACGAGAGCGTTTAATTGTCCTGTTAAGTATAATAGGACATATCGAAGAACAAAATAAAATAATATCAAGTGTATTGGTCAAGAAAATAGTTAAAGCTGTCTCATTAGAAGGCAGCTTTAACTATATTTTTTGGGAAAAATAGTCCGTCCCACTCATAGAAAAGTATACAAGGTCAGTCATGTAGGAGCTAGATAAAATATCTCCTTAATATAAGCAGGGATTCTACTATTTGAACACAGAAGACTTAAATAATTCGAAAATAATGTACTTTTTAATAGGCATAAATATACCTATTTTTTTATTAATTAAATACAGCATTTTTGCTTTTTGATAAACCTAGAAGCTAATTTAATATTTATTGAGATGGTTTAAAAAAATAATTGTGTTGCCATTAAAAAAACAAAAAAATCTGCTATTATTATATTGGGAGGTGGAATTTATGCCAAAAATCTTATTAGTAGATGATAATAAACAAATAACATCAATTTTAGAGGAGTATGCAAAAAAAGATGGCTACGAAACAGCAGTTGCACTGGACGGAGAGGAGGCTTTGCAAAAGTTTTCTGATGAAAAACCAGATATTCTGTTGCTGGATGTGATGATGCCAAAGAAGGACGGATTTGCTGTTTGCAGAGAAATCCGGAAAAGCTCTAATGTTCCTATTATTATGATTACTGCACGGGGCGAGGATTTTGAAAAAATTATGGGGCTTGAAATTGGTGCAGATGATTATATTGTAAAGCCCTTTTCTCCAGGGGAGGTAATGGCGCGGGTAAAGGCGATTATGCGACGCATTGTAAGAGAAGAGAAACAGACACAGTGTTTTACGTATGGCAATTTGAATATTTGTTTAGATGAGTATACAGTGACAGTTGATGATGAACCTGTTGCACTTACCAAAAAAGAAATTGAGATTTTATGGACGTTGGCAACAGCAAAAAACAAAGTGTTTTCTCGTGATAATCTTCTAAATAGTTTATGGGGATATGATTATTTCGGAGATAGCAGAACGGTAGATAGCCATATTAAGCGTCTTCGAGCTAAATTAGAGAAATATACCCATCCCTCTTGGGATATCAAAACCATATGGGGCGTAGGATATAAATTTGAGGTGACAACGGATGCTGAAAAGTAAAATAGCCCGAAAGTTAAGTAGAAATTTTACCGTGGTTTTGTTAGCCTTTGCGTTAATTGTCGGTAGTGTTTTTTTCTTTCTTTTTCGTAGTTATACTGTTGAAAGAAATAAAATTGAACTGGAAAACTATGGGCAATCTTTAGTTGATAGTTTATTGGCTGAAAGCGGAACTTTGGGAAAAGGAATGGGCGGATATGGAGCATATCTGAGATTTATTAGTGAAGTTTCCGACACGGAAGTTTGGGTTGTGGATGAAAATATGAATTTGATTACAGCAGGCAAGGGGAAAGGGGGGAGATATGGAGGATATTCTATGACGGAATTACCTGCCAATGCAAAGGAAGTCATTGATGAGGTGCTGACAGGCAAAACTGTGAATAGCAAAGGATTTAGCGATGTTCTTTCTACGTTGACCTTGACTGTTGGAGTCCCAATTCAAACTGAAAAGGGTGATATTATAGGCGCAGTTTTGCTGCATTCTCCGGTGGATGGAACAATGGCGTCAATGGAACGAGGGCTTATTGTTTTAGCAATCAGCATCCTAGTCGCCCTGATTGCTTCTGTGTTACTTTCCCTAGGGATGTCTGCTTCATTTACAAAACCCCTCTCAAAGATGAAAAGTGCTACAAATTCTATGATGCAAGGGGATTACACCGTTCGTTGTGGTGTTGAGCAAAAAGATGAAATCGGCGAGTTATCTGCGGATTTAGATTTATTAGCACTTCGTTTGGACGAAGCTAGAGAAGAAACTCAAAAGCTGGAACAAATGCGCAGTGATTTTGTGGCAAACATTTCTCATGAGCTACGTACGCCTGTCACGGTGATAAGAGGTTCCCTGGAGGCATTGTGCGACAAGGTTGTAGATACCCCCGAAAAAATAGCGGACTATCATAGCCAAATGTTGGAGGAAGCAAAATTTTTAGAGCGATTGATAGGGGATTTATTAGATCTTTCTCGATTACAAAACATGAATTTTGCCATTGAAATGTTACCAGTTAACATATGTGAAGTTATAGAAGATGCATCAAGAAGTGCTTCTAGAATTGCACAACAAAAAGATGTGTTTGTTAGTGTTCAACTGCAAAGCTCTTGTGTAGAAACCCTGGGGGATTATGGAAGATTGCGGCAAATGTTTGTGATTGTGCTGGACAACGCCATTAAGTTTTCGCCACAGGGGGCTCAGGTAGAGATTGAGGTGGAAGAATATCAGGTGATCATACGTGATCATGGATGCGGGATTGATTTTGCTCATCTGCCCCATATTTTCGAACGTTTTTATAAAACATATGGGGAACAGAATAAAACTGGTACAGGGCTTGGACTTGCCATTGCTAAACAAATTGCAGATCGTCACGGTATCCTTTTATCTGTTGCAAACAACAGCGAGGGAGGCACCCAATTCACATTTGATTTTAAGAACTGAAGGTCGAAATTTTATCTGATAGATGCCTTAAAAATATAAAACAAAAGACACATTTTTGACAAAAAGTTACGGTAATCTTTAGATACAGAAAAACAAACGCTTAAAAAAATTTCAGGAGGTGCAAGGATTATGAAAAGATGGGAAAAGATTACTGCAACTGGATTTATGGTGATGGCAATTAGTGCAACTGGAGTAACAGCTTTTGCGGCATCGCAGTATAATACACCAGCCGAATTGGTTGCTGGGATTACCGGTCGTACGCTAGAAAGTATCGTGGATGAAAGGACAGAAACAGGAAAGTCTTACGGTGAAATTGCTTCTGAGGCAGGAGAATTGGATGAATTTAAGGCTGGAGCTCTCGAAATTAAGAAGGATCAGTTGGCAGCACAAGTTGAAGCAGGGGTGATGACGCAAGAAAGAGCAGATACCATCATTGCTGCTTTAGAGGAAAATCAGATAAATTGTGATGGAACAGGCAGCGTAGGATTGGGAAAATCTTTAGCAGCAAAATTTGGTGCTAATGGGGCAGGCATGGGAACAGGCAGAGGCGGTTCTGCAGAAAGAGGATCCAGAGGACAAGGTATGAAATTACATGGTGGTTCCTGTTATTAAATGTTTTAAATATAACATTCAATGAGAAAAGCAACGCAGTATGACCGTGCATAGGCACTAATTACTGCGTTGCTTTTTTAACTTTTTATGTACCCCTAAAAGAAAATTATGCAACATAAATTTGTGACTCATGCTGTGTAATCAGGAAATTCAGAGAATGTTTCATTTTAAAGCAAAAGCGAAGGTTAAAATAAATAATTGATGAAAAAACCTGCTGAACCCTGAGTGTAAAAAACTCCATTCAGCCCGAATAATTGAGGCAAAATCAGTATCGTGGCTACTAAAAATATGCCTTGCCTTCCCAGAGCCAAAAATAACGTCATATAAATAATTTGAAATCCGAAAAGGGAAAACATTACGCTGTAAGCCCTTAATCCCTAAGATGCAATTTCCAATACTTGAGTGTCATTACTAAAGATTGACACAATAAATGGAGCGAAAATAGTTTGTACAACGGAAACGGTTAAACAGAATATTGCCTTTGATATTTGTAGTGATTGGTTTTGAGCACATGGGCACATTAAAATATAAGTACAGTCTTTAGAAACTAGGTTTGCTTTTAGAGAGGCGGACTTGTTGGAATATATGGAAAAGGAACAAACGGGCCTCTTTATTGTGAAGCCGGTTTGTTCCAAAAATGATTGTAAGTTGTAATTACCTTTAGTAATCAGCTAGAATATTTGAACTGGCTAGAACAACCACTTATTACAGTTGATTGCCATTTCTCGCAATCGTTCTACGAATTTTCCAACATGGTAGCCATCGCAAACCCCATGGTGACATTGGATGGCAAGGGGCATCATGATTTTGCCGTTTTCTTTTTTGTATTTTCCAATAGTGAAGATGGGCAAAAGATAGTTTCCATCTGAAAAAACATTAATATTAAACGCTGAAAAATCTACCCATGGAACACTGGAAATAGTAAAAGTATTGGGTGGAACATGTTCCTGAGGGAAAAGACTTCCAGTGGCATACTGTGCTGTATCTTGTAAATATGCGTGATAGAATGTATCGAAACAGCTGTCATATCTTGTCCATACGGCTGAGAATGTTTCCGTGATAGGATTCATAACAGTATACACAGGGTCGATGACCTCCCAATATCCCAAGCGGTGTTCATCATTGGTTGTCATTCGGAACTCCGGTAATTGGTTTACCACAGTTGATAGCATAAAGACCTGTGCAGGGTAGGATTTCTTTCCTCGTTCTTTTAGCTGAACCAGTAAATTGGAAATATCAATGTCTACCGTTAGGCTATAAGAGCATGGTACCCTATTTTTATAATGATCATAGTGTTCTTTTCTTGCCCATTGTTCCATTTTTATTTCAATAAAGTTCATTATATTAGCCTCCTAAAAATAGAATTATCATTTTTAAGAGGCACTATTCCTTGTTTTTACCATGTTCTTGCACCTCCCTAGCCATGTAACTTCTGAAATATATCGTAAATGAGTTAATTCATTTTTATCGTACCATATATTTTATAAACTTCCAACGTCTTTAATAAGTATTAACTAGGTTAACACTATGTATGTGGAACGCAAAAGAAAAATTCACCTACTCCACAGAATCTAGTTATGATGCTAAACGTGGTATAGTGGTGTTTTCCACCAGCCACTTCTCCAGTTACAGTATAGCCTATGAAGTCAGTTCCGAATTTACCGATAGGGGAAAGAAAATTGGTGTCGCAACCTATCGCTGATGGAAGCAGTATAACTAAACCATGCATACTCTGGACGTCTAGGGTATTCTTTGCAAAATACTGATAGAGATGTTATGATTACAAGTTAGTATATGATATATATGTATAATAAAGTGAAAAATATCCTGTAAAGATCTTTAAAACAGACACTGCGTTAAGGGTCAAATTAAGAAAATACTTAGAGGATTAGGTTCACGTTCCAGTCGTGAATTTGCGCCTAAAAATTAAGATGCAAAGGGCTAATATTCTCAAAGATAAGAAAAGTTGGTGATGAAATGAGCATAGAAAAAGGGGCAACACTATTTGATGGTTGGGATGAAGCAATGATATGGTCGTGCTTGCAGGGGCACATGGGAAAAATGATTACCGATAACCGTGTGAACCCAACCTCAGCAATGATTGAAGTGGGTGATATTTGTTTTTTTGCGGGCAAACCGGATTCAAGGTTATTCCAATCACTGATTGGGTCCAAATTTTTAGTTCCCAAAGACAGTTCTTGGGAGATACTAATTGAAAGTTATTTTGGGAAACATGCAAAAAAATTTTGGCGTTATGCAATAAAGAAGGAGCCGAATATTTTTGATCAGGAAAAACTAATGGGGTATATAATGGCGTTGGATCATGGTTATGAAGTTAAATTATTCAATGAAGAAATATTTCAGATGGCACGAAGTGAAGATTGGTCTGCTGATTTATGTTCCCAATTTAAGGATTATGCTGATTATGAAAAAAGAGCTATAGGCGCCGCCATATTGCATAATGGAAAGCTTGTGTCAGGGGCTTCGCCTTATGCTGTGTATAACGGAGGCATAGAAATTGAAATTGATACAAAGCCTGAATACAGGCAAAAAGGTCTTGCAACTGTATGTGGTGCAAAATTGATTTTAGAATGCTTGCAGCGAAAGTTGTATCCAAGCTGGGATGCCCATGATATGCGCTCGGTGTCTTTGGCAGAAAAATTAGGTTACCATATGGATCATCCATATGTAACATACGAGTTAACTGATTTTAAAAAAGTGGATTGAGATCATACTACAGCTGTTAAATTTTACTTTTTATTTTTTAACAAGAAGGAAATTGAGCCGTTACATAAAACATAGATTGTAACGACTCGATTTCCCAATAGGTTTGATTATATGCAGTGGGGGATGAATGGTAAATTAAAGGGGATGCTCATAGAGTGAGGGCTTTAAGAATGATTTGCATTCAAATTGATAGTTATTTTTCCATCCTCATAAGAAAAAATTGAGTGGGAGCCTTTGTTTGTCTTCATTTCTAAAGAACAATCTCTAACTATTTCTCCAGTTCGAAATATCGAGAGCATAAAGCCTATTAGTGCCGCATTTATAAATAAGGCTGTGTTTCCGTAAGAAATAAGTGGTAGTGACAGGCCGGAAATCAATCCATAACCGAGATTATCTAGTATATAAAAAGCAGATTGCAGAATAAATGTTAGTATTATTGTTAGTGCGATAAGAGAACCTAAGATACTTTTTTCTCTTAAAGCTTTATAGATCCCAATACTAGAAAATGCCACGATAAGCAGTGTGATACAAAGTAAAATCACAAATCCAAATTGATGAATCAAAAAAACAAGGGAGTAGTCCGTGTTGACATTTGGCATTGCGGATATATCTCCAATCATTTCAGGGACACCACCTTTTCCCCAAAAAACAGCTTTCGATAAAAAGGCTCTAATTACACAACATTGGTATCCTGCTGTTAACCTAGCTTCCTCAGGATTTAAAAATACACTAATTCTAGTCCACATACGGTTTAGATACAGAAGGCAAAATAAAGGTGATATTATGATTGTAGGAATGAAAACAACCATCAATCCTTGCTTTTTATTAACACCAAACCAACCACGCCAGATTGAAAAACACAGGACTGCTAAAGCTGTAATGGTATAAAAAATTAAGCCTGAGATTGTGGGAATTACTGTCAATAAGAAGGCTAGGGGCAGATAAGCTAAACCACACATTAAAATACCAGGAAATCCTTTGCTTCTCATACGATAAACAAATAGAGAAAATGCGAGGGGAAAGATTAGGGATAAGTATGTTAATGATATAGAAAACATGCCCATAACCCATACTTGTTTACCATTTACGCTAGGGCAAAATAGAACTCCGATTATAGAAACACACAAAATAAAAAGATATATTTTCATAGAATGTTTGCCTAGTACAGTAAAATCAATGTAATAGCAACCTACAAAAATGCCAAATGCAAAAACATATGGTAAAAAGCTAAATGTGCCCAGAGACGCAGTGGAGGCATTTATGTAATCATTAATAAATAGTCCTAATAGCATAATTATTCCTGTTAATACTATCATCAACCACTGTGGCTTAGGTTTATGTGTTTTATCCAGCTCTTGACCTAAGAAAATAGCATCACCCATTTGACTAATTGCTTTGTGCGTAGCAGCGTCTTCGTCATCTCCACTTGCCATATACGCATCCCTCTGGTCATATAGATGATTTTCAATTTCTGTGATAATGATTGGTTTGGCTTTTTTCCATCGGATTTGCTCACTCACTTTATTGCAATATTCCTTTATTGGTTTAATTGATTGCATAGTTTAAACCCCCATTCAAAACCTTATTTACAGCAGTTGAATAGACTATCCATTCTTGATGCTTTTCTTTTAACAAATTCGTACCCTTAGCAGTTAGGTGATAGTATTTTCGAATTCGCTCATTATCCGCTTTCGTCTCATAGGATTCCACAAGCTGATTTTTTTCAAGGTTGTGTAAGATTGGATAAAGGGTACCGGCTTTTAAATCGAAGGTATGGTCAGATTTGGTGGAGAGCTTTTCAATCATTTCATAGCCATACATATCCTTTTCTTCCAGCAGCTTTAAAATGAGTGTGGTCGTGCTTCCTGCCAATAAACTTTTATCAATAGGCATATATTGTCCTCCTTTATATATTGGTTATCTATATATTAATATACATAGATTATCTATATATGTCAAGGGCGAAAAAGATTATATTTTAACTGCAAAAGAGAAAATGTTTGCTGAGTATCCATTGGGAAGCGATCTAAAGGGAGATCATTTTTTTCTTCTAATTCCAAGGGGTTTTATGTATGAACTTCTGATGTTGGAAGAGGCGTTAAAGGTTTTATAGTTAGTTTCAAAAAATCTCTTATACGTTTAATATATTTGGAAAAAACAAGATACAAGTAAAAAAAGCCTTTTATGAAGGCTTTTTGAGAATTAAAATTTGTGAGACTTTGTCTGCTTGATAATTTAAATGAGTTTTGAGGGGGTGCTTATTGGCTTTGGTTTTCTAAAGGAAATGTAATTTTCCAGTCACCTTTCGTTTTCATACCGGAAGTCACAAAATTTCCATATAAGGTATAATTGGAAATTTCACTTTGTGGCACGTCGAACACATAATTGCAAAAGGTAATTCTCCCGGGCTGATCATACTGATTTACAAAGTTGAAACTATAACTATTATCTATTTTATTGCCATCCTTATCCTGCAGATAAAAAAATCCATGGTTATCATTATCTAAATTATCGGTAATAGCTATCTGAATATGAAGCTCACTATCAATATAGCCTATGCCGGTTAAATCAATTCCATCTATAGGGAATTCTTTCATAGGTAAAGAAGGAATTAGGGCCACCGGATTTTTTTGGTGAAATAGTTTGTAATTGGTTCCACCACCGCCGGTAATATTTGAAGCCCTTTGTGTTTTTTCTGCAACATCAACAGTTGTAAGTGATATCGGAATTTCAATATCGTCATATGTTTGTTTATGACTTAGAAATTCGCGAACAGTAAATGTTATTTTATCTCCTGTAATATCTTTGTTGCCCCATTCATCAATTGTAATTAAAAAGGTAGCCGTCTTGGTGTTTTCGTCGTATCCAACACGTTCACAATGTGCTGAACTTTCAAAGGGGCGGTTGATAGAATAACTATCATAAAGATCCGTGGTTTCATCAATTCTTTCTTCTGTTAAGTCGTGCATTGATACATAGATTTCTGCAACATTATCATGAATATATGTAGATACTATCTCCATTTTTATCCCGTTGTCTTCATCAGATTTTCGGATAGGGGTAAAAAACTGTGCAACAGTTGGTGAAACCATATACATGAGTTCATATATCGGTTCTACCGTAGCGGCTAAAGCTGGCATTGCAAGTGATAAGCAAAGACAAACCGATACGAAAGCGATTGCAGGCTTACGGAATGAATACATTTTTTTGCCATATTTTTTTTCGATTTTCTGAGCTTTAAGAATGGTATCTTTCAATAAACTTTCATCAGGACTAACTTGTTTATTGAGCCCATTGTACTGTTCTCTAAACATAATCATCCTCCTTCATAAATTTTTTAAGCATGACTCTTGCCCGTGTGAGTTGGGTTCTAATAGTAGAATTCTTTCTGTTAAGGACAAGGCTTATTTCCTCAAGTGACATATTTTCGTAATAGAATAGATGAATGACCTCGCGATATTTTAATGGTAATTGCTGCAGTTCAGTACATAGATTTATAGCTTCTTCTGTTTCAAACGTCTCCTCATTTGTAAGTTCCTGGGACTTTTTCTTCCATAAAGAACTCCAAAAATTGTTTGAACAATTAATTGTAACCCGAATTAACCAAGCCTTTCGATGTTCCTCATTTTTAAATATAGGTTTCTTTTTAACATAGCGAAGAAAAACCTCTTGAAAAATATCGTCAGCATCATGTTTTGTTCCTGTGCGAGCAAAAGCAAGGCGATATACCATATCCGAATAATAACGGATAACATTTTCTGCGCAATCATCCATATGTAATGATTGTTGTTCCATGGGTCTAACCCTCCTTTCACTCTTAACACCTTTAGAGAGAGGAAAATGCTACATAAAAAATATAAAAATTTTTAGCGTGCTGTAAAAGCACGCTAAGGAGCAGAGTTTATAAATTCGTTTATAAGTGTAATTTGTATTTGCCGGTTTCATAAAGGTTGCTGCTTGACAGTAATTTTAATATTTTACCATAGCAAAGAGCTTGTTTCAAACTTCTAATATGAGAAGCAGAAGAGGGAAGAATAAATAAACTTCTAAGCTAGAAAATCTTGAGGGAACGAATTGCCCTTATAGTGATAGGGGGATTTATAGTGCCTTTCATTGAAAATATCTGACGAAAGCAGTATAATGACCTAATTCATACTTGAAAAGCCTTTGGCATAGCACATCAAAAAATAGAAATGCTTGTTAAGATGTTACAACTTTGGCGGAAAAATTATGGAAAATATGAATATAAAAAATGTCTTGACCCTTACGGAACGTCATAGGTTAAAATGATTTTATCGGGAGAAAAGGAGGGCATATGACAATGAGAACAGTAAAGGAAATCTCAGATTTGACAGGTATTAGTGTGCGCACACTTCACTATTATGACGAAATTGGGCTTTTGAACCCCACAGATAAGAGCGATGCTGGATACCGCCTTTATGACGATAAGGCACTGGAAACATTACAGCAGATATTATTTTTCAGAGAATTTGATATTCCGTTAAAAGATATCAGAACAGTTATGTGCAATCCTTCTCTTGATAGAAATAAGATTTTGCAAATGCAGAGAAATATGTTGGTGGTAAAAAAAGAGCGGGTAGAACGTCTGATTTGCAGCATCGATGATATTTTGAAAGGAGAAAACAATATGGATTTTGCAATATTTTCGAAAAGAGAAATAGAAGAACTATGTCAAACAACACTAGACCGTATGCCAGAAAAAATAAAGGAAAGTATTATTAAAGACTTTGGTGGAATTGATCAGTGGAGAAAGCATTATGTGGAGCGTTGTTCAAAAGAGGATATGCAAAAAGGTTATCTGAAAATGGTTGAATGGTATGGAGATAAGGATAGTGCATTGAAAGCTATGAATAACCCCCCAAGCAAAGATGTTGGTGCGGCATTTGGAAAAAGAGTAGAAGATATTGAAAGAAAGTTGAGTAAGCAGAAGGAATGCCCATTAGATTCGTTTGAAGTTCGGAAAATAATAGGTGAATATGGCTTTGTTATGAAGCAATTTTCTCAAGTGACATATGAAGCAGGAATAATGTTATCTATTGCAGCCAACTATAGGTCAGAGAGAGCAATGGCTCTTCTGGATGAGAAATATGGAGCAGGCTTTGCTGAGTTTGCCTCACGTGCCATTGAGGCATTTTACAAGGATAAATGAGTTTTAATGTTTAAAAATTATACCAACGAGTTTTTGTTTAACTGAAAAATTGAGGAAAGAAACTTTAAAACCAAAATATTGAGTTTCATCATAGCAGGGGGAACGTATGGCTAAAAACGATAATATGCTGGCAATTCTTTGGATGCTGAATTCAGGCGAAAAAATGACTGCAAAACAAATATCTGAAAAATTAGAAATAAACATAAGGACAGTTTATCGCCATATGGATGCACTATGTGCCAGTGGTGTGCCTATTATATCTGATCCGGGTCACAATGGAGGGTATAGCCTTATGAATAATTTCATCAGAGCACCTCTGTTATTTGATATGGAAGAAAAAAAGGCACTTCTTCATGCTGCTGTCTTTGCAAAAGAAGCTGGATACCCTTTGAGTTCGGCTTTAAGCAATGCAACATCAAAGTTGAAACTGTATTCAAATCAGGAACAGGAAAGTATATTGAACCATCACTTAGCCGGAATTGATGTTATAAACCCTATGGTGAATACTTCCCTTCAGCCGATTTTGGCAGAGCTGGAGCAGGCGGTAGAAAAGGAATACTCTGTAGAAATTGAGTATCGCACAGGCCGTGAAGCGCAATCAAAGAACAGGATAATAGACCCCTATGGAATGGCTTACTGGAACAATAAATGGTATATTGTTGCATTTTGCCACCTAAGGGATGAAATACGAAGCTTTCGGGTAGATCGGATTTTACTAGTCAAGCGTACTCAACTAATATTTAAGCGCCCCGATGATTTTTCTGGCCGTGAATTTTTAATGAAAAACCTATTGCCTGCTATAGAGGGTGAGGAGGGGTTAGTTACTTTGGTTATCGAAGGCAGGGCGGAGGCGTTGGATGAACTATGTATGCATTGGTTTTTAGGGCATCATTTGAAGGAACGAACAACCAATCAAGCTGTTTTTTTATTTGAGGAAAAAACAATTCATCTTTATGTCCCTAATTTTCTCCTACCTTATGGTAAATCTATTCAAATAATTGAACCACAGAGTTTGAAAGAAAGACTTGTTGTTATTGCATCGGAGTTAATGGAATATTATCAACTTTAACAACTTCACTGACAGTAGATGTCAGTGAAGTTGTTTTATAATAAGGATAGTCATTGATCACCGATGGTAGGTATTCCTTGATGAATAAAATTTAAGGAGAAAATGTAAATTGAATAATATGGTATATCTTTATGTGTTTGACACAATGTCAGACTGGGAAATAGGTTACTTAACGGCAGAATTGAACTCGGGAAGATATTTTAGAAAGGGACTTGATCCATTTAAAATAGTAACTGTTGGAATTGAAAAAAAACCTATAATAACAATGGGCGGATTAAAAATACAACCAGATATCAAACTGGATGAGTGCGAAATTGATAGCACAGCTGCATTGATTTTACCGGGTGGAAATACCTGGGCAGAAAAAATACACGAACCTATCCTAAGAATTGCTGAAAGGTGTTTGAAGGAAGGCATACTGGTGGCAGCCATTTGCGGTGCTACAATGGGACTTGCACAGACAGGATTGTTAAATTCACGTTGGCATACAAGTAATGATCTGGAATACCTTAAATTGATTTGTCCCGCTTACAAAGGGGAAATGTACTATAAAATGGAGTCGGTAGTTTCTGATGGAAATTTGATTACTGCATCAGGAATAGCGCCGTTGGAATTTGCTGTACATATCTTGAAATCTCTGGACGTATTTTCTTCAAAAACATTAGATGCTTGGTATAACCTTAATAAGACGTATGAATCCAAATATTTTTATGAGTTGATGAATTCAATCATAAGCTGACGAAACAGATAATGTATATGCTACATCATTTTGTTTACGCAAGGCGCTGGGAGATAAAGGAACTTTTGTTCATATTTTTAAATGAACGAAGGATTTGAATTCAAATTGAATATAAATAAAACAAGAAAGTGTTATCATAAACTAACCAAGTGTTTTATTACTCCTTTAACAAGAAATAAGCATGATGAATAAATGATACAATGTAAATGCTGATCTTGTTAACCTGACAATAAACATAACCAGGATATAAATCGAGTCCGTAAAAATAGGCTGAGTTTTTAAATATCATAAACTCAGCCTATCCTTATTTTCATTGATTTTCTTTTTGAATTCGCTCTTGCAATTTCTTGGTTTTTTCATGGGCATAAAAAGCCAGAAGTGCAATTGCAACAAGTATCCCACCCATAATCACACGATAGAGACTAGAGCCCGAGGGAAAGTCAACAACATAAGTATATCCAAAATAAAGCACGCAAAGAACCAGGACAGTGCGATGGAATTTGAATTTATTATATTGTGATGTAAGCTCTGCAAGTATTTCATTTTTATGATCCATTTGGGCTCCTTTACTGATTATGTTCTAGGGTATCTGTGTTTCAGCTAAAAACATTTTTACACCTTGAGGCGTGCGCTTTTTGTTTGCGGTGAAAAACACCAGAGCATCTAATATAACGCTTGTATAGATGTGAGATTCGGCACCAAATACAGATGTTGATGAGGATTCAATGGTGCTAGCCAAAGCGTAATCCGCATGTTTTTTTAAAGGGTTTGTTGTAATATCGGTGACAGCAACGGTTGCCACACCTTTTTTTCTGGCCAATTCAAAGGCTCTCACCACATTTTTTGATCCGCCACTATGGGAGACACCAATGACAATATCACCATAGCGAGCTAAGTTAATATTAGCAAGCTCCAACTCATCGGAAATAGAAGTTGTAGTAGCAATCCCTATGCGTCCTAAACGAAATGAAAATTCAAGAATGGAGGGAATGGTATTGCCCGAGGCAATGACATGAACAGTATTTGCAGATGCAATTAAATCCACACATTTCAAAAAGTTTTTTTGATTCACCATATTTCCTATATGCAGCATATTTTGTGCTGTAGCTTGAAAAAAATCATTCAAACTGCTTAGGGGTTCATTGTTGGATTGTTGTTGTTCTTGATCTAAACTATGAATGAGCATAACTTTAAGCTGATAAAAGCCTTTATAGCCCAATTTCTTGCTCATGCGTACCACAGTTGCTTCGCTGGTGCAGCTTTCTTTTGCAATTCCTACCACATTTAATGTCTGTATCCTATCAACATTTTCCAATAAAAAGACAGCAACTTTTTTTTCTGTGATAGAAAGACTGTCCAAATTGAGTTTAATATTTTCATATGCTGAGTCCACTAAATGCATTCTTCTAATCTCCTATATCGGTTTATAATAATTTCGCGAAAGGGTTTTCTATATCTACTGCCTCCACTGAGGGATTTTCGGAAATCAATTGCTCAATTTCTTCTTTTCTGCAATTACCCTCCATAGGGCCTTTTTTAGAAACAGCCAAAGCGCCAGCGGCATTTCCGTATTTCGTTGCCGTTTTGATGTCAATTCCTTGACAATACAAGGCCAAAAAAGTTCCATCAAAGCAGTCTCCTGCACCGGTTGGATCCACTTCGATGGTAGGGAATGTGCCAACTTGGAAAGCGTCACTTCTTGTGTAAACATCTGTACCTCTGGAACCATCTTTTACTACTATGATTCTATCCTTTTTCTTTAATAATTCCAACAGATTTTTTTCATATGCTCCAAATAATTTTACAAGTTCGCTTTTTCCTGTCAAAAGGAAGTCGCAGCACTCCAGAATTTCATTAAAATAATCAGACGTTTCTCCAGTTAAAAGCTCGGGACGGATATTAGGGTCAAAGCTGATTTTTACATTATTTTTTTTTGCAGTGCGAATGGCCTTCATGATTGCTGCACTCATAGTTGGACTTCCTGTTACTGAACATCCCATAATATGCAGTATTTTAGAGTTCTTAATCAGTGGGTCATCAATATCATTGGGACCAAGCTCGCCACAAGCAGCGTGTTTAAAATGAAAGATAAATCTTCTGCTGCCATCTGTAGCGTATGTTACAAAGGCATTCCCCGTAGTATTATCTGAAGTTTCAATGATGTTGGATATGTCCACTCCGGAGGATTCTAGTCTATTCTTATTTAGTAAACCAAAGTCATCTTTTCCCACTTTTGCTACAATCGTTGTTTTTGCGCCCATTTTTGCAGCTTGATCAATTGCAATAGCTGGTGCACCACTTGGAAAGGGACCTAAAAGGGTTCCGCCCAGTTCAAAAAAATTCTGATTCTTTTTTTCTGCCAGTATTTCCGCCAAAATTTCGCCAATTGTTATAATATCGTACATATACATACCTCCAAAAAACAAAATAAATATGCATAAAAATGAATAAATATAAATAAAAAATTCAACCTCTGTGCATTGTTTAGTTTCAGTATAATATATAAAAATTTGCAGGTCAATAAGATAATTTTTAATATTTTTTTATGATTGAGGCATAATATATTTTTCACTTTAATAAAGCTGGTCATATATAAACTTGAAAATAATTTTCACATTTTTCATCAAATTCAATTAAAATTTCTTATTGTTTTCAAAAAATGAAGAAATTTAAGATCGATATGAAAAAAATTTCACAAAATCAAGTTATTGTGCTAAATTACTTAAAACCAAAACAGGAAATTGTAGGAGTATACAAAGTTGTTCAATGTGCTGTAAAATCATTGACTTTTTTTAAATAAATTGCTATTATTTTTTTATGTCCGAGATGCATAATTACAAAGGGAAATTTTGCATAAAATCAGGGCAAATATTCAATGCAAAAAGGAGAGAGGTTTATGAAGAAGTTTTTAAGTGTATTACTTAGTGCAACATTGGTACTTGGCTTGACTGCTTGTGGCGGTTCCAAACCAGCTGCTGAAGGAGAGAAGCCTTCTGAAGGAGATTCAGCGAAAAAGGAATTAACATTGGGCTTCATTGTTGGTTCCAGAGAACACGTTTTCTACAACTTAATTGAAGAAGGCATTATGACTGCTTCTAAGGATTTGGGCTTTAAAGCAATTGTTCTTGATGGTGAATTGGACAGTAATGTAACGTCTGACCACATCAACAATTTAGTAGCACAGGGCGTAGATGCAATTGCACTTTCTTGCAACGATCCCGGTGGCACAACACCTGCAATGGAAGCTGCTGACAAAGAAGGTATTCCTGTATTTACATTTGACTGCACTAGCGATGTAACTGATGTTGTAAAATGCTTCGTTGGTACTGACAACGTTGAAGGTGGTAGACTTGGCGGTCAAGAGACAGTAAGACTTGCAGAAGCTGGCAAAACTGTTGGTATCATTAACTTTGACGAACCTCAATCTTGTATCGATCGTCGTACAGGCTGGGAAGAAATTGTAAAAGCTTCTGATAAAAAATTAAATATTATTGATATCGGTAACTACGAAGGCGATGCTGCAAAGGCTGAGCAATTAATGTCTGATGCTTTGTCTGCAAACAACAATGACATCGCAGTTGTTTTCGCAGTTGGTGATCCTGCTGCAACAGGCGCTTTAGCTGCAATCAAAGCTGCTGGTGCAGATACAAAAATCATCGGTTTCGATGGTAACCCTGAAGCAAAAGCAGCTATTTTGGATGGTGAAAATGGGAAATTCTGGGTATCTGAAATTTCTCAGAATCCTATGGAAATCGGAAAGCAGATTTCTAAGAACATGGTTGATTATTTGAACAATGGCTCCGTTACTGAAGCTAAAATAATGATCGCACCTTATATCATTACAGCAGAAAACGCTGCAGAATAATAGTTCTAATTGAATGGATGGCTTTAAGATGAGTTGTTTCAACTCATCTTAAAGTTTTATTATAAGCAAATTTTTAGTAAGGAAGGTTGATACGATGAATCCGTGTTTGCAAGTGAAAAATATTTCAAAAAGATTTCTAGGTGTCAAGGCCCTTACAGACGTGTCTATTGATTTTTATTCAGGAGAAATGCATTGTCTTTTGGGAGAGAATGGTGCGGGGAAATCCACATTGATTAAAATCATTTCCGGTGTTTATGATGCTACCGAAGGAGAAGTTTTTTTTAATGGACAAAAGGTAAACTTTCATAACCCTCGTCAAGCATTGGATGCAGGCATTTCTGTAATCCATCAGGAGTTAAGTATTGCAAACGATTTAACAGTAGCGGAAAATATCTTCTTAGGTGCAGAGCAAAGGCAAGGCTTCAAAATGCTTTTGGATAGAAAACGAATGAATAAAGAAGCTCAAGAAATCTTGGACTTTATGAAGGTAGATATTCAAGCGACGCAAATTGCTAGGGAACTAACAGCGGCTCAACAGCAAATGGTGGAAATTGCCAAGGTAATGACGAAAAAGACAAAAGTTGTGATTATGGATGAGCCTACTTCTTCTTTATCAGGGCACGAAATTAATGCGTTGTTTGAGCAGATAAAAATACTAAAGAAACAGAATGTAGCCATTATTTATATCACCCACCGACTAAAAGAAATGTTTGAGATGGGAGAGCGGGTTACTGTTTTAAGAGACGGTTGTAAGGTAGACACGTTTAACATTGCTGATGTAACGGAAAAAGAATTGGTTGCCAGTATGGTTGGGCGGGAAATTCAGGATTATTACAACAGACAAGAGCATACAGCAAAAGAAGAATTACTTAGAGTTGAGGGACTTACAGGTAAAAAAGGTGAATTCAAAAATGTAAGTTTTAGGGCATGCGCTGGAGAAATTATTGGTTTCGCTGGCTTAGTGGGAGCCGGCCGAACAGAAGTAATGGAGGCAATCTTTGGTGCAAGAGAATATTCTTCCGGAAAAATTTTTGTATCTGGTAAAGAAGTGCTCTTTAAAAATCCCATTGAAGCGATTAATGCACATATTGGTCTTGTTACCGAAGACAGACGACGCACAGGGCTAATGCTTAATGCAATGATAAAAAACAACATTGTTTTGCCTAGTCTCACAAAAAACAGTAAAAAGTTTGGCTTTTTAGATTTAAAGTGGGAGAAAGAAGTAAGCGAAGATTACGTGGAAAAGCTGAAGGTGAGAACACCTGGAATCAATACGGAGATTGCCAACCTATCTGGAGGAAATCAGCAAAAAGTTATTTTGGCTAAGTGGTTATTAGCGAATTCAAAGATTTTGATTTTGGATGAGCCTACCAGAGGCATTGATGTGAATGCCAAGTCTGAATTTTATGCACTTATGAATGCCTTTGTTGCTAATGGTGGTTGCATTATTATGGTATCTTCGGAATTGCCGGAAGTTTTAGGCAACAGTGATAGAATTATAGTTATGAGAGAAGGCGAAATCGCAGGAGAATTACATTATAAAGATGCTACCGAACAAAATGTAATTGAACTTGCAAGTTTAAATAGCAAAAATACTTAAGAATAGTTATTGAGAGGTATAATGATATGGAAAAATTGAAAGCATGGCTAAAGAAAAACATGGTTATTGTGTTTTTGATCGGTTTGTGTATTGGGTTTGGCGTAGCGACAGACACTTTTTTCACAACGAAAAATGTTATGAACCTAACCTCACAGATGGCTATTAATGCCCTTTTGGCAACCGGTCTTACTTATGTAATTATCCTTGGAGGAATCGATATTTCTGTTGGTTCAGTTGCGGCTCTTGCGGGTGTATTTTCCGCAATGGTTGGGTTGATGTTCCCGAATATGTCCGTATTCATGTCCATCATAATCCTGGTTGTATCTTCATTGATTATCGGAGGAATCTGCGGCTTCTTCAATGGTATCATGGTTACAAAATTTAAAGTAGTGCCTATGATTACCACATTGGCTACGATGACGATTGCCAGAGGTGTAACTTATATTGTTACAGGCGGAACGGCTGTCTTTGGTTTGCCTACCCAATTTTCATGGCTGGGTGCAGGCCGATTGCTGGTAACGGATACTCACCCCAATGGTATTATTCCGATTATTACATTATTTACGATTATTGTTGTGGCGCTGATGCATATTTTGCTTTCCAAAACTGTGTTTGGTAGACATGTATATGCAACTGGTTCTAATCCTCAAGTAGCTCACCTAAGTGGTATTAATACAAACAGAGTTATTTTAAAATCACATATTTTATGTTCCATCATGGCTGCTTTAGGTGGTGTATTGGTTGCATCTAAACTGCAAAATGGACAACCAGGTGCATGTGAAGGCTACGAAATGTACGCAATCGCTTCAACGGTTCTGGGGGGCACCAGCCTTTCCGGCGGCAGTGGTTCTGTTGGCCGCGCAATGTTTGGTGTTGCCATCATCGCAGTTATCAATAATGGTATGAATTTATTATCTATCTCTTCCTATTGGCAGAAGGTAGTAATCGGCAGTATTATTCTATTGGCTGTTATTTTTGACATGTCACAAAAGAAAAAGGCATAAGGCTTGGAAAAAGGTGTATGATGAGATATTATTTGATTTTAGACATAGGTGGAACAAAGACATCAGGTGCGTTGTTTACGGAAGATGGAAAAATCGTAGATGATTATGTGCATGTGGCACCCTCGAAAACTTTCTTAGGGGAAGAGGCGGTATATCAAAATACCAAGGATGTATTGTTGCATATTATAAATCATTTTTCTCTTAAGAAAGAAGAAATTTTAGGCATCGGCGTGGGAAGCCCCGGACCTTTGGATGCAGAAAAGGGTGTTATTATCCATGCTCCTTTGATGGGATGGCACAATTTCCCCATTGTAGAACGATTGGAAGCTGATTTTGGAACGAAGGTTATGTTAGACAATGACGGCAATCTGGGTGCACTTGCCGAGGTGCGAATGGGTGTCGCAATGGGATTGAAAAACATAATCTATATGACTGTAAGCACCGGTTGTGGCGGTGGAATTGTTGTAAATGGTGAAGTATATCGCGGCAGTTCCAGTGGTGCAGGTGAGGTTGGGCATATGTCCATTATGCCTGAAGGTTTAAAATGTCCTTGTGGCAGTGTGGGGTGTTTTGAGTTGTACGCCTCGGGCACTGCGATTAATCGTCGCCTGAAAGAGGATATGGAAAAGGGTATCCAAAGCAAGGCTTTTGAATTGGCAGACTATAAGGCGGAAAACTTGAACGGAAAAGTGTTAAATCAAGCGGCAGAGCTTGGAGATGCATATGCCCTTGAAGTTTACCGCAAAGAGGGTTATTATTTAGGAATAGGAATTGCAAATCAATTTAACTTCTTTAACCCCGATACCATCGTTTTAGGCGGTGGCGTTACAAAGGCAAAGAAATATTTCCACGAAGCTTTGATGGAGACCTTAGAGGAACGATGTATTCAGCCAATCAGTGAAAGTTCTGTTAGATATTCTGTGATGAATGACAGGGTTGTGCTATATGGTGCATATTGCTTAATTAAAGAATACACAGATAAAAAACAATGAGATAGGAGTGTTTATTATGGGAGATGTGAAAATGAGAGGTTTAGTGACTTTAAAAGAAATTTTAGAGAATACAAGAAAAGAAGGCTATGCAGTAGGCAGTTTCAATTTCAATGGCTATGAAGATGCGCAGGGAATAATTAATGGCGCGGCAGAAAAAAATTCACCAGTGATTTTAATGGCATCTATGGGTGCTTGCAAATATATTGGTTTGCATCAAACGGTTGGCATGGTTAAAGGTATGGCGGCTTCTGTGGATATTCCTGTTTGCCTGCATTTAGACCATGCAACAGATATGGATTATATCAAAGATGCGATCAAGGCAGGGTTTTCCTCTGTTATGATTGATGCTTCCGCAGAAGATTATGAAACAAATATCAGAAAGACGAAGGAGATTGTTGCATTCGCGAAGGAATACAATTGCTCTGTAGAAGCAGAGTTGGGCAAAGTTGGTGGTAAGGAAGAAAACATCGTTGTTTCCGATGAAAAAGCAACTTTTACACAGCCTTCCGATGTTCCTCGTTTCGTTGAGGAAACAGGCATTGATGCTTTGGCAATTGCTTTTGGTTCTGTTCATGGCTTCTACAAAAGCGAGCCTAAGTTGGATTTTGAGCGTTTGTCTGAGATTGCAAAAATTACAGATTGCCCCTTGGTTCTTCACGGTGGTACAGGCATCCCTGTAGAAGATTTCAAAAAATGCGTTGTATCAGGAATTAGCAAAATCAACGTTGGAACAGAATTTAAAAAGACTTTCACTGATACTATTAGAAAAATGTGTAATGACCTTCCAGAGAAAGAGGTTGATCCTAGAAAGTATATGGGACCTGTGAAGGATGCTTGCGCAGAAGTTGTAAAGGGAAAAATTGACGTGTTCGGCAGTGCAAATAAAGCCTGATAAAAGAGGGAATACCAATGAATATAGCTGTGATTACCAGCGGCGGGGATTCATCGGGAATGAATCCGTGCCTTGCTCAAATAGTAAAATATGCAACACAACAGGGGCATGTGGTTTACGGATATAAACGTGGATTTTTAGGAATCCGTGATAATAATTATACGGTGCTCCGTCCCAGTGATGTACAGGATTGGCATAAAAAAGGTGGTACAGAGCTGCGCACCGGAAGATTTCCAGAACTGAAAGAGCTAGAAAATCAAGAGCTTTTGATTTCTCAACTGACCAAAAACAATATTGATGCACTGATTGTTTTGGGTGGAGACGGTAGTTTCAAGGGTGCCAGAGCTTTAAGCAATTTAAACCCAAAAATGAACATTGTTGGGGTACCTTGTACCATTGATAATAACATTTATGGCAGTGAATATACATTAGGATATGACACAGCATTGAATAAACAGGTGGATTATCTGGATGGTATTAGCGACACCGGTATGGCATTGCCGGGAAGAGTCTTTTTTGTGGAGACATTGGGTGCGTGGGATGGTTATTTGACCCACAGCTCCGTATTGATGGGAATGGCAGACTTTAGCGTTCTGGTGGAAAAACCTATGACAAACGAGGAAATTGCCCGGGAAATCGTAAAGATACGAGAGAGCGGGGATAAGGACTACATTGTGGTTATGTTTGCCGAGGGAGATAGCCAGAATACTATCACCAGAATGGTGGATGCTGCAAATTATGTGAAAAGCACTTTGGGGCTGAACGTAAAATGCAACCTTGTAGGATTTCAACAACGAGGGGGCGTGCCCACAGCCACAGACAGATTAAGGGCAGCAGGCTTTGCCAAATATGCAGTTGATGCGGTGATAAATGGCATTCAAAATGTGTATGTGGTTTATGTGGACGGAAAATATCAATATATGGATGTTGAACAAGCCTTTCAACGAAAGGTATTTGACGAGTTCGAGATTAAATAAAAAGGTTTGGTGTGCCATGGAAAATATATTGAAACAAATGGTTAAAGGAGAGGGCAATACCCTGGGAATTGCATCTTACTGCACAGCCAATGCACTAGTGATTGAAGCGTTGCTGTATCATGCAAAACAAACCCAACAGCCTGTTCTAATTGAGGCGACAGCCAATCAAGTGAATCAGTATGGTGGATATACAGGAATGACCCCTCAAAATTTTGCTGATTTTGTATTTCATATTGCAGACCAAATGGGTTGTAGCAGAAATCTAATTTTTCTAGGAGGGGACCATTTGGGTCCCCTTACTTTTCGCAATCTTCCTGAGGAAGAGGCAATGGAAAATGCAAAAGTATTGGTTAGTGAGTATGTGAAAGCTGGTTTTACAAAAATCCATTTGGATACCAGTATGAAGCTGGGAAATGACGCAAAGGATAAACCCCTTAGCACAGAAATTGTTGCGAAACGTGGGGCTGCACTGTATCAAGTTTGCATGGAAACCCTTGCACAGATTGATGGTAAGGTAGAACCTATTTTTATCATTGGCAGTGAAGTTCCCATTCCGGGAGGGGCTACTGAGGCAGAAGAAGGAATCTCTGTAACGAGGGTTGCTGATTTTATTGATACAGTAGAGACATATCAAAGGGTTTTTGATGGGTATGGGCTATTAAATACATGGGAAAACATTGTAGCAGTGGTAGTGCAGCCTGGAGTGGAGTTTGGGGATTCTCAAGTTTTCCCTTACGACCGTGAAGAAGCGAAGGCCTTGTGCAACAGTTTAACGGCATATCCCTCCTTGGTTTTTGAAGGACACTCCACAGACTATCAGACAAAAGAAAAATTAAGAGAAATGGTAGAAGACGGGATTGCAATTTTGAAAGTAGGGCCTGCTTTGACATTCCGATTAAGAGAGGCTTTGTTTTCTCTTAGTTTTATGGAAAAAGAATTGTTACCAAAAGAAAAACAGGCATGCTTTATAGAAGTGCTGGAAGAGGTTATGCTTACAGAGCCGGAAAACTGGATACATCATTACCATGGAACTGAGGAAGAAATAGCTTTGGCTAGAAAATACAGCTATTCTGACCGTTGCAGATATTATCTATCCAATGCTCAGGTGCAAAAGGCAATAGATCAGCTGTTCGGTAACTTTGATAAAATAACGATACCCCTAAATTTAATGCATCAATATATGCCCAATCAATATGAAAAGGTTATACGTGGTGAATTGAAAAATGATGCCCGATTGCTGGTATATGAAGCTGTTTTGGAGGTAGTAGCTACTTACGAATATGCAATAAAAAGATAATTGAAAGAAAAGATAATTGAAAGAAAAGATTCCCCGGCGAGTTTATTAATTTGTTGGGGGTTTTTTTATATTACAATGTTGATTAAAAAATAAAACAGAGGAAAAAGTTTTAGTTATAAATATGCTGAATATAAATTGATGCAGACTTGTGAGCTTATATGGGTGGTTGAGTTTTGTGCCTTTATGATTGTAATTCTCTAAACTAAATGTGAATATTCAAAGGTAACCTAGGTACACAAACAAAAGTTATATTACAATAAAGCCGTTGTTTATTGACAAAAAAGTTTCAGGTAAGTACAATCACAACAATTTAGCTTTATCTAACTTGTTAATTGGTGTAATAGGGGTGGAGGGGAGTAGCGTGGAGTTAAAGTAATTGTAATATTTTCTGGTAGCCTCTGAAAAAAGAAGCTGAACAAAGAGAGGAACTTTATTTATTTCCCCACCAAATATCAGCAAACTTATTTCAACCTTAGAGAAAGAGTTGGGATATTCAGCGTTTGATCGAACCAGAAAGGGGTTGCGATTGACGGAGGATAATATGAGATGAATAGCTACCCATTTATTCGTAAGAATTTTTTGATTATAGATGTATTGTCCTATATAAAAAAGTTAAAGTAAATACCTATTAACCTATTGACAAAATAGGTTAATACGAGTATGATACCCCTATGATTAAAACATTGCAGGAGGTGGAAACAATGAAGGCTTTGAAAAATATCTTTAAAATAAATAACAAGTGTTGCTGTTGCACCATATTTTTCCGGGCGATGTGTATGGCCGGGTGCTTCGACAGTCATTGTTTCGCGCCTATGAGAATCCTTTGATACATGGATTGTTTTGCCATTTGCCCGGGAGCCATGGAAGCCCCCGGTTTTTTTGCGCCCAATTTGGTATGGGAAAATGAAATTATAAATTAAATGATACTTAAGGTTGGATGCATTGAAGTTGAAATGTAGTTTTTATTTTGACTGAGGAAGACTGTATGTTCTTTCTACATTGCGTAGGTGGTGATATGGAGAAGTACCTTGAGTTGAGAGGAACCTTAGTCGATAGGTTTTAAAAGAAAGCTCCATCATGGGAGTGAAAAAGAAGGAAGGAGGGGGTCATTCTGAATTGGGAATTCATATGGGAATATCTGCCATTATATCAGAAGGCGGCATGGCTTACACTAAAAATTGGACTAATTGGAATTTTGTTTGCTATCCTGCTAGGTTTTCTATGCGCGGTTATTCAATATTACAAAATACCATGTCTCAAAAGGATAGTAGGGGTCTACATAGAGTTGAGTCGAAACACACCCCTATTGGTTCAGTTGTTCTTTCTATATTATGGCTTGCCCAAAATTGGAATTCAGACAAATGCCACAACCTGCGGCATTATCGGGTTAGCATTTTTGGGTGGGAGTTATATGGCGGAAGCATTTCGAAGTGGTTTGGAAGCGGTGGAAATCATTCAGACAGAAAGCGCACTCAGTCTAGGAATGAATCAATATCAGACAATGAGGTATGTGGTACTTCCACAGGCGATATCTGTAAGCATTCAAGCGTTTATGGCAAATGTAATTTTTTTGATGAAAGAAACCAGTGTATTTAGTGCGATTAGCTTGATGGATTTAATGTTTACAGCGAAAGATCTGATTGGACTTTATTACAAAACTACGGAAAGTCTATTTCTGTTGGTGGTTTTTTACCTGATCATCCTTTTGCCAATTTCTATTATGGGCAGCTTGCTAGAGAGGAGGCTGCGCTATGCCGGATTTGGGTCTTGAAATTTTACTGAAAGGTAGCAACATGATTCGCCTTTTGGGGGGGTTATGGGTAGCATTAAAAATCAGCTTAATTTCTGTCGTTATTAGCATTCCTCTTGGTATCCTATTGGGTGCAGTGATGACATGGAAGAATCCTATTACAAAAATAATTCTAAGGGCTTATTTGGAATTTATTCGCATTATGCCACAGTTGGTTCTTTTGTTTCTTGTTTATTTTGGAACAACGAAAGCATTTGGGTGGGATTTATCGGGAGAAACAGCAGCCATTCTTGTTTTTACCCTTTGGGGAGCGGCGGAAATGAGTGATTTGGTTCGAGGAGCGCTGATTTCCATTCCCAAGCATCAGTATGAAAGCAGCGAAGCTTTAGGACTTAGTAAGACGCAAACGTATTTATATATTATCATTCCTCAGGCAGTTAGGCGGTTGATTCCATTATCCATTAATCTCATAACAAGAATGATTAAAACCACCAGCTTAATCTTGATGATTGGCGTGGTAGAGGTGCTTAAGGTTGCCCAGCAGATGATAGAGGCAAATCGCATGTCCAGCCCCAACGGGGCTTTCGGTATCTATTTAATAGTTTTTATTTTGTATTTTATTGCTTGCTGGCCCATTAGCATGTTGGCGAAGCATTTGGAAAAGAAGTGGAGGTGATTTTATTGACAGAACCATTATTAGCACTGGAACAGGTAACAAAGAATTTCGGGGAAAATACCGTTTTGGATGGAATTAATCTGTCGGTTCATCAGGGGGAAGTTATCGTTATTGTCGGCCCCAGTGGCTGCGGGAAAAGTACCCTTCTTCGATGCATCAATGCTTTGGAGCCGATTCAAGGAGGGCAAATCATCTTAGAGGGCGAAAAGATTGATCAAAAGAGCAAAAGCCTAGTGGCTCTTCGTCAGAAAATTGGGATGGTTTTTCAAAGTTATGAACTATTTCCCCATTTAACAGTATTAGAAAATATATTGTTGGCGCCTACTAAAGTGCAAAATCGAAAAAAAGAAGAGGTTCGGGAGGAAGCGCTGGCGCTTTTGGGGCGTGTTGGTCTTATTGGCAAGGAAAATAGCTATCCCAGACAGCTTTCAGGAGGACAGAAACAGCGGGTCGCCATTGTGAGAGCATTATGTATGCATCCGGAAATCCTTCTTTTTGATGAAGTAACTGCTGCTCTTGATCCGGAAATGGTGCGAGAGGTTTTGGATGTCATGCTGAATTTGGCAGAGCAAGGAAGAACCATGATGATTGTGACCCATGAGATGCAATTTGCAAGGGCGGTGGCAGACCGAATAATCTTTTTGGATGGAGGAAGGGTTCTGGAGGATACCAAGCCGGATTTATTTTTTGAAGAACCACAAACAGAGCGGGCAAAGCAATTCCTAAATATGTTTGAGTTTCATGCAGTCAAATCTCCAAAGGAAGCAGAAAAATCTGTGCAACAGAATGCATAAGGAGAGTTGGACATAGACAAATAATCTATAATTTATATGAAAAGGGGAAATTTTATGAAGAATTTTAAAAGAATGGTACCATTGGCACTGGCAATGACCCTCGCTTTGGCGGTTACCGCATGCGGCAAAAAGGGGGACTCTAAAGAGGCTGGAGAAGATGCAAGCGCCGGCGGACAAAAAGCAGTTGTTTACCGTACATTAGATGAAATAAAGGAAAGCGGCACAATCAACATTGGTGTTTTCTCTGACAAAAATCCTTTTGGGTATGTGGATGAAAATGGAGATTATCAGGGGTATGATGTTTATTTTGCCAACCGTTTGGGTAAAGATTTGGGTGTAAAGATTAATTTTGTGTCTACAGAGGCGGCAAATCGCATTGAATATTTGGAAACAGGAAAGGTAGACGTGATTCTTGCTAACTTTACTGTTACAAAAGAGCGTGCAGAGAAGGTTGACTTTGCTCTGCCTTATATGAATGTTGCCCTTGGGGTTGTTTCTCCTGAAAATAATGTAATCGAAAGCTTGGATAATTGGAATCCTAAGGATGAAATGATTGTAATTTCAGGCACTACAGCTGAACCGTTTTTGATTGAAAATTATCCCAATGTTCCTTTGCAGAAGTATGATTCCTATGCTACGGCGAAAAACGCAATGGAAAATGGGAATGGTGTCGCATGGGCAAATGATAATACAGAAGTCATTGCTTTTGCTTTACAAAATAAAGGCTATACCGTGGGTATCCCTTCGTTGGGCAGTCAAGATACCATTGCACCTGCTGTGTCCAAAGGAAACGAGACTCTTTTGAATTGGATTAATGAAGAAATAAAGAGCTTGGGGAATGAAAAATTTTTCCATGCAAATTATGAGGCAACTTTGGTTGATACTTATGGTCTGGAATTTGAAGACAGTCTGGTTGTTGAAGGCGGTCAGGTTCAATAAAATTCAGAATCAAAAAGGGGAAGTCTTTTGGGCTTCCCCTTTTTGTATTCTCTTTTTATAGAATGAAGATGATTGGAAGATGAGAAATAAAAAATACTTTAGGAATTATTTTTTTTGTGCTTCTATGAAATTGTCATAAAGAAAAGGCATGGTTCTTATAGGGGGAACCGTGCCTTTTCTAGTATTATTTTGCAGT
>NZ_DALYUL010000009.1:0-14587 GCF_031981185.1 Anaerotignum sp. | reverse complement strand
CGGAAATCAGCTTATCTAACCCTTGCCACATGGAGAGGGTACGGCAGTCATGGACACGGGTGCACTGCTCAGATTTTTCATTCAGGCAGGCGACTGGTGCAAGGCTTCCCTCAGTCAAGCGCAAAATACTACCCACAGTGTAAGCGTCAGGATCCTTGCTTAGGCGATAGCCGCCGCCTTTTCCTCTTTGACCGATTAAGAATTTTTCCCGCACCAAAGATTTCAGAATAATCTCCAAATATTTTTCGGAAATTTCCTGCCGTTCGGCAATCTCCTTTAGTGGGACATAATCTCCCGGGTGTTCTGCTAAGTCTATCATAACGCGTAATGCATATCTTCCTTTTGTTGAAATCATCATAAAAAATCCCTCCAAGTTTAAACCTATTATATAATAGGGTAAATAGGAAAGCAAATAAATTTATTTGAAAAATAGTTTATTTCCTATTGACAAATAAGAAAAGAAAGCATATTATACCTATAAACCTACTGAGTTTATAGGGTGAAAGAATAATTGTTGCTTTTGAGATGTAATGAAAATGATATAAGGTGACATGGTAATAATAAGAGTGATTACGAATGGAGGAATTTATTATGAGTAAAATTTACACTTCTGCAGATCAATTGGTAGGAAAAACACCGTTGTTGGAACTGACCCATATTGAAAAGGAATACGCTTTGGAAGCTAAAATACTTGCGAAATTAGAATACTTTAATCCCGCAGGTTCTGTAAAGGATAGAATTGCAAAAAGCATGTTAGATGATGCAGAACAGAGAGGGATTTTAAAGCCTGGTTCTGTTATTATTGAGCCTACCTCAGGAAATACAGGTATTGGCTTAGCGGCAATTGCTGCAGCTAAGGGTTATAGAACGATTATTGTAATGCCTGAAACCATGAGCGTGGAGCGACGTCAATTGATGAAAGCCTATGGCGCGGAGCTGGTTTTGACAGATGGAGCAAAAGGTATGAAAGGTGCCATTGCCAAGGCAGAGGAGTTGTCACAGGAAATTCCCAACAGCTTTGTTCCAGGACAGTTTGTAAATCCTGCCAATCCAGCTGTTCATGAGGCAACAACAGGCCCCGAGATTTGGGAAGACACCGATGGAAATGTGGACATTTTTGTAGCAGGCGTTGGCACAGGTGGTACAGTCACCGGAGTAGGTTCCTATTTGAAAGGAAAGAATGCAGAGATTAAAGTGGTTGCTGTAGAGCCCGCCGCTTCTCCTGTGTTAAGCAAGGGAACTCCCGGTGTTCATAAAATTCAAGGGATTGGTGCAGGCTTTGTTCCAGAAGTTTTGAATACAGAAATTTATGATGAAATTATTCCTGTTGAAAACGAAGATGCTTTTGCAACAGGAAAGCAGATTGGCCGTGCTGAGGGAGTTTTGGTCGGCATTTCCTCTGGGGCTGCTTTGTGGGCAGCGATTCAGCTTGCAAAACGTCCCGAAAACAAAGGCAAGACCATTGTTGCATTGTTGCCTGACACAGGGGAGCGTTACCTTTCCACACCCATGTTTGCGGATTAATTTAACATAAAATGCAAGTGTTTTAAATGGTTTTGATCCATTGACAAGGTACAAATGACGTGCTAATATTACCAATAAACATAGTATGAAAATGGTTAGTTTGGCATAAAAGTAAAACGGAAAATAACCAAGATTGAATACAGAGATAAGGTGAAATTGGAATATGATTCTGACATAGGATATTCAATTTCCTAGTTCAAGTACAAATGAAAAGATTTGGAGATAGATACAAGTGGGGTGGAGTCGATGAAATCCTTAATCAATTATGGTGAATTACATTATGGCGATGTGCCAAACCGCCCAAGTCAAATAGGCATCATTATTCCCGGCTCTCGGGGTAAGCTTTTGGCTACATTATATGCCCCGGGAGGCAAGGGACCCCACCCGCTGGTACTTTTATTTCATGGAATTCCCGGCAATGAACAAAACTTGGACGTTGCCCAGGGGCTTCGTCGAGAAGGTTTTCATGTGCTGACCTTTCACTATAGTGGCAGTTGGGGCAGTGATGGTGAGTATTCATTAAAAAATAATTTAGAGGATGGGGAAACGGTATTGGATTTTATGTTGAAAGACGAAACCTATGACATAGATCGAAACCGTATTTATGCCATTGGTCATAGCTTAGGCGGTTTTGTCTGCGGACAGTTAAGCGCAAAGCGAGAGGAAATTGCCGCTTGTGCTTTACTTATGCCTTGTGATATCGGACGGTATTTCCGAATCAAAGAGGAAGATGCTGTTGCAGGAAAAAGCCTACATCACATTCTAGAGGAAAGTGCTCTGTGGCTGCGAGGTGCAAAAGTAGAGCTTTTTATGGAAGAAATAAAAGAAAATTCTTCTATGTTCCCTCTGGAAACTGTAGCACGGCAATTGGCAAAGAAGCCTGTACTTTGTGTGGAAGCCTCCCTGGATATACATACGCCGCCAAAGTTCCATTGTCGTCCTTTGGAAGAAAGAATTCTGGCTGAAGGGGGCACACAGCTAAAGGTGTATTCATTACAAACGGATCATTGTGCAGCTGATTATCGACTGGAGCTAATTCGCATTGTGACTGACTACTTTTGGGATGTTACTTCAGAAAAAAGGGTTAGTCTTGCGTAAAAAGAAAAAGATTCATTCAAAATTAAGGGCAGGTATAGGCAAATTTAGCCTATGAATCAATATTGCCTATCATCACAAAAATAAGGTCAATTGCTTTTTCAAAATTTTGAAAGTAATTGACCATGTTTGCGTTTTCAATAAAGAAAAATTTTAGAATTATTTATTATTCGGGTGCATTAATAAATAAATCAGTAGAAATACAAAAATTTATATGAAAAAAGGATTGTGGGGAAGATAAAATATGGAAAACAACCGTGCTTTGATTGCCATGAGCGGTGGTGTAGATAGTTCCATTGCCGCCTATTTTATGAAGAAAAATGGATACTACTGTGAGGGAACTACCATGCGCCTATACCGCAATGAGGATATTGGTCGCTGCAATTTTCGTACTTGCTGTTCACAGAGGGATATTGATGATGCCAGCGAGGTGGCATTTCAGTTGGACATGCCCTATGAGGTTTTGGATTTTACCATGGATTTTCGAGAAAGAATTATTGAAAAATTCATTCGTATCTATGAAGATGGGGGCACACCCAATCCCTGCATTGACTGTAATCGTTATATGAAGTTTGATAAGCTTTTAAAATTTGCCCAAGAGAAGAATTTAAACTATGTTGTGACAGGGCATTATGCAAGAATAGAACAAGATAAGGCAACTGGCCGTTATTTACTCAAAAAAGCATTGGATGATACAAAGGATCAAAGTTATGCGCTTTATACAATGACCCAAAGTCAGCTTGCTCACACCCTGTTTCCCTTAGGAAGCTTACGGAAAAAAGAGGTAAGAGCGTTAGCGGACGAGTTACATTTTGTAAATGCCAGAAAGCATGATAGTCAGGACATTTGCTTTGTTCCTGATGGAGACTACACAAAATTTATGGAGGAATATACAGGCAGGCATTACCCTCCTGGTGACTTTTTGGACCAAAAGGGAAATATCGTTGGAAAACATTCAGGGGCAGTGCGCTATACCTTAGGTCAGCGAAAGGGTTTGGGCTTGGCTATGGGAGAGCCTGTTTATGTCTGTGGGAAGTCAATGGAAAAAAATACGGTTACAGTGGGGCCTGAATCTGCCCTCTATACCAAGGTATTAATTGCAGATGATATGAATTGGATTCCTTTTGAGGATTTGGATAAGCCTATGAGGTTTCAAGGCAAAACTCGCTACCGCCAACAGGAGCAATGGGCTACGGTTTCTCCTTTGGAAAATGGCCAAGTGAGGGTGGAATTTGATACGCCTCAACGTGCCGTTACGCCGGGGCAGGCTTTGGTTTTATATGATGGCGATGTGGTTGTGGGGGGTGGAACAATTTCTGGAGTTCTACCCGAATAAAATAGACCGAATTATTTAAAAGGAGAAATTCAGAAATGTTGAACCAATTTTCAAGAACACAATTGCTCATTGGAGAAGAGGGAATGAATTGCTTAAGCCAAGCACGAGTGGCTATATTCGGCATTGGAGGCGTTGGCGGATATACGGTAGAGGCGCTTGCACGAAGCGGCGTTGGAACCTTTGATTTGATAGACGATGATAAGGTATGCCTGACAAATTTGAATCGACAGATTATTGCAACACGCAGTACCGTTGGGCAATATAAGGTTGACATAGCAAAACAGAGGATACTGGATATTAACCCTGACGCTGTAGTCAATATATATAAATCATTTTATGGGCCTCAGACCGCAGGGGGATTCGATTTTTCTAAGTATGACTATGTTGTGGATGCCATTGATACAGTTAGTGGAAAAATAGAACTGGTGGTGCAAGCGAATCAAGCCGGGATACCTATTATTAGCTGTATGGGAGCCGGAAATAAGATGGATGCTTCCGCTTTTCAGGTAACTGATATTTATAAAACTTCCGTATGTCCCTTGGCTCGGGTGATGCGCCATGAGCTGAAGAAGCGCAGGATTAAAAAGCTGAAAGTGGTATATTCCAAGGAATTGCCTATTGCCCCAATAGAAGATATGGCAATTAGCTGTCGCACCCATTGCATTTGTCCTGCGGGTACCGCAAGAAAGTGCACCCAACGCAGGCAAGTACCGGGCAGCAACGCCTTTGTTCCTGCAACAGCAGGGCTAATCCTTGCCGGCGAAGTGGTGAAGGATCTATCAAATTTTGGAGGAAGCTTATGATATATTTAGATTATTCAGCCAATACCCCTGTTGCACCTAAGGTATTGGAACGTTTTGTACAAATCGAACAAGAGTTTATGGGAAACCCAAATTCCACCCATCAAGTAGGGAAATCCGCCCAAGAGGAAATGGCAAAGGTTACGGAAAGTATAGCCATGTTATTAAAGGTGAATCCGGCGGAAATCATTTATACCTCTGGTGCCAGTGAAGCAAATAATTTGGCAATCAAAGGCATAGCCCGTTCTTCCAGGCATATTGGGAAGCATATTATTTCCACACCGCTAGAGCATTCTTCAGTAAGTGGTTGTCTAACTGCCTTACAGGAACAAGGTTATGAAATAGATTTGCTGGGTCTGGAAAAGGATGGTACTGTTAATTTAAAGGAATTGGAAGAGTTATTAAGAAAAGATACGATTTTGGTAGCAATTTGTGGTGTAGACAGCGAATTGGGGTGTATTCAGCCCATTCCCCCAATTATTGAAATTTTGAAGGACTATCCCAATTGCCGCCTACATGTGGATGCCACCCAATCCATAGGAAAGACGGAAGTTTCCTTTCAAGGGATAGATACCATGAGCTTTACAGGGCATAAGTTTTATGGTCTAAATGGCTGTGGGGTATTGCTAAAAAGAAAAAATCTTGTGATTGAGCCTCTGATTCATGGGGGAGCAAGCACCACGATTTATCGCAGTGGTACCCCTACTTTGGGCCTTGCCGCCGCAACGGAGACAGCTCTAAAAATAACATTAGAAGAACAAAATAGCCGCTATAAAGTGGTGCAAGGTCTGAATGAGAAGCTACGCAAGGCTTTAGCGTCCTATCCTGTTGTACGGATAAACAGCCCTGAAACTGCCGTTCCTCATATTTTAAATTTGAGTGTGTACGGTGTTAAGGGAACTGTTTTTCAGAGAGCATTGGATGAAAAGGGTATTTGTGTATCAGTGAAATCCGCTTGTTCTGCCGATGGACAACCTTCACGCCCAGTATTTGCAGTGAGTCAAGATCGAAAAAACGCATTGTCTTCATGGAGGATTAGCTTGAGTCATTTAACTACCGAAGAGGAAATTCAGGAATTTTTAAGGGTATTTGATGAATGTTATAATGAGCTTGTAAAATAAGGGATACAGATTTGTTTTGTTTTCTATAAAGAATATTAGATTTAATAATTGGAATAGGGGAATTAGAATGGCGAGGGAATTAACACCGCATCAGATAATAGAACGTAGTATTGTAAAAAAATATCGTAAGGAAATATGGAATCCTTTTATTAAGGCAGTAAAGCAGTACGAATTAATTCAAGGGGGAGACAAAATTGCTGTGTGCATTTCTGGTGGAAAGGATTCCATGCTCATGGCAAAGCTATTGCAAGAACTTCAGCGCCATAGTGAGGTACCTTTTGAATTGATTTTTTTGGTGATGGATCCAGGATATAATGAAATAAACAGACAAAAAATAGAAAGCAATGCTGCTCTCCTCCATATCCCCATCACAGTTTTTGAAACAAATATTTTCGATATTGCCAATAATTCCGAAGAATCTCCTTGCTATTTATGTGCACGTATGCGCAGAGGGCATCTTTACAATAAAGCAAAATTACTGGGCTGTAACAAAATTGCTTTAGGGCATCATTTTAATGATGTGATAGAGACTACGGTGATGGGGATGTTTTATGGGTCTCAGCTACAGGCAATGCTTCCTAAACTTCATAGTAAAAATTTTGAGGGCATGGAGTTGATTCGCCCCATGTACTGCATTGGTGAGGAGAGTATTTTGAGCTGGAAGCGCTATAACGATTTGGAATTTATTCAATGTGCCTGCAGATTTACCGAGAACTGTACCATGTGCGATAATGGTGGTGGCGGATCTAAGCGAGAGGAAGTGAAAATTCTCCTTCGCAGACTAAAGCGGGACAATCCCAATATTGAAAAAAGTATCTTCAATAGCATTCATTCCGTTTCCCTTGACACGATGGTAGGGTATAAGGCTAAAGGAGTTTATCATTCATTTTTGGATAACTATGATCCAAAGGAAATGTAATATGAAAAGCCTGCTGCTATGTGTCAGTAGAAGTAATGTTAGACAAGCAACAACATAGAATTTTTGAATTAGAACGAGGTGCTCAGTAAATATGAGGACTTCGTTTTTCATTGAACGAAAGAAAGTATATTTCTATAGAAATAAAAGCTATTTTTCTGAGAAAAGATTCAATTTTTGATTTCTATTTTCCTGATATAGTGCCCATTTTAGAATAGTATCTTGCCAGATTTGGCACGAGGAGTGCGGGTTAGACAGAAGGAAGCCAGACATTTTATATATTTTAGAAGAAATAAACACAGGGCGTATTTATTTCTTCTAAAATATCAATAAAAAAAAGACATAATACACAAATTTGTTTTTCTGACAAGGAAAAATGTTTTCGAAAAAAAGACAGATTTTTATTGACATATGCTCTCTTGGTGCGTACAATCTTAATATCAGTCATAATTTGACAATGCGCATTACAGCAAAATTACTTAATCTGGAGGAAGAATAGCATGATACAAAATATTCGTAAGGTTGCCCTTCTGGGAATGGGGACCGTTGGCGGCGGTGTATATAAGATTATTGAAAAACAGAAGAATGAACTGGTTTATAAAATTGGTGCGGAGTTAGAAATCTCGAAAGTATTGGTTCGCAACAAGGAGAAGTATGCAAATTTGGTTGCTCCAGAAAAACTGACAGACCAGTGGAGTGATATCATTGAAGATGATAGTATTGAAATTATTGTTGAGGTAATGGGCGGAATAGAACCGGCATCAACATGTATTAAGGAAGCTTTGCAAAAAGGTAAGCATGTAGTAACTGCCAATAAGGATCTGATTGCAGTGCAGGGGCATGAGCTTATGAAGCTTGCCAAAACAAATCATTGTGACCTATTGTTTGAGGCGGCTGTTGCTGGAGGAATTCCAATTATAAGACCACTGAATCAGTGTTTAGCAGGGAATGAAATAACAGAGGTAATGGGGATCATCAATGGGACTACCAATTTTATTCTAACCAAAATGAGTGAAGAAGGAATGGACTTTGCAGAAGCCCTCAAATTGGCAACAGATTTAGGTTACGCTGAGGCAGATCCAACAGCGGATATTGAGGGACACGATGCAGGCAGAAAGCTTGCCATTTTGGCATCTCTAGCCTTTAATTCTCCCGTAACATTTCAAAATGTATACACAGAGGGTATTTCGAAAATTTCTGCCAAGGACATCCGCTATGCCCATGAGCTTGGTTGCGAAATTAAGCTGCTAGGAATTGCCAAAAATACGGAGGATGGTATTGAGGTAAAGGTTCATCCAACCATGATTCCTCAGAGTCATCCCTTGGCGGCGGTAAATGATTCTTATAATGCGGTATTTATTCATGGGGATGCTGTAGGAGATGCTATGTTTTATGGTAGAGGAGCGGGTGAGCTGCCTACAGGAAGTGCCGTTGTAGGGGACATTTTGGATGTTGCAAGAAACATTCAGTTTCATTGCACTGGCCGAATCGGTAGTAGCTGTTATAAAAATATTCCCATTAAAGATATTAAAGAAACAAAAAGCAGTTACTATGTTCGCATGAAACTTGAGGACAGAGCGGGCACTTTAGCTGCCTTGGCTGGGGTATTTGGAAGTAATAATGTCAGTATATCCATGTTATTGCAAAAAACAAAGGATGAAAAAACGGCGGATGTTGTCATTGTTACTTATGATGTTTTAGAAAAACAATTCATGGACTCCATCATTGTGATTTCTAATATGTCAATGGTAAAAGAAATTGCCTCTATTATTCGTGTCTATCATTAAGTGTTGAGGGCATGAGAAAGAAAAATGAAGTAAAGAATCTACTGGGAAAACTCATTTAATGAGAAGTTACAGAATTAGAACAAGTATTTTATAATGAAATCATATTTAGAACGGAAATTCCAATAAGAATAGATCCCAATAGGAACTGATATTTCCCTGGGATTTTCGCATTGAAATGTTAGTTCAGGGTGAGTATGGCAATTTATAAAATTCTAATTATAGAAAGAATGGAGAGTCGAAGTCGGTCGAACTCTGCCATTCTTTTTTTTGGTATTTTCAG
This sequence comes from Anaerotignum sp., assembly GCF_031981185.1. Lineage (GTDB taxonomy): Bacteria > Bacillota > Clostridia > Lachnospirales > Anaerotignaceae > Chakrabartyella. The sequence goes on along the minus strand of NZ_DALYUL010000009.1, from coordinate 5,728 downwards.
TAAATTTGACAAACTTCGCATCTAAACATGCCTATAATTTGTTTCAGGAGGGAAGGAATGGAGGCTTCAGTTTATATTGATGTGGTGTTTTTCTGGGAATGGATTATGGACTTATTTTTGCTTTATGCGGCAGGGCGGATTAGCGGGTTTCACGCCAAGAAATGGCGGCTTTTTGTAGGTGCATTGTTATCTGCTTTGTGTCATTGTTTGCTGCTAGTATTCTTGTTTCCAAATAATGGAGGCATTTTTTTATCTTTTGCATTACTAATCCTTGGACTTGGGGTGGCGTACTTTCCCAAAAGCCCTAAAAATTTTATCAGGCTTTTTTTAACAGCTCTATTTGCATCCTTTTTAATGGGAGGCGGTTTGAATGTACTGTTTACAGTTACCCAAGCTCAAAAAGTACTGGGAACTGGTTTAATTCTACGGCAGAGGTTTTTTCCCTGGCAATATTTAATTTGGGGGATTGCTGTAAGTTACATATTAATAAAAATAGGCAGCAATTGGATCGAGACCCATATACGAAGGCGTAGAGATTTTTGCACAGTGTATATTCGTAAAAATAGCAAATGGGTAGAAGGTCGTGTACTTATTGATACGGGAAACGGGTTGAAAAAAGATGGCAAAGGGGTCATTGTAATGGAATTGGGAACCTTACTTCCATTATTTTCTGCAGAAGAGGGTGAAAAGCTAATTTGCGGTGAGCGAGAGAATCTTGAACCAATGCATTACACCAGTTTAGGAAATCCTGAGGGAGCATTGTGGGGCTTACTTGCCGAAGAATGCAAAATTTGTTTTGGCGAAAAGACAATAAGTTATCACGGGCTGTATATAGGCATTTCCTTTGATTTTTTTAAAGGGGGATATGAAGGTTTGATTCCCCCTTGCTTGCTGGAGGAGGACGATTTATGAGGCAATGGAAGTATTTCCTGTTTTTAGTGAAGTATCATGCAGGGTTGATTCTGCGCAAATTACGCAGAAAAGGGCAAGGGGTATTTTACATAGGCGGAAGTGATGTTTTTCCGCCCCCCCTTAAGCCGGATGAAGAAGCAGTTTTATTGGATCAACTTGGCGGTGAGGATGAGGTAAGGGTAAAATCAGTATTGATTGAGCGAAATTTACGCTTGGTGGTTTATATTGCAAGAAAATTCGAAAATACCGGCGTAAATGTAGAAGATTTAATTTCAATTGGAACCATTGGTTTGATAAAAGCTATCAACACCTTTAATCCTGAGAAAAAAATTAAATTGGCCACCTATGCATCCAGATGTATTGAAAATGAAATTTTAATGTATTTGAGGCGAAATAGTAAAACAAAATCCGAGGTTTCCATAGATGAACCTTTGAATGTTGATTGGGAAGGAAACGAATTGCTCCTTTCCGATATTCTTGGTACAGAAGGAGACGTCATTTACAAAAATATTGAGGAAGAGGTAGACAGGGAGCTATTAAACAATGCAATGGATAAACTTTCTTGCAGAGAGAGAAAAATTGTGGAAATGCGGTTTGGCATTTTACCTGAAACAACGGAAAAAACCCAAAAGGAAGTGGCGGACATTCTTGGGATTTCTCAGTCGTATATTTCAAGACTTGAAAAGAAAATCATCGGCCGATTAAAAAAAGAGATTAATAAAATGATGTGAGGTTATTTTATTGTGTAAAAAATTTAAGGTACAAATATCCTTACGGAAAAAATAAGACACTCTTCGAAAAAAAGAAGGGTGTCTTATTTTTGTGGGCAAATCTCTTCTTTTGGTTTAAGGAATTATAAACTATGAATTTATTCGCAAATTGTCACCCAGCATGTCACATCTACATATTATGTTGTAGAGCTTGCAGTAACTTAAGAAAAACATGAATTGCTAAAGAGAGGTGAAATGGATTCTGTAATTGAGTCTATCGAAAGGAAGTCTTAGAAAAAAATCATTAGCACCCACAGATTATATTTTGAGGGAATTCGTCTTATAGAAAGTTCCTTTAAGAAAAGAACTTATTGTGGTAACTGTTTCGAATGGCATGTTAACCATCACATGCAAGAGCAAAAGACATTTCATTATGCTGGGAATCTAACGAAAAGTAAATTTGTGGTGTACAGTTTGGGATGGCGCCGCAATTAGAACTCAAGTGGCAAAAAGAGCTCTTCTATCCCATGGTAATTCCTTATGTACAATTTAGTTATTAATAGAAAACGTCCAAGCTACCACAAATATTTTTGGAAATACGAAATGTGAAAAATTCAAGGAAAAACTGATGTTAAAATTTATATTGCACAGTTGCATAAACTCAAATTGGCTTAGCGGGATTTTTTATATGAGGGTTTTATATGTAGGGATACTTTTTCATTTAAAACAGGATGATTTCGAAGTTTTAGCATGTAAGGGATTTTTTGAAAGTAGGTTAATGATTCATTATAAAGGAGGAAAAGACATGAGGTATGATTACGACAATGACTATGATATGAATGATTTACAGGGTATTAATTGCAACAATAGTTGTGGAGGCAATTTTAATAGTAACTGTTGCTGCCGCGGTCCAAGGGGTCCTCGTGGTCCCGTTGGTCCTCAGGGTCCTCAAGGTCCTCAAGGCCCCATTGGTCCTCAGGGTCCTCAAGGTCCAGTAGGTGCAACTGGCGCAACAGGCGCAACTGGTGCAACCGGCGCAACAGGTCCTCAGGGTCCTGCCGGTGATATTGGTCCACAGGGACCCGCAGGTCCTGCAGGTGCACAAGGTCCCGCAGGTCCCGCAGGCCCACAGGGTCCCGCAGGTGCAACAGGTCCCGCAGGTCCTCAGGGTGAGCAAGGTCCCGTAGGCGCAACAGGTGCAACAGGTGCAACAGGAGCCACAGGCGCTCCGGGTGCAACAGGTCCCGCAGGCCCTCAAGGTCCCGCAGGTCCCGCAGGTCCTCAGGGTGTAGCAGGTCCCGCAGGCGCACAGGGTCCCGCAGGCGTAGCTGGTCCCGCAGGTCCCCAAGGTGATCCAGGTCCCGCAGGTCCTCAGGGCGAACCAGGTCCCGCAGGTGCAGGGGCAATTATCCCGTTTGCATCAGGGGAACCAGCTATTTTGACCACTGTTATTGGCGGAGTGCTTAATACTTCAAGTGCAATTGGCTTTGGGATTAATGCTCCTGGTATTACCGCTGGCGGCGGAACAATTGACTTAACTGGATTAACAAACTTGGCATTCTCTGTACCCAGAGAGGGTACCATCACATCCTTGGCAGCTTACTTTAGTGTTGCTACAGCGCTTTCATTAGTAGGGTCTACCGTAACGGTGACTGCCCAGCTGTACGTGTCGACTACACCGAATGATACCTTCACTGAGGTAGCTGGTGCAGTAGTTACCCTCGCTCCAGCGTTAACAGGAATCGTTGCAACTGGTACGATTCTCAGTGGTCTTACCACCGGTTTAAACATTCCTGTATCCGCAGGAAATAGATTACTTCTGGTATTCTCCGCTGATGTAACGGCAGGCGCTGATTTGGCAACGGTTGTTTCCGGTTATGCTAGTGCAGGTCTTGGCATTTCCTAAGTATATTATTCAAAGGTGTTTTAGTAAATTCAATGTTTGCGCTTCTGATTTAGCAAGGAGGAAAGATCAAAATTTCTGTGCATGAGTTTAGATGATAAGTCATTCAAAATTATGAAAAGGAGGAAAATTAATGAATTACTACAATGATAATTGTGATTTAAATGGAATTGGTATTTGTAATTGTGGTGGGGGTCCAAATTGCTGCTGTAGAGGACCCCGAGGACCAGTAGGACCTCAAGGACCTCCGGGACCAGCAGGCCCTACCGGCGCTACAGGCCCTCAAGGTCCAGTAGGCCCAGTAGGCCCACAGGGCCCTCCGGGAGCAACCGGAGCCCAAGGTCCACAAGGTGAAGCAGGTCCCGCAGGCCCAACTGGTGCCACGGGAGCAACAGGTCCACAAGGTGCTCCGGGAGCAACAGGTCCACAGGGTCCTCAGGGCGAGCCAGGTCCTCAGGGAGCAACAGGAGCAACGGGTGCAACGGGAGCTCAAGGTCCAGCAGGTGCAACAGGTCCCGCAGGTCCCCAGGGCGATCCCGGTCCCGCAGGTCCCCAGGGTGATCCAGGTCCTGCAGGTGCACAGGGTCCAGCAGGTGCGGCAGGTCCCGCAGGTCCTCAGGGAGCACAGGGTCCCGCAGGTCCACAAGGTCCAGTAGGTCCTCAGGGGCCTCCAGGACCAGGCTCCAGTTTATCAGGTTTACAAGTACAGTTACAAGGCAGCAGTGGAGGAACAATTCCAACAAATACAAATGTTTTGTTCGACACAACCATTAATGCGCCGTCACCAGATATAACGTATAATGCTGGTATAGGAAATTTCTTCATCAATACTCCAGGTAACTATTTTATCTCTTGGTGGGTAAATACTGATGGTGCAGAAACATCGCCAAATGTCACTTTTGGTATAAGAGTTATTAGTGGAGGATCAGATATTATTTTGTCAACCTCACCAGCACCAATTACAACGCTTCAATTAAATGGCACTGCGCTGATTACAGTTACAACTACACCTCTTATATTTAGCTTATTCAACAGTACCGGAACAACAGTAACCTATGGTACAGGAACAATTCAGGCAAACCTGGCAATTATTGAGTTAGTCTGATTTGCAAAAAATATAAACTATAATCTTTTGTCACAATAACATTTTAAACCACCAGCTTAGCTGGTGGTTTATTCTGTTTTAGAGATAGAAATCATTGTTTTGTTAATTCGTAGGTGGCAGAATATGTTTCACAGATTAAAGTTAAATGATTGTTTTTTATACAAACATATTTTAAATAAAAAACACCCTTCTTTTGGAAGGGCGATTTCTTTTTAAACATCTTGATAATGCAAAGGTTCATAATCTGAATTTTGAGTTTTTCCATGTCCACTATCAAAAAACTGCTGCTCTCTGCCGTGTTGTTGACGCTTAATGGCATGGGTACTATAGCGTATTTCCTGTAATTGGGAGGTTCCCTCTGTAAATTCTAATGCGCGCAAATTTTTCCCCTCCTTTCATTCATATTAATATGCCCAACCCAAAAAAGATTAAGCAATAAATCAAGTTTATTTGTACTGAAAGTCATCTGCTAATCAATTTCTAACAAGAGTACTTGTTTACAAATTTTATGATATAATAGCAATAATAAAGAAAAAACTTCGTAAAAGCATAGAGTTGATTTGATTATTATGGACTTTAATGAATTATAATTTCATATTTTTTGTATCCACTGGTGGGATTCAGAAGTTTTGGTTTAGTACCACATTCTAACTCTGTGCTTAGTTAAAATTATGATAAATAGCTTTTGAATAGAAATAGCATTTGCTATTTGTTTGGTTTTCATTCAAGCTTTTTAAAGAAAGGTGAGTGCAGGATGAGGCAAAAAATTAATTTTGAAAGTATCGTAAAAGAATTTTTAGAGTCCTTGGGTGTTGTTGTAATTGTTGATACAGAAAGTCGTATTATCTATATGACAGAGAAATACGGAGAGCTTTTTAAAATTCCTAAGCCTTTTCCTATTGGAAATAAATTACATGAATATGTACCGGATGAGAGCCTAAGTGCTGTCATTCGCTCAGGAAAAGAAAGCGTGGAGGAGTTCTTTGAACATGACGGAAAAACAATGGTAATTAATCGCCTATTAATCCGTAAGGACGATGAGATTTTAGGTGGGGTGGCTTTTACTTCTACAGGGAGCCGATTAACAGTCAAACAGCT
>NZ_DALYUL010000008.1:114467-128993 GCF_031981185.1 Anaerotignum sp. | reverse complement strand
GGAATCGAACCAGCGACACGAGGATTTTCAGTCCTCTGCTCTACCGACTGAGCTATCTGGGCGCATTTTTCTGACGCCATATTAGTATATCCAATAAAAACCCATAAGTCAACAATTATTTTACTTTTTAATAACAAAATCGGTTATTTCATAAATATTTGCAGATACGAAGAAATTCATTCATTGTTTTCTTATTCTCCCTCATAAAATTTTTACGCTGGGTTTTTGGGCGATACTGTATGGAATTTAATTCCATACAGTATCCTATGATGATGTTTAAAAATCCACCTTAATATTCCTTTTACTCTTTCCCCCAATTTTTTGCTCGTTGATCCCAGTAATCACATGAAATTCCCACTACCTCTGAGGTAAAAGGCTCACCTTTTTTTGTTTTATAGTGCCTTGTGGCACGAAATACATATTTCGCACCAAAAAACATAATTGGTAAGTTACAATACACTATGATAATATTTCCTAAATCTGAAATATACCAAAGATTATCTAACTCCAGCCCAGCCAAAACGGAAGCTGCACCAAAGGGGATAAACACCAATGCCCCTAATATGCGGATAAAATTAATAAAGCTTTTTTTCTGACTAATGCGGTTTGCCGCAATTTCCGAAAAAATGATAAACCCAATAACACATGTATAGGCAAACAGGCCATAGCACAGGCTAATCAATAAGGTTATAAAGCTATCTGCCCCGGTTCCCGGTGTTAGGGAAGTAATAGAAGCCAAATATAAGGGGAGTTTTTGGCCATGAAGTTCCTCCCATACAGTTGGATTGCTCCAAAGCTGAGCCATAACAACAATAAAACCTGACAGAGTGCAAATGATAATAGTATCCAAAAATACGCCCAATGCCTGCACACAACCCTGTTCGCAGGGATGCTCCGCATTGGAAGCTGCGGCAGACATGGTAACGGTACCCTGACCTGCCTCGTTAGACATAAGACCACGCTTTACCCCTTGAACCAATGCCGTACCAAAGAAACCACCAAACACAGCCTCTGGAGTAAATGCACCTTTCAACACGGCGCCAAAGAAAAAGGGAATAGTTCGAAAATTTAACAGAGCAATAATTACAACAGTTAGGCAATAAATAACCGCCATAATCGGCACCACTTTATCCGTAACCTTTGTAATTTTTTTAATCCCCCCAAAGGCAAGCATAGCTGTACCACCAATTAATACAACTGCAATGAAATAGTAAAGGGCTGATGTTCTATCATATGTAGTTCCCGTTACCACCTGCGCAATTGAACCAACGGAAGAAAACACATTAAATGCCTGGGCAGGCAAGCAGAACATAGCGTAAAGGATAAAAATTGAGGATAATGCCACGCCAACCCAAGCACGGTTTCCCATAATTCTTTTCCCATAAAAAGGAAGACCTCCTACGAATTCATCTCCCTTCTTTTCCTTAAATATTTGTGCCAGTGTTGCTTCCATATAGGCCGTAGCCATGCCAAAAAAGGCGCTTACCCACATCCAAAACAGTGCTCCGGGGCCACCAACAGAAATCGCGCCTGTTACGCCAAGGATATTTCCAGGACCAACCCGCATAGCGGAGCTAAGGAAGAAGGCTGCCAACGGCGTTATACCGATTGTCGACGCCCGTTGCTTTGTCAAAATGCGAAGTCCTTCTTTAAAATGGGTAACTTGAATAAATCCTGTTTTTACGGTAAAAAAAATCCCCGATCCGATCAACAGAACCACAGCAAAACTTAGATTGCCCAAAATAGGAATGGCTGCATACCATTGAAAATTTGTTGGAAAATCCCACATAAAATCGGCGATTGGTACAACAAACTGAAATACTCCATTTACTGCATCAAATACTTCTTTCAAAATAAATCCCCTCCCAATTTCTACCTTTAAGTGAACTTCCTCGACTCTCTGCCCCCCTACCCTGAGGGGAGGTCATATCTTTTTTCAAAAAACAAGTGGCTTTTTGGCAACGCCCACGGTCTTAAAACACAACGTCCACAGCCTTACCTCTGCATAATATCAATGATGGTTTTGTCCATTGAGGACATACCCTCTGCAGAAATTCGCCCCAGATTTCTAACTGTATCCTCCGCTGAGGAACCTATAATACCAAAATTGTTTGGAATGACGGTGTGATTCATGGAGAGCATGGCTGAAAGAAAAGCGGTATATACCCCCGCCGAAGCCTTGAGGGAACACCCAATACTACCACCATCACAAATCATACCCGTTAAATTTGCCGCCATATGATTGATCGCATTGGAAACCTCTGTGGCTCCACCGCCCATGAGAAAAACCAGCCCAGCCGCAGCACCGCTTCCCCCACCTAATACACAACCGCAAAGGGGCGACAACCTACCTGTATAATGCTTACTATAAATTGTAACTAAGCTGCTTAGTGCAACAGCCCGAACAATGTCCTCTTCTGTTGCTTTTATGTTTCTGCCATAGGAAACCACAGGTAAGGAGCACAAAATTCCATGGGAACCACTGCCTACGATACTCATAGCAGGATTGGGCATGCCTGATAGCCGCGCATCCATAGCGGAGCAAGTAAGCCGTTGGGCATCGTAAATCATATCATTACCTAAAATACCCTTTTTGCGGAAAGTATCTAAGGTAGAACTGATTGCCAAGCCAACTCCGGCTTCGCCCACTTGAGAAAGCTTGCAGTTCATTTCTAACATTTCTTTTATATCTTCTAATTCCTCAATGGAAACGGAAGATGCATAGTCTACCATATCCTCAATGGTAATGGCATCAAACGAAAAAAGCTCTTTTTTCTCCGTCCCCACCCTCTTTTTTGTTCGAAAAAGGATTTCATCGTTCTCTGCTACGTATGTAATATTATCATGGATGCCTTCAACACGGGCAATACCCACGCCCCTTGTGGTGGTTACCTCTGCTTGAATATAAATGGCGTCCTTATCCTGGGCAATTATAATTTCAACAGGAAGCTCTTTTGCCTTTTCCACGTGTTCCTGGGTTATTCCCTTTAAACACTCCAAGCCCAATTCCCACTTGCCTCCCACTGCACCCAAAGCCGCCGCCATTTTACACCCTAGCTCTTTTGTGCCAGGAATACCGCAAGAGAATGAATTTTTAAACAAACCTCCGTTCATCTGCACCTGGATATGCAGTATTTCTCCCCCCACTGCGCTGTAAGCTCTTGCTGATGCAAGGGCAATGGTGCCCACTTCAGTAACCCCTAACGCAGGGCGAATTTCAGATTTTAGCAACTGCGTAAAATCCACGGTCTATCCACCTCCCTCTTATTTTTTCTATTGTTTTCAGTATAGCGTTTCACCTTAAAAAATTCCACTTTTTTCTATAGTTCTATCTAATAAATCTCCCTTGATGATATGTATACAGCATATTTCCTTATTTTTACTTGTTTTTCATTTTGAACTTCTCTATAATAAAACAGCTATTATATTTTATGCAGTGATTAAACTGCTTACTTTAGGAGGGTATTATGGATCAGCAAAGAGAAAAATTCTCATCCCGACTGGGCTTCATCCTCATTTCTGCAGGCTGCGCGATTGGTCTGGGTAATGTTTGGAAATTCCCTTATATTACGGGGCAATATGGCGGTGCCGCCTTTGTACTCATTTACATTCTGTTTTTACTTATACTCGGCATTCCCATCATGGTAACAGAGCTGTCCGTTGGCCGTGCCAGCCAAAAGAGCGTGGCAATGTCCATGGATGTTTTAGAGCCAAAGGGAACCAAATGGCATTTATTTAAGTATTTTGCAATGGCAGGTAATTACGTTTTAATGATGTTCTATACCACCGTTGCCGGATGGATGCTCTATTATTTTATTAAAATGTCCGCCGGAGACTTTGTGGGGTTAGACAAGGATGGTGTTGCCGGAATTTTCGGCTCCATGCTGCAAAACCCCTCTTTAATGGCCGGGTTCATGATTGTAGTTGTTTTAATTGGTTTTGGTATTTGCAGCCAAGGTCTGCAAAAAGGTGTGGAAAAAATTACGAAAGTAATGATGCTCTTACTACTGCTTTTGATGGTAATTTTAGCATGTCGCTCCATTTTCTTGAAAGGTGGCGAGGAAGGTCTGCGCTTCTATCTAACACCTGATTTCTCCGCTTTAAAAGAGTTTGGGATTGTTGAGGTATTATTTGCTGCATTAGGACAGGCATTCTTTACCCTTAGCATTGGTATGGGTGCCATTGCCATTTTCGGCAGCTATATTGATCGCTCTCGTTCTTTAACAGGCGAAGCCATCTTTATTACCCTCTTGGATACCATGGTAGCCTTAATGGCAGGTTTAATTATTTTCCCCGCCTGCTTTGCTTACGGAATCAACCCCGACGCAGGCCCAAGCTTAATTTTTATTACCCTGCCCAATGTATTTAACGCCATGCCCGGTGGTCGTCTTTGGGGTTCTTTATTCTTTTTGTTCATGTGCTTTGCGGCACTGTCCACAGTTATTGCAGTTTTTCAAAACATTATCTCCTTCGGCACCGACTTAACAAAGGCCAGCAGAAAAAAGGTGGTTACAATCAATCTTTTGGCAATTATTCTTCTTTCCTTGCCTTGTGTTTTGGGCTTTAACATCTTAAGCGGCATTCAGCCATTAGGGGAAGGCTCTTCTATTTTGGATTTCGAGGACTTTATTGTAAGCAATAATATTTTGCCTTTGGGCAGTGTGGTTTACGTTTTATTCTGTTCTATGAAAATGGGCTGGGGTTGGGATAAATTTATGGCTGAAGCAAATAGCGGTAAAGGCTTGAGATTCCCAAAATCCATTCGGTTTTATATTCAGTGGGTTTTACCTCTAATTGTATTATTTGTATTTGTTATGGGTTATAAAGCATTATTCTTTAGTTGAAAATAAAAAGACCTTAATCAATCCTTTGGTTGGGTCTTTTTTGTTTACAATAAATATTAAAAATTCTCTAATTCAAACAATATTTTTAAGAAAATGTAAAGGAATGGAAAAAGTTTTATACCCATGCTATAATGTTACAAAATTTATTGATCAGAACAGGAGGCACTGGTTTGCAAGAAGCTTTGAAACAATTAAGTCTTTTACGTATGTTTTTAGTTAGTATTTTTTCTTGTATTTTTTTAATTTTAATTGGAGTAGGTTTGGGGAAACTATTTGGGTATGATATTCATCTTACTGCAAAAATCTTTGGTACCATAGGTCTTTATTTTGTCCCACTTATCATGCTTCACCGTACGCTTCACAAAAATAATCTAAGCATTAAAACATGGTTTCAACCGGTGCGCATTCGCATTTTTGAAACATTAGCCGGGGTTATTTTTCCAGAAATACTAGGTGTTGGTATTTTGCTTCTTATAAGCATACTCCTTACAGAATTTAGCTCTATACCCACGGATGAAACGCTAAATTCCTCTATACAGGGTACAGCTTATTGGGTACAGAATATTATAATCACCTGTTTGCTCGCACCTATTTGCGAGGAGATATTATTTCGAGGTTTTTTATTTGAAAAATTACAGGGAGCCTATTCCATGAAGAAAGCAATTATTATAACCTCTTTGGTTTTTGGTTTCATGCACGGTTTAAGTGGCATTGCCCCGGCAATTGTTAGTGTTGTCCTCTGTATTATATATAAAAAATATCATAGCTTAATTCCTTGCATAGTAATTCATTCTATCCATAATTTCCTTGTAACTCTATTAAAATATTCTGTTTTAAACACTTCAACTTTGGAGAGCACCACCTCAAATACTGCGCCCCCTTTATCCCCCATGGATATCCTGTTTGTTCTGTTCCTAATCTCCATAGGGTTAATTTGGTTGATTCGTTTTATAAAAACAAACTGGAAATATACCTACTCCAAAATAGAAAATGAAACTTCCTATGAGACTGTTTAAGCATTTATTCACAGGCTATCCTTGAAACCATGGATAGCCTGTGAAATTATAAGGCAAAAAAGTAATACTTTCTTTCTCATTTTATATTTTAGGGTGCATGGCAAATTTTAAATGACAGCAGCTTCCTTTTTTGCATGTCATCCTACTTCTTAATGCAAAGAAATATTTTTTTAAAAGAAATTCCCTAGGGGAATAATACTTTTTTCTTTACAATAACCATGTTATACTCAAAACAAAAAGAGCGGAGGAGATATTCCATGAAATTAGCCTTAATTCAGATGCAAGTGAAAAGCACCCCTGAAGAAAACCTAGCAAAAGCAAAAACCCTTCTGGCGAAAGCCACAAATGAGAAATTTGACATTGCCGTTTTTCCAGAAATGTTTGCCTGCCCCTATGACAACAGCTGTTTCCCTCGTTTCGCTATGGATAAGGACGACCCATTTCTTTTGGAGATAGGCGCATTGGCGAAGGAATATGGAATTTATATTGTAGCCGGCTCTGTTCCCGAAAAATTTAAAGATAACATTTACAACACTTCCTTCGTATTCGATCCAAAGGGACGCAGAGTTGAAAAACACCGTAAAATGCATTTATTCGATATCGATGTGGAAGGCGGCCAGCGATTTATGGAATCCGACGTTCTAACACCAGGTGAAGATTTTACTACCTTTGACACACCTTGGGGAAAATTAGGGCTTATGATTTGCTATGATATTCGCTTCCCCGAGCTTGCACGCCTTTTGGCACTGCAAGGTGCAAAGGGCATCATTGTCCCTGCTGCTTTTAACATGACCACAGGCCCTGCCCACTGGGAGCTCTCCTTCCGTGCAAGGGCGTTAGACAATCAGCTTTATATGGCAGGGGTTGCTCCAGCCAGAGATGTGAATGCATCCTACATTTCTTGGGGACACACCATTTCCACGGATCCTTGGGGACGGGTTCAGGTACAGCTTGAGGAAAAAGAAGAAATCGCGTTTGTTGAATGGGATTTTGAATATTTGGAAAAAGTACGCAGAGAGCTACCGCTTTTGAATCATCGCCGTACTGATTTATATAGCTTATCCGATATTTCTAATAATAAATAAGCAAGGTGTCAAGGTCTTGGGACGCTGTCCCAAACCCTGCAAGGGATACCTCCCTTGACCCGTTTATACAAAAACTTGCTTTTTCCAAAACGATTCTACACTGAACCCCCATAAAATGGGGTTCAGACAAAAGTTTTTGGTCTTGCTTTTTTCAAAAAGCAAGTGGGTGTGGGTGAAACCCACGGTCTAACCTTTTAAAGGAGGAATGAAATATGCAAGAAACAATTTATCTGGCCGGTGGCTGCTTTTGGGGCACTGAACAGTATATGGAATCTATAGAAGGCGTCATTTCCACCCGCGTGGGCTACGCTTTAGGAAAAAAGGAAGGTCGGGAAATCAAGCTTCCCGAAACCGTTACCTATGAGGAAGTTTGCCGTGGCGTGGGACACGCCGAAACCGTAGAAGTGATTTTTGACCCACAAATAATCAGCCTATCACAAGTTTTAAGGGAATACGCTTATACCGTAGATCCAACCTCCATGGGCAGACAGGGCATGGATATTGGCGTTCAATACCGTACGGGTATTTATTATACCAACCAGACACAGGAACCAATCATTGCCGCCTTTTTAAAGGAATTACAACAAGAATTTGAACATCCCATTGTTGTTGAAAACCTACCCTTGCTGCAATTTATTGAGGCAGAGGACTATCACCAAAAATATCTGACCAAAAACCCCGGGGGATACTGTCATATTAATTATGAGAAGATTGCAAAACAAAAACAGCGTATAATTAACGAAAATAATTATCCAAAACCCGAGAAATCAGTTTTAAAGAAAAATCTTACCCCTCTGCAATTTGCTGTAACCCAAGAGAATGAAACGGAACCTCCATTTTTCAATGATTACTGGGAAACTAAAGAGGAAGGAATTTATGTGGATATCACAACAGGAGAGCCCCTGTTTACCTCAAAAGATAAATTTCAATCCTCCTGCGGTTGGCCTGCATTTGCAAAGCCGTTAGACCCCAATACCGTTTTGGAATACGACGACATCACCCACAATATGATTCGTACAGAGGTACGCAGTCGGTCGGGTAATGCCCATCTGGGGCACGTTTTTAATGATGGCCCAAAAGAATTGGGCGGTCTACGTTATTGCATTAACAGCGCCGCCCTGCGTTTTATTCCCAAAAAAGACATGGAACAGGAAGGATATGGCGAATTTTTGCCTTTTCTATAAGAAAATGGTTGTGTTTTTTGCGGCAGGAGGCTAAAATAAAGGACATATGAATTCAGTTATAAGAAAAGGAGCGATCTCTTGTGGATTTGACAACAGTAAAATCAATCTACCGTGATACGGCTGCCTATGCAAGCAAAGAGGTAACCATCGGCGGTTGGATTCGTACCATGCGTGTTTCCAAAAATTTTGGCTTTATTGAGCTGAACGACGGCTCTTTCTTCAAAAACCTCCAAGTTGTTTTTGAAGCAGAAGCCTTATCTAATTATACAGAAATCACAAAGCAAGGCGTTGGTGCCGCTTTGATTGTAAAAGGAATTTTGATGGAGACCCCTGACGCGAAGCAGGCTTTTGAATTAAAAGCAACAGAAATTCAGGTAGAGGGCACTTCTGCTCCTGAATATCCTTTGCAGAAAAAGCGCCACGGCGTTGAATTCCTGCGCCAGATTGCTTATTTGCGCCCCAGAACAAATATGTTCTCCGCAACCTTCCGTGTAAGAAGCTTGATTGCCTATGCCATTCATAATTTCTTTCAGGAAAGAGGCTTTGTTTACGCCCACACCCCCATTATTACAGGCAGTGACTGTGAAGGTGCCGGCGAAATGTTCCGTGTAACCACATTAGACTTAAATAACTTGCCAAAAACCGAGGATGGAAAAATTGATTTTTCCAAGGACTTCTTTGGCAAAGAAACAAACTTAACAGTAAGCGGACAGCTTTCCGCAGAAACCTTTGCCATGGCTTTCCGTAACGTATACACTTTCGGACCTACCTTCCGTGCTGAAAACTCCAATACAGCCCGTCATGCGGCAGAATTTTGGATGATTGAGCCGGAAATGGCTTTTGCTGACCTTGAAGACAATATGGAGTTGGCAGAGGATATGTTAAAATACATCATCCGTTATGTATTGGAAAATGCCCCCGAAGAAATGGAGTTTTTCAACAGCTTTGTGGATAAAACCCTGCTGGAAAGACTGCAAAATATCTTGGATAATGAATTTGGCCGTGTAACCTATACAAAGGCTGTAGAATTATTGATTGAAAGCGGACAAGTTTTTGAATACCCTGTGGAATGGGGCATTGATTTGCAAACAGAGCACGAACGCTATCTGACAGAGCAAATTTTCAAAAAACCTGTTTTCGTTACCAATTATCCCAAGGATATTAAGGCTTTTTACATGCGCATGAACGAGGATAATAAAACCGTTTCAGCGATGGATCTTTTGGTTCCCGGTGTTGGTGAAATCATCGGTGGTAGCCAGAGAGAAGAGCGCCTAGACCTTCTGGAACAGCGTATGGACGAACTGGGCCTGAATAAAGAGGATTACTGGTGGTATCTTGACCTTAGAAAATACGGCGGCACCAGACACGCAGGCTTTGGATTGGGCTTTGAACGTGCAGTCATGTACTTGACAGGTATGGGCAACATTCGTGACGTATTGCCTTATCCAAGAACGGTAAAGAATGCAGAATTCTAATAAAATAAAATGTGCTTGATATTTAGCACATAAAAAAAGACCCTATTGCAAAAGAAAATTGCCATAGGGTCTTTCTGAATTCACTCAAATAAACTTTTTTAAAACATCCGATTCTAGCCTTTTGTGTTACTTTTCTATTCACGAAACGTATCCTTTTGGCCGGCTTTCGTTTTCCAATACCAAAATAGAACAATGAAAAAAGATAGAGATTGAGCAATGGCAATGCGCATGACCTGCATCTGATCTGCTCCCGAAGCAGTGGAAACATGCAGTACATTTACAATGGTATTATTAACAAAATGGTCAGCCATAGGTACCCATAAATTTCCAAAAATCTTTGTCAACATACATAGCTTTGCTCCCATTAATCCTGACATCAAAGTCAAGCTAAGCATTGCCATACAAGCGGGGAAAACAGCCATCTGCCCTTCTAAAAAACTTCGCAAAGGTGCCGCTATATGCCAAATCCCAAACAGAAAAGACGTAAAAATTGTTGCCCATAAAAAGGAGAATTTCTTCTCACTAATTTTCATGAACAATCCCCGAAAAACGCCCTCTTCCATTACCACATTTATGATGTTTCCTACAATACAGAGGATGTAAAAAATGAAAGCGGTTTGATTCCCAACATTACCTTGTATACTATAGCTGGTCACATACCATTCCAGTTTAGGTATATTCCCCGAAATATACTGCATGATAAATTCGGCACCGTACGCAGGAAGAAAAACCACTATTCCAAGAAGTAAGCCATACGCAAGAAACCGCCATGGTTTTTCTTTTGTAAAACCGATCTCCTTCCATGAAATGGATAAGTACCTTAAGGTAAAAAAAAGGATGCTTATTCCCACCAATTTATGCAAGAAGGCCTCTCCAAAGACCCCCCTGTCCGTTTTTAAAACTAAGTATTCCAAACCGCGAAATACAAAACATATAATATAAACGGTAAGAATCAATGGTACTCCCATTTTCGTATTTTCTGTTTTCATGCCATCCTCCTGTTTCATCCTCTTATCTTCTTAAATCACAAGAGATTCCAGTCTATGTTCAATTTTATATTGAAAACGCTCGTTTCATTTGCATTTCTTTTATAGCAGAATGAAGGGAATTTTTTCTCTTCACTTGAATAACGGTGGCAATTATCGTTTTTATAATTGCCACCGTTTCTAAACCTATTTATTTGTAAAAGCATTGTTTATCGTCTTACCATATCCCTTGTAATTTCAGCAATACTGGTGGCACCACACATAGCCATGGTATCCCGCAGTTCTTCGCCAATTTTATTGATATAGGCCTCAACCCCTTCTGCAGCACCGCCAAATACTGCGGAAACAAAGGGTCTTGCGATAATGATACCATCTGCGCCCAGAGCTAGCGCTTTAAAGATATCTCCTCCTGTACGAATACCACCATCTACGAAGATTTTCATGCTGTCGCCGACTGCAGCTACGATTTCTTCCAAAACATCTGCCGTTGCGGCACAGCCATCTAATACTCTACCACCGTGATTTGAAACCACAATGGCATCTGCTCCCGCTTCTTTTGCCTTTAAGGCACCCTTCACACTCATGATTCCTTTAGCAATAAAAGGGGTCTGGGTGAGAGCAATGATTTCTTTTAGCTCCGCCACAGTTTTACTACCGGCAGGAGGTGTGAGATTTTTTAAAAATGGTAGCCCTGCCGCATCAATATCCATGGCAACGGCAAAAGCATCACTTTTTGAAACCAACTGCATTTTCTCTTCAATGGTCTCCTTATTCCAAGGCTTAATTGTGGGGATACCCAAGCCCCCTGCTGCTTTGATTGCTTTGGTGGCACCTTCCATAACCTGTGGATTTACGCCATCACCGGTAAATGCCGCAATGCCATGTTCACTGCAAGCGGAAACCAAAACATCATTATATGTAATATCATTATATTTATCGCTGTAATGCAACTGGATAGCACCTACAGGGCCTGCAAAAAATGGATAAGCAAAGTTCTTGCCAAATAGCGTGATAGAGGTATCTATGGGCTTATTTTCATATATGGTATCCATATTGAGATAAACTTTTTTCCAAGCCTCATAATTACGCACTGCCGCATCTCCAATTCCCTTTGCACCAGGACCGGGCAATTTATTTCCACAAGCCTTACCGTTGCAAACGGGACAGGCAAAGCACTTATCGCCAATACATTCTCTTGCTGCCTTCAACACTTCTTCATATGTCATTATTTTAGACACCCCTTTTTCTTTTTTAGGCCTATCATATCACAAGGATATTAGGAAATCAAATTCATATACCCTTTTGTGAATAAGATTCTACGCCCCAATTTTGAACTTCCCCATGTTTTTACTATCTTAATCTAGCCCCTGAGCTTGCAGTATAAATTTCATACCACTCCCAGCGTTCTAACGTTACGTCCAACGCCTTTATAGCACTATCCAAACGAGAAAGCTTGCTGCTTCCCACAATGGGCATTGCCTTTACAGGATGATACAACAACCATGCATAAGCAATAACCTCAGCCTCCACGCCATGACGCTGTGCGATTTCCGAAAGTTTTTCTCTAACCTTTATATAGGGAGACTCTTGGGAAGTAAATAATTTTCCACCAGCCAAAGGCGACCAAATCATTGGATGAAGATGATTTTGTGTCAATAGATCAATCATTCCCGATTGAATATGTTCAAGACAACAAGGATTCCATTCTATTTGATTGGTACAAAGCTGATTTTCACAAAATTGGTTTAAGGCTTGAAATTTAATGGGGTCGAAATTAGAAACGCCGATCTCCTTCACCAACCCCTCTTTTTTCAATTCCAATAATGCCTTTCCCGTCTCTTGAGGGTCGAAACAAGGGTCTTCCCGATGAATTAAATACAAATCCAAAGAATCACAGGAAAGTCGTTGCAAACTTTCTTTGCAGGAGGCTTTGATTCTTTCATAGGAGGTATCATAATATTTAAAACCGTCATGATTAAAAATTCCTGTTTTACTTACTAGCTGAATTTGTTTGCGCAAAGATGGATTTTTTGAAAAAACCTTACCCAATTGGGTTTCGCACTGGCCAAAACCGTACACCTCTGCGGTATCAAAGGTGGTTACCCCTCGTTCAATACATCCTTGCATAAAAGCCTCCAGCTCTTTTGTACTCCAATCCCATTGAACCAGACGCCAAAAACCTTGTATGATGCGGGAAAAAGAAAGCTCTTCTGTAATTTTTAAATATTCCATATGAATATCCTCCTTTCGTAATGCCACTATGTTTACTGTTCGCCATAATAAGGAATAATCCTTTGGCATAATACACAACTTATATTTATACCCTACTTAACCAATTTTTTTTGCATAATTTACGGTTATTTCCATTAAAAATTTGAATAATTAGTTGAACAACGTATATTATTCATATAAAACATTTGAAATTCAAAAAGAAGCACACAATATCTTTTCGACATCACACTTAAGTTTATAATAATTAATCTAAATTTTGCAAAGATTACTCCTATATTTTTATTCATATTTATCATTCACTCTTGTGTAAATGACTACCGATCGTCTCCGATTCACCAAAATTGTATAATTATGCATTTTCATATTGACTTTCTTTTTGAAAGGTATATAATATAAAAAAATAAATTGTTTGAAAAGAGGAACAGGCTATGAAATATAAAGTTTACATAGACGGCCAAGTAGGTACAACAGGCTTGCAGCTGCGTCAGCGTCTGGAACATCATCCGAATATTGAGCTCATGCTTATCAGCGAAGCGCTGAGAAAGAATGAGGCCGAGAGAAAAAGACTGATGAACAGTGCAGATGTTGTGTTCCTCTGCTTACCCGATGCGGCGGCAAAGGAAGCGGTTCTTCTGGTGGAGAATCCTGATGTATGCATCATCGATGCCAGCACAGCCCATAGAACCAACCCCCTTTGGACTTACGGATTTCCGGAACTTTCTCCTGCTCATAGACAGGCGATTACAAAATCAAAGCGGATTGCAAACCCCGGGTGCCACGCAACAGGCTTTATTGCGGTGGCATATCCCTTGGTAAAGCTGGGTATTCTAAGCCCTGACTACCCTTTCTCCGCTCACAGCATCACAGGCTACAGTGGCGGGGGCAAAGGCATGATTCAGGAATATGAAGCTAGTGACAGACCCGTTGCATACGAAAGTCCAAGACAATATGGGCTAAACCAAACCCATAAGCACTTGCCCGAAATGCAGTATATAACAGGAATTTCCGCTCCACCGGTATTTACGCCTATAGTTTGCGATTTCTACCGAGGTATGGAAACCTGCATCCCTCTGCATACAGACCGCTTTTTGAAAAAAGTCACAAAGGCAGAACTTATTGGTTTGTTAGAAGATTTTTATAAAAATTCAAACTTTATTAAAATCGCCCATGAAGAAAGCGGCTTTCTGGCATCCAACTTATTGGCGGACAGCAACGGACTGACCATTTATATTGAAGGAAACGATGACCGCATAACCATTACCAGCGTATTTGATAACTTGGGTAAAGGTGCATCAGGAGCGGCGGTGCAAAATATGAATATTGTCCTCGGTTTAGACGAAACCGAATCATTGATATAAACAAAGGAGGAAATTTTATGGAGAAAATAACAGGCGGTGTTACCGCACCCAAAGGCTTTCTATCTGGCGGTTTACACTGCGGCGTGCGTGCAAGCCAGCAAAAAAAGGACTTAGCCATGATTTATAGCCAAACCCCTTGTACAGCGGCGGCAGTTTATACACAAAATAAAGTATACGGCGCTCCCATTACCGTAACCAAAAATAACATAGCCAATGGAATGGCTCAGGCCATGATTTGCAACAGCGGAAATGCAAACACCTGTAACGCTGACGGCGTGGAAAAGGCAGAGGCGATGTGCCAGATGACAGCGGAGGCCTTAGGGCTCTCCCCTGAGGATATTATCAT
>NZ_DALYUL010000008.1:104577-114457 GCF_031981185.1 Anaerotignum sp. | reverse complement strand
CCACAGGAGTCATCGGTGCTGTGCTTCCCCTTGAACCCATTGCAAAGGGAATCAAGGAACTGGCACCCCAACTCACAACAGCGGGTGGAGCTTTAGCGGCAGAAGCCATTATGACCACCGACACCAAAGCAAAGGAAGAAGCTTATACCATTGAAATCGGAGGCAAAACAGTAACCAACGGCGCAATGGCAAAGGGCAGTGGCATGATTCATCCAAACATGGCTACCATGCTAGGATTCTTGACAACAGATGCGGCAATTTCTGCGCCTATGCTGAATAAAGCCTTGAAATTAGCCGTTGATGATACCTTTAATATGGTCAGCGTGGATGGGGATACCTCCACCAACGATATGGTTTCCATTATGGCAAATGGTTTGGCGAATAATCCTATGATCGAGACAGAGGGAGCAGAATTTGAAGCCTTCTTAACGGTAATCAAAGAAATCTGTACTTCCATGGCAAAGAAAATAGCGGGGGACGGCGAAGGTGCTACAAAACTTATGGAATGCACAGTAAATGGTGCACCCACCACCCCATTGGCAAAAGCAATTGCTAAATCCATCATTACCTCCAGCTTAACGAAGGCGGCAATATTTGGGGCAGATGCTAACTGGGGACGTATCCTCTGTGCCATAGGTTATACAGAAGGAGATTTCCAGGTTGATACCATTTCTGTAGATATATCCTCACCAAAGGGCAAGATACACGTTTGCGAAAATGGTGCAGGGGTTGCCTTTGACGAGGAAGTGGCAAAAAATATTCTTTTGGAAGAAGAAATTCATATTCAAGTAGAACTGAACCAAGGGGAAGGCACAGCTACGGCGTGGGGCTGTGATTTGACCTATGATTATGTGAAAATCAATGGAGATTACCGCACCTAATGGGGAGGCAGAAAAAATGGTTACAGACTGCAACAACATAAAGGCAAAGGTTTTAACAGCGGCACTGCCCTATATACAAAAATACGCAGGCAGAACTGTTGTGATAAAATACGGCGGCAACGCAATGATTCATCAAGAGTTAAAAAAAGCGGTAATGAGCGATATTATTCTACTCTCTTTAGTAGGGATTCATGTAGTATTGGTGCATGGGGGCGGCCCTGAAATCAGCGGTATGCTGAAAAAGTTGGATATCCCCTCTCGCTTTATAGATGGCTTGCGGTACACAGACGAGGAAACCGCTGAGGTTGTACAAATGGTTTTGGCAGGAAAAACCAACAAAGACCTTGTTTCTCTTATCGGGCAATTGGGCGGAAAGGCAATTGGCCTTTGCGGCATTGACGGAGGAATGATTAAGGCAAAAAAAATCCAAGGGGACTATGGATTTGTTGGGGAAATTACAGAAATCAATACAGAACCCATTACCCAAGCCATACAAAGCGGATATATTCCCGTAATAGCCACTGTGGGCACCGATTGCAAAGGGCAAACCTATAACATCAATGCAGACACAGCAGCGGCAGAGATTGCAGCAGCACTACAGGCAGAGAATATGATTACCCTAACGGACATCAGAGGATTGATGCGGGATATTTCTGACGAGAACTCTTTGATACCTGTGGTAAAAATAGACGAAGTGGAAACACTGATTAATGATGGAATTATTAGCGGGGGTATGATACCCAAGGTGAAAAGTCTAAAAAAGTCCGTATTATCCGGCGTGGAAAAAGCAGTCATGATAGACGGTCGGATTGTGCATTCCATTTTAATTGAAATGTTCTCTGACGAGGGCGTCGGAACCATGTTTATAAAATAATATTTTGAAAAAAGCTCAGTTCCTTCAAGCTTTTTTCAAGAGTACAGAGGTCAAACAGATGAGTTCCTGCGACTAAAAGGTCTTGATACTCCCTGTTCTCCTCAGAGGGGCAAAGCCCCTCCTGCGGATTCCATTTGGTAAACTCTTCGTTTCCCAAACCCTTCCGCTTTTTAAAAATAAATTTTTATCCCCTACCAAAAACGTATGTTTTTGCATAAATGAGTCAAAGGGGGCATCCCTTGCAGGATTTGGGGCGGAGTCCCATGACCTTGACCTTGTGCTTGACCTTAAATAGAAAAGGAAGGTGAACCAAATGAGCTTTGAAGAGATTAAACAACAAGACCAGGAATATATCATGCATACCTATGGTCGCTACCCTGTGGCTCTTGACCACGGCAAAAATGCTACCTGCTATGATGTAGACGGTAAAGAATATATAGATATGACCAGCGGTATTGGTGTAAATGCATTGGGCTTTTGTGATAAAGCTTGGATCGACGCAGTCACCGCACAGCTTCAAAAATTGCAGCATACTTCAAACCTTTTCTATACCGCGCCCTGTGGGGAAGCCGCAAAACTGGTTTGCGAAAAAAGCGGTATGAAGAAAATGTTTTTTGCCAATAGCGGCGCCGAGGCAAATGAAGGCGTGTTTAAAGCGGCAAAAAAATATAGCTTCTTAAAATATGGCAAAGGCAGAAGCACCATCGTTGCTTTGGAAAATTCTTTCCATGGCAGAACCTTGGCTACCCTTTCTGCCACCGGTCAAGATTCCTACCATAACTACTTCTTCCCCTTCGTTGATGGCCTGGTTTTTGCAAAGGCTAATGATTTGGAAGATACACTTTCTAAATTGACGAATGACGTTTGTGCTGTTATTATGGAAATGGTTCAAGGCGAGGGCGGTGTTCTTCCTTTGAATCAGGAGTATGTAACGGCTATATATAACGCTTGCAAAGAAAAGGATATTCTTTTTATTGTGGATGAGGTGCAGACAGGCATCGGCAGAACCGGTTCCTTCTTCAGCTATCAGCAGTTTGGCATTCAACCCGACTTGGTCTCCTGTGCAAAGGGTCTTGGCGGTGGCTTGCCCATTGGAGGTGTATTATTCGGCGAAAAAACAGAAGAATGCCTCTCCCCAGGGGACCATGGCTCCACCTTCGGCGGCAATCCTGTTGTTTGTGCAGGCTCTGTTGAAATATTAAACCGTTTGAACGATGATTTTCTGGCAGAAGTTCAGAAAAAAGGCGAATTTATTAAAAATCAGATTTTAACAATGCCCCATGTAACTGGTGTTGCAGGCATGGGCATGATGCTTGGCGTAAGCCTTGATATAGATGCAAAAGAAGTTATCCAAAAATGTTTGGATAATGGTCTAATGGTACTTTCTGCGAAAACGAAGGTAAGACTTTTACCACCTTTAACCATTACCAGAAAAGAATTGGAAAAAGGTCTTTCCATACTAGCAAATGTATTAAAAACAATGTAAAATACAATAAGGTTATTCCGCAAAACGCAGCTTCAGGCTAAGTGGTTTTCAGGCAATCTCAAAGGTTGCCCGAATGAAAAATCCGCCCATGTCCTCCTGCGTTTTGCGCTGTATATTAACTATTTCCCAGCGGAGCACTAGAAAGAGAGGCATGAAACGAATGAAGCACTTTTTAAAGTTGTTAGATTGTACAACAGAAGAAATCATCGAGCTTTTAGACTTGGCTGATCAATTGAAAAAATATGTGAAGGAAGGTAAGGAACATCATTTCTTAAAAGGTAAAACCTTAGGCATGGTTTTTGAGAAATCCTCTACCCGTACCCGTGTTTCCTTTGAAACAGGAATGTATCAGTTAGGCGGACATGCCCTTTTCATCAGCTCCAAGGATGCACAAATTGGCCGCGGAGAACCCACTGAGGATACCGCCCGTGTTCTCTCCCGCTATTTAAACGGCATTATGATTCGTACTTATGAACAAGAAGAAGTAGAAACCCTTGCCAAATATGGCTCCATACCCATCATCAATGGCTTGACCGATTTCTGCCATCCTTGTCAGGTTATGGCAGACTTGCAAACCATCCGTGAGCATAAGGGAAAATTAGAAGGCCTAAAGATGTGCTATATCGGCGATGGAAACAATATGGCCAACTCCTTAATCGTAGGTGGCTTAAAGGTTGGCATGACAGTAAGCATTGCCTGCCCTGAGGGCTATCGTCCCGATAACAAGATTCTTGATTTTGCCAAGGAATACGGTGATAAATTTATCCTCACCGATGATCCTAAGGTAGCGGCAAAAAATGCTGATGTGGTGATTACCGACGTTTGGGCATCCATGGGACAAGAGGAAGAACAGGCTATTCGTGCCAAGGCATTTGATGGCTACCAAATCAATGCAGAATTGATGGCACTGGCCAACAAGGGCTGTATGGTTCAGCACTGCCTACCTGCCCACAGAGGCGAGGAAATTACCGCTGAGGTTTTTGAGGCACACGCAGACGAAATTTTTGATGAAGCGGAAAACCGTCTTCATGCGCAAAAAGCAATTCTCGTAAAATTAATGGGCTGATAGGATGTGAAAAACGATGAAAAAAGCATATTTGGTTCTGCAAAACGGAAAAGTATTTCCCGCAACACGCTTTGGTAAAGAAGGCGAAATCACGGCAGAGTTGGTTTTTACAACAGGAATGGAAGGTTATCTGGAAACCTTGACCGATCCCAGCTATCACGGTCAAATAGTGGTGCAAACCTTCCCGTTGATTGGAAATTATGGGGTAATCCCTGATGATTTTGAAAGCCAATCACCCTCTCTTTCCGCATATATCGTAAGAAATATCTGCGATTTACCCTCTAACTTTAGAAATGAGGGTACTTTAGGGGCATATTTGGAACAGCAAGGGGTAATTGGTCTTTGCGACTTGGATACCCGTGCTTTAACAAAGATTATCCGTGAATACGGCGTAATGAATGCCGCCATTGTAAATGAGATTCCTCAGGATATGGATGCCTTCTCAAGAAGCCTATCCAACGCCGCATTAAGCAGCAGTGTGGATAAGGTAACATGCAAAGAGGCTTATGTATTGAATCCTACAGGGCAAAAACACGTTGTTCTTTGGGACTTTGGCTATAAGAAAAACATGGGCGACGAATTAATCAAAAGAGGCTGTAAGCTCACAGTGGTTCCCGCTCAAACCACAGCAGAGGAAATTTTGAACCTGAAACCCGATGGTATCCTCCTTTCCAACGGCCCAGGAGATCCCTCGGATAACAAAAGTATCATCGAAAATATCGGCAAGGCTGCCCAAAGCAAAACACCTATCTTCGGTATCTGCCTTGGTCATCAAATGCTTGCTTTGGCAAAGGGAGCTATCAGCACAAAATTGAAATACGGTCACAGAGGTGCAAATCAACCTGTTCGCTACACGCCAACAGGCAGACTGTATATCACCAGTCAAAACCACGGCTATGCCATCAAATCGGAAACATTGCCTCCTTCCGCCGTGCTGTCCTTTACCCATGTAAACGATAACACCTGCGAAGGAATCGAATATACTGATATCCCCGCTTTTTCCGTACAGTTTCACCCTGAAGCCTGCGGTGGGCCCAAGGATACCAACTTTTTGTTTGAACAGTTCATGTCTTTAATGGGAGGGAAAGAAAATGCCGCTAAATAAAAAATTGAAACGTGTTATGATTATTGGCTCTGGTCCTATTGTCATTGGGCAAGCGGCAGAATTTGACTATGCCGGCACCCAAGCATGCCGTGCATTGAAGTCATTAGGGCTTGAAGTTATTTTAATTAACCCCAACCCCGCTACCATTATGACGGATAATGCCATTGCAGATAAGATTTATATTGAACCGTTGAAAATTGATGTAATCAAAAGAATTATTAAAAAAGAAAAGCCTGACGGACTCCTTTCCACATTGGGTGGTCAAAATGGCTTAACCTTGTCAATGCAGTTGGCAAAAGAAGGATTTTTGGAACAGGAAGGCGTCCTTCTGTTAGGTTCCCGTTTGGAGACCATTGACAAAGCAGAAGATCGTCTGCTGTTTAAGGAAACCATGGAAAAGCTAAATCAGCCTTGCATCCCCTCTGAAGTTGTTACAGATATTGAAAGTGCTTTAAACTTTGCGGATTATATTGGTTATCCCGTTATTGTGCGTCCTGCCTTTACTTTAGGGGGAAGCGGCGGCGGTATTGCTAAAAACAAAGCCGAATTATCGGAAATTGCCCGCAGTGGTTTGGAGGCTTCTCCCATTCATCAAATCTTAGTTGAACAATGTATCTCCGGTTGGAAAGAAATTGAATTTGAAGTAATGCGTGATGGCGACGGAAACGTA
The DNA here is from genome assembly GCF_031981185.1 of Anaerotignum sp. Classification (GTDB taxonomy): domain Bacteria; phylum Bacillota; class Clostridia; order Lachnospirales; family Anaerotignaceae; genus Chakrabartyella. The sequence continues at coordinate 108,375 of NZ_DALYUL010000008.1, read as the reverse complement.
ATCGCTGTATGTTCCATGGAAAACTTTGACCCCGTTGGTGTGCATACAGGTGATTCCATCGTTATCGCCCCTGCTGTTACCTTGGCGGACAAGGAATATCAAATGCTGCGTACTGCCGCTTTGGATATTATTACGGAATTACAGGTAGAAGGCGGATGTAATGTTCAGTTCGCTTTAGATCCAGAAAGCTTCCGTTATGCGGTTATTGAGGTAAACCCCCGTGTTTCCCGCTCCTCTGCTTTGGCATCTAAAGCCACAGGTTACCCCATTGCAAAGGTTGCGGCACTGATTGCCGTTGGTCTGACCCTCGGGGAAATCGAAAACGCTGTAACAGGTAAAACCAGCGCATTCTTTGAGCCAACCTTAGACTATGTTGTTGTAAAACTGCCAAAATGGCCTTTTGACAAATTTGTTTATGCAAAAAGAAAGCTTGGCACCCAGATGAAGGCTACCGGCGAGGTTATGTCCATCGCCCCCACCTTTGAGCAGGCTCTTTTGAAGGCGGTGCGCGGAGCAGAAATCTCCATGAACACCTTAAATTTGGGTATCCTCACAGAAAACACCACCGACGAAATCAGAGAAATGCTGGATGAAGCCACAGACCGCAGACTTTTTGTGGTATATGAGGCATTAAAACGTGGCATCTCCATTGAAGAGGTTCATAAAATCACCCTCATTGACGAGTGGTTCTTGGGCAAGCTCATGAATATTCTTGAGGTAGAAAAACGCCTAGCAAAAGAGACCCTCACTGAGGAATTATATATATTGGCAAAAAATACAGGATTTTTGGATAAGACCATTTTCGCCCTCTCGGGACAAACGCATCCCCACAGAAATTCTGTTTATAAAATGGTCGATACCTGTGCAGCAGAATTTGCGGCACAAACCCCTTACTTCTATGCAACCTATGACACAGAAAACGAAGCCACAGAATTCATCCAGACCCATAACACCGGTAAGAAAACAGTTATCGTATTCGGTTCCGGCCCCATCCGCATTGGACAGGGTATCGAGTTTGACTATGCCTCCGTTCACTGCGTATGGACATTAAAAGAGGAAGGCTACGACGTGGTTATGGTGAACAATAACCCAGAAACCGTTTCCACCGACTTTGATACTGCCGACCGTCTTTATTTTGAACCTCTCACTCCGGAGGATGTCATGGATATTATCGCCACAGAACAGCCCTACGGCGTTGTGGTTGCCTTTGGCGGACAAACAGCTATTAAGCTGACAAAAGCCCTCTCCGAGGCAGGTGTACGCATTTTAGGCACCTCTGCTCAGAGCATTGATGCGGCGGAAGATCGAGAGAAATTCGATGCTATTCTTGAGGAGTTGCAAATGTCAAGACCAAAGGGATTTGGCGTTATGACAAAAGAAGAAGCCTTAACCGCAGCAAATCAGCTTGGTTACCCTGTTTTGGTACGTCCTTCCTATGTTTTGGGTGGTCAAAATATGATCATCGCTTTTTCTGACGAAGAAGTAGCTCGGTATATGGATATCATTCTGGCTGGAGGAATTGAAAACCCTATCTTAGTAGACAAATATCTGATGGGTACCGAGGTTGAGGTAGATGCAATCTGCGATGGCGAAGGGGTTCTTATTCCCGGAATCATGGAACATGTGGAACGTGCCGGTGTTCACAGTGGCGACTCTATCGCCGTATACCCCGCTTGGAACCTCAGCGGCCCCCTTACCCGCCGGTTGATTGAAGCAACGGAAAAATTGGCATTGGCATTGGAAACCAGAGGTTTGATTAATATACAGTATGTTATTTTTGAAAATGAAATATATATCATTGAAGCAAATCCTCGTGCTTCCAGAACCATTCCTTATATCAGCAAAGTAACAGGCTTACCTGTGGTTGATATTGCAACGCAGGTGATGCTGGGTAAAAAGCTTGCAGACTTACCTTACGGCACTGGCTTATTCCGTCAATCCCTATTCTCCGCAGTAAAAGTGCCTGTATTCTCCTTTGAGAAGCTGACAGATGTGGATACTCACCTTGGGCCTGAAATGAAGTCCACAGGAGAGGTTCTGGGCATCGGGCGTACTTTGGAAGAAGCAATCTATAAAGGCTTAGCAGGGGCAGGCTACCAAATGGAACAGCGTGGCGGCGTATTGCTGACGGTGAAAAAGAGAGATAAAGCGGAAGTGGTACATCCTGCACGAAAATTGCATGAGTTGGGCTTCCACCTATATGCAACGGAAGGTACTGCTTATGAGCTGAAAAAATACGATATTCCTGTAACAGAGCTGCCTACTATGGTAGAAGGCATTGACGAAATTATGGAGCTTTTGGAAAGCGGAAAAATTCAGTATATGGTTTCCACTTCCAACAAAAGCACCTTGCCTCAGCTTGCCAGCGTAAAACTGCGCAGAAAGGCAACCGAACGTGGCATCTTCTGTCTCACAAGTATTGACACCACTAACGCCTTGGTAAACGCTTTATCCAGTGGATTCCACCTAAGCAACATGGAACTCATTGATATTGCGCATTTGCCTAGAGAAAAAGAAAAACTGCACTTTACAAAAATGCGTGGTAGTGGCAACGATTATATTTATTTCAGCTGTTTTGAACAGGAAATCAAAAATCCTGAGTTTTTAAGCGTATGGCTTTCCAGCCGCCGCAACAGTATCGGTGGTGACGGTATTGTGCTCATTGAGCCTTCAACCATAGCCGACGCCAAAATGCGTATGTTTAACGCTGACGGTACAGAATCTGCCGTTGCAGGTAATCCCATTCGCTGCGTTGCAAAATATTTATACGACAATCAAATGATACAGTCCGAAAACGTAACCATTGAAACAGGAAATGGTGTGAAGCAATTAGAGCTGTTCGTTCGTGAAAACGAGGTTTACTCCGTTTTGGTGCATATGGGACAGGCCGACTTTAACCCTAAGACTGTTCCCGTTGCCTTAGGAGAGGAACCTGTGATCCACAAAGCAGTTACAGTGGGCAACAAGGAATTCTTTATTACCTGCCTTTCTATGGGTAATCCTCACTGCGTGATTTTCACAGAGGATGTGGAATATATTCCTTTGGAGGAAGTTGGCCCTATGCTAGAACATGCACCTTTCTTCCCTGAGCGGGCAAACATTTCCTTTGCTTCTGTGGAAGACCGCACAACCCTGCGTATGCGGGTATGGGAAAGAGGCATCGGCGAAACCATGGCCTGCGGCACAGGTGCTTGCGCTGTAGCGGCAGCGGCAGTTGCCTTGGGACATTGCCCCGACAAGCAAGATATTACTGTAAAGCTTCGAGGTGGAGATTTGATTATTCACTGTGATGAAAACAATATTACCATGACCGGTGATGCACGCAAGGACTTTGAAGGCATAATTGAAATTTAATCATGAAGTAATATTTACTGAGGGAGCCGACTTTGTTGGCTCCCTTTGAAAAAAGAAGTTTTTCCATGATAAAAATTGTTGGAATAGAGTGTAAAAACCAATTAGTTTCTGTTTTTTTCCTAAAAAAATAGCTTTAAGGGAAATGTCTTAATATGGCAAATGTATACTTTAATAAGTTTTTTATTTGTTGACAATAATTATTATTTAATATATAATATATTTAAAGAGAAGACATATAAAATTATAAAAAAATTAATGATCTCGGAGGTGTTTTTATGGAACTGAAAGGCTCTAAAACGGAAGCAAATTTAAAAACCGCATTTGCAGGTGAATCTGAAGCAAGAAATAAATATACATATTATGCAAGTGTAGCAAAAAAAGAAGGCTACGAGCAAATTGCTGCTCTTTTCTTAGAAACTGCCGGCAATGAAAAAGAACATGCAA
>NZ_DALYUL010000008.1:99686-104567 GCF_031981185.1 Anaerotignum sp. | reverse complement strand
AAACTTTGGTTTAAACTCTTACATGGCGGCACAGTGCCATCTACAGCAGAAAACCTTTTGGATGCAGCAATGGGCGAAAATTATGAATGGACAGATATGTATGCAAACTTTGCAAAAGAAGCAAAAGAAGAGGGCTTTGACCGTATTGCTTATCTTTTTGAGGGAGTGGCAAAGATTGAAAAGGAACATGAAGAGAGATATCGCCAGCTTTTAGAAAATGTGAAGACTGGTGCAGTATTTTCAAAAGAGGAAGAAAGCGTATGGCAGTGTGAAAACTGTGGTCACAGACATGTTGGTAAGGATGCTCCCGGACTCTGTCCCGTTTGCAACCATCCTCAGTCCTATTTCCGTTTAGCTTCCCAAAATTACTAAGGCGCACTTTCCTCAGTAATTTAAAAGATACACAGAAACAAAAAGAGAATTGATGCCCCCTGTCAATTCTCTTTTCTTTATGTTGTTTCATCCAAATTTTAAGGGTGCCGGCAAAGCCGACACCCTTTTGCATATTATTATAATTTATTTGATAAACTCTGCAAAGCTCTTCATTTCTTCGATTGCTTCCGTTACTTTTGCAAGCTTCGAGGTATCCCCCAAGAGGATGGCACCACAGATGGTGTTGTTTAAGAAATAATATTTCTCCAAAATACCCTTTCTTTCATCCTTCACCTGCATGGTCTTATAAGTTAAGCCCTCTTTACTGCCTGGATCACCCATAGCATAAAGCATGGTTCCCAGTGCCGCTAACGTTACACCATAGGTCTTTTGGCCATAGGTTAGGCTATCCCCCGCCGCATTTGCACCTGCAATACGTCCCATTTCAGACGCCACAGGCCAAATTGCAATATTCATACCCTGATACTGGGCACAATCGCCGCAAGCATAAACATCAGGCACATTGGTGCGCATTGCTTCGTCTACAACAACAGCACGATCACAAGTAATGCCGGCCTCGTTAGCCAAGGCAATGCTTGCACGAACACCTGTGGAGATAATCACGATATCTGCCGGGATGCTTTCGCCGCCATCTAATAAAACGCTTTCAACCTTACCATTTCCTTTAAGCTCGGAAATCTTCGCTCCAGTCACAATGCGGATGCCTTGGTCGCTGGCAATCTTGGTGAGCATTTCAACCGCTTCGCTATCAATCTTCCCTGCCATCAAAACAGGCGCGCCCTCTAAAACTGTTACCTGAAGCTTTTCTTTACGCAATTCCCAAGCAGCTTCAAGGCCTAATACGCCACCGCCGATTACCACAGCAGATTTTGCGTTCATTGCCCAATGGCTTACCTTTTCTACATCAGAAATGGTTCTGATTGCGGTTACACCTTCCAAATCTTTTCCTTTGATGGGAGGTACAAAGCTATTTGCACCCAAAGCGTAAACGCACTTATCATAAGGCAATACCTCACCATTGGAAAGATGTGCTTCTTTCTTTTGAATATCCAACTTTTCTACCTTGGTGCCTAATTTAATGGTGACATGATTATCCTCATACCAAGCCCGATCTTCACTGGCAATGGCATCACCGCTTAACGCGCCAAACATATTTTTTGTCAGCATAGGTCTATCATAAGGCAATTCCTTTTCTTCTGATACCATGGTGATTTTCGCCGTTTTGTTTCGCTCTCGAATGGCTTTTGCCGCATTGAGCGCTGCAGTACCACCGCCCAGAATCACAAAGTTCTCTAGGCTTTCCTTGTAGAAAGCAACGGTTTCCACTTCAATTGGCGCAAAATTTTCAGGCCCAACGCCACAAACAGGGCAACGTTCCAAGGAGGAATCTAAAATTTCACCACAAACCAAACATTTCACCAATGTTGATCTTGCTCCTGATTTTTTTGGCATTTCCTTTTGCTGTAATTTCTGACCAAAACGATATCCAAACTCAAAAGCTTCCAAAAGCTCTTTTTCTGAAGGTTTAAATTGTACACGATAGCCATCTAATACACGCATATTCAACTGTTTCAAGCGCTCAATCAAATGAGGCACACCCTCGCCGCTCCAACCGTAACTACCAAAGGCACTAGCAAGTTTTCCACCATGAATGGGGGAATATAATGAAGTAGCTAAATCCCAAATTGGCTTTAATGCATCTCCCAAAATAGTAGGAGTACCAAACAAGAGACCTTCTGCGGGCCCAATTTCTCCCAAAACCTCGCCGGCATCTGCCGTTACCATATCATAAATCTTTACTTCAATGTCGCCGCTGTCACGAATACCATCAGCAATTTTCTCTGCCAACTCACCGGTATAGCCATAAGCACTTACATAAGGTATTACAACGGTTTTTTTCTCATTTACAGGAACCTTACACCATTCCTCGTAAATTTGAATCAGTTCCTCAATATGACTATCCAAAACAGGGCCATGACCTGTGCAAATCATATCAATTTCCAAGGACTTCACCACATCCAATGCTGCCGTCATATAAGGCTGTTTAAAGGGTCCTAAAATATTATCAAAATAATATTTAGTGGCACGCATATAGCCTTCTTCATCCGTTACAGTGCTTCTTAAAATGCCATCATGGGCATAATGGGAGCCAAAGGAATCACAGGTAACCAAAACCTTATCCTCAACAATGTAAGTATACATGCTATCAGGCCAGTGAAGGTTTGGCAGGGAATAAAAACGCAGGGTTTTATCGCCAATGTGCAGTTCATCCTTATCATTCACGGGAATACTATAAAAATCACGATTCACAATTTGTTTCAAAAAGCCAATAGCCGTTGGTGTTGCAATGATTTTTGCACGAGGGCATTTTTCAATAATGCTCTGCAAGCTTCCTGCATGATCCGGCTCTGTATGATCAACAACAATATAATCAATATTCTCTACATCTAGCTTTTCAGAAATTGCTTTTTCATATTCATCAAAAAACTTTGCTTTCGCTGTTTCGAATAAAACGGTCTTATCCCCGCATTTTAAAATGTAAGAGTTATATGTGGTGCCAAACTCGGTGTTCATAATAATATCAAACACGCGTAGATCTTTATCTAAAATACCTGCCCAATACAGGTCTTTTTTTAACTGTAATGTATTCATGAGACCCTCCTTGTTGTATACTGTATGCGCAATTAAATTGCTTACTATACGCCTTTGTATGATTCCTTTAGATTTAAGCTACATACATGGTTTCAATTTTATTTCTAAAAAAACAAAGACCGGTATTTACCGGTCTTTGGGTTGGTTTTTATGCTTCGTACTTCCAAAGTCCATGTAAATTACAGTACTCGTACGCTGCTACTAATTTCTCATTATCTGTCAAAGCAAATTCAGCCTCAGGAGCACCTGTGTGATCCAAATACTTCAATTGTCCGCCTTGGGTTGTTTCCAAATAGATCCAAGCAATATGATGCTCTTCTAACATAGGATGGGCAACACTGCCAACAACAACTTTCACTTTATTTCCCTCTACAGTTACAACGGGAACATGCTTTTCTGACGCACCATCAGAGGTATTCGCTTTCAATTCCTGCATAGCCTCACCACAACAGACTACAGTACCTCCTCTATCCTCTACCATGTGGATAATATTTTTACAGTGATTACATCTAAAAAATTTTGGTGTCATGCTGCATTCCTCCTTCATCATTAAACCGTTTATATTTTGTTATAATGCATTATCTTCAGTTTCTTTATACAAATTTATTTTTACTTTTGTATAGTTATATGATAGCATAAAAAGAGAGAAAAAAAAAGTTGCAATTGCAACAATAGAAGGTGTTTTTATGAAAAATTTGAGTAAAAATCCAATTTTTACCGGTGTGACTGCCGAGGATATTGAAAAAATGATTGTTTGCTTTGAAGCAGAAAAAAAATTTTTTCATGAAAAACAGACGGCTTACGTGTATGATGTGGGTTGTCAAAAAGTTGGATTATTATATCATGGCTGTGTCTCCATTAACCGGTTGAATGCCGATGGGTCTTTGGATATGCTGGAATATATTGAGGATTCCGGAATATTCGGTGCTGCTTTTTCTTTTTTTGATCATGACGATGAGTTTATCGTAATTTGCGAAAAAGATTGTGCTATTCTTTTTGTAGATAAATCTCACATTACAAAACGATGCGCAAACGCTTGTGCTCACCACAGCATAGTCATTGAAAATTTACTTACTTTTATGTCTAGAAAAATTGTGAATTTAACAGAAAAAGTAGATATTTTAAGCCATCGTACCATTCGTGAAAAGCTTTTAAGCTATTTTCGGTTGCAGACGGCAAAAACGGGAAAAAATTTCTTTCAACTTCCTTTTTCGTTTCTGGCATTGGCCAATTATCTTTGCATTGACCGCAGTGCAATGATGCGGGAGCTGAAAAGAATGAAGGAAGACAATACCGTAAAAGTTATTGATAAAAATATTTATTTAAATACACCCAAATATTGACCAAACAATTGGAAAATCCTTTTATTTGCCTTTTTAAAATTAAAAAGCCCCTATTGCAAGAAATTTATTCGTGCAATTGGGGTTTTTCTTTCCTAAATAAATATAAAGTTACATATTGTATTTTTTGCAATCACATAAGTTTTTCTAGGAACCGCTGATTTAACAAAGGGTGTACAGATGCTCTGGGAAATTTTTTGCTTCTCAACGAAAAATTCACCCTTTTATATGTGCCCACGGAATAAATCAGCGTTTCCTTAATATAAGAATTAACCTTTTAACCTATGAAGATACTTTTCTTTGGTGGCCATACCGCCCCGAATGTGGCGTTCAGCTTTATTGACCTCAAGCACACGACGAACAGATCGAGCCAATTCCGGATCAATACGTTCTACACGGTCAGTAATATCTTTATGTACCGTTGACTTACTAATCCCAAATTTTTTCGCCGTTTCTCTGACAGTGGCGTTAGTATGGATCATAAATTTTGCCACCT
>NZ_DALYUL010000008.1:64941-99676 GCF_031981185.1 Anaerotignum sp. | reverse complement strand
TGTTTTCAAACCGTAGCACTCCCCTAAAGATCATCTTGGATTATTTATATGCGAACACTAACGTCATATATGAACCTTTTCGGGTATTTCTTAAAGAAGTAATGCTTGAATTTTATTTTTATTAAAAATTTAAAGCAAATGTTGGGCATGATGAAATCATAATGTCAAATGCATCACAAAAAACATATAAAGTCAATGTAAAAAAATAGGAAGTTTAATAATTTTTTATCAATTATTCTTGTATTTTTATAGAACAACCAGTATAATAAATCTTAAAAAAATTTTAATTTTTATGGGAGGTCGTTATGGAAAAAAATGGTTCAACCCAAGGTTTTCGTTCGTTCCTGAAACGTAAGGATATTGAGTTTTCTGCAAAACGATACGGAATTGAAGCCTTAGGGGCAATGGCACAGGGTTTATTTGCTTCTTTGCTGATTGGCACCATTCTTACCACAATAGGTCAGCAACTTGGTATTGAGATTTTAGTAGAAATTGGGGGCTATGCAAAAAGCGTCACCGGCCCTGCCATGGCCATCGCCATCGGCTATGCACTAAAATGTCCACCACTGGTTCTTTTCTCATTGATCGCAGTGGGCGGCGCAGCCAATAGTTTAGGGGGACCGGGGGGTCCTTTGGCTGTACTTGTTGTTACAATTTTTGCAGCAGAATTTGGTAAAGCAGTATCAAAGGAAACAAAAATTGATATTTTAGTAACACCCTCTGTAACAATTATCATAGGTGTATTATTGGCTATGTGGTGGGGTCCCACTTTGGGGACACTGGCAAATGGCGTTGGAAATACCATTATGTGGGCCACAGAGCTTAGACCTTTCCTTATGGGCATACTGGTTGCTGTCATTGTTGGTATTGCCCTTACACTGCCCATCAGCAGTGCTGCAATCTGCGCCACCTTAGGGTTGACCGGCCTTGCTGGGGGTGCAGCAGTGGCTGGCTGCTGTGCTCAAATGATTGGCTTTGCAGTCATGAGCTTTCCTGAGAACAAATGGGGTGGTTTATTCGCCCAAGGCATTGGAACTTCCATGCTACAAATGGGTAATATCGTGAAAAATCCGAAAATTTGGATTCCACCAACCTTGGCATCTGCCATCACAGGACCCTTTGCTACCTGTTTCTTTCAGATGAAAATGAACGGTGATGCCGTTGCCTCAGGGATGGGTACCTGCGGGCTTGTGGGGCAAATTGGCCTTTATACAGGCTGGGTTAATGACATTGCCGCTGGAACGAAAAGCGCAATCACTGCCTTTGATTGGCTGGGCATGGGCATGATTTGTTTCATTCTTCCCGCAATACTTACTTTGATTTTTGCTTATATATTGAGAAAAATCGGTTGGATTCGAGAAAATGATCTAAAATTAAATCTATGATATTAAGGGTGTCGATAGAATCGACACCCTTTTTTATTATAGAAATGAAGGTTTAAAAGATAAAGATTAGACTAATTATAAAAATAAACGTAGGCGCAAAAGGTTTTGCATTTTAAAAGCCCCAAATTGAAAGGTAATATTCCATAACAATTCTAGGGGCTTTATTGATTTCTTTTATTTTTATTTGCAGACAGTAAACTTCTCTTGCAATTGCATAGGCATTTTTAAGAAGGCCTGTTTAAAATCTTCCTCTTCCAGAAGCCCACCCTCTTTAGCTACAACAGCAGCTGAGATATAATTTGCCGCTTCTATGGCTTCTTTGAAGTCTAGACCAAAGCGTCGTGCAGCAATGATAGCTCCCATATGGGAGTCACCAGCACCGATGGTATCCACTACTGTGGTTTTTACGGGTGAAGCATACCAATCCTGATTTCCATCATAGCAATACGAGCCGCTTTCCCCCAGAGTCACAATCACTGGGCGCTGTGTTTTTTCAAACAGCTTTCTCGCCCCATTTTCTATGGTTTTTTCAGCGGTAAAATCCATGATCTCTTTTTCATTAAGGTGCATAATGGGGTGAAGCTTCAAAACAGCATCCATTCGCTCCCCATGAATTTTCAAAATACGTGGGCTTGGTGAAAAATATATTTGATATTCAGGATGCTTTTTCAAATATTCTATGATATTCATACCTGTATTCTCTTCGATTTCCAAGCCACAGATATATACGCTGTCTATTGATTCTTGATGAATCTTTTCTAAATAAGATTCATCAAAGGTATATTCAATGCCATGGTCGACGATAAAGGTTCTCTCCCCGCCCGATTCTACCATGCAATAGCAACAACCGTTTTCCTCCTCAGGACGCCTTACATAGATTGAAACTCCTCTCTCCGTAAGTCTGTCCAATACAAAACTGCCATAAATACCTCCTCCTACGGCGGTACAAAGGCTATATGGCGCAGAAAAATGACGCAAAATATCTGAGGTTAAAAATGCACAGCCTCCCAAAGAACGGCTTTGCTTTGATATATGAATATCCTCTCCTGTTACAGGCAAATGAGGAATATTTACAATGACATCCACCACTGCGGAACCAATTACCAGCGTTTGTTTCATTATTGTTCTCTCCTAACTTTAATCACTTTTCCTAGTATAGCATAAAAAATAAAATTTTCGAATATTTTCTTTTTTTGGGAACTCTGGAAAAAAAAATGCGTCATATAAAATGAAAAATAATAAAGCCTTCAAAAGGAAAGGGGAAATATAAAATGAAAAATATGAAACGTTTGTTAATTACCGCATCTTTAGCAGCTGCACTCGCACTTGGTTCCGCCTCAGCGGTTTTCGCTGCAGAAAGAAACTCCATCACCACCACAGGAACAGGGATAGTAAAAGTTCAACCTGATGTTGCCACAATGTCTTTTACCATTCAAAGTGCCGGTAAAACCGCTGAATCAGCACAAAAGGACAACAACATGATATCAGCAAAGGTTATAAGTAAATTAGAAGAAATGGGTATTGCCAAAGATAAAATTATTACAAGCTATTCCGCAGTGTATCCTACCTATCAATATGACGCCGAAACAGGCAAAAGCAGCATTAACGGATATCAGGCAAAAATAAACTTGGATGCAACCGTAAAAGACATTGATAATGTAGGATCCTATATTGACGGAGCTTTGAAAGCGGGTGCTACAGGCTTTAATAATGTTATTTTCTCTTTGGAAGACACAAACCGTTATTATACCCAGGCTTTACAGCAGGCTGTTAAGAATGCTTCCAACTCTGCTACTGCTATTGCAACGGCATACGGTAAGCCCTTAGGCGAAATTTTAAACGTTGTGGAGCATGAATCTTATGCATCTTTTGAGGAACCCGCACTTTACAAAGAACGGGCTATGTCGGATACCGGCTATGGCAGTACCAATCAAACAGTGATTCAGTATGATAAAGTACAAGTTACCGCTACCATTACTGCTACCTATGGTATTTAAAAAGAAAATTTACTTTCGTATATATTAAATTAGATGTTCTCTAAACCCCCATTGCTATGCAATGGGGGTTTTTCTAAAGGCAATAAATTATATGTTATTACAATTAACAATTCCATAACTCAATTCAGCTATATAAGTAATTTATTTTTATCTGTTCGTATTATTAACACTCTATTTGAAATTAAAAAAAGAATCCTGAAAATAGAATTCTTTTCTTTCTAATTATATTAAGCTTTTAAATTCAGGGGCATATTTTGTTGGAGAAAATTCTATCACATCATAGCTTGCTATTTCATTTATATAAAACGGATCTTCTGATATAATTTCTTTCATTTCAACCTCATTTTTTGCATGAAATAAAATAATGCCTCCAGTACGAGGATTCTTACGTCCTGAACAAATGAATTTTCCCATAGCATAATATTTGTCTAAAAAAGCAATATGCTCCTCCAAATATTTTTCTACCTCTGTCAAAGGTTTTATATAAGTTAAATTTGCAATAAACATTTTTTTCCTCCTCTATTTTGTCATGCTGTAATGGCATATTAAAATATTATCATAAATACAAAAAAAAATCCATGTGTTAGTGAACTCACAACACATGGATTTTGACGGAGAAGGAGGGATTTGAACCCTCGCGCCGCGTTAACGACCTATACCCTTAGCAGGGGCACCTCTTCAGCCTCTTGAGTACTTCTCCAAAAAACCTACTGCCAAAACATCATACCATTTTCTATGAGATTTGTCAAGGAAAACTATTTGCAAATTATTTTATTTTTTTCCTACAACTGACAATCCCTTTTCATCTTGTATACAACCTCAATTTTTGAATCAAAAAATTATATTCTTTGCATCAGTTTCATGTTTTTTTTATTTTTTTTTAAGTCCTTAATTGTTTTTAAAAATGGGAGCTATGACAAACCCACAGCCCCCCATTTTCATTCATTAAAAATTATTTCTTCTTTTCCAGTTTCTCTAAGCCACCCATATAAGGACGCAAAACTTCAGGAATGCGTACAGATCCATCTGCCTGCAAGTTATTTTCCAAGAAAGCAATCAGCATTCTGGGAGGAGCAGCAACGGTATTATTTAAAGTATGGGCAAAATATTTCTTTCCATCCGCAGAAGACACGCGAATACCCAATCTTCTTGCCTGGGCATCTCCCAAATTGGAGCAACTTCCGATTTCAAAATATTTTTTCTGTCTAGGAGACCACGCTTCCACGTCTACAGATTTTACCTTTAAATCCGCCAAGTCACCGGAGCAGCATTCCAAAGTACGCACAGGGATATCCATGGTACGGAACAAATCAACGGTATTTTCCCATAATTTATCATACCACATAGGGCTATCCTCTGGCTTGCATACAACAATCATTTCTTGCTTTTCAAACTGATGAATACGGTATACGCCACGCTCTTCAATGCCATGAGCACCTTTTTCCTTACGGAAGCAAGGAGAATAACTTGTTAAAGTTTGAGGTAAATCCTCTTCCTTATTCATTGTATCGATAAATTTACCAATCATGGAATGCTCACTGGTACCAATCAGATAAAGGTCTTCCCCTTCAATTTTATACATCATTGCATCCATTTCCGCGAAGCTCATAACGCCTGTAACAACGTTACTACGAATCATGAAAGGAGGAATGCAATAGGTAAAGCCACGGTCAATCATGAAATCTCTGGCATAGGATAAAACTGCAGAGTGCAAACGAGCAATATCCCCCATGAGATAATAAAAGCCGTTACCAGCAACTCTTCTTGCGCCTTCTAAATCAAGACCATTGAAGCTCTCCATAATTTCTGTGTGATAGGGAATTTCAAAATTAGGCACAACAGGCTCACCATATTTCTGTACTTCCACATTTTCACTATCATCTTTTCCTATGGGAACGGAAGGATCGATGATATTAGGAATTGTCATCATAATTTTCTTGATTTTTTCCTCTACCTCTTTTTCCTTTTCCGTCAGCTCGTCAACTCTTGTTGCTTCTGCAGCAATTTTTGCCTTTACTGCTTCCGCTTCATCCTTTAAACCCTTTGCCATTAATCCGCCGATTTCCTTAGAGAGCTTATTTCTTTCTGCACGAAGTACCTCAACCTCTTGCTTTATACCTCTGTTCTCAAGGTCTAAAGCAATTACCTCATCTACCAAAGGCAACTTATTATCCTGAAATTTCTTTTTGATATTTTCTCTTACCACATCAGGATTTTCCCTTACAAATTTAATATCTAACATCTTTTTTTCCTCCTTATTCTTTCTAATCTTATACGAATTTGGGAAATCGGAGTAAAATAAAAAAACCCCCGATCCCATAAAAAACAGGGACGAGAGTATTTCCCGCGTTGCCACCCAGATTGCCCGAAAAAATTTCGAACCTCTTTAAACAGCGATATAGGGCTTACCCTTCCGACTTTCATCGGCAGCTGGGAAAGTGGAGCATTTTCCTTGTTTCATCGGCTCGCACCAAACACCGACTCTCTGAAGAAATACAGAAAACTTAGCTTTCCTATGGGCGATAGTCGCCACACGCTTTGCCCCACTATTATATACCAGTTTACAAAGAAAAATCAATAGTTTTTGGAGCTTTTCCAAATTTGTTTCCAAAACAATAATTATGTCAACTTATAATATGAATTTTTCTATAACTTCCGCCACTGCATCCTGCTCACATCGATTTTTTGTAATATAATCTGCAATTGCCTTTACCTCAGGCTCTGCATTGGCCACTGCTATACCCAATCCTGCTTTTTTTATCATAGATATATCGTTATGGCTATCCCCCACAGCAATAACTGATTTTAATGGCACTCCAGCTTTTTTTGAGGTTTGCTCCATAATATTGCCTTTGCTAACGCCTTTTTTTACAATTTCCATAAATATTTTGCTGGAAAAAAAGCAATCTAACTCGTCCCCTGCAGTTTCTTGCACCATTTTTTGCACCAATAGCAACTTTTCTTTATTTCCCGAAATAAGAGATTTTGTAAATTCTCCTTGATATCTTAGTGGTTCCTTTACAACCTCAACACCGCTGCCCATAACCTTACAATATTGCTTTACGCGGTCTGATTCCATTTCAGCCATAAATTTTCGGTCATCATAATAATATAGCTCCAACCCAAGCTCCCGAGCAAATTTTGCAATGGGTGCATAAGTTTTTGGGGAAAAGCTTTCACGAATTGCAAGAGACATGTCCCTTAAGTCGTAAACAGCCCCCCCATTCTGACAAATGGCATAGCCTTCTTTTCCGAATAAATCCAGTTGTTTAAGGAAGCGCTCCACGCCAAAAACACCTCTACCGGTACAAATTACAAACTGAACCCCTTTTTTCATTGCTTGTTGAATCGCATTATTATTTTTTTCTGATACTTCTGTATCATTTTTTAATAAAGTTCCATCCATATCAGAGAAAATCATTTCATAGCCCATATTCTACTCCTTTTTTCACTGCTTTATCTACATTCTGTGGATAACTATGTGTTTTTCAAAAAATTTTCGTCATTTTTTAAAATATTCCAGTTGGTTATCCACAATATCCACATATTTTATACACATATACACATTTTTTTAAGAAAAAAGGTGGTTTTCAGAAATTCTTTTCCTCCTTCCACCTAATTGTTATTCTTTATTTTCTTTCAATAATTCCTTTTCAATAAAAGGCGGTAATTCTTGAAATATATCTTCTTCGAAATGAACCTCTTCCGTATCATCTTCTATTTCTTCATTTAGCATATCCACAACTGCAATTTGACTTGCCATAACCTCTTCTTGGAAAATTTGCTCTTTTTCAGCCATGGTTACATCCCCAAATTCCCCTGTAGACTCCTTTGGTGCTTCATCCTTGGAGATATCAAGCTGTAACTGCTCCTCCATAATAGGCTTGTCTTTTTTCCGGAATATAGGCTTAAATTTTACCTTTAGTACTTTTTCATGCTCTGGGTGATATGCTTGATCCTTTGCCATTTGTACTGCCTTGATTTCTTCTTCTGAAAGCATATATATGCTTACACCCATCTGTATAGGTTTTGCATAAGTGAAAGAACCAGTGCGGCTATGAATGCCGTTTAGAACCACACCATTATCCTCACCGTCTAACAATGCTAAAGCAAAACAAAGGTTCCCACCCATTTCTTCAAAAGGATTATAACGAACCAATCCAACCTTTTGGATATTACTCTTCATGGTCTTATCCATATCGGTAACCATATCCAATAGTTTTCCGTACTTTTCCTCAATTTCTTTTGAGCTTTTATAGTATTTTTCCAGTTTTAGTTCTAAATTATGGCTAGGTCTTCGGTTAGTGCCCATGAAAAAATCATATCTCTTCTTTTGCCCATTGAACTTTACAAACAGGACAACACACAAAATGAAAAGTAGAAGCACCGCTATTCCTAACCCCATAAGAATATATATAATATAATCTTGCTGCAATTCCATTTGTAATTATCCTTCCATTCTTTTCATCATGGTTAAAAGTCTATCCAAATCTTCTTGAGAATAATACGTAATTTCGATTTTCCCCTTATTTTTCATTTGACTAATTCGAACCTTCGTGGAGAAAATGGTTTTTAATTCATCCTCAACTGCTTTTTGATTCGCATTTTCTGATAATTCTTTTTTATCATTTTTCACGACTTCTTTTTGATTTAACTCAGCTTTGACCAAGGCTTCTGTAGCTCTTACGCTCAATTCTTCTTCAATAACATGCTCTGCTAATTCAAACTGACGCTCCTTATCCGTAATGGAAAGAAGTGTTCTAGCATGACCACTAGACAACTTATTTTCTATAACAAAGTTTAAAACCCTCGAATCCAGCTGTAATAAACGCAGAGAATTGGTAATTGTAGAACGACTTTTCCCTACTTTTGTTGAAATTTGCTCCTGATTTAGTCCAAATTCCTCCTGCAATCGACGATAGCTTTCTGCTTCTTCAATAGGATTTAAATCTTCTCTTTGCAAATTTTCCACTAAAGCAGCTTCAAATGCTTCAGCATCTTCCCATTTTCTCTCAATGGCCGGTATTTTTTTCAACCCTGCAATCTTCGCTGCTCTCCAACGTCTTTCTCCAGCAATAATTTCGTAGTAATCTCCATTTTTACGAACCACCACTGGTTGAATCATGCCATAAGTTTTTATAGAAGCCGCCAGCTCCTCCAGCGCAGTTTCATCAAAATATTTCCTTGGCTGTTTGCGGTTTGGCTCAATCATATCTATTTCTATTTCCCAAACGCCAGTTTTACCCATATCTTTTCCTGTTTCTTTGAAATCTTCCAATTTATTATTGATCAATGCTTCTAATCCCATTCCTTTAGAACCTAGTCCCATTTTTTTAGCAGCCATAAATTAACTCCACTCCCTTTCGATAACTTCTTCTGCTAAAAGTGCATAACTTTCTGCCCCTTTGGATTTGGGGTCATATAAATGGATGGGAAGTCCATGGCTTGGTGCTTCTCCCAACCGAACATTTCTTGGAATAATACTGCGATACACGCTGCTTCCTAGGCTACGTTTAACTTCCTCTACCACCTGTAAGGATAAATTTGTTCTTGCATCAAACATGGTAAATACAATCCCCTCTATTTCTAAATAGGGATTCAACCTTTTTTTAACCAAATTAATGGTATGGAGCAATTGTTCTAACCCCTCCAAAGCAAAATACTCGCACTGAATAGGTACCAACACAGTATCAGCAGCCGTAAGTGCATTAATTGTAATGAGATTCAAAGAAGGAGGACAATCAATTATAATAAAATCATACGACTCTTTTATTTTTTTCAATTCCTCTTTTAATATGAATTCTCGTTCTTCTTTCCCAATTAGCTCTATTTCAGCTCCAGTAAGGCTTATATTCGCAGGAATGATTTCTAAACCTTCTACACAGGTAGGTTGTTTAATATCAATAATTGAAGCTTCGCCAAGAAACATATTATATATTGTTAATTCCATACCATTTTTATCAAGGCCAAGGCCACTGGTTGTATTTCCCTGTTGATCTGCATCTATTACAAGGATTTTCTTTCCATATGTAGCTAAACTGGCAGATAAGTTAATAGCTGTGGTAGTTTTACCCACCCCACCTTTTTGATTGGTCACTGCAATAACCCGTACTTTACCCATGGATTTTCCCGCCTTTCATTGCTATCTGCAAAAATTATAGCACATACCCTAGTGATTTGAAAAGAAAAAACAGTAATGTTTCACGTGAAACACTACTGTTTTAATGCTCTACACAGATTATGTTTCACGTGAAACATAATTAACGTTTTGGATTTACAAAAACACGAATGGATTTTGGAACTACCTTCACTTCAAAAGGCATCCTTGGTCCCATCTCTCCATCAACAGTTGATTCCATAATTTTAAAATTATCAGCAAGACATTCTATTTTAAAATAGGAATCTCTTAAATATAAGATATTTTTTGTATCATTTATATGATCCCCTGTTAGCATTTTTAAAAACAAGGGAGATAACTCAATTAAAGGTCTTCCACGTATTGCAATTAATTCAAACAAACCATCCTGTATAGATGCTTGTGGGGAAAGTTTTGCAAATCCACCAGTACCTGCACTATTCATAATCATATATAAATACAAATCCTCTTCAATTACTTGACTACTGGTTGTAATACGAAAAGGTATCTTATGAAAATTTGGTATTTGTTCTACTCCTTTTAAATAATAAGAAAGACTACCAAGGGCGTTTTTTATATCTTTATCTACAGTTTGAGATACATTGGTGAGAAGCCCACCTGCACACACATTGATAAAATAAGTTGTATCATTCACAAGACCCAAATCAATAGCAACAGGTTGGGTGTTTGCAATGGCGCGGCAAGCTTCTTCAACTTGACCACTTTTAAATCCAAGAAAAGTTGCAAAATCATTGGCAGTACCCGAAGGAATAATCCCTAGTGGGATATCCATTTTCCGCTTCATCATTGCGTTTAATACAATATTAACTGTTCCATCACCACCGGAAGCAACAATTAAGTCATAATCCTCAGGCATTTGTTCAATATGCCTTGTAATATCTCCTTCTGTCATTGTACGAAAAGGATGAACTTCAAATCCACCATCTTGAAAAATACCAATACAGACATCTAAATCAAACTTAAAGCTCTTATTACCCGAAAAAGGGTTATAAATTAACTTTAATTTTTTCATGGTATAACACCTCACTTTTACATCTGCTCTGGTGCATCAATTCCCAAAAGACGCAAGCCTTCCTTCATAACTGTTTTAACAGCCACTACAACAGCTAAACGAGCCTGACGGACATCTTCCTCACTATTTAATATAGGATTATCATGATAAAATTTATTAAAAGCCTGAGCGATTGCAACTAAATGTCTTGTCACGATAGAAGGCTCCAATTTATTAGCTGCATCCTTAATTTTTTCAGGATATGCCTCAAAAAGCTTACAAATGTCCAAGGAGGCTTCATCTGAGAGAGCATCATAATGAATATCATCCAACTTAACTTCCCCGGCTCTTTTTAAAATACTACAAGCTCTGGCATGGGTGTACTGCACATAAGGGCCTGTTTCCCCATCAAAATTAAGCATTCTTTCCCATGAAAAAACTACATCCTTGATACGACCATTATATAAATCATTAAAGATTACTGCGCCAATACCAACTTGCTTTGCAACCTCTTCTTTATTTTCTAAAGAAGGATTTTTCTCCTCAATAATTTTCTTTGTTTCCCCAATTGCCTGATTCAACAAATCTTCCATTAATATAACATTACCATGGCGAGTAGAAAGCTTGCCGCTATCCAAACTTACCAAACCAAAAGGAACATGAATCAAGTCTTTATACCAGTCATAACCCATCAAATGAATCACTTCAAACCATTGAGCAAAATGGAGATTCTGATCTAATGCCGTCAAATAAATGCATTTATCAAAATTATATGTTTTTTTACGGTACAACGCCGCAGTAATATCTCTGGTTGCATAAAGGGTGCCACCATCCTTACGAATAATTAGGCAAGGCGCCATATTTTTGTGTTCCAAATCAACAATCATTGCGCCTTCACTTTCCTTAAGAATATTTTTTTCCTTTAATTCTTCCACAACAGGCGCCATTTTATCATTATAAAAACTTTCGCCAGTATACGCATCAAACTTTACGCCTAGCATTTTATAAACCCGTTCAAATTCTTTGATACTAATATCATAGAACCATTTCCAGAGAGCGAGAGCTTCATCGTCCCCCTCCTGCATTTTTACAAACCAAAGTCTGGCTTCATCATCCAAGGCAGGATTTTTCTCAGCTTCATCATGAAATTTCACATATATTCGCATAAGCTCCTGTATGCCTTGACTTTCAACGGCCTCTTTGCTACCCCAATTGCGATACGCAACAATAAGCTTACCAAACTGTGTACCCCAATCCCCTAAATGATTGACACCTTCACAGTGATATCCTAACGCTTCATAAATTTTATAAATGGCATTTCCAATTACTGTAGAACGCAAATGTCCCACATGAAAAGGTTTTGCAATATTAGGTGAGGAATAATCAATAACTACAGTTTTCCCCAAACCAATATCACTTTTTCCATAATTCTCTTTTTCAGATAAAACTTTTGACAAAATCTCCTGGGCATAAATTCCTTTTTTCACAAAGAAATTTATATATGCCCCTACTACTTGTATATCTTCGATAAAAGCAGGCTTGTCCAACTTTTCTGCAACCTCCTGGGCAATCATCGGGGGAGCTTTGCGAAACACCTTTGCCAAACGAAAACAGGGAAATGCAAAATCCCCCATGGTCTTATTTGCAGGTATTTCTACTGTGCTTAAAGCATCCTCCAAAGAAAGCTCTGTGGCCTTAGATAAGAGTCCAGCAACCTCCATTTTAAAATCCATATTAAAATCCTCCAATCAGAATTCATAAGATCAAATTTTATACATATAAATTATAAAAAACAAGTGCGTACTTCTATAAACTCTATCACAAAAACCCAGTAAAATCAAGGAAAACCCCAATTCTCGGGCTATTATAATCAAATTTTTAACGTAAAAAAAACATCCCAATAGAGATTTGTGATCCACTTTTAGGATGCCTTTTTAATCATTCGTTTTTTGTAACTTTCACCCATACTTTACTGTCAAATTTACATAGGAAATATGTTCTCTCATCACTGCATATGCCGATTGATAATCTCCATTTTTAATTGCATCTAATAGTTTCCCATGTAAATCAAGAGTTACATCAATTGCCCTAGGATTTTGCGTAAGAGACTCCCTTAGTGCCAGTCTAATTCCCTTTTCAAAGGATTCCTTTGCTGCAATCATGGTACTGATGAGTAGATTATTATGGGTAGCTGCTGAAACTTGCAAGTGGAACATGGTGTCATAATCTACAAATAAATTCACATCATGTTTGCTTTCCACCATTTTTTCATAACAAAAGGTGATATTTGCAATATCCTCAGGGGTAGCTCTTTTTGCCGCATAGCTTGCCGTTTCCGCCTCTAACATATATCTAAATTCCAAAAGATCGCCTAAGTCGGAATTCTCAACTGTAATACTAAAAGGAGCAATATTCACAATATTATCAATTTCATTGATAAAAGTACCTGCTTTAGAGCGCTTGATAAAACCAAATACCGCTAAAGCCGTATAAGCCTCTCTTAGGGTACTACGTCCAACTTTTAACATATCACTTACTATATTTTCATTTGGCAGCATATATCCTGCCGGGAGCACTCCACCCATAATTAGTTCCTTAAATCTCTGGAACAGATTTTGGGAAATATTGCATTTACCTAAATCCTTGGTTAAATAAGCCACATTCTCCGCAAGATAATCCCTCTCCATATTGCTCCTCCAAACGCTACATTCTTACATATTCTTAACATTGATGGACATATTTTATCATTGTTTTTTTTGCCTGACAAGAGCTTTCTTATTTTTCAAATACATATTCCTCTTGAATCTCCGAAAGAGGAATTTTTCGATTCAGCAAAAAGGATGCTGTTTCATCATGAATCTCTAACAACCGTTTTTGATCCTTCCTTCGGATGATCTGATCTTTTTTGTTTTGATCAAGGGTCAGCATTTCATAAACGCTGCGAACCACAAAGTGATTCTTATCCTGAGCATTTCTAAATTGCGTCCAAACAGGAACAAAAGAAACCTCTTTTACATTTGGGCGACCGTCCCCCATTTGCTCTATGGTTAAGTGTAAAATAATTGAAGCATTTCTGGGGGGCGTTGTTTGAGAAGAAATAAAATTCCCCAAGGAATAAATAATAAATCCGTCATGAGGCCCATCACCATGATCCACCTTTCGATATTCCATACGCTGCAAAACATGGGGGTGACTAGCGAGAATAATATCTGCTCCGGCAAGAAACATCAAATCTGCCCAATTTTGGAATACTTCCTTTGGGTAGGTTTCGTATTCATTGCCCATATGGGGCATCACAACAACAAAATCTGCCCGCTCTCTAGCTTTTTTGATATCAGCAACCATTTGATCCTCATCAATGAGATTCACCAAATATGCATCAGGCACAGCAATACCATTGGTTCCATAGGTATAAGATAAAAAAGCAAAATTAATTCCATTGACATTCCGATATAAAATTTTATCCCGATCTTCCGCTGAACGGTATGTTCCCATATGAGCAATTCCGGCTTCATCCAGCTTGTCCAAAGTGCGGATTAAGCCCGCCTTTCCCGTATCCATACAATGATTATTTGCAGTGGTTAAAATATCAAAGCCTGCATCCTTTACTGCATCCAAAAAAGCATCAGGGGTATTAAAACAGGGATAAGAAGAATAGCTTCTTCCTGTTCCTCCAAAAGTTGACTCTAAATTACCCAAAACAAGGTCATAGCCATCAAAATATTTCTTCACATCCTGAAAATTATGCATAAAATCGTAGGTTCCAGTGGCAGGGTTATAAGCCTCTTTATATTGATAATCATGTACCATAATATCCCCTACAACTGCCAGCTTGGCCTCTCTAACGATAGGCAATGCTTCACCTGTGGAGACAGAGTATTTCTGCCTACCTTCAGCTGAGCAGGAGGTAAAAAAGAAACATATCAACAACAGAGAAAATATTTTTTTCATTTTGTGCCTCCCGAAAAAAGCTTAAAAGCCTAATAGTCTTTGGTAAAAAGTTTTCAGTCATACTTTAAAAATAAATCTCTTTGTTACACAATAAAAAAAGGTTAAGTAGAAAAGAAAGCCCGCTTTTGCCAATAGACTGCAAGAAAAACGGGCTCTTTCATTTCTACTTCATGAATTTAAATTTGGTTTCAATAAGTAATTTTGAATTGAATAACAATGTTAGCTAAGCTCTTCTTCACTTAAGCTCAATGCCGTACCATTTTTTATAGAGCGTCGACAAAAATAATAAATAAAACAACACAATAACGCAGGCACTAACACCAAAATAAAATAAATGGCATTTTTCCACATAAAAAATACCCAGAAAGAAAGTACAAGCATAAGAACTGGCAAAATGATACCTGTCCATTTTCCATTTGGTCTGCTTGCCACAATTCCTTCAATAAAAACCATACATACAACCAGTGAAATTACCTTCCCCACAGCCAAAAAAAACTCTATGTCCCACATCTTCCCTAACACCTCGATTTTTCTGATACGATCTAATTTGATTTTAGCAGTATAATGAATAATTGTCAAATAATCATCAGAATTTTTAATCTAATTATATAAAATTAACAAAAATTATAAATGAATAATTAAATTTACTTGTTATTGATAAATCAAACTAAAAAAGGATATCAACAATATGATATCCTTTTTTACTATTTATTCAGTGATTGTTGTTTCTTCCTCAGAAACGATAGGGCTTTCCTCGTTTAAAACAGAGGTTTCATCATCCAAAATTTCTACATCATCATCTTTAATATCTTCCTCAGAAATTTTTGCGATACCCACAACCGTTATGCCGTCATTCAAGTTCATCAGTTTCACGCCCTGTGAAACACGACCAATGGTTGAAATATCCCTTGCACGCAAGCGAATTATAATGCCTTCTGATGTCATAAGCATTACTTCTTCATTCTCCTCAACCAACAGAACACCAGTCAAAGCACCTGTTTTTTCTGTTAATTGATGAACTTTCAAGCCTTTTCCACCACGGTACTGGACAGTAAACGCATCTGTTTCAGTACGCTTTCCAAAACCTTTTTCTGTTACATTCAAAATTTTTGCATTTTCCATTATCTTTACAGCAGAGACCACATAATCCTCATTACGCAGAGTGATTGCCTTAACACCCGTAGCTGTACGACCCATAGGACGAACATCTTTTTCAGAGAACTTAATGCCCAGGCCCTTTCTTGTTGCAACAAAAATTTCGTTATCTCCATTTGTTGTCATAACGGAAATCAGATTATCATCATCCCTTAAATTAACAGCGATCAAGCCACCCTTACGGATATTTGCAAAGCTTGTCATCTCTGTTTTCTTGATAATGCCCTGTTTTGTAATCATAACAAGGTATTCATCTTCCTTAAATTCCTTTACAGGGATGATCGCGGTAATGCTTTCACCGGGGGCAATTTCCAGCAGGTTTACAATTGCCATCCCCCTTGCAGTACGTCCTGCTTCAGGTATCTCATAGCCTTTCATGCGATATACTCTACCACGATCGGTAAAGAACAAAATGGTATCATGGGTAGAAGAAAGGAACATATCCTTAACAAAGTCTTCCTCTCTTGTCTGCATACCAACAATGCCTCTGCCGCCTCTATTTTGGCTCTTATAGGTATCCAAAGGGGTACGCTTGATATAGTTCAAGTTTGAAAGAGTCATAACACAAGTTTCTTCTTCAATCAAATCCTCTACATCAATTTCACCGGGATTCTGCACCAACTGAGTACGGCGCTCATCCCCATACTTATCCCGAATTATCGTTATTTCGTCCTTAATAACGCCAAGCATTAATTTTCTATCTGCTAATAAGGATTTAAAATAAGTGATTTTTTCCATCAAATCTTTATACTCCGCATCGATTTTTTCGTGCTCCAAGCCTTGCAAACGACGCAGCTGCATTTCCAGAATTGCCTGTGCCTGAATCTCAGAAAGCTGAAAACGTTCCATAAGGCGTTCCTTGGCATTATCATAGCTGGTACGGATAATGCGGATTACCTCATCGATATTGTCGATGGCAATACGCAGACCTTCCAAAATATGAGCTCTTTTTTCTGCTTTATCCAGGTTAAATTTGGTTCTTCTTGAGACCACATTTTCCTGATGTTTCAAGTATTCCGAAATAATTTGCTTCAAATTTAAAGTTTCCGGCTTACCATTGACCAACGCAATCATAATGGCGCCAAAGCTTTCCTGAAGCTGGGTATATTTATAAAGCTGATTCAAAATAACATTGGCATTTACGTCCTTCTTCAGCTCAACAATAATCTGGATATCATCGCCAGCGGAAGCATCATACAAATCGCTAATGCCTTCAATACGTTTATCCTTGACCAATTCGGCGATTTTTTCAATCAACCGAAGTTTATTCACCATATAGGGAAGTTCTGTTACTACAATTTTTTCGTGACCGTTTGACATGGGCTGAATTTCTGCCAGTGCACGGACTAAAATTTTGCCTCTACCAGTACGATACGCCGCACGAATTCCGCTTTTCCCCAGAATTGTCGCACCTGTGGGGAAATCTGGACCTTGGATATGCTCCATTAATTCCTCAACATCGGTATCTTTATCATTGATGGTATTATCAATCATACAAACAACGCCATTAATGACCTCTGTGAGGTTATGTGGCGGTATATTTGTAGCCATACCAACAGCAATACCCGAGGAGCCATTTACAAGCAAGTTAGGGATTCTAGCAGGCAAAACAGTAGGTTCTTTTTCGTTTTCATCATAGTTTGGCACAAAATCAACAGTATCTTTTTCGATATCAGCCAGCAATTCTGCTGTAATTTTAGACATTCTTGCCTCGGTATAACGGCTTGCAGCAGCGCCGTAGCCGTCAATTGAGCCGAAGTTACCGTGACCGTCTACCAACATATAGCGCATTGAGAAATTCTGTGCCATACGCACCATTGCCTGATAAATAGAGCTATCACCATGGGGGTGGTATTTACCCATGGTATCACCCACAATACGTGCTGACTTACGGTAGCCTTTATTAGGGTCAAGGTTCATTTCGTTCATAGAGAAGAGAATACGTCTTTGCACTGGCTTCAAGCCATCCCGCACATCGGGCAATGCACGGGCAACGATAACGCTCATGGCGTAATCGATATAGCATTTTTTCATTTCCTCGTTGATATCTATGGAAACGACCTTATCTATTTCTTTGAATTCGTCGCTCATTTTTTCACCTCTTTTAAAATTTAAAGGGATAAGACCTTGGGGCTTTGCCCCAATTCCCCACAAGGGATTTCTCCCTTGACCCCTTATTCTCAAAAACTTCGTTTTTGAAGGGTTGAATAAATTTATAAAACAATTTCTCTTGGTAAATACAGTTTTCCATTCTGGCTCAAGGCCACAGCCTTACTAGGTCTTAGACCTTGGGGCTTTGCTCCAATTCCCCACAAAGGATTTCGTCCCTTGACCTTTTATTCTCAAAAACTTCGTTTTGAAGGGTAGAATTAAATTACTGTTGATTCTTAGACCTTGGGGCTTTGCCCCAATTCCCCACAAAGGATTTCATCCCTTGACCCTTTTTTCAAAAACTTCGTTTTTGAAGGGTAGAATTAAATTAAAAATTACCTCTTGGAAAACGCAGTTTCCATATTGGATCAAGCACAGCCCTTGTTGAGTCTTAGGGGCAACGTCCATAAGGTCTTGATCTTGACTTATTTCAGTGGCGGATTTCAATTGAAAAAAGCTTGAAAGAACTGAGCTTTTTTCAATAAGCGAACGCTTAAAAATCCATTTCGGCATACTCGGCATTCTCGGCAATAAAATCTCTTCTGGGTTCTACGCTATCGCCCATAAGCATGCTAAATATCTCATCAGCAAGCAATGCATCGCTGATGTCCACTTTTTTCAAAATCCTATGCTCAACGGCCATAGTAGTATCTCTTAACTGGTCAAAATCCATTTCACCAAGACCTTTGTATCTTTGTACATCCTTAATTCCTGTTTTACCAATCTCGTTATATAACGTCTCTAACTGTAAATCGTCATAAACGTAATAATGCTGTTTATTCTTCTCCACACGGTATAGAGGTGGCTGAGCAATATAAACCTTGCCTTCCTCAATTAATAGAGGCATATACCGATAAAAGAAGGTTAAAAGCAGTGTCCGGATATGGGCACCGTCCACATCGGCATCTGTCATGATAACAATTTTATGATAACGCAGTTTATCAATATCAAAATCCTCAGAAATACCTGTACCAAAAGCGGTAATCATATTTTTGATTTCTTCACTGCCTAAAATTCGATCCAATCTAGCCTTTTCCACATTTAGAATTTTCCCTCGCAAAGGTAAAATTGCTTGGGTTTTCGGGTCTCTTGCTTTAATGGCACTTCCCCCCGCAGAGTTACCCTCTACGATATAAATTTCGCATTCATAAGGATCTTTACTGGTACAATCTGTCAGCTTGCCCGGCAATCTTGTATTCTCCAAACCGGTCTTGCGCCGTACCAACTCCCTTGCCTTTCTGGCTGCGTCACGGGCTCTAGAAGCCATCATACCCTTTTCAATGATATTTTTAGCGACTGAAGGGTTTTCCTCCAGATAATAGGTAAAATACTCGCTTAAAACGCTTTCCACAGCATTCTTTGCTTCGCTGGTACCTAATTTTGCCTTTGTCTGGCCTTCAAACTGGGGATCCTCAACTTTAATACTGATAACAGCAGAAATGCCTTCTCTTACATCGTCACCAGAAAGCTTCTTATCAGCATCTTTGAGAATGCCAATTTTCTTCCCATAATCATTCAGTGTTTTTGTTAAACCACTTTTAAAGCCAATTAAATGCGTACCACCATCAGGAGTGTTGATGTTATTTACAAAACTAAAAATATTTTCGGTATATCCATCGTTATACTGAAATGCCACTTCTACCAAAATACCGTCCTTCTGCCCACAGCAATAAAAAATATCGCTATATAAGGTCTGACGGCTTTTATTAATATAAGCAACAAATTCTTTAATACCACCTTCATAGTGGAAGGTACGTGCTTGTTCCATCCCCTCACGCAAATCCATAAGGTTGATTTTTAAACCTTTTGTTAAAAAAGCAGTTTCTCGTAAGCGCTGCTTTAAAATATCGTAGGTAAAAACCGTTTCTTCAAAAATCTCAGGATCCGGCAGGAAATGATGACTGCCAAAGGGGCTAATACATTACCCTGGGCATATTTTTGCTCATAAATCTTTCCATCGGTATATATGTTTACCGTCAGCCAAGTAGACAGAGCATTAACAACAGAAGCACCAACACCATGGAGACCACCGGAAACCTTATATCCCCCTCCACCAAACTTACCGCCAGCATGCAAAATTGTAAATACCACCTCTACGGCAGATATCCCCTTTTGCTGTTGAATACCAACAGGAATGCCTCGGCCGTTATCCATAACAGAAATGGAATTATCCGGATGAATCTTTACGGTTATTTCAGTACAAAAACCAGCCAAGGCCTCATCCACCGCATTATCCACGATTTCGTAAACCAAATGATGCAGCCCTCTCGCACTGGTAGAACCGATATACATTCCCGGTCGCTTTCTAACAGCCTCCAAACCTTCCAACACTTGGATTTGACTTTCATTATAATCTGATGACATAAAACCTCTCCTTCAACTAAATCTTTTAGGGTTCTTCATCGTGCTTTGCGCCAAAGAAAAAATAGGTTTCTTTCATAAAACCTATTTCAAATCAAAAATGATAGGTAAATTTTTTCTTTTTTATAGCTTAGACACTGTTTTTTAAGTGCACTATGTTTTCCTAGGAAACACGCTTTTGGCATATTCCACGAATCATAGAAAACAGACTAAATTTTTTAAAATAAAAAATCTAAAATCGTTCCAAATTTTAGCGAGTTTATAATACATAACTATTATAACATTTTTAAAAGAATTCTACAAGAAGAAAACCTTATATTTTCAAGGAAAACACTAATTTTTAATGAAAATATTTAATATTTTTCCTTCCTTATTAATTATTATATGATTACTGTAACAAAAATATTAGGAAATTTTGCAATTTTTTAGGGAAAATACAAGTAGAGATAGGATTGATATTTTTCAATAATCTTTTTCTTAGAATAAATCAAATTTTGTGCTCCCCATGCAGACAATTTTATAGCCATCATCATACAATAAAAAAAGCGTAACTTTTAGTCATTACGCTTCTCCAATCCATTTTCACTGACAATTTGCCCATTTTCCACATAAAACAAATTATCTTTGCTGATATATTTTTTTATTGCATCCTCAATTCCTGTACAAGTCAAAAAAGCCTGCAGACCATCAATACTTTCCATCAAATATTTCTGCCTTCTTTCATCCAGCTCGGACAGCACATCATCCAAAAGTAAAACAGGCTCCTCACCGGTTTCTTCCCGTATCAAATCAATTTCCGCCAATCTTGCAGCCAAGGCTGTTGTTCTTTGCTGACCCTGAGAACCGAAGCTTTTCACCTCTTTCCCATCAATGGTAAACAAAATGTCGTCCTTATGAGGCCCAAAATTGGTACTGCCCAAATAAATATCTCGCTGTAAATTTCGTTTCAGCCTTTCCTCCATGTGTCCCGGCTCGCAATTTGGCTTATATAGAATTTTAAGGGCATCTAGGCCCCCTGTAAGCGCGTTAAGTTTTTCAGCGGCGATTTTATCTAGCCTTTGCAAAAAATCCGTTCTAGCCCCCATAACGCGCTCACCGTAATCAATTAACTGGGTATCCCATACAAAAAGAGTTTCTTGTAAGGCGGGATTCTTCTGAATTTCCCGTAATAAATTATTTCTCTGCTTCAAAATACGATAATATTGCTGCAAATCATAATAATAAACCCGACTAAGCTGACAAAGTTCCATATCCAAAAAGCGCCGACGTTCTGCGGGTCCTTCTTTAATCAAGGAAAGATCCTCAGGCGAAAAAACAACTGTATACAAAGTTCCAAACAAATCCCCTAGCTTTTTGACTGGTACGCCGTTTCTGGCTATGCCTTTTTTTGTATCTCGCTTCAAATGAACATCAATACGCTCTTTTCGGCTATTTTTGTTGATTAATAAACGAATGTGGCTTTCCTCCTCCTGAAAACCAATCATTTGCCAATCATATTTTGTTCGCATAGACCTTCCCATGGCACATAAATAAAGGGACTCCAAAAAATTGGTTTTTCCCTGGGCATTCTTTCCGTAAAACACATTAATTCCTGGAGAGGGTTTTATTTGCATCTCCTCCAGATTACGAAAGCCTTGCAAAGAAACCTCTGAAATTTGCATAAATATCCACCCGATATACAAAATTATTTTAAAGACATCAAAAGACAAAGTATTTAATGTTAAATAAATAACAAATATATTTGCTTCTAAAGCCAGTTTTCTTGAACAATAAAATAAAATATAAGCACATGCTTATATGAATAACACCTATTATTTTCTAAATAGAACGAGACAGCAGTTTAATTTTCTCTAATTTTATCCACAGAAGCTAAAATAAAGAAAATATTTTTAATATTACAGTGAAAAAAGCCCGTAATTTTATTGCATAATTTATTTCCAATACGGGCCTTTATACTTCTAAACATACTTGAGAATCAGTTTCTTTTTAGTTCATCTAATTTATAATGGCTTTTATTAAAAAAATCTTCAAAAAAACCTCTACAAGAAGCATTTCTTTTTACAATTTGCTAACAACCTTTACAGATCCCAATTCCTTCACCTCAACCACATCGTTGTGGCGAATTTTTTTTCCTCTTTCAAGAGCTTGTTCTCCGTTTACATAAACCAAACCTTCCGAAATCAATGCTCTAGCATCAGACCCTTGTCCAATGATACCGGCAAGTTTTAAAACCTGCTGTAATTTAATAAATTCTGTTTGAATTTCAACTTCCTGCATAAAGTAGTCCTTCTTTCTTATTGTTTACATAAAACAATTACATTCTTAATGGGAGAATCAAATATTTAAAGGAATCTCCCTCCACAGGTAATATGGTACAAGGACTTAAAGAAGCGGTAAAGTGAATTTTTACGTTTTCTTCATCAATCGAACGTAGGGCTTCGATAAAATAACGGGGATTAAAGGCAATGGAGATTTCTTCCCCTTCTACTTCCACAGAAATTTCCTCAAAAGCCGTACCCATATCACTTTTAGAGGTGATTTCCATATTTTTTGTTTTGATTTGGAAGCGTACCGGCGTTTTTCTGTTATCTCTGGAAACCAATGATGCACGTTCCAAAGATTGAATCATTTCGTTTTTATTTACCAAAACCTCTGTTTTAAAATCTTCTGAAAAACTTTGCTCGTAACGAATAAAATCCCCTTCAATCAAGCGTGAAACCATAATTGCTGTGCCCAAATCAAACAAAATATGTTTGTCTGTCACATAAAGAGAAACCAAATCTTCTTCTGACTGAGATAATATTTTATTTAATTCACTTAATGTTTTGCCAGGAACAATCACATCATTTTTTCCATAACTTTGAATTAAATGGTTTTTACGATAAGAAATACGATAACCATCTACAGAAACTATATTAAAAAATTCATCATGAAACTCAAATAATTCCCCGGTTAATACAGGCTTTGCATTATCTTGGGCAATGGAGAAAATAGTCTGACGAATCATATTTCTTAAGTCATTTTGCTTTAAAGTATATGCTTGATTTTGTTCTACCTCAGGCAAAGCAGGAAAATCTTCTCCACCTTGGCCCATAATACTAAATTCAGAAGAACCACAAACAATGGTTACCGCATTTTTTTCATTTGTTGAAATTGTAACATCCTCTCCGTTTAAGCGACGAACAATTTCATTGAAAATGCGGGCTTCTATGGCAACTTCGCCCTTTTCTAAAATATCAGCTTCTATGGCAGCAGTTTTGATTCCCAATTCCAAATCATTTCCTGTTAAAACAAAGCCTTTTTCATCAGCAGTTAGTAAAATGCATTCCAAAATTGGTAGCGTGGTTCGATTGGAAACTGCTTTATTCACGATATTTATATACTGTAACAGTAGATCTTTTTTACAAATCAATTTCAAGTTGTTCACAACTCCTTTTCACACAGTGTTTGAAGAAATAAATAAGATTTAATCCGCAGTAGCAGTAGTAGGGGCTGTGAGTTTGTGGAAAACCTCTTTTTTCCCGAAGAATCAAGAATTTTGGGTGTTGACAAGCTATGTGGATGGGATGTGTGTAAAACATAGGCTTATCCACAGTATGCACAGCAAGACGAAATAGGCAATCTTTGTCCACAGTCTTTCCCTATGCTGCTCCACAAGGTAATGTGGAAGAATTATTGCCCCTTAATTGCCTTCTCCAGCTGCAAAATTGTGTTTTGCAATGCCGTATCATTTTCCAACTGCTTTTCAATTTTAGAAATTGCGTGAATGACAGTTGTATGATCACGCCCTCCGAAGCTTTCACCTATCTTTGGAAGGGAAATATCTAATAGTTTTCGGCATAAATACATGGAAACTTGTCTGGGAAAAGCAATATTTTTGGGTTTTTTGCTTCCCTGAATATCTTCAATACGAATATTAAAATGTTCCGCAACAATTTCTTGTATTGAATCCGGGGTGATTGGCGCAGATGCATTTTCGCTGAAGATATCCTTTAAAGAGTTTTCTGCCAAGAAAATGGAGATATCTTGGTTTGTTAGTGTTGCAAATGCAACAATTCTAGTTAAAGCTCCCTCTAATTCACGAATATTTGAAGCGATATTTTTTGCAATATAAGCCAGTACATCATCAGGCACCTGCAAATTATCTCGCTCTGCTTTTTTTCGTAAAATTGCAATTCTTGTTTCATAGTCAGGAGGCTGAATATCAGCAATCAAGCCCATTTCAAAGCGACTACGCAATCTGTCTTCTAAGGTTTCAATTTCCTTGGGAGGTCGGTCCGAGGAAATAATAATTTGCTTCGTTGACTCATACAATGCATTAAAGGTATGGAAAAATTCTTCCTGAGTACCTTCTTTTTTGGAGATAAACTGAATATCATCAATTAAAAGAACGTCGATATTTCTGTATTTATTACGAAAAGCTTCGTTTCTATTATTTTGAATGGAAAGAATCAGCTCATTTGTAAAAGTTTCGCTGGTAACATACAAAACTTTAGCAGAACTGTTATGATCCAAAATATAATGGGCAATGGAATGCATAAGATGGGTTTTGCCCAAACCGGAATTACCGTATAAAAACAAAGGGTTATAATTCCTTGCGGGCGCCTCTGCAACTGCCAAGGATGCGGCATGAGCCATACGGTTGCTGTTGCCTACCACAAAGGAGCTGAATACATATTTCGGATTTAAGTTTCTTGGAATTTCAGTACCTTGCTTTTGTACTTCTTTTTTCTCCATTAATCTAACAGGCAGTTCATTACCCATTAAAATGATGATTTCCAAATCCGTTTTTGTAACCTGTTTTATGGTATTTTTCAGCAAATCAAAGTAACGTTTTTCCAACATATCCTTGGCCAAGGGATTATCTACCTGCAAATATAGACAATGATCCTGCAAGCCATAGGGTACAATGGGACGAAACCATGTCTCAAAACTAACGGCGGAGCTTTCTTCTTCGATAATTTTTAGTGCTTCGTTCCACAATTCATTTATTTGTTCCATTATGTACCTCCTGTTAAAATTTTGTGGATAACAACGTTGTTATTCACAATTAAATGTAGATGGCTGTGAAAGAAAAGCTTCTTAATGAAAGACAAGCCGTAGTTATTCACAGCGAATGCTTTGTACTTGCCCACAAAATAAACAGTATGCAAAATATAGAAAAACACGGACATTCTGACCTAAATAGTAGTACATTTTTTTGAGAGGAATGTTTTTTCAAGAGGTTTTTCACATAAAATCCGGGTTATACACAGGGTTATCAACAGTTTGTGGATAACTTTGATTTTGGTACTGTAAAAGAATTGTGAATTTTGTGGATCATCAATGAAACAATACTTTGCCCATAGTATAACAAAAGTTATCCACAACCGCAATCAAAAATTATGGTTATCCCCAGCGAAACTAAAAAAAATGAATGGAAAAAGCTGTCGTTTGTAATCGTGTATGATGAAAAAAACATATAATTTATAAGAATTGTATGATAAGACACGAAAAATGAAAAAATTTAATTGTAAAAATTGGAAATACACCTTAGTTTCCATGAAGAAAATAAAATTTAAGAATCATAAAGGTTAGGTTTAAGGATTCCGTTTCCTTCATGGGTTTTTTAAACCAGTGTTTTATAAGTGGAAAAACGAATAGAAATTTATATTTTATAAAAAGTTCTACTATATATAGTAAAACCTAAATAAAAAAAACTATATATTTGTCCAAGCTATATTTTTTTAAGTATATTGTAAACTTTTACCCCAAAATCCCAGGATTTAAAGGCTTTTCAGGTAAATATTTTTCTTGACGTACCTATCCTTTTTTACTATAATAGTAACAGTGCTCGTAAATAGGGCAGAGAATCCCTGCAATAAAGGAGGTGCGTATAACTATGAAAATGACATTTCAACCCAAAAAGAAACAGAGAAGCAGAGAACATGGCTTTAGAAAAAGAATGTTGACAGCCAACGGTAGAAAAGTGCTTGCAGCAAGAAGAAAAAAAGGTAGAAAAGTATTATCCGCATAATCCTCATACCAAAAAGTATATTAGGCCGCTGAAAGTGGCCTTTTGTTCATATGAGGAATAACTTGGCGGTACCGAATGAAAGAAGGATTATTATGAATTTTACAGAATCTTTGAAAAAAAATTTTCAATTTCGGTATGTTTACAATAGAGGCAGATCCATTGCCAACCGCCATCTGGTTATGTACGTAGTAAAAAATGGGGCACAAGGGAACAAATTAGGTATTTCTGTCAGTAAAAAGGTAGGAAAAAGCGTTGTACGTTCCCATGTGACTCGTCTAATTCGGGAAAGCTATCGTAATATGGAGGAAGAAATTCGCCCCGGCTACGATATCGTTGTAATTGCCCGGGTAATTTGTAAGGATGCCACCTATCATGAGGTAAGTGCTTCCTTGCGCCATTTATTGAAAAAACATCAATTACTTCTTTCTCATCAGGAAAAAAGTTCTGAGAAAGAAAGTGAAAATGAAGAGAGATGAGAGAAATGGTTAAAAAATTATTTTTACTATTAATCCGATTTTATCAGGTGGGAATTTCTCCTTTGATTGGACCTCATTGTAGATTTACCCCCACCTGCTCTCAGTATGCATTTATCGCGATATCTCGTTATGGTATCTTTAAGGGCACATACCTTGCCGTCAGAAGAATTCTGAAGTGCCATCCCTTCCATGAAGGCGGCTATGACCCCGTTCCCTGAAAAATCCTATTGTTTGTTGACTTGTCCTGCGGGGCAAGAAAATTCTATTTGTTTGTTAAGGAGGCATAAAGCGTGTTTGGAAGTGAACTATTATCAGGTGTCGTTTTGACGACGTTTACGTCTGTAAAAATGCCCGGAAGCATATTGGGGCCCATTGCCAATGTTTTGGGACAAGTTTACAATATGCTCTTTAATGGGCTCTATGGTATGACGCAAGCTGGCGTATTAGGCTTTGCAATTATTTTATTTACTTTGATCGTGAAAGCAATTCTATTTCCATTAATGGTAAAACAGCAGAAATCTTCTTTTAAGATGCAGATGCTCCAGCCTGAATTGGAAAAGATTCGAAATAAATATAAAGGCAAGACAGATCAGATGTCTCAGCAAAAAATGGCAATGGAGATGCAGGATTTTCAAAAGAAAAACGGTATCAACCTTATGGGCGGATGCTTACCTTTGTTAATTCAGCTTCCTATTTTATATACATTGTTTTATTTATTCCAAAATGCCTATGTTTATGTTGATGTTATTGGTCAAAATTATACAGACATTGCAAATGCAATTTTACAAATTCCAAAGGACATGAGAATGGAAGTGTTTGCTCCCTATGCCCAGGCTTTTGTTGACCACTACAAAAATGTAGAAATTATTAAAACAAGCGGTTTTGATTTAAGCCGACTGAATGATGTTGTTATGTTGGTAAATTATCTAGGCGCAGATGCTTGGACAAATATTTTAAATCAGCTTGGTTCCAATGGTGATACATTGGTTGGACTTTTGGCGAATAAAAATAATATTGAGACCTTTTTGTTTATTCCCCTTGTTAGTGCAGCGGGATTAAAATGGCCCGGTGTGTTAATTCCTGTTTTTGCTGCAATTACTACTTATGCACAATCAAAAATCATGATGGTTATGACACCATCAACAAATAATGATCCCAATAATCCGGCAATGGCTATGACAAAGACAATGACTTATGTAATGCCATTCATGATGGGCTTTTTCACTATTTCAATGCCCGCCGGTCTTGGACTTTACTGGATAATCAGTAACATAATTGGTATTATTCAGCAGGTAGTATTGCAGAAATATTATAAAAAGAAATTCATGGGGGAGGCTGAGCAGAATGGATGAAATTAGAAAAAGCGGTAAGAGCATTGACGAAGCGGTTGCTGCTGCCTTAACGGAACTTGGGGCATCTAAGGAAGAGGTATCCATCACTGTTATTGACGAAGGTTCAAAGGGTTTTTTGGGCGTATTTGGGGGAAAAGAAGCAGTCGTTTTGGTTCGGAAGAATTTTAATCCCGAACGTGCCGCAGAAAATTTTTTGAGAGAAGTTTTTTTATCCATGGGGCTGATTGTAAAAATTGAAACCCAATTGAAGGATAAACATCTTTTGATTAATTTAACAGGCGGAGATATGGGAATTCTGATTGGCAAAAGAGGGCAAACCTTGGATGCATTACAATATTTGGTGAATCTGGTTGTAAATAAAAGCAGCAGTGCTTATATCAGCGTTATGCTGGATACAGAAAATTATCGCCAAAGAAGAAAAGAAACCTTGGAAACACTTGCTTTCAATTTAGCGAAGAAAGTAAAACATACAAAGAAAAATGTAGTGCTTGAGCCCATGAATCCTTATGAAAGAAGAATTATCCACTCTGCATTGCAAAATGATCGCTATGTAACAAC
Organism: Anaerotignum sp.; assembly: GCF_031981185.1. Lineage (GTDB taxonomy): Bacteria > Bacillota > Clostridia > Lachnospirales > Anaerotignaceae > Chakrabartyella. Next base: position 71,126 of record NZ_DALYUL010000008.1, on the reverse strand, counting down.
ATTCAGCGAAGGGGAAGAGCCTTATCGTAATGTTGTAATTACTTTAAAATAATAAGCAATTCAAAACCCGTTGCAGGAGGCTCTTGTTGCGGGTTTTTCCTGTATTAAAGGTAAGAAACACCGTAGGTTTCACCTACATCTTCTTACTTTTTTAAAATGTAAGACCAAAAACTTTAATTTGAACCCCTTTTGTCATGGGGGTTAAGAGGATATTAATTTGTTATGAGTCGCCTGCAAAAACAGAGTTTTTGCAAATAAAAGTTAGGGTCAAGCCTTTGCAAAGGCTTGCAGGGTTTGGGACAGCGTCCCGAGACCTTGATCTTTAACCTTGACCTTAGCGCTTGTAGAAAAAAAGGAGGGGTAATATGAATAGATTCAATCATTTAGACGATATTATAGCCGCGATTTCAACCCCCTTGGGAATTGGCGGGATTGGCATCGTCAGAATAAGCGGACGGGGATGTATTGAGCTGGCGGATGGCTTATTTCAGGGGAAGAAGTCCCTTTTGGAAAAGAAAAGTCATACCTTATCCTACGGCAAAATTGTAAGCCACGGTGAAATTATTGATGAGGCATTGGTTTCTGTTATGAAAACACCTCAAACCTATACAAAAGAGGATATTGTGGAAATCAATTGCCACGGTGGCGCATTGGTGACCCGAAGAATATTAGAGGCTGTCTTAAACCAGGGTGCAAGAATGGCAGAACCTGGAGAGTTCACCAAGAGAGCCTTTTTAAATGGTCGAATGGATCTGACTCAGGCAGAGGCGGTAATTGATATTATCCATTCTCAAACTGATTTATCCCGTCAGGCGGCAGTGAACCAGTTGGAAGGTAGACTAAAAATGGAAGTTCGTTCCTTGCGTGATGAAATCTTAAATATGATTGCTAAGATAGAGGCAGTGATTGACTATCCTGAGCATGACGTGGAAGAGGAAACCTACGGAAATATGGAGCATGGCACGTTGAAAATATTAGAACACATGGAAAAATTATTGAAAAATGCCGATCGGGGAAAGATCATCCGTGACGGCTTGGAAACTGTAATTGTAGGTAAGCCAAACGTGGGTAAATCCTCTCTTTTAAATTGGCTGTTGGAGGAAGAACGGGCAATTGTAACGGATATCCCTGGTACCACCAGAGATACCGTTGAAGAATATATCAATATTGACGGTATTCCCATGAAGATTGTAGATACTGCCGGTATCCGTGAAACAGGGGATTTGGTAGAAAAAAAGGGCGTAGAAAAATCGAAAGCTTATGCAGAAAAAGCCGATTTAGTATTGATGATGCTGGATAGCTCCAGACCCTTAGAAAAAGAAGATAAAGAGATTCTTTCCTTTATTCAAGGAAAAAAGACTCTGGTTTTGTTGAACAAAACGGACTTAGAAAGAAAGCTGTCTATGGACGAGCTAGAACAATATATCCCAAAGGAACAATTGATTTCAGTTTCCATTAAACAAAATCAAGGCTTTGAGGAGTTAATTCATGGCTTAAAGCAACTGTTTTTCAGTGGGGAAAGTGTAAAGGCTGAGGATGCACTTTTTGGAAATACCCGCCACAAAAATGCATTGTTTCAGGGAAAAGAGGCTATGGAGCGTTGTTTAGAAACCATTCGTACCCGTATGCCTGAGGATTTTATTTCTATGGATTTGCAGGATGCCAACCGTTTTTTAGGTGAAATTACTGGGGATGTTGCCGATGAAGAAATCATCGATCGCATCTTTACAAAATTTTGTTTGGGAAAATAAAATTAGAATTTTTACAAATTATGTTGAAAGTGGGAGAAATTTTCCCCATAGATTGTGCCCAAAGCATTGCCAATTGAAGGAACTTGCCCTAAAATATTAGGTTAAGAGTGATAAATGATAACGAGGGAAATTCCCTTTGGAATATGAAGGAGTTATAAAATGAAGTATGAAGCGGGAACCATTGATATAGCAGTAATTGGTGGTGGTCATGCGGGGTGTGAGGCGGCATTGGCGGCGGCAAGAATGGGTATGAAAACCATTTTATTTGCCATCAGCTTAGATAGTATTGCCATGATGCCCTGTAATCCCTCCATTGGGGGCAGCTCCAAAGGGCATTTGGTAAGAGAAATTGATGCTTTAGGCGGCGAGATGGGAAAAGTAATCGATAAAACCTATATTCAGACAAAAATGCTGAATACAGGAAAAGGGCCTGCGGTTTATTCTTTACGTGCGCAAGCGGATAAGGTAAAATATCAAGCAGAAATGAAGCACACCTTGGAACAAACACCCAACCTACGGGTGTATCAAGGGGAAATTGCAGAAATTTTAATGGAGGACGACAAGGTTTCTGGTGTTATCACTGCAGCAGGGGCAGTCTTTCATTGCAAAGCCGTAGTTTTATGTATGGGTACTTATATGCAAGGGCGTTGTTTACATGGGGACGTAATTATTCCGAGCGGCCCTAATAATTTGATGCCTGCAACACAGTTAAGCCAAAAGCTTAAGGATATGGGTATTCGTTTGTACCGCTTTAAAACAGGAACACCGGCAAGAATGCTGAGAGGATCTTTGGATTTTGAGAAAATGCAGCCCCAATATGGGGATGAGAATATAACGCCATTTTCTTTTGAAAATACTGCGGAGGATATCAAAAGAGAGCAGGCGTTATGCTGGCTGACCTATACCAATGAAAATACCCATCAGATTATTCGGGACAATCTCAATCGGTCTCCGTTATACGGTGGGGTAATTGAGGGAACAGGCCCCAGATATTGTCCCTCCATTGAAGATAAAGTGGTGCGGTTTGCGGATAAAGAGCGTCACCAAATCTTTATTGAGCCAGAAGGCGAAACCACAGAGGAAATGTATATTCAAGGAATGTCATCTTCTTTACCTGAAGATGTGCAAATTGCTATGTACCGTACCATACCTGGATTGGAGCGTTGCGAAATTACCCGTTTCGCTTATGCCATTGAGTATGATTGCATCGATGCAACCCAGTTAAAGCTTTCTCTGGAATTTAAGGATTATAAGGGTCTGTTTAGTGCAGGTCAGTTTAACGGAAGTTCTGGTTATGAAGAAGCGGCAGCCCAGGGGTTAATCGGCGGCATCAATGCTGCTAGATATATTCAGGAAAAAGAGCCTGTAGTTTTACAGCGTTCCGATGGATATATTGGGGTTTTGATTGATGACTTAATTAGCAAGGGGAGTAAAGAACCCTACCGTATGATGACAAGCCGTGCAGAGTTCCGTCTGTTGCTGAGACAGGACAATGCGGACCAAAGGCTTATGCCCATTGGTCATGACATTGGTTTGATTTCACAGGAGCGTTATCTAGCTTTACGGGAAAAAGAGCGTTTGGTTGATTTGGAAATAGAGAGAGTAAAGGGATTAACCATTGCACCAAATGGAAGAACGTTAGAACTATTGGAGCAATATGAAAGTACACCTATTAAATCAGGAGTAAAATTATCAGACTTAATCAAAAGACCTGAGTTGGATTATGAAAAGCTTGCCCCTATTGATGAAGCAAGACCCCAGCTTCCCCCTGATGTGCGGGAGCAAGTAAATATACAAATTAAGTACGAAGGATATATTGGACAGCAGTTGAAACAAGTGGAGCAGTTTAAGAAGCTGGAAAACCGCAAGTTGCCGGAGAATATGGATTATCAGAGTATACAAGGATTGCGCATTGAAGCAAAGCAAAAGCTGGATACAATTCGTCCGTCCTCTTTAGGACATGCATCCCGCATCACTGGAGTATCTCCTGCGGACATTTCCGTATTATTGATTTATTTAGAACAGCAAAAGAGAAATTCCAGAGATTAAGGTTTCGGATGTCCCAAATCTATTAGGGTTTTATTACTTTTGTACTGCAAAAACCAGGTTTGCTGTGTGCCCTATGTTGGGCAGTGAGAGGACAAAGTTCAGGGTTTTTATGTTAATCTTTTTTATGTTTTTAGAAAGGAGGGGGTTGAATGAAGGTATTTCTGCCTTGGGAAGGAAAACAAAATGCAAGTCCCCAAATAGACAGAAGGTTGTTTTTACCCAAAAGAAAATTCCCTTTGGAGGATTTGTGTTTTAATACAGTGAGTGGACCATTTTTCTCGTTACCAAACCCCAGTGGAACCTTACGTTCTTTCTTGCGGGCTTTGGAAAAAGATAGCCAAGACGAGGCAATGGGCTATCTTTCCGCATCAGCGGCGGCAATAGCTGATTTTGATGGTATCAAAAAGTTTTTTGAAGAACGCAAAAACCTGCATTTTTTTTCCGATGATATTTGGAATGAGATCAGAACGGTAGCCCTTACCTGTAAAAATGATGAGGGAAATACGGAGGTGATTTCTGTGCAGATGGTGGCGGAGCCAAATCACTATGGAAAATGGAAAATTAATTATATAGAGAAGGAGTAGCGCATGGAAAATAAAATGCTGTTACAATCCTGCTGTGAGCAGATGCATGTTCAGCTCTCTGAACAGATGGCGGAACAGTTTATGACTTATATGTCTCTGCTTTTAGAGTGGAACGAAAAAATGAATTTAACGGCGATCACAGAGGAACGTGAGGTTATCTTAAAGCATTTTGCTGACTGCCTGAGCCTTGTGCCGTATTTGAAAATAACAGAGTCCACAAAAATAATCGATGTTGGCACGGGGGCAGGTTTTCCCGGGCTACCAGTAAAAATTGCTTGTCCTGCAGTTTCCATGACCCTTTTGGATTCTTTGCAAAAAAGAATTGGTTTTTTGGAAGAGGCTATAAAGTCCATGGACTTGAGCCAGGTTGAATGTATCCATTCACGTGCGGAGGATGGGGGACAAAACCCATTGTATCGGGAGCAGTTTGATTATTGTGTATCCCGTGCAGTGGCGAATTTGGCAGTATTGGCGGAATATTGTTTGCCTTTTGTAAAAGTAGGGGGAACTTTGGCAGCATTAAAAGGACCTGACGCTTTAGACGAAATCGAAGAGGCAAAAGGGGCTTTGGAGAAGCTTGGAGGAAGGGTGACACAGGTAATTGATGTTACGATTCCCTTTACAGATTTATCCCATAAGCTTATTTTCATTGTAAAAGATTCCCCAACGCCGAAAGTTTATCCCAGAAAAGCAGGAAAAATTTCAAAAAATCCTTTAAAGTAAAAAAAGAAGACAGCATATCTTAGAGATTGCTGTCTTTTTTATTGGAAAAAGGGGTTGAGAAAAAGACCGTAAAAGGTAGCTTAGCATAACCGGGGAAATAAAAAGAAAGGCATCTAATTTGTATGATAGAAAAAAATAGAGAACTGGAAATGGTAAAATAATTGCCTGGAAAATAAATTGGTTTCATATGCAAATACCAATATATAGTATTTGGATGTCAAAAAAAGCGGTATATGTAGTGTAAAATTTGAAATAAAATGACGAGAAAATGATATAAATTTGAAACTTTTTCACAACCTCTGTCAATATCTCTAACCCTTCGAGCTTTTTGTGTCTTATGCCGAGTCATTTTGTCGAGGTCGCAGAGTTTTTGTTATACTCTTTTTCTTTCAAAACGTGCTTCCTATGTTAAAATAAAGAAAGAAAAAAAAGAAAAATGCCGTAGATTTGTAATGTTATCTCGGTTTCCATAGAATATAAAAGGAGGAAATACATATGGAGGTTTTGAAATTTCCCGAAATGCGTTTAAAAAAGGAGAAGGCTGTATATCAGCTGCCAATTGAAAAAATTCGTCCCAATCCATATCAACCAAGAAAGTATTTTAATCTTGGTGCATTGGAAGAACTGGCGGAATCCATTACCGCATATGGAATTCTGCAACCCATTACTGTTCGGAAAATGAGTGGAAGTTTTTATGAATTGGTAGCGGGAGAGCGTCGTCTTAGGGCTGCGGAAATGGCCGGATTGAAAACCGTTCCTGCTTTGTTTATTCAGGTGACTGATAGTGATAGCGCCGTGTTGGCGTTTATTGAAAATATTCAGAGGCAAAATCTAAGCTTTTTAGAAGAAGCTGAAGGCTACCGCAACATGATGGAGGATTATGGACTGACCCAAGAGGAGTTAGCAACGAAGCTTTCCAAAAGCCAATCTGCCATTGCCAATAAGTTGCGAGTTTTAAAATTAGAAGACAGTGTAAAAAAAGAACTGTTGGAGCATCAATTTACAGCGCGACATGCAAGAGCATTGCTTCGTCTGCCCGATGAAGAAAGCCGTTTATTGGTTATGTCTCATATGATTC